>NZ_JBYTDP010000025.1:0-519 GCF_058791555.1 Bacillus sp. EB106-07-01-XG149 | reverse complement strand
AACGACACCTAATATATCAAAGACCGTTTTTTTCTCATATCGATGAGATTTCCGCCCGTTTTGCTGTAGGAGATTGAACAGGCGGAGTAACACCTTTGATAGCTCTTGGGTGTTTTTTTGTATAGTTTGGAATAGAAGAAGAAAATAGTCTTTAATCATATATATGGCTTTATACTCACTAAGCTCTCGTTTTTTCTTCATGAGGAGCAATTGGCGCATTTGAAACATGATAGAAGAACAGAGTAGAATGGCAATCAATTGGCCATATAAATGGCACTCCAATCGTTCTGATTTTATCTTTTTACAATGATGGATTTGAAAGAATGACTTCCACGTTTTAAATAAAATTTCGATTTGCCAACGCAAAGAATACCAGTCATGTACCTGTCCCATCGGGACAATATCTGTAGAAGTGTTTGTCATATATACATTGATACCACTGAGTCGTTTACTACGAGGAGAATACTTCATTCCTTTCTTTTTTTCTCTTACAGCTTGATCTTGTAATCGTTTTTGTTG
>NZ_JBYTDP010000024.1:0-574 GCF_058791555.1 Bacillus sp. EB106-07-01-XG149 | reverse complement strand
CTCGGTAGCTCAGTCGGTAGAGCAGAGGACTGAAAATCCTCGTGTCGGCGGTTCGATTCCGTCCCGAGCCACCATTTGTTTTAATAAAATACGCCGGCTTAGCTCAATTGGTAGAGCAACTGACTTGTAATCAGTAGGTTGGGGGTTCAAGTCCTCTAGCCGGCACCATGTAAGTTTCGGAGGGGTAGCGAAGTGGCTAAACGCGGCGGACTGTAAATCCGCTCCTTCGGGTTCGGCAGTTCGAATCTGCCCCCCTCCACCATTTACATAGGGGCATAGTTTAAAGGTAGAACTGAGGTCTCCAAAACCTCCAGTGTGGGTTCGATTCCTACTGCCCCTGCCAAATATATTTACACAACATGGCGGTTGTGGCGAAGTGGTTAACGCACCGGATTGTGGCTCCGGCATTCGTGGGTTCGATTCCCATCAGTCGCCCCATTTTTATTTTAAAAATTACAAATAATCTAATGGATACTTACATATAATTAAGTAAGAAATCGATGGGCTATAGCCAAGCGGTAAGGCAACGGACTTTGACTCCGTCATGCGCTGGTTCGAATCCAGCTAGCCCAGC
>NZ_JBYTDP010000023.1:0-656 GCF_058791555.1 Bacillus sp. EB106-07-01-XG149 | reverse complement strand
GGGCTATAGCCAAGCGGTAAGGCAACGGACTTTGACTCCGTCATGCGCTGGTTCGAATCCAGCTAGCCCAGCCATTTACGAGCCATTAGCTCAGTTGGTAGAGCATCTGACTTTTAATCAGAGGGTCGAAGGTTCGAATCCTTCATGGCTCACTTTTGTTTTTTCCGCGCGGTCGTGGCGGAACGGCAGACGCGCTAGGTTGAGGGCCTAGTGGGGGAAACCCCGTGGAGGTTCAAGTCCTCTCGGCCGCATCAAAAAATCTTTCAAAAAAGTACTTGCATTTGAAAATGTAGTATGATAAGATAATTGAGTCGCCAAAATACAACGACGAAAAAACATCATGAATAAGCGCCCGTAGCTCAATTGGATAGAGCGTTTGACTACGGATCAAGAGGTTAGGGGTTCGACTCCTCTCGGGCGCGCCATAACGGGAAGTGGCTCAGCTTGGTAGAGCACCTGGTTTGGGACCAGGGGGTCGCAGGTTCAAATCCTGTCTTCCCGACCACGCGGGTGTAGTTTAGTGGTAAAACAAGAGCCTTCCAAGCTCTGGTCGAGAGTTCGATTCTCTTCACCCGCTTTTAGTTCTTTGAAAACTGAACGAAACAAACAACGTGAAACGTCAATTTTTATTTTTAGATGCTAGACAAACTAACTTT
>NZ_JBYTDP010000022.1:0-1301 GCF_058791555.1 Bacillus sp. EB106-07-01-XG149 | reverse complement strand
TGCAGTGACCCCTGTCAAGTAGACAGTATTAAAAAAGCGCAACTAAGCAACCTGAGTTCTATATTTATATGGACTCAGGTTATTTAATTTCTTTTGAAATCTTTGATGATTATAAAAGTACATATATTTACGCACGGCAAGTTTGACCTCATTCGCTTTACGGAAGGAGTGTAAATGAAAACACTCTGCCTTAAAGTGACTGAAGAAGTTTTCCATACAAGCATTATCCCAACAGTTGCCTCTTCGAGACATACTTGCCTTCATCTGATATTTTTTAAGTAATTGATTATATTGACGAGATGTATACTGGGACCCTTGATCACTATGTAAGAGGATTCCCTTCACATTTCGTTTTTTCTTTGCCTTTTTAAGTGTATCTAACACAAGTTTTAAGTCGTTTCTACGACTGGTTTCATAGGCAACAATTTCATTATTATATAAATCCTTAATAGCGGATAAGTACAAGCGCTGTCCATTGAAAATCAAATAGGTAATATCGGTTACCCATTTCTCATTCGGTTTTAAAGCTTGAAACTCCCTATTTAGATGGTTCTCTGAAATCACATAAGCTTCTTTTTTTCCGTAATAAGGTCGTTTTTTCCTAATTACGGCTTTGATACCTAGTTCACTCATCAATCTTTGGATGCGCTTATGATTCAAATGAAGGTTATATGTGGCTTTCAGCCACACTTGTATTCTTCTATATCCATAAATTCCTCTTAATTTTTTATGACACTTCAATATCTTTTTCTTAATTTCGATATCCTCGGATTGTTTTATTGAAGGCGTCGTATGCCGTTTTATCCATTTGTAGTACCCACTTCTGGTTACACCAGCAATATCGCATAGAATGGTCACTGTATAACCTGTTTTTTTCATTTCATGGATGACTTCAAATTTTTTCGTTTTGGATACGACTTTCATTCCTCCTTTTACATCCCTAAGAGCTTTTTTAACATTTCATTTTCCGCTTCTAATCGTCGGATCTTAGCTTCAGAATCTTCGGGTCTAAGCCTTGGTCTACCTAAACCTGGTCCTTTCGCTTTACCGCGTTTTTCTTCTAGTCCTTTGATTCCTTCAGCTTCAAAGTATTTCACCCAACGACTTACAACCGAGTGATGAATACCTAATTCTTTCGCAATGGTTTTATAGCTCATGCCTTCTTTTAAGTATAAATCTATAGCTTTTTTCTTAAATTCTACATCGTAAGTGACTCTAATTTTTCCCATAAAAAAATCCCCTCCATAGTAAACAGGTTAGTGTTCTTTCTTTTTCCTGTCTACTATAAGGGGATCATATCA
>NZ_JBYTDP010000021.1:0-1662 GCF_058791555.1 Bacillus sp. EB106-07-01-XG149 | reverse complement strand
GGTAGTTGGGACCTTGTCCCTGTGAGAGTAGGACGTCGCCAAGCAAAAACCTAAGTCGATTCGACTTAGGTTTTTTTGTGTTTATTTTTATGTACCAAATGTCATAATCCATAAATTTAGTAATCTTAAAGAGGAAAAAAGATGAAATAGGGACTGTCTAAACTAAAATTTGAGCGATAATGTCGTAAAAGGTGATAAAGTAATACATTTAAATATTAGTTTAAGGTAAGAATTACCTTTTTGTATTAATTGAGTCGTGGAATGACTAAAATATTTTACTTTTTATATGAAACCGTTATGTGGAAAATAGCTATTTAGTTGTTTTTCATATAACGGTTTTTCATTTTTAAAGGATTTTACATAAGAAAAAATCTATAATTAAGATAGTTAACATATATTTTTTGATGGGTGTGGGGGATTATGAAAGAAATATGCATGTTATTAGCGGCTGTTATATTATGGGGGACAGCCATCGCGCCAACAAAGTGGGCATTAGAATCTATTCAGCCATTTACTTTGTTATTTATTCGCCTTTTCTTAGCTGGTGGAATTTGTTTACTATTCTCATTTAAACAATTAAAAAGATCAGTTGTACATAAACAAGTCCCGTGGAAAAGAATGAGTTTACTATCTTTTACTGGTGTAGCTGGGTACTTTATGTTCACATCCTACGGTATTTCTTTAACGAGTGGATTGCATGTTAGTATTATTGATGCTGCTTTACCTTTAGTTACAATTCTTTTTTCAGCGTTCTTTTTGAAAGAAAAAATTCAGCTTAATTATTGGATCGGTATTGTATTGGGGGCTATCGGAGTACTTCTTATTACAATTCCATCTAGTAATGTCGATCAAGAAGTATCTTTAATAGGAGATATCCTTATTTTATTAAGTACGTTCTTATTTGCTTTCTATACAGTATTGCTGAAACGACCAAAACAAGAACAATATCTATCAAACAAGGTTTTTACAACATTAACTTTAATTATTGGAGCTGTTATTCTATTACCATTTGCAATGGCAGAAACTTTTTATTACGGTCTTCCAAAGATTGAAACGTGGAAGGCTGGACTAAGTGTAATATATCTTGTTATTGGAGCAACAATTTTAGCGTATTGGTTTTGGAATAGAGCATTAGAGACAGTCTCGGCATCAGTAAGTGGATTATATTTAAATGCGTTACCGTTAATAAGTATTGTTGCTTCAATTGTTCTATTAAATGAATCTTTGACGTGGAGAATAGTAATAGGTGGTAGCTTAGTTTTATTCGGAGTGATATGGGCGGATAAACGTAAATTAATTGATTTATTTATATCAGACGATCGAAATGTTAAAGAGAATGAAGAATGTTAAAGTTTATAAGAGTATGTATATAGTGTTTAATGAAAAGGACGCCTTGTATGTAATAGGATGTCCTTTTCATTACTTTCATTGAATGAGAGAAATGAAATAACTGAAACTCATATGGAAAATACCTTTGGAATTATTTTTATTATTAATTGAATAAAAGGTATTGACGATTAGAGTATAGAGGTGTAATATAGAACAAGTCGCCGATGCAATAACGCAGAACGCGGCAAACGAAATGAAAAACTTAGTTGACATTAACTAACGAAGATGTTAACATAAGGGAGTCGCAAATGAGCGACCGAGTAGTTCTTTGAA
>NZ_JBYTDP010000020.1:0-2398 GCF_058791555.1 Bacillus sp. EB106-07-01-XG149 | reverse complement strand
GGACCTTGTCCCTGTGAGAGTAGGACGTCGCCAAGCAACTTTAAGACGAGTCAGAATGACTCGTCTTTTTTGTGTTTTAAACTTCTTATCAGCTTCAAGTAAGTAATCCTTATTTTTTTGATCCCCTCATATTCATTTTCTTTCATCATTTTTGATGTGTAGTTTAAGATTTTCTATCTTATTTTTTGTAGAGGCGATCTGTCGGTATGTTAAAATAGTGCAGTTGTTTTTTGAGTACTTGAATATAAGAAGATTTAATTTTGAAAAAGGAGATAATATGAAAAAGATAGGTGTAATTACTATAGTAGTTTTAGTCCTTCTAGCAATTACTTATATGTTAGTCGGGAATTATTTTTATAATTATGCGTTGAATGCGAAACAAGAGAAAGAGTTTTTAGAGGATAATCCTCACTTAGTAGAAACTGTGAATGCACCGGGAGGTGTGTTCGCTACAAATGAAGAAAAGGATGCGAGCTTTGTCTCAAATCATAAGCCTAATATACGAAACATAAATGCTTTCGATAAGTTGAAATTAACAGGTTATGAATATATGAATGAACAATCTAGCCATAAATGGGCAATTGTAGTTCATGGATATGATAGTAGGGCATCGAAAATGACGAAATATATCCGGAATTTTTATGAAGAAGGATATAACGTCATAGCGCCAGATCTTCGTGGGCATGGAAATAGTGAAGGCAATTATATAGGGATGGGCTGGCACGATCGTAAAGATATTTTGATTTGGATTCAACAAATTGTAAAGAAAGACCCTAATGCTGAAATAGCACTCTTTGGTGTTTCGATGGGAGGAGCAACTGTAATGATGACTTCAGGTGAAGAGTTACCTTCTAACGTTAAAGTTATTATTGAAGATTGTGGATACTCAACTGTTATTGATGAATTTACGTATCAACTAAAAGATTTATTCCATTTGCCAAAGTTTCCTGTTATGAATGCGGCAAATACAGTTACAAAATTAAGAGCTGGATATGATTTAGAAGAAGCTTCAGCTGTAAAACAAGTAGCGAAAAGTAAAACACCGATGCTATTTATTCATGGGGATGCTGATACATTCGTTCCTTATGAAATGTTAGCTGAAGTATATAATGCTGCAAAAGTAGAAAAAGAGAAATTAATTGTTCCAGGTGCTGGACATGGAGAAGCCGAGAAGGTAGATTCGAATAAATATTGGAATACCGTATGGAAGTTCGTGGGGAGATACATTCCAGCGTAATTAGATTGTTTTAGATTTGTATATACGATAATCAGAAGGAAATGTTTTTATACTTTTGATTATCGTTTTTTCTATTTAAAAACTCATTTTAGTTTGTAGTATATAAGGTTTGAAGCATAAATTTTTGAATTCCTTATTGCCAATGCTACAATAATTGAAAACTACATGTTAATGAGGTGTTTCTATGAAAATTGAAGTATGGTCAGATTTTGTATGCCCATTTTGCTATATTGGGAAACGTAGATTAGAAATGGCTTTAGAGCAATTTCCGCATAAGAAGGATGTTGAAGTCGAGTTTAAAAGTTTTGAATTAGATCAAAATGCTCCAATCTATTCTGGAACAAGTATTAATGAAGTACTTGCATCAAAGTATGGGATTAGTATTGAAGAAGCTAAGCGTAATAATATACAATTAGGCAATCATGCAGCTAGTATGGGGTTAAGTTTTAATTTTGATGAGATGAAGCCGACGAACACTTTTGATGCGCATCGTCTTGCAAAATTTGCAAAGGATCAAGGGAAAGAAAAAGAGATTACGGAAAATCTACTTTTTGCATATTTCACTGAATCGAAAAATTTAAGTGATGTGGATACGCTTGCTACTATTGCTGAAGCTTCAGGTTTAGATAAGCAAGAAGCTTTACGTGTTATTAATGATAAAAGTGCATATGTAAATGATGTTAGAATTGATGAAGCGATTGCTCAGCAATATCAAATTTCAGGAGTACCTTATTTTATTATTAATCAAAAGTATGCTATTTCAGGTGCGCAACCACTTGAAACTTTTGTTGGTGCACTTCAGCAAGTTTGGGAAGAAGAGAACCCTGCACCTAAGTTACAAGAGCTTTCTTCAGAGGGTGGAAGCGATATGTCTTGTACGGATGAAAGTTGTTCTGTACCTTCAAAAGAACAATAGTTTTTATGATGGAATAGCAACCCATAGAGTGTTTCATGGGTTGCTTATCTATTCTTATAGAAGAGGTATATAAATAGATAAATTAATAACGTAAATAGGATTTTAAAAAAAATGAAGTTTTTTATAAAAACATATTGACGATTGTAGGTTAGAGGTGTAATATAGAACAAGTCGCCGATGCAATAACGTAGAACGCGATAAACGAAATAAAAACTTAGTTGACATTAACTAACGAAGATGTTAAC
>NZ_JBYTDP010000019.1:0-4093 GCF_058791555.1 Bacillus sp. EB106-07-01-XG149 | reverse complement strand
GTTGGGACCTTGTCCCTGTGAGAGTAGGACGTCGCCAAGCAACTTTAAGACGAGTCAGAATGACTCGTCTTTTTTGTGTTTAATGGAAATAATCTTGTAATTAATGTTGGCTCTATGAGTACGTTTATCTAGCAAAAAACAGCTTTATTTTATTATGATTTCACACCTAAATAGCATACCTTCAGAAAAATATGGACAAGTTTGTTAGACCGTCTATTCGTTAACAAGAATATATACAAGGTATTGCCCTCTGTAGCCTGCTCACACCTTCTTTTATTTCTTCAGTTGTTAAATGTCCATACCCTATAATAATTCGATTATGATGTTTTCCTTTTTTAATGGCGTGCTCTTCCACAGGATATACTTTCACTCCGAGTTGTTGGATTTCCTCAAGTAATTCTTTTGTGAATTGAACTTGATTGAATTCAACAATCAGGTGTAATCCTGTAGAATAACCGAAAATATTGATCTTATTTGAGAATGCTAATTTTAATTGCTGGATAAGGAAGTCTCTTCGAGTTTTATAGATTTTTTTCATCTTCATAATATGTCGTTCCAAATAATCTTCGGCAATAAATTTAGCAAGGACAAGCTGATTTAAAGAAGATGTATGTAGATCTGAAAACCATTTTACCCTGCGACATTTTTCAATAAGGTGTGAGGGAAGAACTAAGTATCCCATCCTAAGGGCCGGTGATAAAATTTTACTAAATGAACCTATATATATAACACGCTCGGGATCCAATCCCTGTAATGAACTTACAGGTGAGCCTTCATATCGAAACTCACTGTCATAATCATCTTCAATGAGATAACAATTTGTTTTTCTTGAGTAGTTAATCAATTGAACCCGTCGTTGAATCGGTAAAGCTCCTCCTAAAGGAAACTGATGAGAAGGAGTAGTGAAGATGAATTTTGGGTTTTTATTTGAAGGCAGCAAAGATGTATCCATCCCATTATCATCAACTGGTATAGGATAAAGGAAGGCTCCTGAATTTTTAAAAATGGTTTGAATGTCATTGGTGATGGGATCTTCTATTAGTACTTCGTCGCCTGTTGACAAAAGTAACTTAGAAACAAGTGTTAAAGCTTGCGTTGCACCGGAGGTAATTACCAATTGTTCTGGATGACAAAAAACTCCTCTTGTTTTTAGTAAATAGCGTGATAAAACCTTTCTTAATTCGGGACGCCCTTCGGGAATATCGTATCCAAACGTAGAAGGAGGTGTTTCATTCCATATAGTATGAGATAACTTTGCCCATCCCTTACGTGGAAATAAGTCTAATGCTGGTATCCCTGAACGAAAATTAATGATGTTACTGTCTTTGTTTATTTCTTCGCACGAAGATAAAGAATCAATTAGAGTTGATTTTTTACGTTGTTCTAAATAAGTCCCTTCTGCAATGAATGTCCCGGCACCCTGTCGAGCGACCAAAAAACCTTCGGAAAATAATTGATCATAAGCTTCTAAAATTACATTCCTAGACACGCTTAACTCAGAAGATAATTCCCGTGTAGATGGTAGTTTATCTCCAGATTGTAGCTCTCCGTTTAATATTCGTTCACGTATTTGGTGATAAACTTGTCGAATTAAACTTATATCTAACGATCGATCAATAGGTATCCAAAGCATATAAATGCTCCCTTCATCAAAATTGGTACCATAAAAGTTTGATTAAAATGGTACTAATATGAACCATTTTAGCATGCTATAGTTGGATCAAATAGTTCTAAAGGGGATGAAAATGTGATGATGAAACCAGAATTCCAAGTAGCTCAGGCATTTAAATCGATTGCACGAAATGAACATATAAAATCCTATGTACAACAATCCACTGAACTCTATGCGTTGTTATTGCAAGCTGCGAAACGCTTTGTCACCGGAGAAACGAGACATGAGGGGGTTGTAATAGCAAAAGAACTAATTACAAAAGGTTATCATACTTCACTAGAATACATAGGGGAAAATACTCTAGATATAGAGGAGTGTTATAAAGCAAAAAATGAGTTTTGGAATCTTATTGGGGATATAGGTGCTCTATCTATGAAACAAACAGTATCACTTGATTTATCGCATATTGGATTATCTATAGATCCAGAAATATCTTATATTTATTTAATGGAGTTGGCAGAGAAGGCAAAAGTACATGGAACTACCCTTATGATAAGTATGGAAGAATCATCTAAAGCAGCAGACATTCTTTCCATCTATAAAAAAACAACTGAGCAATATCCTAATGTAGGGATAACGATTCAGGCGCATTTATATCGCTCAAACAATGATATTCAAGAACTCCTACATTATCCAGGGAAAATACGAGTTGTAAAAGGTGCCTATCAAGAAGTTTCGGATATTGCTATGCCTAGGTCAAATGACTTAAACCAACAGTATCTTCAGATTGTAGAACAACTAGTTGAAAATAACCATCCTGTATCTATAGCTACACATGATGAAATTCTTATTAAAGAAATGGAGAAACGTCAATATTTTAGTCAATCTAATGTAGAGATAGAAATGCTATATGGAATTCGTCCGGATATGTTAAGTGATTTGAAAAACAAAGGACATAAGGTTAGGGTGTATTTGACTTATGGGAAAGAGTGGTACTTGTATTTATGCCATCGGATAGCTGAATATCCGGAAAATTTATATCGTGCAGTGATAGATATGATGCATTCATCTGCAGTACAACAGAGTAGGGAATATTAAATGTAAAAATTATTTTGGCTATGGTTATTATGAGGGAGTTCAGTTGTAGTGAGTAAGTTAAATCATTTTGGTTGTGGCCCCAAATAAGAGTCGGATTTTCCTTAGAGTAGAAATTCCGGCTCTTTTTATATTGAAATTTTTTTAGTTTATATTTGCGTTAAATGCGGACAGGACTCCTATAGGTGTTGAAAAGATTATGGTTTATAATTGTACAGCTGTAGTATACCTTGTTGTAGAATTTGTTTTTGTGGGTGTTTTATATGCATTGGTTTCTTAATGTATGTATTCTTAGGTGTATAGCTAGAAATAAATGAATTTGTAATTCTATATGTATTTCAAAACGGAGGATATATAATAGAAACAATAAAATTACTCGATTCGCTCTTCTAACGGTAAAACGTAAATATAAGGTATATGATAAACACCCTTAAATGTGATAAAAAGTAATAAAACGCAAACAGAACGAACGTTCTTTCTTTCTTTCTTTCTTTCTTTCTTTCTTTCTTTCTTTCTTTCTTTCTTTCTTGGTATGTTAGGTGCACTCGATCAATTGAGGTGCGTATTTTTAATCCGGTATATATGTTTAAAAAAGAAATTCTATTAATTGGTTTGGACCTCGAGTATAGTTTATTTGTATATCTTAAATGTTTGTTAAGGGGATATGAAATTTATTACGACTAGGCCATATGGAAATGGATGCTGCTAAAGATGAAAAAGATATAAGTCTGCTATTTCAGTGACACAGGGATAGTTAGTAAATGTATTAGTGTACTTCTATATATTTACGAGTAAACAGGTAAGTAACCATTACTTCATATAAGGGGAACTCTATAACTAGAGTAGTATATAAGAATTTCTGTATCGTTGTCTGTTATAAGGATGCGTATATCTTCAATCATTTCTAATAGAGTGCCTGATAAACAAAGAGGTGTTAGGGAGCGTAATAACTTTTTAATTACATATTAGTATTTATTAAAAAAAGGTTGTTAGTTTCGTTGGGGAAAATTTCTGTACCAATTAAGTCTAGGGTATAAGTAAACTTGAATATATTTTGGGAGAAGAAATTAAAGCGAAGTCCAAGAGGTTTTTCGGATAATGCAATATTTATAGGTTCTTCTTTAGATTAGAGAGTGTAAAAATATTAACTTGAATAACTTTATAAAAAGGTATTGACGATTAGGATATAGAGGTGTAATATAGGAAAAGTCGCCGATGCAATAACGTAGAACGCGATAAACGAAATAAAAACTTAGTTGACATTAACTAACGAAGATGTTAACATAAGGGAGTCGCAAATGAGCGACCGAGTAGTTCTTTGAAAACTGAACGAAACAAACAACGTGAAACGTCAATTTTTATTTTTAGATGCTAGACAAACTAACT
>NZ_JBYTDP010000018.1:0-8437 GCF_058791555.1 Bacillus sp. EB106-07-01-XG149 | reverse complement strand
ACACGGAAGTTAAGCTCTCTAGCGCCGATGGTAGTTGGGACCTTGTCCCTGTGAGAGTAGGACGTCGCCAAGCAACTTTAAGACGAGTCAGAATGACTCGTCTTTTTTGTATGCTTTCATACCTCTGTTAATTGCCTGCTTAACTCCTTCTAAATAGGCGAATCCATACCTTTTATCTGGTTCTAAGTAAGTACCTTCGGCCCATTCATTCCACGCATTAATAAATAAAAACTCGCTGTTGTAAAGAGAATAGGTACGCTGGATTTGTTTGCTTAAATATATCGTGAACTTCCTAGGGGTAGAACCTAGGAAGATGCTGCTATTTAAGTCTTTGCGGCGTGCAGTATTGTCCCAGTCAACAAAGGCACCAGGAAATGTTTTTTTCTCTGGAGGAGATCGCTTTAGTATATACATCCACACTTTATCATAATCCCAAGCGTTTATTTGTTTACCAGACTCATATATTGTCTTATTTATGTCTGAAGAGCTATCATGAGCAATTGTATAAAAAGGCTCGAATTGAATGCTAGCATCAAATCCATTTATATTAGGAAGTGGAAAGCTGTTTAATGTTTCTGCAAAGTATATACCTTTCAAACCATTTTCTTGTGCGAGTGTATTCCAATAATGAAGCATTTGTTCACAATGAGGGATATGCCCAGGACGATAAATAATGAATAGTGGTTTATCGTCTATACGGATATATCTGTCATCTTGGAAAGCTTGCAATAAATACTCAAAGTGTTCTTTCCAATCCGATAATTCTCCATAATTTTGAGGCATTAATATGTGACTATCAAGACCATCCCAAGTTTTTGTCCACGGTTCATTTGCCCAAGAAAGGCAAAATGGAAAATCTGGTTCCTTCATCTTAAGTACCTCATTAAAGGGTGCCTCCAATAGCCTCTTCCCTTTAAACCAGTAATGGTAATAACAAAAGCCATATATGCCATGTGCTTTGGCGATTTCTGCTTGCCATTTTCTTACGGATGGGGTGGTTAAGTCATAATAAAAATCTTGATAAGGTTCTCTAGGTTGGTAATGTCCTGAAAATAAAGGTCGTGCACTTTTAGTATTTGTCCATTCAGTAAACCCTTTCCCCCACCATCGGTCATTTTCTTTTATTTGATGAAACTGTGGTAAGTAAAAAGCGATTATTTTCAAGATATATCCCCCTTATGTTGTTCGTAGTTCAAGTGGTGGGAAGTTACTTTTGATTTTTCGAATCTAGTTAAAGCGTGAGATATGTTATTTACTTACTGTGTTTATGCTGCATAATGAATTCTTTTGTACAGTTTGCTTGATAGGGAAATCTTTGATGATTTTAATATATACGGCTGAGATACAAAATGATCTTCATTATACAATGAGCGAAAAGAGTTAATCTTTTTGGAGAACAAATAGAGCTTGTGGTAACCGGTTTGTATCATCAAAAAAGTCCCGTAGCTTTAAATACTTCTCATAGTGATTTTCAATATAAGTTCTAGGTATAACGGTTTCCCCGTAGAAGCTACTATTTCTAACGTCTCCAGCTCCTGTAGGGCTGTGGACAAAATTGCCGCTTTCATAATCTGAGATGGCACGATTTATATCTGGAAAAGCTTGAGATAAAGTTTTATGCCATCCCGTTTGAATTAATTCAGGGTGTTCCTTAAATTGTTGACAGAAATCGAGAAAATAGCGTGCTTGTGTTGTGGCGATGAAGATTCCACCTGGGCGAAGAATTCTTGAAAATTCTTTTATCCAATTTTCTGCAGTTTCTTCGGATAAATGTGAGAATACAGAATAAGCGAATATGATGTCTAATGAAGTGTCATTAATAAATTCTACAGGAGGTTGTGGGGGAGCTATTTTATATCTGCCTCTTCCTAACGTTTCGTTACAAAGGCTAATCATTACAGGATCTACATCAATACCAAGTAAGTTTTTATGGCGAGCATCTTTGAAAAAGAAGCGTATGATTCTTCCCCATCCGCAACCAAAGTCTAAAATTTTACGTTCTTTATTCAAGGGAACGCCTAAATTATGGGCATATGTTTTTACAAGTCTATAAAACAAATATGCTTCATAAAGAGCATGTTCATAGGAAGCACCTACAAACTGTTGTTGAATTTCTTCGGGGGGGAACATAGGTACTGGGATGCCATTTATCTTTGTTTTTGAGCAACTTTGTATAAATAGATTAAGAAGTTCAACATCAGAAAGTGGGCTAACAAGGTTATCAAAATCACTTCCTAACTTAAAGTTATTCATTTGTTAACCTCCAAATTATATAGTGCCTAAAAATCATTTTCGTGTTTTTTACTAATAAAAACATGTAGAAATTCAGCATCTAACCCCAGTGATCTATCCTTTTGTAAATAAACAATGGTATACATATTTGCATGTGTATAAATATATTCAATCATATCTTGACCCCAATCAAATGTTACTAAAGACCCGTTCTCATCAATAGGATTACCATGATAAATTGGCTCCTCAATATATTCGATTCCTTCTTTATTGATTCTTGCTCTTTGTAAAGTCTTTGTGAGTGTATGATACCAAGGGACAGTAAACACATGAGCGCCGCCAGGCTTTAATACACGCTCTATTTCTTTAAAGGCTTTGTTTGGCTCCATTACATGTTCAAAGACATCTTGAGTAATGAATAAATCAAAAGATTCATTTTGAAAAGTCATGTCTTCTAAGTTCTCGCATCTAATCCCTTGAAAGTATTGGCCGAGAGGGTAGTTTTTGAAGTATTGAGAGTATGTATAGTTTTTGCAGTTTTTTATTAGTAGTTGAGTTGTAATTCCTCCAGGAGAGGATTCGTGGATATGATAGGAACCCCATTTTGGAAAAAATGTATTTAAAACATGGATTAGAGCGCGCTGCCTTGGTATAGAGTGGCATGTAGAACATAAATAGTGATCTCTAAGCCAATCATTATGCTCTATAAATGTAGCTTTCTTCTCACAAATAACGCAATATCCATTATTGTGCTTCAAATTACCTTCCACATGACATCACTCCTGTGTAAAAAAATGCATATGAAACACACGTCAACAATTAGCGAAATCAAAGAGAGTGGGTGGAAATTAGGGAACACATAAAAGTGAGATTGGTAGAATGGAATAATTAGCGGGAGAGAAACCCACGCTAATTAAAGTTTCACTTTATGCTATGCGATACATTCGCTTTTATTCATTGAAGAATGTATCGACTTAGAATATCCCTTTTGTGTACAGATACATTTCAAAGTCTTGTGCATATATTTCTGTAACTAACGCCATTGTTTCTTCATCATAAAAGCTTTCATATGTTGGAAAGCGAGGGAAGGCGGCATCTGTAATGCTGAGTTCTGCATAGCTTCCTGTATAAAGCATTTTATGAGCGCGATGATGATCTGAATTTGTAAGTAGCGCTAAATTGGATTTAACTAAATCGTACGTATGTTCCATTTTGGTGATTTGTGTATTAAAATCTTCTAAAGGAATATAGTATTGGATGAAGTTTTCTTCACCTGGAACGTATTGCTGACTAAAATGTATGTCCATTGCTAGGGAATTGGGACCTAATGCTCGAACGTAATATAAAAATTGTTTAAATGATATTCCTCGATTACTATATTTGTCATTATACAAATAATGGCGGATACTTTCCCATTGAGGGCTAGCATATGGATTGTCAGCAAGTAATAAAAATGAGCTGACAGCCCTTGTATAGGGATTCCGTACAAGTTTACAAACATCTTTTTTTGCTGTTAGAAGCCCATTTTGTAACTCTGGTATGTAGTTGGTATTGTTTTTATACACCCAGAATTCATAGTAATGAATAAAGTCATGGTATTTCTTTGCTTCAGTAAATAATCCAATTTGAAAAAAGAACCAATTAGCTAAAGTAGTGCATCCGCTTCTATGGCTCCAAAATAGTATAAGTGGAAAGTCTTTATGGAAATGTGGGATTCGATCTTTATGTAAGATTACATGATTTAAAAGCTCTTGATTTACATTCTTCATACATGTAGTGCTCCTTTTTGAAAGTTTTTAAATAGAATAAACGAGAATATGAGAAGGCGAGTTTTTACTAATCCAATATATTCATGGGAATGAGTAAATATTATGAGTGTTTTTGTGGTCATCTTAAATAAGGTATCGATTCTAAAAGGAAAATATAAAATAAAGATAATGAAAATTTATAAGGGGCATACAATTATAAGAGAATGAATAATAGAGGTGACCAAGTTCGTTTATTTGTATTTCTAGGTGTGATAAGCAAAAATCTTATTACTAGAGAGGATATTATGAGGAAGAATAGTTATTTAATAGTAGGTGGAAATAGTTTCATTGGTATTAACCTCGCATTAGGTTTATTGAAACAAGGTCAAAATGTAAAAGTATTTTCCAGACATATAAATAATTTCCCTCAAAATATTATAAGTGAGGTTGAATTTATTAAAGGTGATTTAGCGAATGTTGAAGATATATATAAAGCTTTAGTGGATGTGGATATTATTATTTATTTAGCTGCAACGTCTAATGTAGCAACTTCAATTGAAGATGTTTTCGGAGATATAAACAGTAGCTTTTTTTTTCTTAACTTCATGGAAAGTGTTAAAAATTTTCCTGTTAAAAAAATTGTATTAGCATCTTCTGGAGGCACGGTTTATGGTGAACCGGAATATTTACCTATTGATGAGGAACATCCATTAAAACCACTTTCTCCTTATGGAATAACAAAAGTGTCGCTTGAAAATTACTTGTACTTTTATAAGAAAAAATACGGAATTGACTATGTTGTATGTAGATATTCTAATCCATATGGAAAATATCAAAATCCTTTAAAGAAAGTTGGGGCAATAAACTGTTTTTTGTATCAGCATCTCAGTAATGAAAAGATTAATATATATGGGAATCCACAAGAGATTATTCGAGATTATATTTATATAGATGATTTAGTTGAAATCACTATACAACTATCACAATTAAATCATTTGAAATCTTGTGTGTATAACATAGGGAGCGGCAAGGGTCTCTCTTTAAAACGAATTATAGTAGAATTGGAGAAATTAACGGAAAGAAAAGTGGACTTTACCTGCTATAAACAAAAACAAGAAAATGTTCAAAAAATCATTTTAAATATAGATAGGGTAAGACGAGAATGTAATTGGGAACCGAAAATAGATTTCAAAAGTGGAATTAGATTAAATAAGCTATGGATTGAAGAGTTCTTATATAGTAAAAAATAATAAATCATGCCCTACTTCTGTATAAGTAGAGCGTGGTTTATTATTTTATTTCTTTTTTTATTACCCAAAGGTCTTGATGTTCCCACCAAAAACCTTCAGTGTATTTTTTGATGACAGGGTTATAGGGTAATAATTTAATTTTGTCACATACGTAAGAGGGACTAACGATTGTTTGCCCGTATTGATGAACATCTAAATCCAATTGTTCACTAGAAGGGAGAAACCAATAACCCTGTTTATTTAAATCTGGAAAGCTGAAGTACTTTTTACTTTGATAACCATGAGTTGTGAAGATGAGTAAGCCTTCAGGAGAAACAGCATTATACAATGTTTGAAGCCAACGAAACCAAGTTGTATCAGGCATATGAGAAAAAAAGGATAGACAAAAAACGATATCATACGTAGACGAGGTCAAATTTACTTGTTCAGGTTCAGGGTGAGATAAGATAGAAGAAGTATTTAATGTACGTTCAACAAAAGTAATAGCCTCTTCATGTATATCGCAGGTAGTTATACTTAAGTTCGTTTGTAGGTTTAATAAATGACGTGTTATGCAGCCGTATCCGGATGCGAATTCTAATAATTTTATTGGAGTGTCTATAGGAGGATAAAAGGAAGTAATTAAATCTAAGAGTGTTTCTGCGGATTTTCTCCCATCTTGAAAATAATAATCTATCGCTTCTTTTTTAGATGGGAAGACTGGATTAGTGACAAGGAATTGAAAGATATGATCCTCTGGATGGATACTTGCATTTACATTGTAGTTGTGTGCAATTTGAGAAATCAAATCTTTATTTGCCTCTATAAATTCTTTCAATGAGTAACCCCCCTTAAATGATAGTAACGTCTTAAAAGAGATACTGATGGCGAAGAAAATATATCATTCAATCTTCAAATATGCTTTAAGATACTTTCTATATGTGTACATTTTCTTTTTTGAAATATCGTCGATAGTAAAGGTTTCTTTAATGAAATTCTGCATTTGTACAACTTCACTGTAATGGGAATATGAATCTTCTGTTCTCGTTACGCTATTTGTATGTCGTCTATGATAGTTTAGCGGTTTTGGATTGAAATAAATGTTACCCTCTTTAAGAATAGAAACATAGAAAAACCAATCACCAGCTACTTTAAACTTTTCTAATTGTTTTTCTGTTGTTTTTATATCTATGTTTTTGAAAACTACACTTGAGACGTTAGGTATGGTGTTTTTGATAAGTAATGTATCTTGTATTTCATCTATCCCTTTTCGGAAATAAGAACTTTTCCATTTTTCTTTATCAATATCATTTGTGTAATCTAAATAATGATTGGCCAGGATATTTCCTTGTTCATCTATTTGTTTTGATTGTGTGTAGCTTAAAGTAACATCACCATTTATATGAAACCCTTGTATTACTTCTTCTAAAAAGGTCTGATCACATAAGTCATCGGCCTCTGCAATCCAAATATAATCACCGGTTGCTGCAGAGACGCCTTTTATCCATTGTTTAAATACAGAACCAGAGTTTTTATCATTAATAATCTGCTGAACTTTTAGGTGGGGCTTATTTTCTTTTGAGAGCAGCTGTTCAAATATAGATACGCTATTGTCAGTAGAGGCATCGTCTAGGAAAATTAGTTCGTAAAGGGGATAGGTTTGGTTTAATATTGATTTAACTCGGCCAGGTAAGTATTTTTCGTAATTATAATTCGGTACGATTACGCTTATTTTTTTATAATTATGTTCAAGCAAGTTTAATAATTGATAAATATAATGAAGAAAGTTGAAATCTTTTTCAATAAGTTCTTGGCCAAAGCTACCTTTTTGTAATCGTAAATCCTCATCTCCAATAAATTCGTATATTCTTTCCAACATCTTCGGTAAATTTAAAAAGTCTACTAAGGCGCCAGTCTGTTCCGTAACAACATCTTCAAAACCTCCAGCGTTTTTAAACCCTATAACAGGGACTTTTGTATCTAATGCTTCTAAAACAACGTTGGGAAAAGGATCTTCTCTTGAAGTTAATAAATATAAATCAGCCCCGGCGTTATATAAACCGATATCTGGAGTAGGCTCCACTAATGTGAAATGTGCTGTATATCTTGGGGAGAGTGTATTTAAAAAACGAACATCCGTTCTTCCAACCCAGATAAAATGAATATTCGTATGAACCTTTCTTACTGAGTAAGCAATAAGTGAGAATAAATCTATCCCTTTTCGATGATCAGCGAAACCTACCCCCAAAATGATTTTGCTATCTAGAGGCAGGTTGTGTTTTTTTCGTAATTCGTTTCTAGCTTTTGTAATATTGTTCTTATAAGGATTATGGTTAAATAAACCTTGAGGGAGAATATGGCACTTCTCATGATCTAATTGGGTGATTGTACGGAATTTTTCATACACGTACTGTGAAGGGAAGACAATTTTGTAAGCAAACTCGGCAATGTTGCTCGCTTTTCCCTCGGCAGAGTACTGTTGTATTAAATGTGGCAATTCATGTATTAATGAAATAACTTTTATATTGTGTTTAGCTAGTAATGTAACTATATCACCACTTATGACGGTACTACATATGGCGATGGTATAGTCTTGTGATAGTAACTTCTTTATTAATAATTCGACCTTTTTTTCCGTAGGGTAGTCTTCCTCTAGGCAATAAACAGGACCATACTTTTGAAAATCGTGGATTAAAACGCCCGTTCCAATAGAAATAATTGCGACGGAGTAATGAAAGTTTTCTTTAAGAGCTTTAATAGTATGTAAAGAAAGCAGCTGTGCTCCATGGAAATGGGCATCATGGGATACATAAATGATCTTCTTATTAACATGCATTTCATAACGCCTCCTAAGTTAATTAGATTTTTAGTAAATGTAGGGCGTATTTATAATTCCTAGAGAGAAGTGGTAGGAGATAATTGTGAATGCAGCTGGAATGTACTCGAAATAAAAAGTGCTACCTTTAATATATATTTGTATGGCTTGCTATTCATTCTTTAGAAAGGTTTAAGTAAGAAAGTATAAACTGTCGATTATGAAAGTGATTGCACCAGTTTATTAATATCTAGGAACGGAGTATAAATGAAGAAGGTTCAATACCCTTTAAAATTTATAAAATAAAAAGGATAAAAGGTATTGACGATTAGGATATAGAGGTGTAATATAGAACAAGTCGCCGATGCAATAACGCAGAACGCGGTAAACGAAATAAAAAACTTAGTTGACAT
>NZ_JBYTDP010000017.1:0-14809 GCF_058791555.1 Bacillus sp. EB106-07-01-XG149 | reverse complement strand
GTTGGGACCTTGTCCCTGTGAGAGTAGGACGTCGCCAAGCAATTAAAAACACAAGTCTTTTGACTTGTGTTTTTTTTATTTCCCATGAAATAGGCTCGGTTCTGTTAGTAAAAAAGACGAAATATAGTAAGGGATTTTTTGAGCAGAAATAGTAAGGAATTGATAAATAAATGGATAATCTTCAGAGCCATAGCTCCCAAGTAAATCATACCACCAATCTGTTTCGTATCTAGAAATCATACTTAAATTGTAGAGCAATAAATAATGAACAAGAAGTTCAGGTAATACTGGTTTAGGATTTCTCGGGTCAATTGGAATTGGTAAGTAATAAGTATCAGCAAGATATTCGTAGTATAAAGGCGTACTATATATAGGGTTCCACGACTGGATAGGAGCTGTAAAAAGCAGATTCGATCCGCTCGTTTTCCCGGAGACATGTTGTATGGATAAATGCTTACAAGTTGATTCAATGTAACGTGAAAATCTTTCTGTAGTCATATGAAGTCGATCTAGTATGTTGGCCGAAAAAGAAAGTTCATTTGTATTTGTTGAATCGATTTTATATAAAGTGTCACCTTTTTGACTATAGCGAAATAAATTTTGTAATTCAGGAATATTTCCCATTAAATCTAGCATGTTAAATTTCTCTGCTTCTAAGTGTTTCATGTGAAACAGCTGTTCTGCAACATGAGTAAATAATCCGTTTTTTTGTACCTTCACCTCATCTTCTAAAAATTGATACCCCTGTTTTTTTCGTTTGCGAGTTGTAACACCATGAGCTAAAACAGTAGTGGATTCTGGATAGTTAGGATCAATAGTTAGTAAGCAGGCTTTAAAAAGTTGGCTCATTCCATAAAACAATAACATTGGCTGAATCGAAAAGGGGGCTACCTTATATAATTCATAATAATTTTTCCCGTGTTCTAAGTAATAAATAAAGGGATAACAATTTTCGAAACTTTTTTTTTCAGCATCTTTTATGGAGGATTTTTCATAGCAACGGGCAAGATAACGCTGTACATTTTGAGATGAAAAGAAGAAACTTAGTTGCTGCCAAGTGCAATGTGTTTGATGCATATATTACGCTCCTTTTATTGTCTAAAAATTCTAACATATATATACGTCCTTGACAGTATTTTAACCAATTGATAAGCTACTAATAATAATTTCTGGTATCATGGGGGGAACAATTATGTGGGAATCTAAATTTGTTAAAGAAGGTTTGACTTTTGATGACGTATTACTTGTACCAGCAAAGTCAGATGTACTACCAAGAGAAGTAAGTGTTAAAACAGTTTTATCTGAAAGCTTACAGTTAAATATCCCGTTAATTAGTGCAGGAATGGATACAGTAACAGAAGCTGATATGGCTATTGCAATGGCTCGTCAAGGCGGTTTAGGAATTATTCATAAAAACATGTCTATCGAACAACAAGCGGAGCAAGTTGATAAAGTAAAACGTTCTGAAAGTGGCGTTATTTCAGATCCTTTCTTTTTAACTCCAGAACATCAAGTATATGATGCAGAGCATCTTATGGGAAAATACCGTATCTCAGGTGTACCGGTTGTAAATAATTTAGACGAGCGAAAATTAGTTGGTATTATTACAAACCGTGATATGCGTTTTATCCAAGACTACTCAATCAAAATTTCCGACGTAATGACAAAAGAAAAGCTAATTACAGCTCCAGTTGGTACAACGCTGGAAGAAGCTGAAAAGATCCTACAAAAGTACAAAATTGAAAAACTCCCTCTTGTTGATAATAACGGTGTATTACAAGGGCTTATTACAATAAAAGATATTGAAAAAGTAATTGAATTCCCAAATTCTGCGAAGGATAAGCAAGGACGCTTATTAGTTGGGGCAGCGGTTGGTGTAACGGCTGATGCTATGCTTCGTATCGACGCATTAGTAAAAGCTAGCGTAGATGCAATCGTACTTGATACAGCTCATGGACATTCTCAAGGTGTTATTGATAAAGTAAAAGAAGTTCGTGCGAAATATCCATCACTAAATATTATCGCTGGAAATGTTGCTACTGCTGAAGCGACGAAAGCTTTAATTGAAGCAGGTGCAAACGTAGTTAAAGTTGGTATTGGACCAGGCTCTATCTGTACGACACGCGTTGTAGCTGGCGTGGGTGTACCACAATTAACAGCAGTTTATGATTGTGCAACAGAAGCTCGTAAACACGGTATTCCAGTTATTGCTGATGGTGGTGTTAAGTACTCTGGTGACATGGTAAAAGCTTTAGCAGCAGGAGCACACGTTGTTATGCTAGGTAGTATGTTTGCTGGTGTTGCTGAAAGCCCTGGAGAAACTGAAATTTACCAAGGTCGTCAATTTAAAGTATATCGTGGTATGGGTTCTGTCGGAGCGATGGAAAAAGGAAGTAAAGACCGTTACTTCCAAGAAGGAAATAAAAAACTTGTTCCAGAAGGTATTGAAGGTCGAGTACCATATAAAGGACCTTTAGCAGATACAGTTCATCAATTAGTTGGTGGATTACGTGCCGGTATGGGATATTGCGGAGCGCAGAATTTAGAATTCTTACGTGAGAATGCACAATTCATTCGTATGTCAGGTGCTGGTTTACGTGAAAGCCACCCTCATCACGTACAAATTACAAAAGAGGCTCCAAACTACTCATTATAATGTCTGATATACAAATAGACGGAGATTTGATATCTCTGTCTATTTTTTTTTGATTATGTTAGAATAACGGTTATGTGAGTACATAGATATTGGGGGTAACAGACGTGAAAGGTATGTTTTGCAAAAGATTCATTGCTTTAGTAACAGTGCTTACACTAGCTTGTAGCATCTTTATACCATATAGCAATGCATCAGCTGAAACAGGAGCTGCTTTAAACATTGAAGCAGGTGCGGCAATTTTAGTTGAAGCGAATTCTGGGAAAATTGTATATCAAAAGAATGCAGATGAATTATTATCCATTGCTAGTATGACAAAGATGATGAGTGAATATTTAGTTCACGAAGCAGTGGACAAAGGAAAACTTAAGTGGGATCAAAGAGTTAAGGTTTCTGAATATGCATATAAGGTTTCACAAGATGCTTCATTATCAAATGTTGCATTAGAAAATGGTGGCTCTTATACAGTAAAAGAGCTATACGAGGCAATGGCAATCTTTTCTGCAAATGGTGCAACAATTGCATTAGCAGAAGCAATTGCAGGTAAAGAAGTAGACTTCGTAAAAATGATGAATGATAAATCGAAAGAACTAGGGTTGAAAAATTATAAATTTGTTAATTCTACTGGTTTGACGAATAAAGATTTAAAGGGAATGCATCCTGAAGGAACAACAGCGGATGAAGAAAATAAAATGTCTGCAAAGGATGTAGCAACTTTAGCACAACATTTAATTAAAGATTATCCAAAAGTGTTAGATACAGCAAAAATCCCGAAAAAAGAATTTCGTCCAGAAAAAGAGAAGTTTGCAATGTCGAACTGGAACTGGATGTTAAAGGGCTTAGTGAAAGAATATGATGGCGTAGATGGCCTGAAAACAGGCTCGACTCCAGAAGCAGGGGATTGCTTCACTGGTACGGTTGAAAGAAACGGAATGCGTTTTATTTCTGTAGTTATTAAAACAAGTTCTCATACAGCACGTTTTGATGAAACAAAGAAGCTATATGATTATGGATTTGCTAACTTTGAAATGAAGCAAATATATAAAAAAGATTCTTCAGTAAAAGGACAAGAAACAGTTCGAGTAGAAAATGCTAAAGATAAAGATGTAGCAGTTCAAACAAAACAAGCTGTTTCAGTTCCAGTGCCAAAAGGAAGTAAAGATGTTTATAAAACAGAATTAAAAGAAGCAAATAAGGGACAAGAAGCACCTATTAAAAAGGGAGCTGCACTTGGCCAAATGGTAATCACACCAAAAGATGCGAATGATCCTGGATTTTTATCTGGTAAGTCATTACAAGTAGATCTTGTAACAACGTCTGCAGTAGAGGAAGCGAATTGGTTTACTCGCTCTATGCGCGGAATTGGTTCTTTCTTTAGTGGTATATGGAATAGTGCTGTTGATACAGTAAAAGGTTGGTTTTAAAAGCTCCTCATTGTAGGGGCTTTTTCTTATTCCTATTTTTCATACCGACTTTATGAAAAAGTAGTAGACAAGCATCTGATGGTTAGTGGTAGAATGTAAGAGTATTCTTAATTTTCGCCTTTAACGGGGAAAAGCAATTCACCTAGGGGGGTTTTTGTAACATGACAAATGTAACAGGGACAGAACGTGTAAAACGTGGAATGGCAGAAATGCAAAAAGGCGGCGTTATTATGGACGTAATTAACGCTGAACAAGCAAAAATTGCAGAAGAGGCAGGCGCAGTTGCCGTTATGGCACTAGAGCGTGTACCAGCAGATATTCGTGCAGCAGGTGGCGTTTCTCGTATGGCAGACCCAACAATAGTTGAGGAAGTTATGGGTGCGGTGTCAATTCCGGTTATGGCAAAATGCCGTATCGGTCACCTTGTAGAAGCACGTGTATTAGAATCATTAGGGGTAGACTATATCGATGAGAGTGAAGTGTTAACTCCTGCCGATGAAGTATACCATTTAAATAAACGTGATTACACAGTTCCATTTGTATGTGGTTGCCGTGATATCGGAGAAGCTGCACGTCGTATTGCAGAAGGTGCATCTATGCTTCGTACAAAAGGTGAACCAGGAACAGGAAACATTGTAGAGGCAGTGCGTCATATGCGCCAAGTCAATGCAGAAATCCGTCAAGTTGCAAGTCTACGTGAAGATGAGTTAATGACATATGCAAAAAATACTGGTGCTCCTTATGAAGTACTACTTGAAATTAAACGCCTTGGTCGTTTGCCAGTTGTAAACTTCGCAGCAGGTGGTGTAGCAACACCAGCAGATGCAGCGTTAATGATGCAACTTGGTGCGGATGGTGTATTCGTAGGATCTGGTATCTTCAAATCAGAAAATCCAGAGAAATTTGCACGCGCAATCGTTGAAGCGACGACTCATTATGAGGATTACGAACTAATTGCAAGCCTTTCTAAAGGATTAGGTAATGCAATGAAAGGTATCGAAATTTCAACGTTATTACCAGAACAACGCATGCAAGAGCGTGGATGGTAATTGAAGGAGAACTTTAAAATGGTGAAAATCGGTGTACTAGGTCTTCAAGGTGCAGTTCGTGAGCATATAAAATCAGTTGAAGCAAGTGGTGCAGAAGCTGTTGTTGTAAAGCGTATAGAGCAACTTGAAGAGATTGATGGTCTTATTTTACCAGGCGGTGAAAGTACAACAATGCGCCGTCTTATTGATAAGTATGCTTTCATGGAACCACTTCGTACATTCGCGAAGTCTGGTAAACCAATGTTTGGTACATGTGCAGGTATGATTCTTCTTGCAAAAACACTTATTGGCTATGAAGAAGCACATATTGGTGCTATGGATATTACAGTAGAACGCAATGCGTTCGGACGCCAAAAAGATAGCTTTGAAGTCGCACTTTCAATTAAAGGTGTAGGAGAAGAATTTATTGGTGTATTTATCCGTGCTCCGTATGTTGTAAATGTAGCTGATGATGTTGAAGTACTTTCTACACATGGTGACCGAATGGTAGCAGTAAAACAAAATCAGTTTTTAGCTGCTTCATTCCATCCGGAATTAACGGATGATCATCGTGTCACAGCATACTTTGTAGAAATGGTAAAAGAAGCGAAAATGAAAAAAGTTGTCTAAGTAACTTGCAACTTGTATAAGATTATAGTAAATTGATGGTAACAATTTTATAAAATAAGCGTGTTGATAGGAAGTAGTAACAAATGCCGTTTCTTATAGAGAGTCGATGGTTGGTGGAAATCGATAGAAACAGTTTGTGAATCCATCCTGGAATGGAATGTGGAATATCTTTATGATTAGTAAACATTCCCGGTGAAGAGCCGTTATTTCTACTTGAGAGGAAGGCGGTAATGCTTTCAACTAGGGTGGCAACGCGGGTTAACTCCCGTCCCTTTATATAGGGACGGGAGTTTTTTGTGTTTTATAAAATAAAAGGAGGAGTATATAATGCTTGATATTAAATTTTTACGTACAAATTTTGAAGAAGTAAAAGCAAAGTTACAGCATAGAGGCGAAGATTTAACTGATTTTGGTCGCTTTGAAGAGCTGGATACGAGAAGAAGAGAATTACTTGTTCAAACAGAGGAACTAAAAAGTAAACGTAACGAAGTATCTCAACAAATTTCTGTATTGAAGCGCGAAAAGAAAGATGCAGAAGCTCTAATTCTAGAAATGCGTGAAGTTGGAGAAAAAGTAAAAGATCTTGATAATGAACTTCGTACAGTTGAAGAAGATTTAGAAAGATTAATGTTATCTATTCCGAATATTCCTCATGAATCTGCTCCAGTTGGTGAAACAGAAGATGATAATGTAGTAGCACGTACTTGGGGAGAAGTGAAAGAATTTGCTTATGAACCAAAACCACATTGGGATCTTGCTACAGATTTAGGGATTTTAGATTTTGAGCGTGCTGGGAAAGTAACAGGAAGCCGCTTCGTATTCTATAAAGGTGCTGGCGCGAGATTAGAGCGTGCTTTAATTAGCTTTATGCTTGATCTTCATACTGACGAGCATGGATACGAAGAAGTATTACCTCCGTATATGGTAAACCGTGCAAGTATGACAGGAACAGGACAACTTCCGAAATTTGAAGAAGATGCATTCCGTATTGAAAGTGAAGATTACTTCTTAATTCCAACAGCTGAAGTACCTGTAACGAACATGCATCGTGATGAAATCTTAAATAAAGATCAATTGCCTATACGATATGCTGCATTTAGCTCTTGTTTCCGTTCTGAAGCAGGTTCAGCTGGTCGTGATACACGTGGCTTAATTCGTCAGCATCAGTTCAATAAAGTAGAGCTTGTAAAGTTCGTAAAACCAGAAGATTCTTATGAAGAGTTAGAAAAACTAACAAATGATGCAGAACGCGTGTTACAATTATTAGAGTTGCCATATCGCGTTATGAGCATGTGCACAGGCGATTTAGGATTTACAGCAGCGAAGAAATACGATATCGAAGTATGGATTCCAAGCTATGGCACATATCGTGAGATTTCTTCTTGTAGTAATTTTGAGGCTTTCCAAGCGAGACGTGCAAATATCCGTTTCCGTCGTGAGCCAAACGGAAAACCAGAACATGTTCATACATTAAATGGATCTGGTCTTGCAATTGGCCGTACGGTTGCAGCTATTTTAGAGAACTACCAACAAGAAGATGGTACAATTATAATTCCAGAAGTTCTTCGCCCTTATATGGGAGGAAAAGCAGTTATTAAGTAAATGTAAACATTCATCGGTATGAGTGATTGGTAATTATGAGTATTGTCAGTACTGAAATGTAGGAGGGGAAAGGTAAATTTCCCCTTTCCTCATAATTTATTTTAGTAGGGTTGACTAACTGTTTTTCTTTTGATATTATATTTGATGTCAATATGGAGGTATACCCAAGTCTGGCTGAAGGGATCGGTCTTGAAAACCGACAGGCGGCGAGAGTCGCGCGGGGGTTCGAATCCCTCTACCTCCTCCAGATATAATTGACAACAGCGCATATAAGTGGAGATTGGAGAACTCGTTACCAACACGTAACGAGTTTTTATTTTAAAACCAATCATAAAGTATGGTGTAGGGCGATTTTCTCCTTATTACACACTCATATTCCGATGATTATCTTCATAGATATGAAAGGAGTCAACATGGATCTTATTATACAAACGTTTCCTTTAGATGGAAAAACTTTATATTATGTACAATGTCCTGTCTGTAAGAACAATAGAATTTTAAACAGTGGTGCAAATGTGTCACGCATTATAAGCGATGATACATTCCGTAAACTTTGTGGTTGCACTTGTGATGTAAAGCAAACTGCGACAAAAGTAGAGGCGCCAAAAAAAGTTGAAAAAGCAGCTGTAAAGAAAGAAGCAGCTCCAAAACGTACAGGTAAAGTATTAACAGCAGTGATTAACGGGAAAGAAATGACTGTTAAAGAGATTGCTGAAACATACGATATTAGTACAAGTACTGTTCGTCAGCGTATTAACGCTGGAAAACCTGAGAGTGAAATTATTGCTCCGACAAAAAAGAAGTAATTTAATAGAAAAACCCGTGCGTATGCACGGGTTTTTTATTTTACAAGTTTACGTGTTTGTTTTAAAAAATGGCCAATTTTTTTAATGATTGGTTCAATTGAATCGCCATCTTTTAAAATATCGTATTCATTAATGTTTAATCGTAAAACAGGGCATGCATTAAAGTTATTAATCCAGTTTTCGTAACGGCCATGCATCTCTTTCCAATACTCAATTGGTGTTTGTTGTTCCATCGGACGTCCGCGTTCTTGGATACGATCAACAATATCATCGAAAGAGCCTTCTAAGTAAATTAATAAATCTGGATGAGGGAAGTAAGGAGTCATGACCATAGCGTCAAATAAACCTTTGTATGTTTCATAATCAGTCTCCGTCATTGTACCTTTTTCATGATGCATCTTTGCAAAAATTCCAGTGTCTTCATAGATAGAGCGATCTTGAACAAAACCGCCACCGTATTCAAAAATTCTTTTTTGTTCTTTAAATCGTTCTGCTAAAAAGTACACTTGCAAGTGGAAGCTCCAGCGTGTGAAATCAGCATAGAATTTGTCCAAATACGGGTTCGAATCTACCTTTTCAAATGATGTGCGATAACCTAAAGCGTTAGCTAATGCAGTTGTCATAGTTGATTTTCCGACACCTACTGTTCCAGCAATAGTGATTACTGCGTCATTTGGTATATCATATTTTTGCCTTAAATTCATTGTTATTTCGACTCCTTTAAGAGAGTATTTTGAAGGGCGGATAGGATGACGTTTAAATCATCAGGATTTTTTACAAAATCCATATCGTCTCCGTTAAATTTCAATACTGGGATATCTGGATGATCCTTTTTAAAAGTCTCCATTGCTGTTTCGTAATCTTTTGTGAGCTGTAGTAAGTAATTTGGATCCATGTTTTTTTCGAATTCTCTTCCGCGCATCGCAATTCGTGTTTGTAATGTTTCCAAGCTAGCTGTTAAATAAACGATAACGTTTGGTACAGGCATATCTTGTGTAAGGATACGATAGATTTGCATGTACTTGTCGTATTGTGAATTCTTTAATGTACGGGATGCGAAAATTAAATTTTTAAATATATGATAATCCGCTACTACTGGCTTCCTTTGATTCAAATACTTTATGTTAATATCTTCTAATTGTTTGTATCTATTACAAAGAAAGAACATCTCTGTTTGAAAACTCCATTCGTCGATGTCTTCATAGAATTTTCCTAAAAAAGGATTCTCATCAACAATCTCTTTTAGTAAGTGGAGTTGCATGTGAGTTGAAATTGCCTTCGCAAGTGAGGTTTTTCCAACACCAATTGGTCCTTCAACCGTGATAAATGGTACTCCGGTCACGCTGTTTCCTCCTTTCAATCAGTGATTTACCGTGACTACTAAAAACACAAAACAGAATTATTGTAGCACAAGAGGGAAGCGAGCGGGTTAATTTGATATAAAAAGTTAGAAAATAGATATATGTATTAATTAATTTTTATTTGAGATGACGGTACTATATTTGCTTTTAATGTGGCTTCCATTATTTTTAAAGCATGTAGATTATCCTGATCATGATTAGAGGCAATACAGTCCTGTGGTACATACAGTGTATAATTTCTCATATGAGCATCGTTAGCTGTAAAGAGGATACATATATTCCCGGCGACTCCTGTCAATATTAGATTTTCTATTTTTAAATAGCCTAATAAAGAATTTAAAGGTGTTTCATAAAAAGCAGAGTAATGTGGTTTAATAAAAATGTAATCATCAGTATTTGGGGCAATCTTATGAATGATATTTTCACTATACTCATTTGTACAATGAGTAATTAGTTGGTCAATATCAGATCTCCAAAGTTGATAATGGTCATTAACATAAATTATGGGATAACCAAAGGATTTCATTGTTTTCTTTAATCGTAAAATAGGATTTGTTATAATTTCGCATTTTTTGGCTAAGGTGGGCCCGTGTGAAAATTGAAAATCATTAATCATATCGATAATGAGTAAGGCAGTATTCTTCATATGTAATCCCCTCTCTTTTTTATTAGGGTGGATTGAATTTGTAAAAGTTATCCCATGTGTAGTAAATGGAAATAAGTGTACTTTATTTGTAATGAAAGGACTATGGTATGGAAAACGATCAAGATATTTATTTTATGCAGTTAGCAATAGAAGAGGCTAAAAAAGCAGAGGCAATACAAGAAGTACCGATTGGCGCAGTTATAGTGTTAGATGGTGAGGTGATTAGTGTTGCTCATAATTTAAGAGAAACTGAACAAAGATCAATAGCTCACGCTGAATTGTTAGCTATTGATGAGGCGTGCAAAAAATTAGGGACATGGCGTTTAGAAGATGCGACGTTATATGTAACATTAGAGCCTTGTCCGATGTGTGCGGGTGGAATTGTTTTATCACGAGTGAAGCGAGTTGTATATGGTGCAAGTGATCCGAAAGGTGGATGTGCAGGGACGTTGATGAATCTTTTAATTGATGAACGCTTTAATCATCAATGCGAGGTAGTTGCTGGTGTATTAGAAGAAGAATGCGGTACTTTGTTAACAAACTTTTTTAGAGAGCTTCGTAAAAAAAGAAAAGCAATAAAAAAATTAGAGAAAAGTAACGAGAATTAACGTATTTGCATTTTATAAAAAAACAAGTTATACTGATAATGCCTTTTAATAAAGGCAACCGAATATTGGTTTTAACTTTGCCGTGCTAAGCGGGGAGGTAGCGGTGCCCTATACTCGCAATCCGCTCTAGCGAGGCCGAATCCCTTCTCGAGGTTATGCTGCTGTAAGGTCTGCCTTAAGTAAGTGGTGTTGACGTTTGGGTCCTGCGCAACGGGACCCCGTGAACCTTGTCAGGTCCGGAAGGAAGCAGCAATAAGCGGGTCTTCTCGTGTGCCGCAGGAGTGCCTGAACCGAGCTAACTGCTTGAGTAACGCTTATGGTACGTAATCGACAGAAGGTGCACGGCAGTTATATATGTATACAAAACTCACCTTAATACTAAGGTGGGTTTTTTGTATAGAAAATAACTTTTGGAATCTATAAACAGAATGGGTTATAATAAATGAGATAATAACCTTTGAGGGAGGCCGTATTTTCGTGTCATACCAAGCGTTATACCGAACATGGAGACCGCAAAAATTTGAAGATGTAGTTGGTCAAAAGCACGTGACAAAAACGTTGCAAAATGCCCTTCTTCAAGAGAAAGTTTCACATGCTTATTTATTTTCTGGGCCGAGGGGAACAGGAAAAACGACAATTGCAAAAGTATTTGCAAAAGCAATCAACTGTGAACATGCTCCGGTAGCTGAACCTTGTAATGAATGTCCGTCTTGTTTGGGGATTACACAAGGATCTATTTCAGATGTATTAGAAATTGATGCGGCTTCAAATAACGGTGTAGATGAAATTCGAGATATTAGAGATAAAGTAAAATATGCTCCAAGTGCTGTAGAATATAAAGTATACATTATTGATGAAGTCCACATGCTTTCCATGGGTGCCTTTAATGCGCTTTTAAAAACGTTAGAAGAGCCGCCAGGACACGTCATCTTTATTTTGGCGACAACAGAACCGCATAAGATTCCGCCTACAATCATTTCACGTTGCCAGCGTTTTGAATTTCGGAAAATATCAGTAAATGATATTGTTGAGAGATTATCGACGGTTGTGACGAATGAAGGTACGCAAGTAGAAGATGAGGCGTTACAAATTGTTGCACGTGCCGCTGAAGGTGGTATGCGTGATGCGCTTAGTCTTATTGATCAGGCAATATCTTATAGTGATGAGACAGTTACGACAGAAGATGTATTAGCTGTGACAGGTTCTGTTTCCCAGCAATACTTAGGTAACTTAGTAGAATGTATACGTGAAAATGATGTATCAAGGGCATTACGTATCATAGATGAGATGATGGGTAAAGGGAAAGATCCAGTTCGTTTTATGGAGGATTTCATTTACTATTATCGCGATATGCTTTTATATCAAACTTCACCACAACTGGAACATATGTTGGAACGAGTAATGGTAGATGAGCAATTCCGGATGTTAAGTGAAGAAATGCAACCGGAAGTAATCTATGAAATCATTCATACTCTTAGTAAGGGACAACAGGAAATGAAGTGGACAAATCATCCGCGAATTTTCTTAGAAGTTGTTATGGTACAACTGTGTCAACAGTTTATGATGCAAGCAAACGGTGCAGATCGTTTACAAGCAATTATGAACAGGATGCAGCAATTGGAGAAAGAGTTAGAACAAGTCAAAAAGAATGGTGTACCGGCTGGTGTGCAGCAAGAAGTCAGAGAGACACGTGCAACACCAAAGCCAGTGCGGACAGGTAGTATGAAGATTCCTGTCGGACGCGTAAATGAAGTGTTAAAACAAGCAAAGCGCCAGGATTTAGAACAATTAAAAGCTGTGTGGGGTGAGTTGTTAGGAAGACTCAAAGCATACAACAAAGTAGCGTTTGCTGTTTTATTAGAAAATAGCGAACCGGTGGCGGCTTCGGATGATACTTACGTTTTAGCGTTTCAATATGAGATTCACTGTAAAATGGCAAGCGAAAATCGAGAAGCTATGGATACAGTGGAACAAGCCTTATTTGAATTGCTAAGTAAAAGATTAAATATGATTGCCATTCCAAAAAGCGAATGGGGTAAAATCCGTGAAGATTTTTTACAGCGTGAAGGCGGGGATTCTGAAGAAAGCCCAGAGAAAAAAGAAGATCCTCTTATAGAAGAGGCCGTAAAATTAGTAGGACAAGAACTTATTGAAATAAAAGAGTAATAATAATTAGGAGGAATTAATTATGATGCGTGGCGGAATGGGAAATATGAATAATATGATGAAACAAATGCAAAAGATGCAAAAAGATATGGCAAAAGCGCAAGAAGAGCTTGGCGAAAAAACAGTTGAAGGTACAGCTGGCGGCGGTATGATTACAGTTATTGCAAATGGTCATAAGCAAATTCTTGAAGTGAAAGTTAAAGAAGAAGTTGTAGATCCAGAAGATATCGAAATGTTACAAGACTTAGTGCTAGCTGCAACAAATGATGCACTTAAAAAAGCTGATGAACTTTCAAACTCTACAATGGGTAAATTTACAAAAGGCTTGAACTTACCAGGTGGAATGTTCTAGGAGGATACTGATATATGCATTATCCAGAACCGATATCGAAATTAATTGATAGTTTTATGAAGTTGCCAGGAATCGGACCGAAAACAGCGGTTCGATTGGCATTTTTCGTATTAGATATGAAAGAAGATGATGTGTTAGGTTTTGCAAAAGCACTTGTGAATGCGAAGCGAGATTTAGCGTATTGTTCTGTATGTGGACATATTACTGACCGCGATCCTTGTTATATTTGTAATGATTCGCATCGAGATCAGTCGATTGTTTGTGTTGTACAGGAACCAAAAGATGTAATCGCAATGGAAAAGATGAAAGAATATCAAGGTGTATATCATGTGTTACGTGGTGCGATTTCTCCAATGGAGGGAATTGGACCGGAAGACATTAATATCCCGCAACTTTTAAAGCGACTGCACGATGAAACGGTACAAGAAGTGATACTAGCAACAAACCCTAATATTGAAGGGGAAGCTACAGCGATGTATATATCCCGCCTCTTAAAGCCGACAGGTATTAAAGTAACTCGTATTGCACATGGTCTGCCAGTTGGTGGAGACTTAGAATATGCAGATGAAGTAACACTGTCGAAAGCGTTAGAAGGTCGTAGAGAAGTATAAGAGGAGAAACAAAAATGTTCTTTCAAAAAAAGGGTAAATTGCGTAAAGAGTATGATGATAAGCTAATTGTACTATTAGAAAAAGTGAAGAATGAATGGTTACGTCAGAAGAGAATGGTTGAACAAAGTGTAGAACCATCTCAAGATGTACTTTGTTCTTTGAAAATAGCAGAGGCGAAATATTTCTTCTTGTTAAAAGAAGCAAAACGTCGTCCTGTAAAAATGGAACAATGGTAAAAGGTTCTGCTGAAAAAGCAGAACCTTTTATTTTATTCGTTAAACATTGCGTGGTTACTTCGTTTGGAAAGAGTGAGGAATTGTTTTATATGAAGAAAGTGTCGTCGAATAAAAGTTAATGAGATGAAGCGACTGGAGTAGTATGATAAATGTTCTTTTTTATCGCCTTGTCCCATACAAATAAATGTGTATAGGTCATTCACAAGGAGGAAAAAATGAATTCTACAATTATTATTGTTGGTATTCTTGCTCTAGTTTTTATTTTTCTTGTTTTTGGAGTTTCTTCTAAGCCGTTACGTTTTATAGGAAAAGCGCTCTTTCATGTTACTTTGGGAATAGCATTACTCTTTATCGTAAACGTTGTAGGAACATATTTTGATTTTCATATTCCAATTAACTTGGGTACAGCAACAATCACAAGTCTATTAGGTCTACCTGGTGTTGCTGCATTAGTGGTTATTAAGCTTTATATCATGCCAAGATAAAATTATTTTGGCATTTTTTTAAAAAGTGTTGACGAACAAATGATTAATATGGTAAATTAATAAGCGTCGTCAGGAACGAAAGAAAAAAGTTGTTGACAGATTTAACGCGAAATGTTAAATTATAAAAGTCGCTGAAACGCGATGTTGAACTTTGAAAACTAAACGAAACAAACAACGTGAAACGTCAATTTTTATTTTTAG
>NZ_JBYTDP010000016.1:0-15619 GCF_058791555.1 Bacillus sp. EB106-07-01-XG149 | reverse complement strand
TCCCGTGGTGTAGTGGTTAACATGCCTGCCTGTCACGCAGGAGATCGCCGGTTCGACCCCGGTCGGGACCGCCATTTTATATAAAGAAAAGAACGAAACATGTTGTTTCGTATTTTTTTATTTGTTTTAACAAAAAACTAATAAAGACAGTCAAACTATCCTTAGGAAAACTCCTAAGGACTTTTTTATATATTCAAAACCTGTATAATAAAGAGCAGAGAACATTGTGAGTAAAGTAGGTGAAGTCTGTGAGTAAATATGAAATAACAACAAACTCTTCTGAGGAAACACAAAGATTATCAGAAAAACTAGGTGGACTTGTCGGTGCACAAGATGTAATTATTTTAGAAGGAGATCTAGGGGCTGGTAAGACAACTTTTACAAAAGGGCTAGCAAAAGGTCTTGGAGTGAAAAGAGTTGTAAATAGTCCTACCTTTAATATTATTAAAGAATATAAAGGGAGATTGCCGCTATATCATATGGACGTGTATCGCTTAGCGGAAAGTGAAGAGGACTTAGGTTTTGATGAGTATTTCTACGGTGAAGGAATTACCGTAGTAGAATGGGCTCATTTAATAGAAGCATTTTTACCAAATGAGAAGTTACAAATTAGTTTATTCCATGCTGGAGATGATACAAGGAAAATTGTACTCGAGCCAATTGGAGATCGATATATTAGATTATGTGAGGAGCTATTACAAGATGAAAGTACTAGCAATTGATACTTCAAATTACGTAATGGGTGTATCCCTTATTGAGGAAGGAAACGTAATTGGGGAAATCATTACAAACTTAACAAAAAATCATTCTGTACGTCTTATGCCAGCTGTAGAGAAATTGTTAAAAGAATGTGGTGTAAAACCGAAAGAATTAACTAAAATCGTTGTAGCTGCTGGACCTGGATCATATACAGGTGTTCGTATAGGTGTGACAGCTGCAAAAACATTAGCTTGGTCACTTCAAATACCAATTGTAGGTGTATCAAGTTTAGAAGTAGTGGCTGCAAACGGTGCTAATTTTAATGGATTGATCTGTCCTTTATTTGATGGAAGACGCGGACAAATTTATACTGGGTTATATACATATGAAGGAGAGCATTTAAATTCTATAGAAGAAGACCGAATCATCCTTATTGTAGACTGGTTGCAAATGTTAAAAGATGCAGGAAAGCCTGTTTTATTTATTGGTAACGATGTTAAACTGCACAAAGAGACGATTATCGAACATTTAGGCGAACAAGCTGTATTTGCTCCCTTCACTAAAAATAACCCAAGACCAAGTGAGTTAGCTTTCTTAGGGTTACAAAAAGAAGAACAAGATGTACATTCATTTGTTCCTAGTTATCTTCGTTTAGCTGAAGCTGAAACAAAGTGGTTAGAAAGTCAAAACAAGTAGGAGTCTCCAGAAGATGGATATGATATTTAGAAAGATGGAACTCGATGATATCGCTCAAATTGTAGCTATTGAAGAAGCGTCTTTTTCAACTCCTTGGACTGCAGATGCCTTTCACCGTGAGTTAACGACGAATGAACATGCACATTATGTTGTGCTAGAAAAAGATGGTCGTGTAATTGGGTATTGTGGATTGTGGATAATTATTGATGAATCACATATAACAAATATAGCTATTTTGCCAGAATACAGAGGTCAAAAGCTAGGGGATGCTTTATTGAAAGAAGTTATTTCCGAAGCGAAAGATTTAGGGGTAAAAACGATGACGCTTGAAGTACGTGTATCAAATGAAGTAGCAAAACAGTTATACAGAAAATACGGATTTCAAAATGGTGGAATTCGTAAACGATACTATGCAGACAATCAGGAAGATGGTCTCGTAATGTGGGTGAATATATAATGGAAAAAAATACGATTATACTTGGTATTGAAACAAGTTGTGATGAAACAGCAGTAGCAGTTGTTAAAAATGGAACGGAAATTATTGCGAATGTCGTTGCATCACAAATTGAAAGTCATAAACGTTTTGGCGGAGTTGTACCAGAGATTGCATCCCGTCATCATGTAGAAGAAATTACAGTTGTGTTAGAAGAAGCTTTAAAAGAAGCAAATATCACATTTGATGATATTGATGCAATTGCTGTAACAGAAGGACCTGGGTTAGTAGGAGCGCTTTTAATAGGGGTAAATGCAGCGAAAGCAGTGGCTTTTGCACATGATATTCCTCTAGTGGGTGTTCATCATATCGCTGGGCACATTTATGCGAACCGTTTAGTAAAAGAAGTTCAATTCCCACTACTATCACTTGTTGTATCTGGTGGACATACGGAGCTTGTTTATATGAAAGAACATGGTTCATTCGAAGTGATTGGTGAAACAAGAGATGATGCAGCTGGAGAGGCATATGATAAAGTAGCTCGAACGTTATCCATGCCATATCCAGGTGGTCCTCACATTGATCGCCTTGCACATGAAGGGGAACCGACAATCGATTTGCCTCGTGCATGGCTAGAACCTGATTCGTATGATTTCAGTTTCAGTGGATTGAAATCAGCAGTTATCAACACTGTGCATAACGCAAAACAACGCGGGATAGAAATTGCACCGGAAGATTTAGCAGCAAGTTTCCAAGCGAGTGTAATAGATGTGCTTGTAACGAAAGCATCTCGTGCAGCAGAAGCGTATAACGTAAAGCAACTGCTTCTTGCTGGTGGAGTAGCTGCGAATAAAGGACTTCGCGCACGTTTGGAAGCGGAATTTGCGACAAAAGAAAATATTGAGCTAATTATTCCTCCACTATCTTTATGTACCGATAATGCAGCGATGATTGCAGCCGCAGGTACAATTGCATATGAACAAGGAAAACGTGCTACATTAGCTTTAAATGCAAATCCAGGATTAGATATTGAAGCATAGTTATACACAAAATTAACCACAGCTTGTGGATAAAACCCATATTATCTGTTGATAATATGGGTTTTATTGTGTATATAAAATGTTGATAACTTTTTTGTTAGTTGTGGATAATGTGGAAAAGTTATTTTGGGGTTTATTTTATAAAGGTGGATATGTGTATAAACCTGTGGATAAAGTAGGTGAAGTCTGACCTTTGAATGTATTCTTTTTTGGGAAATAAATCGCAAAAAGATATCTCTAAAAAACATTTTGAAATGTGCCCTTATTATAGGGGCGAGCCAACATTGTCAAACTTTGTCGGTAAATCGGTATGTCGTGTCGAATCGTTTATACCCCAGCTAGAAGATAAAAAGGATGTCGCATAGTCAAAAATCCCGACTTATGAGACATCCTTCTTATTCATACTCTTATAAATGTAATTCTTCCCATTCTGCCATACAAGCATCAAGTTGCTCTTGTAGTGTTTGCTTTTTCGTTGTAATTTCACTAGCCTTTTCATAATCTGCGTATATTTCTGGTAAGCAAAGTTGATCTTCTAACGTAGCAATTTCTTCTTCAAATTCTAAAATATTTTGTTCTAGCTCCTCAATTTTTCGAGTGCGTTGACGTTCTAATTGTTTACGCTCTTTTTCTTCGAGATAATTTAATTTTTCTTGAGCTACAGTTTTTTGAACAGGTGCTTGGTTTTCTTGCTGTTCTTGTTGTTCAAATGCTGCACGTTCAATCATTTCATTTTTCTTCTCCACATAGTAATCGTAATCGCCTAAATACTCTTGTGCACCTTCTGTTGACAACTCAACAACGGTCGTCGTTACACGATTAATAAAGTAGCGGTCATGTGAAACAAATAGAAGGGTGCCTGGATAATCAATTAAAGCATTCTCCAAAATTTCTTTACTATTTAAATCAAGATGGTTCGTAGGTTCATCGAGAATTAATAAATTCGATTTTTGCATCATAAGTTTTGCAAGAGCTAATCGAGCTTTTTGTCCACCACTAAGAGAAGATACTGGTTTTAGTACATCATCCCCTGTGAATAAGAAGTTACCTAATATCGTGCGAATTTCTTTTTCGGGCTGCAGTGGATATTCATCCCATAACTCATTTAAAACTCGCTTAGAAGATGTTAAGTTTGCTTGTTCTTGATCATAATAACCAACAGATACATTGGATCCGAAAGAAACATCACCATTTAATAGTGGTAACTTATTCACAAGTGATTTTAATAATGTGGATTTCCCAATTCCGTTTGGACCAACTAAAGCAACGCTATCCCCGCGAGTTAAGCGCATAGTTACATGTTCAATAATCGGATCATCATCATAGCCGATAGTTGCATCCTTTACTTGTAAAACATCATTTCCACTTTGTTTTTCGATATCGAAGTGGAAGGATGCTGACTTAGAATCACCTAAAGGTCTAGTCAATAATTCCATTCTATCTAATTGTTTACGACGGCTTTGAGCACGTTTTGTCGTAGATGCGCGAGCTATATTTTTTTGAACGAAATCCTCAAGCTTAGCGATTTCATCTTGTTGTTTTTCATAACGTTTCATGTCTTGCTCGTATAATGCTGATTTCAAGTCTAAATATTTACTGTAGTTACCAACAAATCGTCTGCTTTCTTTATTCGAAATTTCATATACTTGTGTAACGAGTTTATCTAAGAAATAACGGTCATGAGAAACGATTAGTATTGCGCCAGGATAGCCTTGTAAATATTGTTCAAGCCATGTTAATGTTTCGATGTCTAAATGGTTTGTAGGCTCGTCCAAAATAAGTAGGTCTGGTTTCGTTAATAATAATTTACCGAGAGCTAATCGTGTTTTTTGTCCACCACTTAATGTAGAAATCGTCGTCTGGTGCGTTTCAACTGGGAAGCCAAGACCACTTAAAATCGAGCGAATATCTGCTTCATATTGATATCCACCTTGATCTTTATAATCTAATTGCAATTGGTCATAATCAGCTAATAATCTTTCATATGTAGCCTCGTTTGAAAAGTTTTCTTCTTTTCCCATCTCTTGCTCTAGCCTTCGAAGTTTTGTCTCCATTTGCTGCAAGTGTGTAAAGACGGTTAACATTTCATCCCAAATTGTTAAAGATGTTTCTAACCCGGTATTTTGAGCTAAATATCCGATTGAGACATCTTTCGGTTTTATAATTTCGCCACCATCATGAGATAGCTCACCAGCTATTATTTTTAATAATGTAGATTTTCCGGCCCCATTTCGTCCGACTAATGCGATACGATCTTTCGTTTGAACTTCTAATTTTATGTTTGCAAGAATCGTTTCTGCACCGTATAATTTCGTAAGCGCGTTTACTTGTAATAAAATCAATGTTTTCACCTCAAATAATTTCTTAACTTTGCCATGTTTATATTTCTCAATCATACTAAAAATAGTGTATAGTTTAAAATAAAGAGAGAATACTTCTTCTCTTTATTATACAGGGAAATTCATGAGTGCTAAACTTCTGTATTTGATTCAAGTATATGAATAAAGATAGGAAGAGAGGAGAGGTTATATGGATCAGCAAAAAATTCCACAGGCCACTGCCAAACGATTGCCTCTATACTATCGATTTATCCAAAACTTATCTCTTTCTGGTAAGCAACGTGTTTCATCAGCCGAATTGAGCGAAGCGGTAAAAGTTGATTCCGCAACGATTCGAAGAGATTTTTCATATTTTGGAGCGTTAGGGAAAAAAGGTTATGGATATAACGTAAATTATTTATTATCATTTTTCCGTGAAACACTCGACCAAGATGATATAACACGTGTAGCACTTATTGGAGTAGGTAATTTAGGGACCGCTTTCTTACATTATAATTTCACGAAAAACAATAATACAAAAATTGAAATGGCGTTTGATGTTAGTGAAGAGAAAGTCGGGACAGAAATCGGGGGCATTCCTGTATATCATTTAGATGAATTAGAAGAACGTTTATCAACTGATATACAAGTGGCAATATTAACAGTACCCGCTACAGTAGCACAATCTGTAGCAGATAGATTGGCAGAAACGAACGTGCATGGTATTTTAAATTTCACACCAGCGCGCTTAAATGTGTCAGATAATATAAGAATTCACCATATTGATTTAGCGGTAGAGTTACAAACACTTGTTTACTTTTTAAAGAATTATCCACAATAAAACGCAGAGGAAGCGACCTCTGCGTTTTATTATTGTTTTTTCTTTGTGAATTTAACTAAGATAAGGCGAAGTGCCAAATTAAAATCAATTGTTGCCATAACTGCAAATAGTATTGTCCACATATTCCAGATTGTATCTGTTACGTTCGTAATGGCGAAGCGTGTAAAGATACATCCTAGAAGGAAGTACAATGCAGCCATGAACAATGGTGAGTTCCTCATACTAAAAATCCTCCGATAAAGCCTTGCATTTTTTCAGCTTCTTTAATCATTTCTTGAATTTGTTCATTGCTCATTAAAACTTGAGCAACTGCAACTAATGTATTCATTGCAACATGAGCCGCGATAGGGACGATAATACGCTTCGTTTTTACATATAAAAAGGCGAATACGAGTCCCATAGAAGTGTATACCAATAAGTGAGTGAAATCAAAATGAATTGCTGCGAATACAAGAGAACTAATGATAGCAGCAATAAAGAAGTTAAACTTCTTATAAAGTGTACCAAATAAAATTTTTCTAAATACGATTTCTTCCAAAATAGGTCCTATTATAGAGATAACGATAAGGAACCAAGGTGTCGTTCTTGCGATATCCATAAGTCTTGCTGTATTTTCTGATCCAGGTTTAATTCCTAATACACGCATTTCTATCATACCGGCAATACTTTGTGAGAAAAATGCTAGGAAGAACCCAATAAAAATCCAACCAATCGTAGCTGGAACAGTAGAGCGCATTGTATCTAAACGTCTGTCACGAATATCTGTTCTAAGTAACCAAAGTACGATACATAATGCAATAAAGAAGCTAATGATTGCCCAGTGGCCAGTTATGAGTTGAAATTTCTCTTCTCTAGTAAATCCTCTGTTATCATAAAGTCCAGTTTTCAGCAGAAGTGGTAATCCAGCAATGGATGATAACTGCATTAAAATGTATGTAACGATAACCCACCAATATTGTTTTTTCAAATGGTTTAACCATCCTTTCTAACTCTAGTGTATGAGATAAGGTAGGATAACATGTAAGTATGCTACCTACGATATAAACTTCACTTAAATTATGTTTTTTTCGTAAATCCTTATTTGAAATTATAATAGAAGACAGGAGAAAGTTGTGTGTATAGCGAAAACAACTTAGGGTGTCCTTTCATATTGTAACATACGAGTAGTGGAAACAACGATTCATATAGTAAAGGTAGAAGAAGAGGGACTCTATATAGAAAAGTGTATAGCTTAATTTGCGAAAAAATTATGATTTTTTTACTTGCAAAAGAAATTGAGATTATTTATTATTATAAGTGTGTTAGCACTCGGGTGACTTGAGTGCTAATAAATAAAATTTACATAACAAAATGAGGAGGTTATTGTTCATGCTAAAGCCATTAGGTGATCGCGTTGTAATTGAGCTTGTTCAAGCAGAAGAAAAAACAGCAAGTGGTATTGTATTACCAGACACTGCAAAAGAAAAACCACAAGAGGGTAAAGTTATTGCAGTAGGTACTGGTCGAGTGCTTGAAAATGGTGAGCGTGTTGCTTTAGAGGTAGCTGCAGGTGATCTTATCATCTTCTCAAAATATGCAGGTACTGAAGTAAAATACGAAGGTACTGACTACTTGATTTTACGTGAAAGTGACATTTTAGCAGTTATTGGTTAATTATATAAATCTTAAAAAATTCAAGGGGGTCAATTATTATGGCAAAAGATATTAAATTTAGTGAAGAAGCACGTCGTTCGATGCTTCGCGGTGTCGACACTCTTGCAAACGCAGTTAAAGTAACGCTTGGACCAAAAGGTCGTAACGTTGTACTTGAGAAAAAATTCGGTTCACCACTTATTACAAATGACGGTGTAACAATCGCAAAAGAAATCGAATTAGAAGATGCATTCGAAAACATGGGTGCAAAATTAGTAGCAGAAGTTGCTAGCAAAACAAATGATGTAGCTGGTGACGGAACGACAACTGCAACTGTATTAGCACAAGCTATGATTCGTGAAGGTCTTAAAAACGTAACAGCTGGTGCGAACCCAATGGGTCTTCGTAAAGGTATCGAAAAAGCTGTTACTGCTGCAATTGCAGAATTAAAAGAGATTTCTAAACCAATCGAAGGTAAATCTTCTATCGCACAAGTAGCTGCTATTTCTGCGGCTGACGAAGAAGTTGGTCAATTAATCGCTGAAGCAATGGAGCGCGTTGGTAACGACGGCGTTATTACTTTAGAAGAATCTAAAGGATTTACAACAGAATTAGACGTAGTAGAAGGTATGCAATTTGATCGTGGATATGCATCTCCTTACATGATTACTGATTCTGACAAAATGGAAGCGGTTCTTGATAACCCATACATCTTAATTACTGATAAGAAGATTTCTAACATCCAAGAAATCTTACCAGTATTAGAGCAAGTGGTACAACAAGGTAAACCACTTCTTATCATCGCTGAAGACGTAGAAGGCGAAGCTTTAGCTACATTAGTAGTGAACAAACTTCGTGGTACATTCAATGTAGTAGCTGTTAAAGCTCCTGGATTTGGTGACCGTCGTAAAGCAATGCTAGAAGATATCGCAATCTTAACTGGTGGCGAAGTAATCACTGAAGAATTAGGTCGTGACTTAAAATCTGCTACAATTGAATCTTTAGGACGCGCTGGTAAAGTTGTTGTAACGAAAGAAAACACAACTGTAGTAGAAGGTATCGGAAATTCACAACAAATCGAAGCTCGCATTGGCCAAATCCGCGCGCAATTAGAAGAAACTACTTCTGAATTCGATCGTGAAAAATTACAAGAACGTCTTGCAAAACTTGCAGGTGGCGTAGCAGTAATTAAAGTAGGTGCAGCAACTGAAACTGAGTTAAAAGAGCGCAAACTTCGCATTGAAGATGCACTTAACTCAACTCGTGCAGCAGTAGAAGAAGGTATCGTTGCAGGTGGTGGTACTTCACTTATGAACGTATACACGAAAGTAGCTTCTATCGTAGCTGAAGGCGACGAAGCAACAGGTATCAACATCGTACTTCGCGCACTAGAAGAGCCAGTTCGTCAAATCGCAATCAACGCTGGTCTAGAAGGATCTGTAGTTGTAGAGCGTCTAAAAGGCGAAAAAGTAGGCGTTGGTTTCAACGCAGCTACTGGCGAGTGGGTTAACATGCTTGAAACTGGTATCGTAGATCCAGCTAAAGTAACTCGCTCTGCACTTCAAAACGCAGCATCTGTTGCAGCTATGTTCTTAACGACTGAAGCTGTAGTAGCTGACAAGCCAGAACCAAATGCACCAGCAATGCCTGACATGGGCGGCATGGGCATGGGCGGTATGGGCGGAATGATGTAATTCCGTTTGCTCGAAAAACATCCATTTCTATATAGAAATGGATGTTTTTTTATGTTTTTTAGAAAAGGAAATGAATTTCTGTAGAATTTTGTCGCTTTCTCTCTTGACCATACGGATACTTCATTGTTAGAATCTAGGAAGATAATATAAAACAATCCTTCATATATCCTCGATGATATGGTTTGAGAGTCTCTACCGGGTTACCGTAAACAACCTGACTATGAAGGCAGTGCGTCTTATATTTATAAAGAGCGGAAGACTATCTTTCTTTATAAAGCCAGACCCCTGCCTTTTCTTTGTTATGAGACTAGAGGCGGAGGACTGGCTTTTTTTATTATATTAGTAATGCTTTTTGCCAAATTGGTGAAAATATTTATATACGAGAACTAACGTTGGGGTGATTATTTTGAAGAAGCAGCATGATACAATTATCGTTTTAGATTTTGGGAGTCAGTACAATCAGTTAATAGCACGTCGAATTCGTGAGTTCGGTGTATACAGTGAACTTCATCCACATACAATTACTGCAGAAGAAATTAAAGCAATGAATCCAAAAGGGATTATCTTCTCTGGTGGACCAAATAGTGTATACGGTGAAGGCGCATTACATTGTGATGAAAAAATCTTTGAACTAGGATTACCGATCTTCGGTATTTGTTACGGTATGCAGCTTATGACGCAACACTTCGGTGGGAAAGTAGAACGTGCAAACCACCGTGAGTACGGAAAAGCTGTTCTTAAAGTAGAGAACGAATCAAAATTATATGCGAACCTTCCAGAAGAGCAAGTTGTATGGATGAGCCATGGTGACTTAGTAACTGGTTTACCTGAAGGATTCGTAGTAGATGCAACAAGTGAGTCTTGTCCAATTGCTGGTATGAGCAATGAAGAGCAAAACTTATACGGTGTACAATTCCACCCAGAAGTACGTCACTCTGAGCACGGTAACGATTTAATTAAAAACTTCGTATTCGGCGCATGTGGTTGTTCTGAAGGATGGAACATGGAGAACTTTATCGAAGTAGAATTAGAGAAAATCCGTGAAACTGTTGGAGACAAAAAAGTACTATGCGCACTTAGCGGCGGTGTAGACTCTTCTGTTGTAGCAGTATTAATTCATAAAGCAATCGGTGATCAATTAACATGTATTTTCGTTGACCACGGCTTACTTCGTAAAGGGGAAGCAGAAGGCGTTATGAAAACATTCAGCGAAGGCTTCCACATGAACGTTATTAAAGTGGATGCACAAGAACGCTTCATGAACAAGTTAAAAGGTGTAGAAGATCCAGAGCAAAAACGTAAAATCATCGGTAATGAATTCATTTACGTATTTGATGATGAAGCTTCTAAATTACAAGGTATGGACTTCCTAGCACAAGGTACACTTTATACAGATATCGTTGAGAGTGGTACAGCGACTGCACAAACAATTAAATCTCACCATAACGTTGGTGGTCTTCCAGAAGACATGCAGTTCAAATTAATCGAGCCTTTAAACACGTTATTTAAAGATGAAGTACGTGTATTAGGATCAGAATTAGGAATTCCTGATGAAATCGTATGGCGTCAACCATTCCCAGGCCCTGGTCTTGGTATTCGTGTATTAGGTGAAATCACAGAAGAGAAATTAGAAATCGTTCGTGAATCTGATGCGATTTTACGTGAAGAAATTATTAAAGCAGGCTTAGACCGTGAAGTTTGGCAATACTTCACTGCGCTTCCTGGTATGCGTAGCGTAGGTGTTATGGGTGACGAGCGTACTTACGATTACACAGTAGGTATCCGCGCAGTAACATCTATCGACGGTATGACAGCTGACTGGGCACGTATCCCTTGGGACGTATTAGAGAAAATTTCTGTACGTATCGTAAACGAAGTAAAACACGTTAACCGTATCGTGTATGATATAACGAGTAAGCCACCAGCAACTATTGAGTGGGAATAGTATTATAAAAAAAGATCCATCTAGTGCTCATGCATAGATGGATCTTTTGTATTTCTACTCTTAATACGAACAAAAGTATAAAATTTTATAAAAACGTTCGCTTTTAAATTGACAAAACTACTTCATCGAGTTAATATGAGTATGTAATTCAAACGAAAAGTGAATATTATGCCGTCGTATAATATCGGGGATATGGCCCGAAAGTTTCTACCTAGCTACCGTAAATGGCTTGACTACGAGGCGTTTAGATAAAGATGAGGGGAAACTTGTCTTTATTCATAGAACGCTTCCACGTATATGCAATGGAAGCCTTTTTTATTTTTAATAGATAAAAGAGGGCTAGGGAGATTACGGCGAGTAATCATATAACGGGGGAAACGTAAGATGAAACGCTATTTTCAGTTTGATGAACTCGGTACAAATTATAAAACAGAGTTCATAGCGGGTTTAACGACATTTTTATCTATGGCTTATGTATTATTTGTCAATCCTGCTACGCTGTCACTTGGAAATGTTAAAGGGTTACCAGCAGGTACAGGAATGGATCCAGGTGCAGTATTCGTTGCTACAGCATTAGCAGCGGCGATTGGTTCGTTAATTATGGGGATCTTCGCGAAGTATCCGATTGCTTTGGCGCCGGGGATGGGAATTAACGCGTTCTTTGCTTATACGGCAGTGTTAACGATGGGTATTCCGTGGCAAACAGCAATTGCTGGAACATTAATGTCAGGTATTATCTTTATTATTCTTACAGCTTCAGGTATTCGTGAAAAAATCATTAATGCAATTCCAACAGAGTTAAAGTTTGCAGTAGCGGCAGGTATCGGATTGTTCATTGCTTTCCTTGGATTCCAAAATGCCGGAATTATCGTGAAAAATGATGCTGTTCTTGTTGGGTTGGGGGATTTAACAAAGGGCACAACGTTACTAGCAATCTTCGGGGTTGTTACGACAATCATCTTCATGATTAAGAAAATAAATGGTGCAGTTTTCTACGGTATGATTCTTACAGCAATCTTAGGAGTAGCGACAGGATTAATTGATACTCCGAAAGCGGTAGTGGGAGCAATACCGAGTCTAGAACCAACGTTCGGTGTGGCGTTAACTCACTTCGGAGATATTTTCACTGTTCAAATGGTGATTGTTATTATAACGTTCTTCTTCATCGATTTCTTTGATACAGCAGGTACACTTGTAGCGGTTGCGAATCAAGCTGGATTAATGAAGAACAATAAATTACCACGTGCAGGAAAAGCATTATTTGCAGATGCGATTGCAACTGTAATCGGTGCAATCTTAGGTACATCAACAACAACGTCTTACATTGAATCTTCTGCTGGGGTAGCAGCGGGTGGACGTTCTGGATTTACAGCAGTTGTAACAGCAGGATTCTTCTTGCTGGCACTATTCTTCTCGCCATTATTAAGCGTTGTAACACCAGCTGTAACAGCGCCAGCATTAATTATTGTAGGGATCTTGATGGTTTCATCTTTAGGCGAAATTGATTGGAAGAAATTCGAGATTGCAGTACCAGCATTCTTTACAATCATTTCAATGCCACTTACGTATAGTATTGCGACAGGGATTGCAATCGGGTTTATCTTCTATCCAATTACAATGGTAGTAAGTGGTCGTCGTAAAGAGATTCATCCAATTATGTATGTTATGGGAGTTTTATTCGTACTATATTTCATCTACGTTCGTAAATAAAAGGGGTTTTTTGAAAGGTCTAGACTTAAGGGGAGTCTAGACCTTTTTTGCGTCTTCAGAAAATCTTAAGGATTTCCGAGCGTTTTTCTTCAGAAGTTTTCCTATAATAGAAGTTAGGGATTAAAAAAGTGATGGGGGAGATATTGTGGCAACCGAAACAATACTTGTCGTAGATGATGAAAAAGAAATTAGGAATCTTATTACAATCTATTTAAAGAATGAAGGATATAAAGTATTGCAAGCAGGAGACGGAGAAGAAGGATTACGTTTACTAGAAGAAAATGAAGTACATCTAGTCGTATTAGATATTATGATGCCAAAGGTAGATGGTATCCATATGTGTATGAAAGTAAGAGAATCGAAAGAAATGCCAATTATTATGCTTTCTGCGAAAACGCAAGATATGGATAAAATTTTAGGATTAACAACAGGTGCAGATGATTACGTAACGAAACCATTTAATCCGTTAGAGTTAATCGCAAGAATTAAATCTCAGTTACGTCGTTATATGAAGATGAATGGTTTTGCTATTCAAAATGAGGACGAGTTAGAAATTGGAGAGATGAAAATAAATATTTCAACCCATAAAGTTATTGTGGATGGAGAAGAAGTGAAACTGACACCGAGGGAATTTTCAATTTTAGAATTACTAGCTCGTAACCCGGGTATGGTCTTTAGTGCGGAACAAATTTATGAAAAGGTTTGGAATGAAAGATCTTTCCAGTCGGATAACACGGTAATGGTTCATATTCGGAAAGTGCGTGAGAAGATTGAGGAGAATCCAAGGAAGCCTAGATATATAAAAACTGTATGGGGAGTGGGATATAAGATTGAAAAAGATATTTAATCCATTTACTTATATTAGGAAAACTAGAGAATTAATTGAAAAGCTAGTGAAGAGGGTGAAGCGGAGTGTACGCATTCAACTTATTACTGCGTTTACTGCTTGTGCGTTGTTAGGGATTTTGTCAGCAAAAGCAGCAGCACCTTTTTTTGAGAATGCGAATCGGCAGGCGACAATCGATTATCGGTCTGGTATGGAGCAAATTAATCAACAAGCTCAAAGTGTGGCAAATAGTTCAGTTCATGAAAATAAATTAGAAGCTATATCAAGTATGATTGAAATAGAGAATCAAAATTTAGAACAAAACTCTAGAGCTTTAAAAGTGTTGGTTACTGACGAGAGTGGAAAAGTTTTATATAAGACGAAGCAGGCGCAAGAAGAACAAATTGATTTGCATAATACAATTCGTAATGCATCATCGTTTGCGATTAATTATATGAATGGTAGAAAAGAATTTGAAAGTACGAGAAAAGAATTTATAGCTTTTGCACCTATTACAATAGAAGATAAGAATTTATACATGTTTGTTAGTGGGATTCCGGAAGGTGAAGTAATATATGATACGCAAGAAGGACCGTTTCCATTTTTCATAGGTGTACTTGTATTTATTTTCTCTTTCTTCTATATAACAAAGAGAAAGATGAAGCAAATTGAAGCGATGGCACAAGGTGTAAAGGAAATAGAAAAAGGTAACTTAGCGTACCGTATTGAGAAGAAAGGTGAAGATGAGATTGCGTCTTTAACCGAGAATATTAATAATATGGCGGAAGAGCTTATGAATAATATAGAAAAGGAACGTAAATTAGAGAAGCAAAAGAATGAGCTTATTACGAATGTATCTCACGATTTACGTACACCATTGACTTCTATAATGGGTTACTTGCGGTTACTTCGAGATTCTAAATATGAAAATAAAGAACAACATGATGAATATACGAGAATTGCTTTTGCAAAGTCGGAGCAGTTAAAAAATTTAATAGAAGATTTATTTGAGTATACGAAGTTAACAAACGAGCAAGTTATATTAGAAAAACAAGAGGTTTGTATAAATGAGTTATTGGAGCAATTAATAGAAGAGTTAGTACCGCAGGCGGAAGAGCATGGACTTACGTTTGTTAAGAAGTTTCCTGAGGAACGTACCTATGCGGCGATTGATTCGGAAAAGATGGTTCGTGTATTTGATAATCTATTAATGAACGCGATTAAGTATAGTAAAGATGATGGGGAGATAAAAGTTTCTCTTCAAAGGCAGCGCCGGGATATACAAATTGTAATTGCGAATCATAGTGAAGAGTTTACGAGAGAAGAGTTAGGGAGTTTGTTTGAACGCTTTTATAAGAAAGATCAATCTAGAAGTAGAGTAACAGAAGGGTCGGGACTTGGATTAGCGATTGCGAAAAGTATTGTTGAGTTGCAAGGTGGTAGTATTCGAGCTGAATATGAGGGTGGTATTATTCAGTTTATCGTCTCGTTACCAATTATAGAAAAATAATAAATGAATAGAATGATATTTGATAAAAAAGCTTATTTTAAAAGAAATAAGCCTTTTTATATTTTTTTAGAAAAACATGTTGACGATTAAGGTTTAGAGGTGTAATATAGAACAAGTCGCCGATGCAATAACGCAGAACGCGGTAAACGAAATAAAAAACTTAGTTGACATTAACTAACGAAGATGTTAACATAAGGGAGTCGCAAATGAGCGACCAAGTAGTTCTTTGAAAACTGAACGAAACAAACAACGTGAAACGTCAATTTTTATTTTTA
>NZ_JBYTDP010000015.1:0-48430 GCF_058791555.1 Bacillus sp. EB106-07-01-XG149 | reverse complement strand
TAAAGTTAGTTTGTCTAGCATCTAAAAATAAAAATTGACGTTTCACGTTGTTTGTTTCGTTCAGTTTTCAAAGAACTCGTCCGTCGCTCAGAAGCGACTTTATTAATATAACATTTCGTTATATTTTCGTCAACAACTTTTTTTCAATAAGTTGTTTTTCGTTTGTTTTACTTATTACCTTTCGTGGCAACGAATATAAATATACCAGTTTGATTATTAAAACGCAATAGTTTTTCTAATAAAATTTTTAACTTAGTAAAAAAGTATAAAAACAGCACATTTCTTCTATATAAATATAATTTCTCGCACCATCAAGAACTACTATCCCCACGTAGCTCATACTCAAATAAAAAAAGCTTTGGAGAAATCTCCAAAGCTTAGTCTTGTTTATGACGCATAGCAGGGAATAATAATACATCACGAATAGATGGTGCATTCGTTAACAACATAACAAGACGATCAATACCAATTCCTAGTCCACCTGTAGGAGGCATACCGTACTCAAGAGCTTCAATATAATCATCATCCATCATGTGAGCTTCATCATTACCTTGTTCGCGCTCTTTTAATTGCGCTTCAAAACGTTCTTTTTGATCAATCGGATCATTTAGCTCAGTAAATGCATTTGCATGTTCACGTGCAACGATAAATAATTCGAAACGATCTGTGAATCGTGGATCTTCGTCATTCTTTTTCGCAAGTGGCGAAATTTCTACCGGATGACCGTAAATAAATGTTGGTTGGATTAATTTATCTTCTACTTTTTGTTCGAAGAATTCGTTTATAATATGACCAACTTCCATCGTATCCTTAATACCTACATTATGTTCTTTTGCAAGTTCACGCGCTTCTTCTACACTCATTGGATTCCAGAAATCTGCTCCTGAATGTTCCTTGATTGCATCTACCATATGAAGACGTGTCCATTCTGGTTCTAGATTAATTTCATAATCACCATATTGGATTGTTGTTGTACCTAGTACTCGCTTCGCAATATGAGCAACCATATTTTCTGTTAGTTTCATAATATCTTTATAATCAGCATACGCTTCATATAATTCAATCATTGTAAATTCTGGATTATGACGAGTTGATACACCCTCATTACGGAATACACGACCGATTTCATAAACTTTTTCTAATCCACCCACAATAAGGCGTTTTAAATGAAGTTCAATTGCGATACGCATGTATAATTCCATATCTAACGCATTATGGTGCGTAATGAAAGGACGCGCAGAAGCTCCACCTGCAATTGCATGCATCATAGGTGTTTCCACTTCAAGATAACCATTGTCATCTAAGTATCTTCTCATTTCACGAATGATTTTACTGCGAGTAACGAATGTTTCACGGCTTTCCATACTTGTGATTAAGTCTAAGTAACGTTGACGGTAGCGTTGTTCAACATCTTTTAATCCATGATATTTATCCGGTAATGGACGAAGAGATTTCGTTAATAGTGTAAAGCCCGTTGCTTTCACTGAAAGTTCTCCAACGTTCGTTTTGAACACTTTACCTTCAATACCTACTAAATCACCTAAATCTGCTGTTTTAAATAATTCGTACTCTTCATCTCCAACAGCATCTTTACGAACATAAATTTGAACTTGTCCATGTAAATCTTGAATATGTGCAAATCCAGCTTTTCCTTTACCGCGTTTTGTCATAATACGACCAGCGATAGAAACAGAGATTTCTTTCTCTTCTAATTCTTCTTTAGAGAACTCTCCATATAAGCTTAATAAGTCATTTGTTGCATTTGTACGTTCAAATCGTTTACCGAACGGATCGATTCCTTGCTCACGTAAGTTATGTAACTTTTCACGACGAACAAGCAATTGGTCGTTTAATTCTTCGTGGTTCATGTTATCCATGGTATTGATATCACTCCAGCTCTATTAATTTTTACAATATATACAGTATAGCATTTTCTACTCAACTAGAAAAACTGCCAGCAACTAGCTGGCAGTTCTTCTTTCTTTCACGTAATTATAGGAAGTGTATAGAAGAATGTCAATCTTCCCTATCTATTATTAACCAACGTGAATTGTTTGTTGTTTCGCTTCTACTTCTTCTACAAATGCACCTAATACATTCGCAAGGTCCTCACGCGTATTACAAGCATTGATACCATTACGTACAGTTGCATTACCACGAACACCCTTTAAATACCAAGCTGCATGCTTTCTCATCTCTCTTACAGCGACATTTTCGTTCTTTAAATCGATAAGACGATCCAGATGCAACATACATACGTCAATTTTCTCACGCACTGTCGGTTCCGGCATTAATTCACCTGTTTCCAAATACTTTACCGTACGATAAATCATCCACGGGTCCCCAAGGGCAGCGCGACCAATCATAACACCGTCTACACCAATTTCATCAAGCATACGCTTTGCATCTTGTGGCGTTTCGACATCACCATTTCCGATAACCGGGATATTTACAGCTTGCTTTACTTGTTTAATAATATCCCAATCCGCTTTCCCTTCATACATTTGTACTCGTGTACGTCCATGAACTGCTACTGCTTGTCCGCCAGCACGCTCAACAGCTTTTGCATTCTCAATTGCAAAAATATGATCTGCATCCCAACCAATACGCATCTTAACTGTAACCGGCTTTTCAACAGCATCTACAACTGCCGCTACCATTTCATATATTTTATTTGGGTCTAAAAGCCACTTTGCTCCCGCGTCACACTTAATGATTTTCGGTACTGGGCAACCCATATTAATATCAATAATGTCTGCTGTCGTATATTTATCTACGTATTTCGCAGCATCTACAAGAGTTTCTTTCTCTCCACCAAAAATTTGTAAACTTAATGGCTTTTCTCTTTCGTCAATATATAACATATCTAATGTTCTTTTGTTATTAAGTAATATCGCTTTATCACTTACCATTTCAGCACAAACTAAACCTGCACCAAATTCTTTTACTGTCAAACGGAATGCAGAGTTACACACTCCCGCCATCGGTGCTAATACAACCGGGTTTTTCATCTCAATATTTGCAATCTTTAACACTCGACTTACTCCTTCCTTCATAGTCACTTCGGCATTAATTCCTCCACTGAAACCTTTAATGCCTTAGCAACTTCCACTACAAAATCTTGGGAAGGCGATCGATTCCCTCTCTCAACTTCACCTAAAACAGATACAGATACCCCTAACTCTTTCGCAAAACCTTCTTGTGTATAACCTTTTAGCTTTCGAAAAGCACGAATGCGTCTTCCCCATTTTTCTGCTTCCATACCGTTACTCCCTCTCGCCTTTTCATTTCTTCTACTTGTGAACGTGAAATGTTTTGTTTTATATCTTGATTAATCTCTAACAACGGAACGATAACAAAAGCTCTTTCGAACATCCGCGGATGCGGAACAATAAGATTCTCTGCTTCAATATTTTCTTGATTATATAGTAAAATGTCAAGGTCGATGGTCCTCGGACCCCATCTGATTTCCCTTTTTCTTCCTAAATCATTCTCTACTCTTTGTGTAATTTTCAATAGTTCTTGCGGTGATAAATTGGTAGAAATTTTTATAACTAAATTTAAAAAGCAACTTTGGTCAGTATAGCCAACTGGCTCTGTTTCATATACAGATGAAATATCGTTAACTTGGATATACGGGTTTTTGTTTAAAAACTGAATCGCTTCAGTTAAATACGTATAACGTTCTCCGATATTTGAACCTAATGCAATGTAAGCTATATTATTCATGGACGTTCTCTCGTAATTTCCACTGCTACAGCACGATAATGCCCAGGTATCGGCGGATCTGGTTTAATTACTTTAATTGTACAACGGAAAATACTCTCATATTGTTTCAATATATCTGCAGCAATATTTTCAGCGATACTCTCTACAAGCTTATACGTTCTATCTTCAACAACTTTTCTACATAACTCGAAAAGCTCTCCATAATTGACAGAATGCTCTAAGTCATCACTTTCTCCTGCCTGTTTCAAATCCAACTCCACCGTTAAGTCCACTTTAAATCTCTGACCCAATTTATTTTCCTCTGGGAATACACCATGATAACCGTAAAACTCCATATCATGAACATAAATTTTATCCAATTACTTTACCCCCTTACCAATCATCGCATCCATCATCTTAGCCATACGTGCCATTTCCTTCACATCATGAACACGAACAAACTCACAGCCCTTTTCAATGCCAAGACAAACGGTAGCTCCCGTTCCCTCAAGACGTTCCTCTACCGGTAAATCTAACACATGTCCAATAAAGGACTTTCTTGAAGTACCTAAGAGAACTGGATAACCCAATACGTTTAACTGTTCTAAATTACGCATCGCTTCTAAATTTTGTTCAGGTGTTTTAGCAAAACCGATGCCTGGGTCTAAAATGATATTCTCATCTCGCACACCAGCATCTTTAGCAATTTTAATACTGTCATATAAATCAGCAATCATATCAGCCATTAAATTGCGGTAATTCATGTTATCTCGATTATGCATCAAGATAATAGGTACATCGTAATGAGCTGCAACTTCAGCGATTTTCGGTTCCGCCTTCGCTCCCCAAACGTCATTAATAATATGAGCGCCCGCTTCGATTGCTTGTTTTGCAACTTCAGCTTTATACGTGTCGATAGAAATAGGCAATTTCACTTCTTTTGCAACCGCCTGAATCATCGGAACAACTCGCTTGATTTCTTCTTCCACTGATACTTTAGCAAAACCCGGGCGAGTAGATTCACCGCCGATATCAATAATATGAGCACCTTCATCTCGCATTTCTTTCGCATGGCGCACCGCAGCCTCTATCTCGTTGTAACTCCCACCATCGGAAAACGAATCTGGTGTTACATTTAAAATCCCCATAATTAAAGTTTTTTCATTTAAGTTCAATGTATATTCGCCGCAGCGCAAATCATAATCCCACTTCAAACTACACATCTCCTCTTCACAATTCATTTCTGCTCCACAATTTCTCTCTCTGCATTTCGTAAAGATTCATAAACCTTTTTGTAACCATACCTACTTTACCCGGGAAATCTCGTCCCTCTATATGATAAAGTGGAACAATTTCTTGAATCGAGTTCGTTACGAAAACTTCATCAGCTGAAAGTAATTCATCTTTTGTAAAGAAACCTTCCTTTACTTCGATGCCCAGCTCTTCAGCAACCTTTATAATAAACGCACGAGTGATACCATTTAAAATCCCTGTTTTTAACGAAGGTGTATACAAAATATCACCTTTCACGAAAAAGAGATTCGAAACAATACCCTCTGCAACATAACCTGTTTCAGTAAGGAAAATACCTTCCTTATTCACAACATTTCCAATTTCACGTTTTCCTAAAATGTTATTTAAATAATGATGAGACTTTAAGCGAGACGCACCCTCTGGTGTATTTCGCACTTGCTTTAAAACAACCCCTTCTTTTTCAACTACATCTCCCGGGGCTGCCAAAGGTTTTATAAAAACAATAACAGACGGCTCTTCATACATTTCCGTTTGCAATCCAATTTCATCTATACCCGCTGATACATTAAAACGTACATATGCATGCTCTAATTCATTCTTAACGAGTAAATTCTTCAAAATAAGCAGTACTTCATCTTTCGTCATTGTCCATTTAATTTGCAATGTATGCAGTGCATCTATTAAACGATCATAATGATCATCCAATAAGAAAGGATGACCATTATAAATACGAAACGTCTCAAAAACCCCAAGACCATATACATAACCATGGTCATAAGGAGAAATTCTCGCTTCACTTGCTTCTACATACTCACCATTTACGTAAATTAACATGATGTCACACTTGGACTGTATTTACGGATGAAATTCTGCAACAACTCTTTCCCGTGGGAAGTCATAATTGATTCCGGATGGAACTGTACACCTTCAATCGGTAATGTTGTATGACGGAGCGCCATAATTTCCCCTTCTTCTGTCCAAGATGTTACCTCTAAGCAATCAGGTAACGTCTCTTTCTTAACGATAAGGGAATGATAACGTGTCGCAGTAAACGGATTAGGGATATCCGAAAAAATCGTCTTTCCGTCATGATGCATAAGCGACGTTTTCCCATGCATTAAGCGCTCCGCACGTATAACCTCTCCACCAAACACTTGTGCAATGGATTGATGTCCAAGACAAACCCCAAAAATCGGAATCTTTCCAGCAAAGTATTGAATAACCTCCATACTAATACCTGCTTCATTAGGACTACACGGACCTGGCGAAATCATTAAAAAGTCTGGCTTCATATTCTCAATATCTGAAATAGTCACTTCATCGTTACGTTTAACAACAAGCTCTTGTCCAAGTTCTCCAAGAAACTGCACTAAATTAAATGTAAAAGAATCATAATTATCAATCATTAATATCATTTCTCTCACCTAACCGTTTCTTCGCTACGTTCTTTTGCACGCCATAAAGCAATCGCCTTTTTTAACGACTCTTTATATTCATTTTCCGGATTCGAATCAATTACAATCCCCGCTCCTGCTTGTACATGCGCTTTTCCATCTTTAGCAAGCAGTGTTCTAATTACAATATTCAATTCTGTATCTCCAGAATAACCGATCCACCCGATTGAACCTGTATAAATCCCTCGGCGAACAGGTTCTAATTCTTCAATAATTTCCATCGTACGTATTTTCGGGGCACCAGTAATTGTTCCCCCAGGGAATACAGCCTTCACTAAATCAAAAGCATCTTTATCTTCTTCCACCTCACCACGCACATTAGAAACAATATGCATAACATGTGAGTATTTCTCAATTACCATAAATTCATCTACTTCTACAGTGCCATATTTACAAACACGCCCTAAATCATTTCGTTCTAAATCCACAAGCATGACGTGCTCTGCTCTTTCTTTTTCGTTCTCAATTAATTCTTTTGCTAATTCTTCATCCTCTTGCTCATTCGCCCCTCTAGATCTCGTTCCAGCAATCGGTCTTGTACTTACTTCGGTTCCCTCTTTCTTAATTAGTAACTCTGGCGATCCACTAACAATTTGAAAATCCCCGAGCTCCAAGTAACCCATATATGGAGATGGATTAATCTCACGAAGACTTGTATAGATTTCTAGTGGGTGTGTTTGTAACGTTCTTTCTTGCCTTGTCGACAAGTTTACTTGGAACACATCACCAGCCCCAATATATTCTTGAATACATTCAACCGCCTTCATAAAGCTTTCTTCTGTAAAAGCAACTGTTTCACTTTTCTCTTCAGGGCATGCAAAAGGTATATTCACTTCTGGCGCTTCTGTCGCCCAAAGAATCTTCCATTCATTTAATCGCTCTTTTGCCTCTTCATGCTTATCTACATAATGTGTAATAATCCATAATACTTTTTCTTTTTGATCATACACAAACACATCATCAAATAATAAAAAGAATATATCAGGTATATTAATGTCATCCTCCGCATGGGAAGGGAGTTTTTCAATATAACGGATGCAATCATAACTAAAGTAACCAATTGCACCACCTTGAAATGGAGGGTATTCCGGATTATAGTCCGTTTTCCATCGCTCCATATATTCCTGCATTAAATCTAATGGGTTTCCTTGTTTTATTGTTTCCTTACCACTTTCGCTTATATGTAACGTTTCACCCTTCCCTCGGATTACCGCTACTGGGTTCAACCCCACAATGTTATAACGACCGCCACGTCCACTCTCTAACAAAATATGTTGCGGTTTATCCTTAGAAAGAAATTTATACTGCTTAAAGAAATCTAACTGATATGGAATAGAAAGCGCTAAAGATTTTCTTCGTTGCATATCAACACCCCGTCTTCTTTTATCCCACCCTCTTAGATTAACCACCTCAAACTACATTCGTTATATATATAAAGTGGTTATACTCGAAGGCTAGTGAAAATAAATTAATTATACTACCTCTTATTTTACATGAAGTTTTCTAGTCATTCACTCTTTTCCTATTTCCAATCCAAAAAGAAAAAGCATCCTTTTTCAAGGATGCTTTTTCAATCACATATAATTAAGACTCAAATTGATACAGCGGTGTACTTAAATAACGTTCACCGTTACTTGGGATAATAACAAGTACCTTTTTCCCTTTACCTAACTTTTTCGCAATTTCTGTTGCTGCATAAATAACTGCTCCAGAAGAGATACCCACTAAAATACCTTCCTCTTTAGCCACTCTTCTTGCATATTCAAATGCTTGCTCTGCTTTTACTTGAACAATTTCATCATATACCTCTACATCCAATGTCTCTGGGATGAATCCCGCCCCAATTCCTTGGATTTTATGTGGACCCGGTTTCCCACCAGATAGTACTGGTGAATCCGCAGGTTCTACTGCATAAATTTTAATATCTTTATACGCTTCCTTCAGTACTTCACCAGCACCAGTAATCGTTCCACCTGTACCAATACCTGCAATAAACGCATCTAATTGGTCACCCATTTGTTCAACAATTTCTGGCCCTGTTGTTAAACGATGAATTTCTGGATTCGATTGGTTTTTGAACTGTTGTGGTATAAAGTATCCATGCTCTTTTGCTAATTCAGTCGCTTGACGAATCGCTCCACCCATTCCTTCAGGCCCTGGAGTCAATACTAATTCTGCACCGTAAGCACGTAACAAATTACGACGCTCAATACTCATTGTTTCTGGCATTACTAAAATTGCCTTATATCCTTTAGCGGCCGCTACCATCGCTAAACCAATTCCTGTGTTACCACTTGTCGGCTCAATGATTGTATCGCCTTCTTTTAATAATCCTTTTTTTTCAGCATCTTCAATCATAGCTAATGCAATACGATCTTTAACACTGCTCCCTGGATTCATAAATTCTAATTTTAAGTATATATCTGCGCTGTTTGATTCTACGATGCGGTTCAACTTAACGATCGGCGTTTTCCCGATTAATTCTGAAACTGATTGTGCCACTCGCATTCCTGTCACTCCTAACACCGAGTATTTTTATTGGTTTTATCTATATTTAGATTTTGTCAGAAAATTCCCTTTTTGTCAATCTATTTAGAGGACGGATTCCCTCACTTCCCTTATTACAAACTCTCAATTAAATTTGTAATATCTTCTTTAGAGAACTTGTATCGCTCATTACAGAAATGACAATGAACTTCTGTCTCTTCTTCTTCTTCACGAATTTGCTCTAACTCTGTTTTACCCAAACTAATTAACACACTCTCAATACGTTCGCGTGAGCATGTGCAATTAAATTGAACATCCATCACTTCTAATACTTTTACTTTATCTTCTTCAAGAACTGCATACAGTAACTCTTCTGGAGAAAGCCCTTGTTCGATTAACGTTGATACAGGAGGAATCTTCTGCAAACGATCTTCAATGAATGAAATTGTTTCTTCCTGTGCACCTGGCATAATTTGAAGGATAAATCCACCTGCCGCTAATACGCTGTCATCTCCATTTACAAGAACGCCGACTCCTACAGAAGAAGGTGTTTGCTCAGAAACTGCAAAATAATACGTGAAGTCTTCCCCTAATTCTCCTGAAACAATTGGAGATTGACCAATAAACGGCTCACGCATACCAATATCTTTAATTACTGTTACAAATCCTTCAGTACCTACCGCTTGATATACACGTAATTTCCCTTGTTCCGTTCCTTCAAAATCAACATGTGGATTCGTTACATAACCACGTACATCCCCATTCGCATGAGCATCTACTAAGATGGGACCAATCGGACCATTACCTTCTACCTTAATCGTTAACTTTTGGTCACCTTTTAACATCGCGCCCATCATTGTACCTGCAGTTAAAGAACGACCAAGTGCCGCTGAAGCTGTTCTCCATGTATCATGACGTCTTTGCGCCTCACTTACTGTGTTTGTAGTACGTACACTATATGCACGCACTTCCCCATCAAACGCTAACGCTTTTACTAAATAATCTTTCATACTCATTTATTCACCTTTCTCATGCTGTAAATTTGCATTACGCTCGTATAACATATACAAACCCTTTAATGTTAAAAATGGATCTACAACGTCAATTACATTCGATTCTTCTGAAATTAATTTCGCCAATCCACCTGTTGCGATAACTTTCGGTTCTTGTTTAGCTTCCTCTTTCATACGCTTAACAATACCTTCCACTTGTCCAACATAACCATAAAGAATACCAGATTGCATCGCACTTACCGTATTCTTTCCAACAACACTGCTTGGTTTTGTAATTTCAATACGAGGAAGTTTTGCCGCTCTACTATATAAAGCCTCTGCTGAAATCATAATTCCCGGCGTAATAACTCCACCCATATAATGCTTTTCTTCGTTAATATAACAATATGTAGTAGCCGTACCGAAATCGACAATAATAAGCGGACTTCCATATAAGTGGATTCCTGCTACTGCATTTACAATTCGGTCCGCGCCTACTTCACGTGGATTTTCATATTTAATATTTAGCCCCGTTTTTATTCCAGGACCTACTACAAGCGGTTTAATTTTAAAATACTTTTCACACATGCGCTCTAAAGCAAACATAATTGGTGGTACGACTGAAGACACGATAATACCTTTCACATCTTCAAACGAAAGACCTTCATGCTCAAGCAACTGCTTTACAAGCATTCCATATTCATCTTCTGTCTTATGACGATCTGTTTCCATGCGCCAATGTTGACGAAGTTCCCCCTCTTCAAACACGCCTAGCACAGCATTTGTGTTCCCTACATCCAATACAAAAATCATATTCTCACCACTTATCTTATTTAATCTATATTTGTGCAATATGTATAAAACTTATAAAAACATCATATCACACATACTTATATAATCAGCTTTTCTATCCTCATCATTTTACAAAAAGATTACACTCTATTTCAATTTTTAATACCAGATTTACTTAAATTTTTTTCTACTTCATTTCGTTCCACAAATAAAAAAAGGAGTGACCATCGTCACTCCTTCATCTCTTACTTATCTTCTGATTCTTCATCGTCCTTCTTCATATTGATGTTTACTTTCACATCATCTGAAGATGTTGGACGCTCTGGCAATCTGCCGTAATCATATAAATGATTGATTTGCTCTGCATCTAACGTTTCTACTTCAAGTAACGTTTTCGCAATAATATCTAGCTTATCACGTTTTTCAGTAAGAATTTGTTTCGCGCGAGCATAACATTCTTTTATAATAGTTTGCATTTCCACATCGATTTCATGTGCAATTGCATCACTGTAGTTTTGTTCTGAATGGAAGTCTCTTCCTAAGAACACTTGACCACCTTGTGAGCTACCGAATTGCATCGGTCCAAGCTTATCACTCATACCGAATTCCGTAACCATACGTCTTGCAATACCAGTCGCACGTTGGAAGTCGTTGTGAGCACCTGTACTTGCTTCACCAAACACAATCTCTTCAGCTACTCGACCACCAAGTAAACCAGTGATTTTATCAAGTAACTCTGGTTTTGTCATGAAGTAACGATCTTCTTTCGGAAGCATTACTGCATATCCACCAGCTTGACCACGAGGGACAATTGTTACTTTATGAACGATATCTGCTTCATCAAGGACAACACCAATTACAGTATGGCCAGCTTCATGGAATGCAACGATATTACGTTCTTTTTCAGAGATAACACGACTTTTCTTAGCTGGACCTGCAATAACACGATCCGTTGCTTCATCAATATCACTCATATCAATTTTCTTCTTATCTTGACGCGCAGCCACTAAAGCAGCTTCGTTTAATAAGTTTTCAAGATCCGCACCAGAGAACCCCGGTGTACGAGTTGCAATTGCTCTTAAGTTGATATGATCATCAAGCGGTTTATTACGAGCATGTACTTTCAGCACAGCTTCACGGCCATTTACATCTGGACGATCTACTGTAATTTGACGGTCAAAACGACCTGGACGTAATAACGCTGGATCAAGAATATCAGGACGGTTTGTTGCAGCGATGATAATAATACCTTCGTTTGCACCGAATCCATCCATTTCAACAAGTAATTGGTTCAACGTTTGCTCACGCTCATCATGGCCACCACCAAGACCTGCGCCACGTTGACGTCCTACTGCATCAATTTCATCAATGAAAATGATACAAGGAGCATTTTTCTTTGCATTTTCGAATAAATCACGTACACGTGATGCACCGACACCGACGAACATCTCTACGAAATCAGAACCACTGATAGAGAAGAATGGAACGCCTGCCTCACCTGCAACGGCACGTGCTAGTAAAGTTTTACCTGTACCTGGAGGTCCTACTAATAGAACACCCTTCGGAATACGGGCACCAACTTCAGCGAACTTACGAGGATCTTTCAAGAATTCAACTACCTCAACAAGCTCTTGTTTCTCTTCATCCGCTCCAGCAACATCTCTGAAACGAACTTTTTTCTTTTCGTCATTATATAACTTCGCCTTACTTTTCCCGAAGTTCATAACACGGCTACCGCCGCCCTGAGCCTGGTTTAATAAGAAGAAGAATAAAATGAAGATAATGACAAACGGAATGATAGAAGTAAAGAACGTTACCCAAGCACTTGTTTCTTCTGCTGGTTGATACTTAACTTCAGCACCTTGCGCTTTGTCATTAATTTTCTTTTGTAATTCCTCAGTATTTGGTGCATAAGTAACAAATTGTTCTCCTTGGCTAGAGTTGTTAAATTGTCCTTTTACCTCAAATACACCATTTTTCGGTTGAAGTTGCACATTACGCACTTCACCTTTTTCTAGTTTAGTAATGAATTTATCGTAGCTAACTGATGTCGTTTTTTGTGTCGAACCATTAAAATAGCTCACGATTCCAATTACTACTAGGAATATCAGTAAATAAAAGATGGTATTACGGAAGATACGATTCATTCCTAACCTCCTCTCACGGCATAAACACTATAGTAAATCGTAACATAGAAAAACTTTCCTATACAATTGTGACGCCTGTATTTAATTAATTTGAGTAAACACTTGGTTTTAATACTCCTACATAAGGAAGATTACGGTACTGCTCTTTATAATCTAATCCATACCCTACAACAAATTCATGTGGAACAGTAAACCCAACATAATCCGCTTTCAAATCTACCTTACGGCCTGTCGGCTTATCTAATAACGTAACAATTTTTACAGACTTCGCTTTACGATATTTGAATAGGTCTACTAAGTAACTTAGCGTAAGACCGCTATCAATAATATCTTCAACGATTAAAATATCGCGACCCTCTACAGAAGTATCAAGGTCTTTTAAAATTTTCACTTCGCCTGTTGAAACAGTAGAGTGACCGTAACTAGATACAGCCATAAAATCCATTTCAAGATATGTATCTGTTCTCTTTAATAAATCTGCCATGAATGGCATTGCGCCCTTTAATACACCAATCGCAAGAGGTATTGTATTTTTATAATCCTCTGCAATAACCGCACCTAATTCGCGCACCTTTTCTTGTATTTGTTCTTCAGAAATTAATACTTTTTCGATATCTTGATTCATCATTTCATTATCCTCCCGGAAGACTCCTTGCTTTTGTAGTGAATAATCATATATTTATCCTTCTTTGCCGTCTCTTTCGAGATAGCAAACGCAGATCGCTTCAACAAGGGTACCCAAATAATATTCCCACTTGCATCACAAACGACCGGCCATTCTTCTCTTTTTTCTCTTGGTACTTTTGCTTCAATAAAAATAGTTTTTATCTTTTTTGTGCCATTCATACCTTGTATTGACATGCGATCTCCATTTTCTCTAGAACGAATACGAAGTGGATATGATATATCATTATACTTAGCAACAAATACTGTTTCATTCATGTTACTTGGTATATCTTCGCTCACCTCTGTTACAAGCTTATCCCCGTTCGATAGCGTAATTGTCCCGGGCACTGATAAATCTTGTAAAAAAGGAGAAACAATTTCTTGTTTAAATCCAAAGCTGCACTCCTCGTATGCACGAACAATTTTTAAATCACCTGGGAAATCAAGTGAACCCGAAGGTTGTGTCCGCTTAAAAAACTCGATCACTTTGTCAATATGTATAGAGGAAAGAGAAGATGGAATCTTATATTCATAAAGATAGTTTAATATTAGTTGAATCCCTCTTCTTTGTAAAGGCATAGACATGGATTCAAAGGCAGGAATTGATAAGCTAATTTGTTTATCACTTTTTTTTGTAATTACTTTATTCATTTTCTCAAAAGCTAATTCCTGCAAATACGCCTCATCCTCTTGCATCTGCATGCTAAATTTTTGGAATTTCTCATGCACTTGTGAATTTTCTTCTTTCAAATGAGGAAGAACATATTTACGTAATCGATTCCTTGTATATACTTCCTTTTTATTACTTGGATCTATACGGGGAATTATTTTTAGCTTATTACAGTAATCAACAATCTCTTCCTTCGTTACTCCAAGTAACGGCCTAATTAAATATCCATTATGAAAAGGACGCTTCACTGCAATTCCTGCATATCCTTTCGGAGTACTCCCTCGTACAAGGCGCATTAAAATCGTCTCTACTTGATCATCACCATGATGTCCAAGAGCTACATATCTCGCATCATATTTCTTCATTATTCTTTCCAAAAATGCATATCTGCATTCTCTAGCAGCAACCTGTGCATTCATTCCATGTTGCTGTTGATATTGCGACACATTAATCCTTATCGTTTCGCAAATAACTCCCAGCCCTTTACAAAGGTCCTGCACAAACTGTAGGTCCTCATGAGATTCATCACCTCTAAACATATGGTCCACATGTGCCACTACAATTTCGAACTGTTTTGCTGCTCTTTTTTCTAACAAATAATATAGAAGAGCCAAAGAGTCAGGACCACCAGAAACCCCTACAACAATTGTTGAACGTTCCTTTAATACATCATGCTGCTTTACAAAGTCATCTACCTTTTCAACAAATGTATCTTTCAACTTCGTAATCACCTTTCATTAAACAAGAACAGCAACGTTAGTTACCTTGTTTATAATGGTACAACTTTTACAAACATTGTGCAAAAAAAAGATATACAAAAATTACATTTTTATCTTACATCATCCGTACATATTCACAAAAATAATAACATTATCTTTTAAAGTAAAAAAACCTAGGCATCCACCTAGGTTTTTAGAAAGCAACAGTGATAAAGAAACATCACACTTAAAATTTATTGTGCCTGCATTCCTACAATTGGAATCGTAGCCCACTTCGGCATATTTTTCTTCACTTTCGCCACAACGATAGTCATATCGTCATTTATATAACCATCACAAGAGCGAATCACCTCTTCCATAATGATATCAGCAATTTCTTGCGGATCTTCGGTTTGTAATTCTTTAATTTTTCGTTTCATCCATAGTTCATGATTTTCTACATGTTGCGCTCCCTCGAAAATCCCATCGCTCATCATAATAAGGATATCGCCCGTTTTTAATTGTTCACCTACTACATCAACTTCAACATCCTCAATAATCCCCATCGGCAAATTACTTGCCTCAATTTTCAAAATATTATTCGCGCGTTTAACAAAACTCGGCGTCGATCCAATCTTTAAAAATTTCGCACTCGCATCCCGCAAATCCACCATAGCTAAATCTAACGTCGTAAACATCTCTTCTGTTGTTCTTAAAGAAAGAATAGAATTGATAGATTTAATTGCTATTTCCTCATCAATGCCTGATTGAAGTATTTTTTGTAATAATTTTACCGTTTCTTTACTCTCCATATGAGCTCTTTGCCCATTTCCCATACCATCACTAATTGCAAGTGCATATTTACCAACACTTAAATCCATCATCGCATAAGAGTCACCAGAAACAAACCCACCGCCTTTTGCAGCTGTGGCCAACCCAGTATCAAGAGAATACGTTTTTGCCGAACCAAATGATATTAAGCTGTGGCCGTTCGGATAAGAAGATTTTTCTTCATGTTTAACAACAATATTTTCCTTTAGAATGTCAGAAAGCATCGGCGCAACTAACTTTTCACATTCTCCATGTTCATTAGATGCAACTGGAATCAACATTTCAATATCAATACTTCCTCTATCTAAACAATATATATCAACATGCTCTACTTCTACGCCAAAATCACGAAACGCTTGCATAATCTGTTCTTCCTGCACTTGATGATTTTCTCGTTCTCTTTGGATCTCCTTAGCAAAATCCTCCATAACTTTTGATACACCTAATAGTTGCTCCGCTACTATTCTACGGTTTTCTTTCATTTGTTTTCGTAATTTTTGTCCTTCATAGAAGTGATCTAATTCACCCGCTACTAAATCCGTCACTTTCTTCCCTCTCACACAATGCTTGTCCCATTCACGAACTAACTTCCGATTATGCTGCAACGTCCCCTCTTCCGTTTCACTCATTATTTGTTTCATATAATCGTACGTTTTGTCGAAATTAACTACCCAGCATTGGTCCTTTTTAAAGCATGTTTGACATGTTTTTGCAGTAATTGTACTTAAGAACAAATCCGCCTCTGTCTCTTTATCGTCCTCCTCCACATATCCATATACAGAAAAGCTATTAGATAAAGCAGCAAATACATTGGCAAATTGATTAATTTTATTCGCTGTAACATCACGCATCCTTCTTAAATACTGTTGTTGATCTTGCGAATGTTCCTGTGTGCCTGGCATGAATTTAGCAATACGATCCATAACAAGTTTCGGTGTTAATAAGAAGAACACAATCGCCACACCAGATTCAATTAAAGTTGTCACAATGTTTGTTTGCTTATCTACATATAGCGTAATCAAGCTTGTCCCAATTAATAAACCTAAACTAACACCTAAACGCTTCCCTTCTTTTAACAAACCACCAAGCAACCCAGAAAAAGCAAGTAGACTAAGTTGAGACAAACTGGAGACATTCGCTAAACTTAATATTAATCCAGTGACGACCCCCACTGTAGATCCTGTAGCAGCCCCCGCGATAAATGCAAACACAAGCACTAAATACCTAGTAAAAATATGTTGAATAGAAGCGTCATATACAAACCAATCTGTTGTACCTGTTAAAACAGATGCTAGTAATATAATTAAACAAACGATTTCTTCTGTCTCTAGCGCTTGTTGCTTACCTTTTCGTTCCACTAAAAGCGGAACACTTTGTAAAAATATCATAGTTAATACGAAGCTAAGCCCTGCCTCAATCGTACTAACGAGTAAATCGTACATGGTGACAGTTTGTTGCGCGAAATATACGACAACTAAATGTGCGGTTAATGCGGAGATAAATACTTGGAATGGAACAAGTCCAACAGTTTTACGTGTAAACCGACTAAAGAAGATATTATAAATGAAGAATGTAAAAATAGATGCAAAGGTAAAGAATAAATTATCTATCGAAACTGAAAGGGCGCCCCCCATAAGAGCCAAGAACGCGAGCGGCATTTTATCCCGCTTCATAACATAAACAGCAGCAAAAAACGGCAGTGCAAACGGTAAAATGTTTGTTAATATATATGCTCGTCCCAAAAGAAAACCAATAACAACAATAATAAATCCCCATCTAAAGAAAACCTGTTCAAACTTCATTCGCAACTTACTCGTCCACTTTACTGCTCCAAGCTGACTCTCATTTATTGCCAATGCACTTGTATTCATAGTATTCCTTCCTGCTTTAGGCATATTTTTAACACCACCTGCATAGTTTAATTACTGTCATTATAAAAGATGATTATTGGGATTTTTGTCAAAACAACAGTTTTCACTTTTATAATCGTTCGACTTTTTATTCGAAATAACTCTACATATATACACGGTATGTAATTTATTCCCGCTACTTTAATTGAACATTCAGAAAATATAGGGTGATTTTGTAGAAGTGTTGTATGTCTTAATTTATTTAATAAAAAAAGATCATGCAAATTTGCATGATCTTTTTAGGATGACCCGTACGGGATTCGAACCCGTGTTACCGCCGTGAAAGGGCGGTGTCTTAACCACTTGACCAACGGGCCGTTAAATTAAATATAGCGGCGGAGGGGATCGAACCCCCGACCTCACGGGTATGAACCGTACGCTCTAGCCAGCTGAGCTACACCGCCATGTCGTCTTATTTAACGGACAATTAGTATCTTACCTCAGATATATTTTAAAGTCAACACATCTTGAAAACTTTTTTAAAAATATATTTTCACATATAAAAAAGCACCCCGAGCAATCGCCCTGGGTACCTCTCTATATGCTAAGAATTAAACGTTCTTATTATCCGCGACGTGCGCCACGGCCACCACGTTTAGATTCTGTGTTACGCTTTAAAGAAGTTAAACGATCTTCACTGTCCTTTAAGAAACGTGCCATCTTTTGCTCGAATGTTTCTTTTGGAGCTCGTTCGTTACCGCCGCCACGGTTATCTCTGTTGAAAGAACGATTACGTTGTGGACGTCCAGAACGTTGTTGATCGCCACCGCCACCGCGTTGGTATTCACCACGTGGACGATCTCCTTCTGTTTTTTCGCGCTCTTTCGCTTTTTTAATAGATAGACCGATCTTACCATCTTTTTCAACGTTAATAACTTTTACTTCTACTTGGTCGCCCACTTTTAAGTGATCGTTAATATCTTTCACATAATTATCAGCAACTTCACTAATATGAACAAGACCCGTTAAGCCTTCTGGCAGCTCCACAAAAGCCCCAAAATTTGTAATACCTGTTACTTTACCCTGTAACTTGCTGCCTACCTCGATTGACATAAAAAAAATGCTCCTCCTTAGTGGTTAAAAAGTCAAATTTTACTTTATTATATATAATCCTAAAATATAGTGTCAATAAGACATACTCTACTTAGAAACAGGAAAAATTATCTCCCCTTTTCCAGAGAAGAAATAATCCCTTCTAGCAATCTTTAATACGTACTCTTCATCATTTAACTTTTGAACTTCGTCTTTTAGACTTTTTTCTTTATTCGTTAATGAATCCAGTTCTTTTTTCATGTCCTTAACTTTTGCTTCTTTTGCTCTAATGGAACTGTTTTGTTGATAAAACGTTACACTAATACTCGCAATAATTGTAAAAGCAAAGACAAGAAAAACCGCTAAACGGCGATAAAGTCGCTTCCTGTTCTCATCCGTTTGTATTATATGCTCTTTAACAGGATTTGGACTCTGTTTTTCGATTGTTCTTTGTCTCAGTTCCCTCATTTCCGAGGTCCCCCTAACTTCTTTTTTATACGCTCCCATAATTGGAAGATGTGTCCCTTCAATTTTGCTATATATTGCAGGAACCCTACATGTTTCATTATAAAAAGTTTAACACGATTAGGGAGAAGTTTCCATATGAGTGAAGCAATAAATCGAACAGGCCAGAAAAAAACTTTCCATATGAAAAGTAATATCCAAATCACCATTTTCCATAACACATGTCCAATTGAAAGCAGTATACGAAATAAGAATAATATAAATGCAATAAATAGCTGCGCTATAATAATAACAGGTTTTATCATGAGTAGCTTTATAATTTGAACAAAAAAGTGTGTTGTTCGCATAAAAATATAGATGAGAAAATTTAACAGTCTCATGTATATTGCTTTCAATAAGCTTTGATATGCCGCAAAACCACATAATAATGCCAAAAATACATATATACGTAGTTCAGCTTCATTTACAAGAAGCAATACATAAAAAACGAATAATGCTTGGACAATCCAAAATAGTATATCATGTATAAATACAAGCCAACGTTTACGTTCTTGCCGCTTTAAAAATCGTTGGTATGTATCTAAAGACGCTCCAATCCAAGCACCCATTCCGATCATTGAGAGCATCGTATACAACTGAATTGTTAGGCTCATTTAAACAACTTACTAAAGAATCCTTTAGTTTTCTCCCCTTGATTCTCATCAATATACAGCATCTCATGAACTTTCCCTTTAATCGATACAACACCTTTTTCTACATCTAAATTTTTCATTTGCAAATTTTGACCACGAATTGTTAAAAAACCCATTACGGTCTCAAGTAAAAACTCCTCGCTATCAAAACTCTCTACCTGCTTTACACCGGTAATATCAATTACACGCCTGCCACGCATAATAATATCATGCTCTACCGAAACATTTTGTTGATTAGAAGACGTAGGTGAGTAACCATTATTCACGTAAATCCCCCCATAGATTTATACTAGCTAATAGTAATGTATGAAGGGATAATTGATTTTAGAACAAGCCTTCTTCAGCCTTTACTTTTTCTTCACGAACTAAACTATACATATTTGTTGCATCTTCTTTTTTAGTCGTTTCTTTCAATTCGTTTATTTTTACAGTTACTATTTTTTGACCAAAACGAATTGTTAATTCATCAGCTACTTTCACATCTGAACTCGCTTTTGCCACTTGACCATTAATTGATATTCTTCCTTGATCAGCTACTTCTTTCGCTAATGTTCTTCTTTTAATTAAACGTGATACTTTTAAAAACTTATCTAGACGCATATCAAATCCCCCTATTAACGCTCTGTTTGTTTTGCCTCTTCCCATAAAACATCTAACTGCTCTAATGATAAATCTTGTATCTCTTTATTCATTTCAGCTACCTTTTCTTCCATGTATAAGAAACGACCGACGAATTTCTCATTCGTTGAACGTAACGCTTCTTCCGGATCTATTTTATAATGACGAGCTATATTCACAAACGCAAATAGTAAATCGCCAAATTCACCTAACATTTTCGCCTCATCCATATTTGTAACTTCTTGCTGGAACTCTTGCCATTCTTCTAAGGCTTTCTCTATCATCGGTTGTACATCAACCCAATCGAAACCAACTTTGCCAGCTTTTTTCTGGATTTCATAGGCGCGTAGTAATTGTGGCAAACTTTTTGGAACCCCATTTAAAACAGATTCTTTCACGAATCCTTTTTCTTGTTTTTTAATTTCTTCCCAATTGGCAATTACTTCATCAGCATTATTTACATCCGTATTCCCAAATACATGCGGATGGCGGCGAACCATTTTCTCAGATAAAGTTCGAATAATATCATCTATAGAGAACCAACCTTCGTCCTCCCCAATTTGAGCATGCAACATAACTTGTAATAATATATCACCCAGTTCTTCTACTAAGTGATCATCATCCTCTTCATCAATCGCTTCCAACACTTCATAAGCTTCCTCAATTAAATACTTCTTTAAAGATTGATGTGTTTGCTTTTTATCCCACGGACAACCATTCGGTCCACGAAGGTCTGCAATAATTTCTCTAAGCACATCAAACTGTTGATACAAGGACGCACGTTCTTTAACTGGTGGTACATATACACTCGTTAAATTGTTCAACTCTGTTTCATGATCTAACATGTACAACGGCACCTTTTTAACTTGTTCAAATGAAGTCCCTGCAGCTGTTACAATATACACTTCATAATCATCTGATAGCATCTCCATTAATGTTAATTTCACATCAGATGCAACAAATGCGTCATATACTTGGCAAAAGATTAAATGTTGACGTAATTCTAATTGTCCTCTTTCAAATGATGTGGCGTCAATTAATTGGAATCCTTCAATCGGATCAATCTTTAAACTCGCAAACATAGGATCAAGGAAACTTTGTCCACCTTCAATGCGCACTTCAACATTCGCTACTTCGCCTTTTTCCAACAATAGCTGAACTGTTCTTTCCGCTACAAGCGGATGCCCTGGCACGGCATAGATGATTTCTGTGCCTTCAGCTTGTTCTAGCAATGTATTCGCGATTGTTTCATATACAATTTCAAATGTATCATGCGCTTCATATACATCGTCAAAGGCTGTATATTGTATACCTTCTTTCTCCAACTCTTCTATAACGGGATGTTCCTTCGTTCTAACAAACATGTGATCTGCTTCTTTTATTTTTCGATATACACCCATCGTTAACTGATCTAACTCACCAGCACCTAATCCTAAAATAGTAATGATTCCACTCACAACCTGCCACCTCTATCCACTCTTCTTCAATGAACCTTCTTTTTTCTCTTTTTTCATAACGGTTCCTATTTCCGCTTTTGTAAATACACGTAATTTTAAAATTAAAAACACATATGTTAATCCACCGATAGCTACACCTAACAATGCCTCAAGTGTTGCAATTCCTCTATGCCTTGTATCAATTACTAATCCAGACAGTTGCATCACACGTATAAATATTATTAATACAAATCCCATACCGATACCACTAATAACTACACCTAACATATTCCGCTTATCGATAAGCGATTCGGATACAGCTTGCATAAGTAATGCACTATTTAGCACAGAAATTACAATTAACGCAACTAGTGTTGCAATTGCAGCTCCCTTCACACCAAAATACGGCATTAATGTATAATTTAAAGCTAACTTTAAACAACCCCCAAATATAACGAATATTGCTGGTTTTAATGTTTGTCCTAACCCCTGCAAAATAGACGCAGTTGTAATCGACAATGAACTAAATAAAATAGATAAAGATAAAATGGATAAAACATCTGACCCATCACTATTTTCAAACAACATAATATTCGTAGGCTGAATAATACAAGTTAATCCAATGGCAGCTGCAAATCCAATAACAAATGTTATTTTCATTGCTAACTTTACCTTTTCTCGAATAAAGGAAAGATCTCCTCTTTCCTTCGCCGCTGTAATAATTGGAATAAGCGACAATGAGAAAGAAGTTGTCACGACAGTACCTAATTGCATAAGCGGGATACTTCTGTCATAAACACCTTTTAATACCTTTGCACTTTCAGCTTGCTCTCCTGCCCCAATAAGTAAGGAATAGAAGGAAATAGAATCAGCCATTTGTATAAAAATAAGTACTAAGTTACTAACACAAATCGCCAATCCCTGCCAAAACAGAATTTTAATGATCCTCTTTTTTCCCTTAATTCTCTTTACACTCTTGAAAAATATAGAACGAAAGTCATGACGCATATAAAGTACAAGTACGATAATCCCAATCAGTCCACCTGCGATTGAACCTAACATAGCGCCTGCACCGACTGTATATAAATCAAATCCGCGAGCAATTAGGAATAGAGATAAAAATACAATAATAGAAACACGAATCGTTTGTTCTATCACTTGCGAAACAGCTGTTGGCATCATATTATTGAATCCCTGAAAATATCCTCTTGCTACAGATAAAAACGGCATCAATATGAATGAAAATGAAATAACACGTAATAACTTATCTAAGTGTATATCGCCCATGGCTGTTGCAATTGCTTCGGCACCAAAAAACAATGTAAAAAAGCCTACGAAACCAATTCCTAATAAAAACCAAAAAGATACACAGATAATTTCTTCTGCTTCTTGTTGTTTCCCTCGCTCTAATCGTTCCGCAACCATTTTTGAAATTATAATGGGGAACCCATAAGTAGCTAAAATTAAACAAAATCCATAAAACGGATAAATTTGTTGGTAAATATAAAAACCAATATCACCCGCTATATTTTGATATGGAATACGGTAAAAAGCGCTTAATACCTTTGTAACAAAACTTGCGATTGTTAATATAATAGCCCCACGCCAAAAGGCTTGATACTTCTTCGATTCCATACAAGAAAACTCCTTTTTCTATTCTCACCCCTCGTATTATATCATAAAGAAAAGGACAAGCTTCCTTGCCTACACGAGTAATAATACGTTCGCGCAACGATAGAAATGTTCAACGAAAAAAGGTAGCAAAGCGCTACCTTCATTCAATATACATATATCTCCAAATATTTGATTTCTCAAGAAGAAATATCATAATTAGGAAAGATTGCTACTTCTCAAATTCGATATAGCCTTACTGCTCCATTTGTTTCGCTAAAAAGCTTGCAGCTGTATTTACTGACTTATGCTCTACTTCACTTATAATAGCCTCTTTAGAGAAGATAACAACAGCTCCAATTGGATCCCCATTCGCAACAATCGGGCCAATTGTATAGGAACTCACTTTTTCTGTTACTCCATCAATAATTGAAATTTCGCTTTCATCTGTCATAATTACAGACTTACGCTCTTCCATTGTCTTCTCAATTAAATCGCCAACACTTTTATTTAAGTATTCTTTTTTAGATACACCTGCTACTGCGATAATAGAATCACGATCGCATACAAGCACATTATGTCCTAAGCTATCGTATAAAGCTTCCGTATATTCCTTTGCAAAATTACCTAGTTCACTAATTGGAGAATATTTTTTCAAAATCACTTCTCCATCGCGATCAACAAATATTTCTAGTGGGTCTCCTTCTCGAATACGTAAAGTTCTACGAATTTCCTTCGGGATTACTACCCTACCTAAATCATCAATTCGACGTACGATTCCAGTTGCTTTCATTCTAATGCTGCCTCACTTTCTACTGATGATCAAAGTGGTGAATTTACCTGTTCATGTAAAAATCACCAACTGTTAGACATAGTATTTTACACATTAGTTCTTCTATGCACGCCGAATTGTATTTTTTTATCTTATATTAGGCATTTATGACTTCTTTTTTTACATCTGGTAGGCCTTTTAATAAATTTTCAGCAATTGTTAACCACTTCGATGTCTCTAAACCATTTGTTTTCATTACGATTTTCAATTGCGATCCTTCCATTCCTAGACCAATCATACGTCCAAAACTATTTCCAAGCATGAATAATTTTCCGCCATCAATATTTTGACTTGCTTGTTCTGAGAACAGAATTGTCACTTCAAATTTATTTTGCTTAATTAACTCAATTTGTTCTTTCATTGCCAATACTTTAATATTTGCAATTTGCAATAAGTAACCAACTTCTTGCGGGTAATCACCAAATCTATCTATCATCTCTTCCTGCAACTCTTCAATATCCTCAATTGCAGAAACACCTCTAAACTGTTTATACATCATAATCTTTTGTTTACTATCTGAAATATAAGCATCTGGTAAATATGCATCTACTTCTAAATCAATTTCAACATTAACTGTATTTTCAACCCCATCTGTTCCTCTACGCTGTTCAATTGCATCTTTTAACATTTGAGAATATAGATCAAATCCGACAGAATCAATAAATCCATGCTGTTCGGCTCCTAACAAGTTACCTGCACCACGAATGGATAAGTCTCTCATCGCAATTTTGAAACCTGACCCAAGCTCTGTGAACTCTTTAATGGCTTGCAGACGCCTCTCTGCAACTTCTGATAACACTTTATCTCGTTTGTATGCAAAGTATGCATATGCAACACGATTAGAACGTCCAACACGACCACGAAGCTGATACAGCTGCGATAGTCCCATACGATCTGCATCAAATACAATTAACGTATTTACATTCGGAATATCTACACCCGTCTCAATAATTGTTGTACTTACAAGAACATCATGCTGCCCTTCTAAAAACGATAGCATAACAGACTCTAATTCACCTTCGTTCATTTTCCCATGCGCATAAGTTACACGCGCGTCTGGAACTAACATCGAAATTTCATCTGCTTTTCTTTCGATATCCTCCACACGATTATATAGGAAGTAAATTTGCCCACCTCTTGCAAGCTCTCGTTCTATCGCTTCTCGCATTAACGCTGGATTATACTCTACTACATACGTTTGGACTGGGAAACGATTTTCTGGTGGTGTCTCAATAACAGATAAGTCACGCACACCAAGCATAGACATATGGAGTGTACGCGGAATCGGAGTTGCCGTTAATGTTAACACGTCAACATTTGCTTTTAATTGTTTAATTTTTTCTTTATGCGTTACACCAAACCTTTGTTCTTCATCAATAATAAGAAGACCTAAATCTTTATAAGTAACATCTTTAGATAAAATACGATGCGTTCCGATTACGATATCTACCGTACCATCTTTTAAGCCTTTAATTGTTTCATTTTGCTGTTTTCTCGTACGGAATCTACTTAATAATCCTATATTGATTGGATAATCTTGAAAACGCTCTCGAATTGTTTCATAGTGTTGTTGTGCAAGGATCGTTGTCGGCACTAAAATTGCAACTTGTTTTTCATCCATAATTGCCTTAAATGCCGCACGGATAGCTACTTCCGTCTTTCCATATCCTACATCACCACAAAGAAGCCTATCCATCGGACGTCCACGTTCCATATCTTTCTTAATCTCTTCAATAGAACGTAATTGATCCTCTGTCTCTTGATATGGGAAAGAAGATTCAAATTCTTGTTGTTCTGCCGTATCTGGTGTATATGCATAACCCTTTGAGGCTTCGCGCTCAGCATATAGTTTAATTAGGTCATCCGCAATGTCTTGTACAGATTTTTCAACTTTCGTTTTGACCTTTTTCCAATCATTTCCGCCCAATTTATAAACTTTTGGATCCTTACCTTCAGATCCTACATATTTCTGCACTTGGTCAATTTGTTCAATTGGAACGTATAACTTATCATTACCTTGATATTTAATATTCAAGTAATCTTTATGAACACCATTAATCTCTAGTGTCTCGATACCTAAGAATTTACCTATACCATGATTTACATGAACTACATAATCTCCAACTTTTAATTCCGAATAACTTTTAATACGTTCAGCATTAGATAACTTCTGCTTACGTTGTGATTTTTTAACTTTCTTATGAAAAAGCTCTTTTTCAGTAATAACAACAAGCTTTTGCATCGGCATTTCAAATCCTGCGTGTAAATCACCTACAGCAATTTGTAACCTTCCAGGCAATAATATATCTGTGCCCTCTACGATATCTGCCTCAATATCATAATCACTTAAAATATGTTGTAGTTTTTTTACACGTTCATCATCTGTGCCGAGCACAACAGTCGTAAAATGCCCTTCGTTCCATCTATCAATTTCAGTTTTCAACAACTGCATCTGCCCATGGAAATCTTGCATTGTTTTACATGTCACATTCACAATGTTTTGTGGATGTGTATGTGCTATATGGCGTAAGAATAACGTTAAATACACAAAACTTCTTTTTTTATGATGAAGAAATTCCTCAAACGAGTGTGAGAAAGATAAATCTTGAATAATTATTCCCTCACCAAGAAGTGATATATACCATTCCGCCTCTTCTGTTTCAAGATGTGATGCTGTTTCTTGAATACGGGAAATCTCATCTAAAACCACAATACCATCTTCTGGTAAATAATCTATCAGACTAGCAGGTTCTTTATAGAAAATAGATAAATATTTAAACATCTGTTCTATACTTTGCCCGTTTTTTAACATCTCAATTTCATGACTTACCGTTTCAAGCACTGTAGTCTTCAATTTATCATCGGAAAGTTTTTGCATCGTCTTAGTCAAGCCTTCCTCAAGATGCTCAATTCCCGACTTCAATTCTTCCTGTGAAAATAAAAACTCTGTTGCTGGACCAAATCTAACACTTTCTTTTTTATCTTGAGAGCGCTGTTCATCCACATCAAATAATCGAATAGAATCAACTTCTGTATCGAAAAATTCAATACGAAATGGTAACTCTTCAGTTAATGGGTAAATATCTAATATTCCCCCGCGCAAACTGAATTCCCCAGGAGCTTCTACCATCGACTTACGCTCATAACCAATATGATGTAAAGTATGCAAGAATGTATCTAAATCAATCTCTTGCCCTAGATTGATTTCGATTTGCCTTTGCTTCCACAACTCTTTCATTGGTAAAAATCTACGTAGTCCTGCAACTGGCGCTACAATAATCCCGTTTTCTCCTGCCGCTAAACGATTCAATACTTCAATACGTTGCGCCTTCAATTCTGGGCTTGCAACACCAATTTCTGATGCTATCAATTCATTTACTGGGTATAACCACACATCTTTTTCACCAAGTAACGCCACTAAATCTTCATGCACTTTTTGTGCTTGATATAAATTATGCGTCACAATAAGTTGTGATTTTTTTGTTTTTTTATATAAGGCCGCCATTAATAACGAACGAGAAGAGGTTGCCATACCTGATACAAGTTGTTCTTTTAAACCATCTTCTAGTCCATTAATAACCGATTGGATCTCTTCATTTTTATAAAATTGCTCTAATAAACCTATCATTTTCAAAACCCCTCTCAACATAAAGAGCAAGCCACTATATTTTATGCAAATATTTTGGAAAAAGAAAACAGAAAAATGCTTTGGACATGCCAAAGCGACAACATTTTATTGCAGAAATTTTTCATATTCATAATACTCAGGATAAGATGCGAGCGTTTCTTGACACGATTCACAAATCGTTTTTATATATATATTTCCATTCTCATGAAAATGAATCATCTCTACTACTTCTTGCTCTGTTAGTTGAAATAAAACGTCGCTATACACTTTTTCTGCAGTAACGGAGCCTACATTACTCCCGCAATGTCTGCAATAATAATAACCTTCCATACTAGCCTCCTAAAAATCCAATTACTACTAGTATGGGTAAAAACAAGACAAAATATTCCCAATCATACCCTTAACTATTGAAGGTATTCATGATTTGAAGAAAAGGTTTATTTAACCATTCTTCACATGCATCCGCTGCTTTTTCAATAGAATGACTCACATCAGGAATTTCTTCCGATGTAAAACGTCCTAATACGTAATCTACTACCTTCATGCCATTTTTCGGACGATCAATTCCCATGCGGATACGTTGAAACTCTTGTGTTCCTAAATGTGAAATTGTTGATTTCACACCATTATGTCCACCAGCACTACCTTTCATACGAAGGCGTAATTTACCTACAGGGATGTCTAAATCATCGTACAGAACAACGAAGTCTTCAACATCAATTTTATAGTAATCCATGAGTGGTCGAATACTTTCCCCAGATAAATTCATATATGTAAGTGGCTTTAATAAGATTACTTTTTCTCCATTAACAAATCCTGCACCAAATATTCCTTTAAATTTTTGTTCATTCAAAGAAATATTCCAACGCTTTGCAAGTTCATCAATCGCCATAAATCCAATATTATGCCTTGTTAATTCATATTCTCTACCCGGGTTCCCAAGTCCTACTATCAATTTCATTCTTGTACCACTACTTTCTTTTTTCGATACGAAAAGACGTAACCAATCTTGGTTACGTCTCATTCTATCCAATTAATTGAATAATACACTTACAGATTCTTCTTCGTACACACGAATGATTGCTTCTCCGATTAGTGGAGCAACTGAAAGTTCATGTACTTTGTCGATTTTCTTCTCTTCTGGTAATACGATAGAGTTCGTTACAACTAACTCTTTAATATTTGAGTTTTGGATACGCTCAATTGCTGGACCAGATAATACTGGGTGTGTACAGCAAGCATATACTTCAGAAGCACCGTTCTCAACAAGAGCGTTTGCTGCTAATGTAATTGTACCAGCTGTATCAATGATGTCATCAATTAAAATTGCTGTTTTACCTTCAATATTACCGATAATGTTCATTACCTCTGATACGTTCGGACGAGGGCGACGCTTATCAATAATAGCGATTGGTGCTTTTAGACGATCTGCCATTTTTCTAGCACGAGTTACCCCACCGTGGTCAGGTGACACGATTACGATATCTTTAAGACCTTTTGTTTCAAAGTAATCTGAAAGGATCGGTACACCCATTAGGTGGTCGATTGGGATATCAAAGAACCCTTGAATTTGTGGAGCATGTAAATCTAGAGTGATTACACGAGTTGCACCTGCTGTTTCAAGCAAGTTTGCTACAAGTTTCGATGTAATTGGTTCACGAGAACGCGCTTTACGGTCTTGACGCGCATAACCATAGTAAGGAATAACAATATTAATTGTTTTTGCAGATGCTCGCTTTAATGCATCGATCATAATAAGTAATTCCATGATATGTTCGTTTACTGGGAAGCTTGTAGATTGAATAATGAATACATCGCAACCACGGATACTTTCTTCAATGTTAATTTGAACTTCTCCATCACTAAAACGATCAACAGAACATTTTCCTAGTCCTACTCCAATGTGCTTTGCAATTTGCTCAGCAAGTTCCTTATTAGAGTTTAAAGAGAATACTTTCAAATTAGAATTTAGATATTGAGTCGACATCTAGATTAACCCTCCACATTATGATTTTTTCTTATTCAGCAATTGATCAACATAGTCTTCTTTGTTAACTTGACGTGCACGTGCTACAGATAATGCTTTTGATGGAACATTCTCTGTAATTGTAGAGCCTGCTGCCACATAAGCACCATCTTCAACTGTTACAGGAGCAACAAGGTTTGAATTACATCCAATAAATACCCCGTTACCAATCACAGTTTTGAATTTATTCTTACCGTCATAGTTCACCGTAATTGAACCACAACCAAGATTCACGTCTTCTCCAACTTGTGCATCCCCGATATAACTTAAGTGTGAAGCTTTACTTCTATTACCAAAAACAGTTTTTTTGATTTCCACGAAGTTTCCAACGCGTACTTCATCTCCAATAACTGAATCTGGGCGAATATGTGCAAATGGACCAACCGATACTTCTGTACCAAGTTTACTATCATGTACAGTAGATTGACGAATTGTCGTACGATCTCCAATTTCACTATCGCGAATTACTGTATGCGGTCCAATTTCACAATCAGAACCAATTACAGTATTCCCCTCAATAATTGTTCCTGGATGAAGAACTGTATCACTACCGATAATCGCATCAGCAGAAATATACGTGTTACTTGGATCAATAATTGTAACACCATTTACCATGTTCTTTCGGTTGATACGGTTTTTCATAATAATTTCCGCTTGCGATAGAGCGACTCTGTCGTTAACACCTAACGTTTCATCGAAGTGCTCTGTTTGATAAGCTGATACGATATGACCTTCATTTTTTAAAATCTCAATAACATCTGGCAGGTAATATTCACCTTGTACGTTATCATTTGAAACTTTAGAAAGTGAGGCGAATAAAGCTTTATTATCAAAACAATACGTACCTGTATTGATTTCTTTAATAGCTAATTCTTTATCATTTGCATCCTTATGCTCAACAATCTTTTCAACATGACCATTCTCATTACGAACGATACGACCATATCCAGCAGGTTCTTCTATGTAAGCTGTTAGCACCGTTGCCATTGCCCCTGCCTCTTTATGTTGCTGAAGCAATGATTCCATCGTTTCAGCAGTTATTAGCGGCGTATCACCACAAATAACTAAAGTTGTTCCTTCTTCGTTTGCAAGTACACTTGCAGCTTGATCTACAGCATGTGCTGTACCAAGTTGTTCTGCTTGTAATGCAAACTCACTTACGTTTCCTAGCTGTTCTTGTACCATTTCAGCACCATGTCCTACGACTGTTACAAGTTTCTGCAATCCTAATTGCGTTACTTGATCGACAACATGTTGTACCATAGGTTTTCCACATACAGGATGAAGCACTTTGTATAGCTTAGACTTCATACGTGTGCCTTTGCCCGCAGCTAGAATCACTGCAAATCTGTTTGACATATAGACCCTCCATCGCAACCTATTTATCCATTAACGATATTATCCTAAATCATCATATATTTCAAGAAACACATTTTAACTATTAAATTTTACCATAATTCTTATACGATGTTTTACTCTTTAGTATCTTTTTTAAGAAATAAGCTATACTATTTAAAATGATTTTGAAAAAATTAGAAGTTTTCCTCTTCACTTTAAAGAATTCAGAATTTTCCGTGCGAAAAATAGATAAAACCACAAAAAAACAAACCCCTGTAAATGCTTACAGGAGTTTGTTGCAAAATTATAGGGATTTCTTTAAAAAGCCCTTTTCATTCGAATTTTACGAAGCACCCGCTTCTTCAAACTCAACCTCTTCTAACTCGCCTAAACGATGATACTCTGTTAAAACCGCATCTTGAATTTTAGAGCGTGTATTAGAATTAATTGGATGTGCAATGTCACGGAATTCTCCATCTGGAGTACGTTTACTTGGCATTGCTACAAATAATCCATTATTACCATCAATTACACGAATATCATGAACAACAAATTCATGGTCTAGAGTAATAGAGGCAATTGCTCTCATGCGGCCTTCTGTGTTTACGCGGCGTAATCTTACGTCAGTCACTTCCATCTTGTGTTCACCACCCTTTTCTAAATAAGCGATATATTTGTATAAATTCCACAAAATTTCTATTTTCCCTTTAATTTTTTAAAAATTTTTAAGATAAAAATTTTTAATTTAATTGAATATAGAGATTAGTGGAGGTTATCGCTTACAAAAGATTACTTAACTAGGGCAATTACTTCGATTTCAATTGAAACATCTTTCGGTAATTTTGCTACTTGTACACAAGAACGAGCTGGCTTATGAGTAGAGAAATAAGAGCCGTATACTTCATTAACAGCATTAAAATCATCCATATCTTTTAAGAATACTGTTGTTTTTACTACTGTATCAAATGAAGCACCTGCTTCTTCTAATACAGCTTGTAAATTTTGAAATACTTGCTCTGTTTGTACTGTCACGTCTCCTGCTACAAGCTCTCCACTTGCAGTTAACGGAATTTGTCCTGAACTGTAAAACATATTATTTACAATAATCCCTTGTGAATATGGTCCAATTGCTTGTGGTGCATTGCTTGTTTGAACAACTTTCATATTTTTTCACCCTTTTATTATTTATTTTTACTCTTTAAAAATAGTGCACGAAAAGCAGTTTGTCCATCTATTTTATAATTTATAAACAGAATAAAAAAAAGATAAAGCGATCTGCTTTACCTTTTTACTCAGCCTCTACAAGCCCTTCATCAAATGGTGCCAGTGAATAATTTCCCTTTTCCACTTGAATCGCTTTTTCTTTCACATCAACTTCTGATAGACGAATTAATGATACAAAATTATTAATTAGTCGTTCTTCAATATCCGTGGATTCTACTAATACACCAATACCAACAACATTAGCCTTAAACTCTTCTAACATACTCATCATACCTTGAATTGTCCCGCCAGCTTTCATGAAGTCATCAATAATTAAAACATTTGATCCCTCTGGAAGGCTACGCTTTGCTAACGTCATTGTTTGAATTCGCTTAGAAGAACCTGATACGTAGTTAATACTAACAGTTGGGCCTTCTGTTACCTTATTATCTTTCCTTGCAATTACTACCGGTACATCTAAGTAATTTGCCACCGCATAAGCAAGTGGAATCCCCTTCGTTGCCACCGTCATAACCGCATCAATTGGTTGCCTAGCAAAAACAGAAGCAAACAAACGACCTGCGCCATTAATATGGCGAGGATTACTTAAAAGATCTGTCATATATAAGTAACCACCAGGCAAAATACGATCTGGATTTTCAAATAAGCTACAAAGCTCACCAATAATTAGATCTGCCTCTTCCTCACTTATATATGGTATATATTTCACTCCTCCTGCTGCTCCTGGTACCGTTTGCAATGTGCCGACCCCTTGTTGTTCAAACGTTTGCTTAATAATAACTAAATCTTCACTAATGGAAGACTTAGCTGATTGATACCTTTCAGCAAAAAAAGTGAGAGAAACTAGCTGACGAGGGTTTTGTAACAAGTAATACGTCATATCGACTAATCTTGTACTTCGTCTAATTTTCATACTCTCACCTCAAATCACGAATATTCTAAACAAATCATAACGTATTATACGTCTTTATTCAAGCGTTTCTCGCTCTCCTAATAAACGTACTGCGTATACTTGTTCACAAAATCCTTTTAATCCATTATATATACGATGCATTCGCGAATCATGATGCACAAGACCAAATACAGTTGGGCCACTTCCACTCATTAATACAGCATCCGCCCCAAATCGCTTCATCTGTGCCTTAATACGTGCAACTTCAGGATGCATCGCAAACGTTACATCTTCTAAAACATTACCAACAGTATCACAAATCCCTTTGTAGTCCCCAGCATTTATGACGTTAACCATTTTATCTACATTTGGATGTGTAACTCGATTTAACTTTAAATTTCCATACACATCAGCAGTAGATACACCAATATGGGGTTTTGCTAAAATAACCCAACAAGAAGGCGGAGTTTTTATGTGCTCAATTTGCTCTCCTCTTCCAGTGGCAATTGCTGTCCCACCATATACACAAAACGATACATCTGATCCTATTTTTGCGCCAAGCTCTGCTAACTGATCAATTGTAAGCCCTAAATTCCATAATTTATTAAGGCCACGTAATGTCGCTGCTGCATCACTACTTCCACCTGCTAATCCAGCTGCTACTGGAATCGTTTTTTCAATAGTAATAGATACGCCTTTTTTCACATTAAACTTCTCTTTTAATAATTTCGCTGCTTGATAAGCTAAATTTCTTTGGTCGTCTGGGACATACCGATTATGGGATAAAATTTCAATACGGTCTTCTGCTAATTCCATTAGTTCTAAACGATCCGCTAAATCAATTGTTGTCATAATCATTTTCACTTCATGATATCCGTCTTGTCTTTTTCCCAGTACATCTAACGACAGATTAATCTTTGCTGGTGCTTTCACTAGTAGCTTCAATCTATTCACCCACTCTATGTACTCAATCTTTTATCGTTTATTTTACCATAAATTTATAGTAAGACGATGACACTTCCCTAATTATAACGAAAAGCATTCAGAATGAAACTACTTATGTAAAATGATGGCACCTTTTCGAGTACAAAAAGCCGAGGAATCACTCCTCGGCTACCGTAGCATAGAAAGTATCTTACAACTACTGGTTTTGTTTCATTAATTGCTGTTCTGCAATTTCTATAGCACGTTTCACCATGTTACCAGCATCTTTCGCACGAATTCCGCCCCAGCCTTCTTTCTGAACAACATCATAAAAGCCTAGCTCTTTTGCAAGCTCTTCTTTAAATTGATTTGACATGACACCTCTTCGTCTACTCAATGCAGAGTCCCTCCTTATTTTGCTACGGTATAATTAGTATGCAAAATAATATAGCTTTTCATTTGTGGGAATATATGTAACGATACATGAATTATAAAATCACTTCATTATGAGGTTCACCATAAAACGTTAACTCTACTGTCTCTGTTAAAACATCCGCATAGCTATATGATACACGTTGTAACGCATCTTCTTGCTGATCCAATTGTACAACAAAAACAGAACGGTACGTTTCTGCAAGTACACCTGATTGCTCTACTGTTTTTCTTCTCCCACTATTTGCCTTTAACATCAGTCTCTGTCCAAGATGGTGATCTAATTCGCTTTTAATTTCATCTAAACGTTTTGACATATACTTCGTTACACCTCGCTGTAATTTAGATTGAACACTTAAAACACGATATATCTATCCCAATTATTAACCGCAACTCACAGACAATATCATTATAAAAGCATCATGCGTTCAAATAGATAGAAGAAATACTATATTGTAAAAGTATCATTATGTAGTCTGCGCGTTCTTGTCTCTTTTTATCCAAGCTGATTTAAATCCTTTCCATACAAAAAAGCAAGATACATATGTACCTTGCTTATTCTTCATAATGTTGAAAGGGTAATCCAGTTCGTAAAATTCCCCTCGTCTCAATACCGCCAAGTCCCTTTTCGCCGGTAATCGTATTACGTACAACATCCCATACATTTACTCTTTCCATAAATGACGTAAAACTAATTTTTCCAACCACATATACAGGATCTAGTGCGTGAATATTAATTCTAGATGGTGAACTAGCAAAATTAGCACCTGCTCGAATTAATGCTTCAAAGTGTGATTGGCATGCCCCAGCAAAAATAACGAGTTGATCCAATGATGGATATTTTTTTCTCACTTCTCGAACAGCCTGTACAAAATGCCTTGAATGCCTATATGCTGCTAAATCTCCCTTTACCCCTTTTGATTTTGTATATGCATCGTGTCCTGTAATAACTAAAATGTCCGGACGAAAATGATCTATTAAATCTACTACCTTTTCATGCATCTCTGTTTCTTTACAATGAATACCTTGTACAGGAACACCAATTTTATTATATAAGTCTAAGCACTTGCGCAAATATAACGGGTCTCCATCTATATGCAATACACGTCCTGGCATTTGAAAATAATTTACCTCACTTGTATATCCACCCGTTGAAGTGTGTTCATGCCTTTGTTTCATTAATACATAATCTTGTTGAAACAAACGATACGTACGCTCCATCGTTTCTTTCTCACGCTTCGCTCTTTTTTTATGTTCTCGTTGGTCTATACTAATTAAATCTTCAAGTGGCGCATCTGCCACCAGTCTAATTTCCTCTCCAAATAATATAGCTATCTCGCCTTTTATTTCTATAATACGAAAAAGGATATCCCTATTATGAGAATATCGTTCCACTAATTCTCCAACATGTAAAGCCATTCTCCTACCTCCAAACTCGTTAGGCCATCTTACCTGTTTTTAAAGTATGAATGTAGGAGAGGAAAGGTGACAAAAGGGACAGTTCAAGTTGAACTGTCCCTTTTCTATTCTTATGACAATTTATGAAGAACTAATGCATTACTTAATGTTGCAAACTCCTCGATAGATAGCGTTTCGCCTCTTCGTTTTGGATCAATTCCTACTTCTGTTAAAATTCGATCCAACAGCTCTTTATCTTTCGGGAAACCATTTAAATTATTTGATAAATTATTCATTAAAGTTTTACGACGCTGTGCAAAACTTGCTCTTACTACTTCAAAGAAGAATGTCTCATCTGTTACTTCTACAACTGGTTTCGGGCGCTTTAGGAGACGAATAATCGCAGAATCAACATTCGGTTGTGGCACAAACACTGTACGTGGTACAGTCATAACTGTTTCTACCTCTGTATAATACTGAATAGCAATGGATAAAGAACCATACTCTTTCGTTCCAGGTTTAGCAGCTAAACGATCTCCAACTTCTTTTTGCATCATAACAACAAATCCACGAACTGGTAATTTCTCTTCCAGCAATTTAAATAAAATTGGCGTTGTAATATAGTACGGTAAGTTCGCTACTACCATTACATCTTGCCCTTCCTCAAATTGCTCACTGAACACCTCATGTACATCTGCCTTTAGTACGTCTTTATTTATAACTGTAACGTTGCTATATGGAGCTAACGTCTCATCTAAAATCGGTAATAATCTCTGATCAATTTCAAAAGCTACTACTTTTTTAGCACGCTTTGCTAATTGTTCTGTTAACGCACCGATACCTGGTCCAATTTCAATTGCACCACTTTCTGAACCAATTTCAGCGTGATCGACAATACGATTTAATACGTTCGTATCAATTAAAAAATTTTGTCCTAAACTTTTTTTGAATGAAAATCCATACTTTTCAACAATGTCTTTCGTACGATTTGGCGTTGCGATATCCTTCATTTTCTTTCCTCCTGTATGACTTGCTTATAAGCTTCTGCAAACGATTCTTTTGAAACTTGAAACATTTGTAAACGTTTATGTAACTGTTTTGCGTTTGTATAACCAATCTTTAATAGCTTACCCATTCTTTCTCTGCGACTCTTTGCCATTTCTCCGCCCACTAAGCCTGCATCGACTAAATCGCTCCAACTAATTTCACTTGTGTAAGCTTCCATTTCTTCATGTATATTCTCTAAAGCACGGCGAATTGATTCATTAGAAGCATGTTCAATCCCGACACCCTTTTTCCTTTTGGCAAGTGCTTCTTCCTTCGGTAAAAAGGCATGTTTACATCCAGGCACCTTATCAGAAATAATTTTTCGAATACGCTCTCCAGGATAATCCGGATCTGTGAAAATAATAACGCCCCGTTTTTGCAGCGCTAATTTAACTTGCTCAATAACATGATCACCGATTGCTGAACCGTTCGTTTCAATTGTATCCGCATCAACAGCACGCTTAATCGCAACTGTATCATCTTTACCTTCTACAACGATAATCTCTTTAATTTTCATGCTTGCCTCCACACTCGTTTCGTCTCTACTTAGTAAAACAAAAAAATGACGACTTTTCCATTATTATTTTCCCCATTCTTACATTTTAAAAAATAGAATGTCCAAAACTTTGTTCTCTCTCCTTATTGTAACACTTCCTCATTCGCCCTTATTTTTTCACAAAAATAAAAAAAGAATGGGTTCTCCCACTCCTTTTTATTCAACACCAAATAAAGCCTTTGCATTTTTTGTTGTTATCTCTGCTACTTCCTCATAAGAAATTCCTTTTAAATTCGCAATTTCTTCTGCTACAAGTTTTACATAACTCGGTTCATTTCGTTTTCCTCGAAATGGATGTGGTGTTAAATATGGACAATCCGTCTCTATTAACAATTTCTCTAATGGAATCTCCGTGGCAACTTCTTTCGGTTTCTTAGCATTTTTAAATGTAACTGGGCCGCCTAACGAAATTAAAAAGTTCATATCAACACATCGCTCTGCTACTTCTACGCTGCCGCTAAAGCAATGCATAATGCCTCCCACTTCAGCTGCATTCTCTTCTTCTAGAATATCAACAATATCTTGAGTTGCATCGCGGTTATGTATAATAATCGGCAATTTCACCTTTTTGGCTAATGCAATTTGTTTACGGAATACTTCCTTCTGTATTTCTTTTGGAGACTTATCCCAGTGATAATCTAAGCCCATTTCTCCAAGTGCAACGACTTTAGGATGGGAAGCAAGTTCTTCTAACCACGCTAAATGTTCTTCTGTCATGTCGATTGCATCAACTGGATGCCATCCTACCGCAGCGTAAATAAAATCATAAGTTTCAGCTAACTCCATTGCCTTTTTGATCGTTATTTCATCAAAACCAACAACAACTGTATAGGTAACTCCTGCTTCTTTCATTCGTGCAATAACTTCTTGCAAATCCTCTTCAAATTGCTCTGCATTCAAATGTGAATGTGTATCAAACAACATAATACATAACTCCTTTTATATTGAAATCAAGTTTATTCTAAAAAATAAGCTCTTTACTAACTTAACGATAACAATACTATAATTTTAATGCAAAAATAGAGAGTGTAAAAAGAAAAAAGACGCTTCACACATGTTACACGTGAAACATCTCTTTTCTTGTCTTAATTACTTGATTTTTGTACCGTTTGGTAGATTTTGGTCGATTGATGCTAATGACAATACGCCATTCTCTTCACCCGCTAAAATCATACCTTGTGATAATTCACCGCGTAATTTTACAGGTTTTAAGTTTGTTACACAAATAACCTTTTTACCTTTTAGGTCTTCCGGCGAATAGAATTTTGCAATTCCTGAAACAACTTGACGCTTTTCTGTACCTAAATCCAGCTGAATTTTTAACAACTTATCTGCTTTTTTCACAGGTTCAGCTGATAGTACTTCAGCTACGCGTAATTCTACTTTAAAGAAATCATCAATTGTGATTTCTTCTGCTTTCGGTTCTTCTTCTTTTTTCTCTTCTACTTTAGGAGCAGAGCTTTTCATTTGTTCTTTAATGTAGCCTACTTCTACTTCCATTTCTAAACGAGGGAAAATTGGGTTTCCTTTTTCTACTTTTGTTCCAGCTGGAATGCAGCCAATTGTAGATAGGCTTTCCCAAGATTTATGTGCCTCTTCAGTAAGTCCAAGTTGAGCAAACATCTTACTTGGCGCTACTGTTAAGAACGGCATAAGCATAATACCTGTTTGACGAAGTACTTCTGCTAAGTGAGCCATTACAGAAGCTAACTTTTCAAGATCCTTCTTATCTTTCGCTAATACCCATGGTTGTGTTTCGTCAATATATTTATTTGCACGGCTAACCAATTGCCAAATTGAGCTTAGCGCTACAGAGAATTCCATATTCTCCATTGCCTCTTCTACTTTTTTCAATGTATCTTTTGCAAACGTTACTAACGTTTCATCAAATTCCGTTACATTTGCTTTAAATGCAGGGATTTCTCCGTTAAAGTACTTATCAATCATAGCTACTGTACGATTTAATAAGTTACCTAAGTCATTTGCTAAATCAAAATTAATACGCTCTACAAATCCTTCTGGTGTGAATACGCCATCAGATCCGAATGGAACTTCACGAAGTAAGTAATAACGTAATGCATCTAATCCGTAACGATCAATTAATGTAACTGGATCTACTACGTTTCCTTTTGATTTACTCATCTTTCCATCCTTCATTAAAATCCAACCATGAGCAAAGATTTTTTTCGGAAGAGGTAAATCTAATGCCATTAAAATGATTGGCCAATAAATTGTATGGAAACGAACGATTTCTTTTCCAACTAAATGCACATCAGCCGGCCAGAATTTCTTATACATCTCTTCATTTTCTGTTCCATAACCTAATGCTGTAATGTAGTTAGACAATGCGTCAACCCATACGTAAATAACATGTTTCGGGTTACCTGGAACACGAACTCCCCAGTCAAATGAAGTACGAGAAACAGCTAAATCTTCTAAGCCTGGTTTAATGAAGTTATTAATCATCTCATTCTTACGAGACTCTGGCTGAATGAAATGTGGATTATCTTCATAGAATTTTAATAGTCTGTCGACATATTTACCCATTCTAAAGAAATACGATTCTTCACGAACAAGTTCTACATCATGACCACTATCTGGGCTTTTTCCTCCAACTACTTTGTCACCTTCCATAATTGGATCTACTAATTGATGCTCTGTATAGAATGTCTCATCTTGTACAGAATACCAACCTTCATATTCATCAAGATAAATATCACCTTGATCTACTAGTTGCTTGAAGATTTTTTCAACAACATCTTTATGACGATCTTCAGTTGTACGAATAAAATCATCATAAGAGATATCCATTTTCTCCCAAAGCTCTTTAATTCCTGCAACAATGTTATCCACATATGCTTGTGGTGTAACATTTAATTCTTCTGCTTTCTTTTGGATCTTCTGTCCATGCTCATCAGTTCCTGTTAAATAATGAACATTGTATCCTTGCATACGCTTATATCGTGCCATCGCATCTCCTGCTACTGTTGTATAAGCATGTCCAATGTGTAATTTTCCACTTGGATAATAAATTGGGGTAGTAATATAAAAGGACTTATTTTCCTCTGTCATTGTTTTGGACCTCCCGGATAACCTCATATGTATTTATAAATAGTATATCAAAAACTTATATATAAAGTGAAACTTTAATCTGTGGGGGTTTTGTTCACTCCCGCGGATTATTAGCCCGCACCAATCAGGCTTTTACGAGCAATCCGACTCCAACTTAAATTCTTTGCTCCAGCCAAATTTTAAATTTAGAATCTTACTGCTTGTTAATGCGGGATAAAAACGAGTTAATACTTAATATCTTTATCATCTATTGCTCATATTTCAAGAAAATATACAGTCCTTACTTACAATCTATAATTTTTTCTGAAAATAAAGTGAAATAATAGTAGAAATTACTCTCATTCTATTATATATAAGAAGTAAGAAATCTATAAATCTTTTTAAAAAATATAGAATTAAAGAATTGACGGAAATGTAAATGATTGGTATCATATGTCCATAGGGTATTTTGTCGAAAAATGACGAATCTAGAAAATAGACTCGAAACTTATAAACTATTTCTTTAGGAGGAAAAGAATTATGAAATCTACTGGTATCGTTCGTAAAGTTGATGAATTAGGTCGTGTAGTAATTCCAATCGAATTACGCCGTACTTTAGGTATTGCAGAAAAGGATGCTCTTGAAATCTACGTTGATGACGAGAAAATCATCTTAAAAAAATATAAGCCAAACATGACTTGCCAAGTAACTGGTGAAGTATCTGATGGTAACCTATCTTTAGCTGAAGGTAAAATTATCTTAAGCAAAGAAGGCGCTGAGCAAATCTTAAACGAACTTCAAGATTATATCGAAACAGCAAAATAAGCTTCTCAATTATGAGAAGCTTATTTTTTATCGACATGATAGATTTGATATACATCGCGTTTCGACAAATCTCGATCTTTAGCGACTGTTTTTATTGCCTCTTTTGAATTCATACCTTTTTCGTTTATATAATGTTCAATATGATCATATACCGAAATAGATTCCCACCATTTTTCTTCTGGGGCAGGTTCTTCCGTTGAACCAGCTACTAAAATACAAAACTCGCCACGAACTTCATTTTGTTTCGTCCACTCAATTGCTTCCTCAACTGTTCCACGAATAAATTCCTCGAATTTTTTCGTTAACTCTCGACATAATACAATTTCTCTATTTCCCAACACTTCTTGCATCGAGATTAAAGTATCATCTAAACGATGGGGCGCTTCATAAAACATCATTGTAGTTTGTACATAACGAAGCTTCTCTAACTCCATTTTTCTTTCTTTTTTATTTCTTTGTAAAAATCCATAGAAATAAAATTGTTTTGTTTCAAGACCTGATGCAATTAATGCTGTAAGGGCTGCATTTGCCCCAGGAAGCGGGATAACATGATACTGTTCTGCTACAGCCTCTACAACAATATCGTAACCTGGATCAGAAATACACGGCATACCAGCATCACTAACAAGTGCTACAGTCTTTCCTTCGTCTAACTTCCCTAATATTTTCTTCCCACTTACTTCCTTATTGTGCTCATGGTAACTCATAACAGGGGTTTCAATTTCGAAATAATTACAAAGTTTTTTCGTTTGTCTCGTATCTTCAGCAGCAATTAAATCAGCTTCTTTTAAAATTCGGATTGCACGAAATGTCATATCTTCTAAATTTCCAATAGGAGTTGGTACTAAATATAAAACTCCCTTTTCATTTTGTTGAAAGCTTTTTTGTTGCCACATAGTGTTCTCCTTTTTGCATATATTCTTCTTTTTGTTTTCTATTTAACTGCTTAAAATAATACTCTGCTTGCATAGCTGTACGCTTATCTTCATGAAATTCTATGTATTTTAAAACAACAGGAAGTCTAGCACGCGTATACCTAGCCCCTTTTCCACTATTATGGGTCTGAATCCGCTTCTCTATATGATTTGTATATCCAGCATAATAACTTCCGTCAGAGCACTCTACTACATAAAAACAATCCTTATTCTTCTCCATATAAAATTGAACGAATCTCCTTTGTATATTCATTATTTTCTTCATATACAAAAAGAGGGGGCAATATTTTCAAATCTGCGTTTCCATCCTTAATTCCTTCAATTAACAATGTATTCGCTTCTTTCCCTGCCTTAGGATAAACAAATCGTACACGCTTTGGTTCAATTTTGTATTTACGCATTAATGTAACAATATCTAGTAAACGACCTGGACGATGTACAAATGCTACTTTCCCACCTTGCTTTACTAACTGACTACTTGCAGATACAACATCCTCTAATGTACACATAATTTCATGACGAGCTATCGCTAAATGTTCATTCATATTTTTCTCAGAAGTTGCAGGTGTTTGAAAATAAGGGGGATTACATGTGACAACATCATATTGATGACGTCCAAGTTTCTCCGGCATATCTTTCAAATCCCCATGTATTAAGTGAATTCTTTCTTCTAGCTTATTGTATTGAACGCTTCTGATTCCCATATCATATAAACGTTCTTGAATTTCTACACCTGTAATGCTTCCCTTTGTTCTTGTACTTAATAAAAGGGGGACAACTGCGTTACCTGTACACAGATCAAGTACATTACCTTTTTGAATTGGCACCCAAGCAAAGTCTGCAAGTAAAACAGCATCTAACGAGAAATTGAATACTGATGGGCTTTGTACAATCTTCATATCTTGCGCTAATAAGTAATCTAAACGTTCATCTTCATATAAATTCATATGTTACTCCTTTTCTTACACTTAACCTACCCTATTTCATCTTCTACTAATAAAAAAACATATTTCATTGTACTCTCATGTATAAAAAATTACCTTTCCAATTATCATTGGAAAGGTAATTTCACTTTTTATTTAAAAATGACAGGCAGAATAAACAATCTCCCTCTTTACGTACACTTCCATAATGCAGATTACAAATATGAAAACCTTCTTGATATAGCCTTGCTAAATTATCGTAGCCTTCGCCAATATCAGTTGTCTTTGGCTTCACTTCTTTACGTTTTTGAGTTTTTTGTTTTTCTTTAATCTGCACTTCTTCAAAGCGATGTCGCAAATTTTCATTTTCCATTTTTATATGTTGGTTCTCTTCCAACAACTCTGCAAGATGTTGTTTTAATTCTCCCAACTGTTTGTATAAATGTCCAATTTGCTCTTCCATACTAGAAACCGATGCAAAAATATCTTTTTTCTCCACAAGCACCCACCTCATTAATCTGTGGTTTGACTCGAAACGACCCCTTTATTCACTAACTCATCTAACGTATATTCTACTATCCGTTCCTTGTCTACTAGTTCCACTTGAATTAATCTTTCTAAAATATTTAATCCGATAACACGGCCAGTACCATGCGGGGTTTGTATACGTTGATCTAAATCAGGAAGTTGTTCCTTTGCTGCCTCATATTCATCATTCTCATATTTTAAGCAACACATTAAGCGACCACATAAACCAGAGATTTTTGCAGGATTTAATGATAAATTTTGATCCTTTGCCATCTTAATGGATACAGGTTCAAAATCTCCTAAAAAAGTAGAACAACAAAGCATACGACCACATGGACCAATACCACCAAGCATCTTCGCTTCATCACGAACACCAATTTGTCTTAGTTCAATTCTTGTCCTAAAAATTGCCGCTAAGTCCTTCACTAGTTCGCGGAAATCAATCCGACCATCCGCAGTAAAGTAGAAAATAATCTTATTGCGATCGAACGTATACTCTACATCTACAAGTTTCATATCAAGATTATGCTCTACTACCTTTTGCTGACAAACTTGGTATGCTTCTTTCGCAGCATGTTTGTTCTCTTCAACAATGGTACGATCATTTTCATTTGCAATACGAATAACCTTTTTTAGCGGTAATACAACGTCGTTTTCATCAACTTGCTTTTTGGTAATAACTACTTTTCCGTACTCAATACCTCTTACTGTTTCTACAATTACAAACTCATTTTCAGAGATATCGAACTGATTCGGATCGAAGTAATACACCTTTCCGGCCTTCTTAAAGCGAACACCTACTACATCATACAAAACGGTCATCCCTCCTGCAACCGCAACACTAACTGTTCGAACACAAGCTGCGCATTTACATTAGCGTTGATTCTATTTTTTGCCTCTAATATATTAAAGAGAGCTGATACAATGCGCTTCTGAGCATAGGAGAAAGATTCAAACATCTCTTTCTGCTCATGAAAAACAAGACGATCTTCTTCTCCAAGTTGAACATATAATAAATCCTTATAAATAAGGAGCAACATATCTAAACCTTGCTGTAATTGTTCTTTCTCTCCAAAGTGTTTTCCCCATTTTTCTTGTACAAAAAAAATAGAGGCTTTATCCTTTTCGAGCGCTTCACATAATTTTATCACTAAAGCTCGTGCTTGTGCAAACCATTCATCACTACATAAAGCTAAAGCTTCATCAAAACTATTCGTGAGTTGCGCAGCAAGTGTCGATAAAGATGCCGTAATACCTTCATCCTGTAATCTTCTAATTAAAGATTCCGTAGGTAACGGTCTAAATGTAACAACTTGACAGCGAGATAAAATCGTATTTAAAATTTGATGACTTTGTTCAGTAAGTAAAATAGCTGTTGTATCACTACTTGGTTCTTCTAAAAATTTTAAAAGTGTATTCGCTGCATTTGCTGTCATACGATCTGCGTGCTCAATAATATATACTTTTTTATTTGCTTCTAATCCTGTTTTTGAAAACTCTTCTTGTAAATCATGAATTTGCTGCTTCTTAATAGATAATCCGTCTGGTTTTACAATATGTAAGTTAGGGTGGTTACCTGAATCAATTCGCTTACAATTTGTACATACGTGACAAGGCTCTACCCCGTTCCGCTGAGAACAGAGGAAACTCTTTGCCATTTGAATTGCCGTTGCAAACTTTCCAGTCCCTTTCCCTCCCTCTAACAAGTAAGCGTGGGATATACGCTCTTTTGCAATGCTATTCATCAACATTTTTACACCGATGGGTTGTATAGCAGAAAGCTGCTCCCACGTCTTCGTCATAATGCATACCTCACTTATTTCATTCTTTCCTTCTATTATAACAATTTATCTTCTATAATCTGAACAACTTCTTCTATAAGTTTTTCCATTGGTTGATCAGCATTTACCAATACAATACGATCTGAGAAATGTTCTACAACTTGTAAATATCCTTCACGGACACGTTTATGGAAAGAGATATCTTCCATATCTAATCGATTCACTTCACGTCCTGCATCTTTTTCAATGCGAGCTAAACCAATCTCTGGTTCAATGTCTAGGTAAATCGTTAAACTAGGCATACAGTCCTCTGTTGCGAAACGATTTATTTCAAATACCTTATCCATACCTAACCCTCTTGCATATCCTTGATACGCTAAAGAGCTATCTATAAAACGATCACATAATACAAGGTAGTCCTCGTTAAGTGCCGGCATAACCTTTTCCACCAAATGTTGTCTACGTGCAGCGGCATACAGAAGCGCCTCTGTACGTGCTTCCATCATCGTATATTCTTGTTTATGTAAAATTGTTCTAATATCCTCTGAAATTGCAATACCACCTGGTTCTCTCGTCGCCATTACCTTTTGTTCTTTTTGTTCAAAGTACGGCAATAAACTTTTAATTAACGTTGTTTTACCCGAACCTTCTGGACCTTCAATTGTTACAAATAATCCCTTCATTCTAAAACCTACTTTCTATATCATACACTTTCATATATTTCGTGCTACCTTGAAAACGAGCGCCTGATTGCTCTAAATACATAATTTGCTCTTTATGTTCTGAAGTAATTCTTTCCCCATACATAATCAATGGAATTCCAGGTGGGTACGGAATTACCATTTCTGCCGCTATCATCCCAACTGCTTCTTCTACAGATACTACTTTTGTTTCATATCCTTCCAGTTGTTTATATGTATACGGTAAAGGAGAAAATTCTCCTTTATAAGTATAACGAATAGATTCCTTCTTGTCTTTCACCTCATAATATTGCAATGCCCCTCGGATCATCTCTATAGCCTTCATATACTCCTTATTTACTTGCAAGGGTAAAATAAATAGAACATTATATGGATCCGCCATTTCTGTATATATACCGACTTTTTCAAATACAGACTGTAATTCGTATCCTGATAACTGACAACGTGTCTGTACAGTAACCTTTAACTCATCTTGTAATGGATACTGTAAAATAGCTATTTGTGGAATAGAACACAATTCGTCTTTAAATCCCCGTAAAAACTCGACAATTTCATCATGTCCCTTTTCTTTTATACGTGCTATTGTAAAGCGTGCAATATCAAGAGAAGTCATAATTGGATACGATGGACTACTAGATTGTAGCATACTTAAATAGGTAGAAACTTTTTCTTCTTTCACTAGGCGACTATTTATATGTAAATAGGATCCCATTGTCATCGCGGGTAATGTTTTATGTGCAGAATGAACTACAATATCTGCCCCATATGCTAATGCTGACTTTGGAAATGCCCCTCCTAAACAAAAATGAGCTCCATGTGCTTCATCTACTAAAACGGGGATTTTATGTGCATGTGCATAAGCGATGCTTGCCTCTAGATCCATCCCCATACCATAATAATTAGGATGCGTTAAAATGAGTGCTTTAGCATTTGGATATTTTTCAATTGCTTCCTTAATAATTTCAACATGAATGCCCACCGGTACATTATAAGCTTCATCAATCCATGGATCTAAAAAAATTGGATTTGCGCCCGCTAATTTTAAACCATTAATAATTGATTTATGACAATTTCTTTGTACAAGAACAATATCATGTTCCCCGCAACAAGACAAAATCATTGCTAGGTTCCCTACTGTTGAACCATTAATTAAAAAATAACTTTTTTTCACTCCATATACATCAGCTAATAACTGTTGTGCCTCATCTATACATTCAAACGGACTATGTAAATCATCTAACCCTGACAACTCAGTTACATCGATAGATAGTATATCTTTAAACTCCCCTATAGCTTCCTGAGGGAAGTTTAAACCGTTTTTATGACCTGGAACATGAAAGGATAACGGCTTTCTATCTTTAAACTCTGTTAATGCCTCATATAAAGGTATGCGATTTTGCTTCATCTATATCTCTTCCTTATTATTTCATTCTTTATCTATTATACAGAACAAAAAAAATAATAGGCATATGCCTATTTAAAAATATGATACTTCTAATTTCCGAAGCTGTTTTAAATAATATATATACTTCGGATCATTTGTCTCCGTATTCACCATATCTTTTTCACATTCATAACAGATTAAATTATTATAAACATATATCCCTTCTTTTCTTTCTGTCTCACAAACAATACAAACCTCATTTTGTGCTTTCATAACCTTCCCTCCCTATTTCAATGGACATATTTTATACTTCTATTCCTTAACAATTTACAGAAAAATATACATCCATCTCTTATATAATATGATTAACCCTTGGGCAACGTGTTTGTATTACCATTACTTCTTTTTTTTTCGTACTGTTTGAAAACACAAAAAAAACACAAGTCAAAAGACTTGTGTTTTTAATTGCTTGGCGACGTCCTACTCTCACAGGGACAAGGTCCCAACTACCATCGGCGCTAGAGAGCTTAACTTCCGTGTTC
>NZ_JBYTDP010000014.1:0-58386 GCF_058791555.1 Bacillus sp. EB106-07-01-XG149 | reverse complement strand
GAACACGGAAGTTAAGCTCTCTAGCGCCGATGGTAGTTGGGACCTTGTCCCTGTGAGAGTAGGACGTCGCCAAGCAACTAAACACGAGTCAAATGACTCGTGTTTTTTCGTGTTTTCTTTTATAATCCATAGTAATTAAAAAATGTGTTTAAATAATTATTATTTTGATTAAATACAGGGGAATGTGGCTAGGATAGTGAATAAGCAAAAGAGTTGCAAATTTTATTAATACGTATATAATTAAAGTCAAAGATAGTCAAAGTCAATAAAGGTGGCGGATAAATGAGAAATATATCTAATATCATTGAGCAATATCTAAAGCAAGTTATTGACTTAAGTAATAATAATGTGATTGAAATCAAAAGAAATGAGATTGCGGATCGATTCGAGTGCGTACCATCTCAAATCAATTATGTAATCAATACCCGTTTTACGTTAGAAAGAGGATTTGTAGTAGAAAGTAAACGTGGTGGAGGAGGTTACATTCGCATTATAAAAGTCAAACTGCATGACGATATAGACATGATCGATCAAATGCTTCATATGATTGATCATAGCGTTGCGCAAGGGAATGCAGAGAGTATGATTATACGTTTAATAGAAGAGGGAATCATAACAAATCGTGAAGCTAAACTTATGTTAAGTGTACTAGATCGTTCTGTATTATCAATGGATGTTCCTTCTCGAGATGAACTTAGGGCTCGAATATTATGCGCAATGTTAAGAACACTGAAATATAAATAAATATAGCTTTTGTAAAAGAATAATAACTAAGAGATAAGGCAGTTAAATATTGTAGAGGTTTTGAAAAAAGAACACGCACTTTTATTTAAACAAGTAAAGGAAAGTGAACAATCTAGTAATGTATGAAAAGTACTATCAGATAGATCGTTCCTATTGTAAAGGTGGGGATAGTGATGACTTGTCAAAACTGTAATATAAGACCAGCAACTTTACATTATACAAAAGTAATCAACGAAAAGAAGACGGAAGTTCATCTTTGTGAGCAATGTGCAGAACAAAGTGGCTATACGTCTTTCTTTCAATCACCGCAGTCTAACTTTTCATTCCATGATTTATTTGCTGGGTTATTACACGATGAATCAACAATGTTTGAAGAAGGACAAAACGGGCTTTCGAATACAAGTATATTAAGGTGTCCAGATTGTAAGATGACATATGAGCAATTTACAAAGGTGGGACGGTTTGGATGTGCTTCTTGTTACGATACATTTAAGGAACATTTAAAGCCATTATTAAAACGTCTGCACGGCGGACATACAGATCATTGTGGAAAAATTCCGGAACGTATAGAAGGAAATCTTCACTTAAAGAAAGAATTAGATGAACTAAAACTCATTCTGAAACAATACGTACAGAAAGAGGAGTTTGAGAAAGCTGCTGAAGTAAGGGATAACATTCGAGGTCTTGAAAATCAGCTTAGTGAGCATAGAGAGGGGGAATAGTTCTATGTCACTGGACAAAATTATGAATGAAGCGATTAGTCCATGGATGAAGGGGGATGGCCCTGATTCTGATATTGTTTTAAGTAGTCGAATTCGTTTGGCTCGTAATTTTAAAAAATATCAATTCTCTACTATGCAAAACGAAGAAGAAGCTAGACAGATTCATGAATTATTTAAAAAGGAATTTATAAATAAAACGGTAGAACCTTTTGGAGAGTTTGAACTATTAAAAATGAATGAATTAACGCCTCTTCAAAGGAGAGTATTAGTTGAAAAGCATTTAATTAGTCCTAACCTTGCAGGAACAGAATATGGAGCATGTCTATTATCAGAAAGTGAACATATTAGTGTTATGCTTAATGAAGAAGACCACATTAGGATACAGTGCTTATTTTCAGGATTACAGTTATCAGAGGCCCTTCAAAGTGCCAATCAAATAGATAATTGGATAGAGGAAGAGGTTGAATATGCTTTTGATGAATCACTTGGATATATAACGAGCTGCCCTACTAACGTTGGTACAGGATTGAGGGCTTCCGTAATGATTCACTTACCGGGACTCGTTTTAACGAAAAGAATTAGCCGCATTATACAAGTAATTCAAAAATTAGGGTTAGTAGTAAGAGGAATATACGGTGAAGGTAGCGAAGCGTTAGGTAATATATTTCAAGTGTCAAATCAAATGACGCTAGGAAAATCTGAAGAAGATATTATTGCAGATTTAAAGAGTGTCGTTCAACAAATCATACAGCAAGAAAAAATGGCTAGAGAATTAATTGTACAAAATTCAAGTATTGAGCTTGAAGATAAAGTTTATCGCTCTTATGGCATACTAGCAAACAGTCGTTTAATTCAATCTGCAGAAGCGGCTACTTGCTTATCAGATGTACGACTTGGTATTGATTTAGGATATATAAAAGGTGTATCGAGAAATATTTTGACTGAGCTAATGGTTCTTACACAACCAGGCATTTTACAACAATATGCAGGCGGACCTTTAGGACCAGAAGAAAGAGATTATCGAAGAGCAACCTTAATCCGTGAGCGATTACGTATTGAAAAAAACTAAGCGCAAGTAGGAGGCGATTTCTATGATGTTTGGAAGATTTACAGAAAGAGCACAGAAAGTATTAGCTTTATCTCAAGAGGAAGCAATTCGTATTGGGCATAATAATATTGGAACAGAACACATTTTACTTGGGCTTGTACGCGAAGGTGAAGGAATTGCAGCAAAAGCGTTAATTGCTCTTGGATTAAGTCCAGAGAAGGTTCAAAAAGAGGTAGAAGCGTTGATTGGACGCGGAACAGAAGCTTCTCAAACTGTACATTATACACCGCGTGCTAAAAAGGTTATTGAGTTGTCTATGGATGAAGCTCGTAAATTAGGTCATTCTTACGTTGGAACAGAGCATATCTTACTTGGTTTAATCCGTGAAGGTGAAGGTGTAGCAGCACGTGTTTTAAATAACTTAGGTGTTAGCCTAAATAAGGCAAGACAACAAGTATTGCAACTTCTCGGAAGTAATGAAGCAAGTTCAGGTCACCAAGGTGGTTCTTCAACGAATGCAAATACACCGACACTGGATAGCTTAGCACGTGATTTAACAGTTGTTGCACGTGAAAATCGTCTAGATCCTGTTATCGGTCGTGGTAAAGAAATTCAACGTGTAATTGAAGTTTTAAGCCGTAGAACAAAAAACAATCCTGTATTAATTGGAGAACCTGGTGTAGGTAAAACGGCAATTGCAGAAGGATTAGCACAACAAATTGTAAATAATGAAGTTCCTGAAACATTAAGAGATAAGCGTGTTATGACACTAGATATGGGTACAGTTGTAGCTGGAACGAAATATCGTGGTGAATTTGAAGATCGTTTAAAGAAAGTTATGGATGAGATCCGTCAAGCTGGAAATATTATTCTATTTATTGATGAACTTCATACATTAATTGGTGCAGGTGGAGCAGAAGGTGCAATTGATGCATCGAACATTTTAAAACCATCTTTAGCACGCGGAGAGTTACAATGTATCGGGGCGACAACCTTAGATGAATATCGTAAATATATTGAAAAAGACGCGGCTTTAGAAAGACGTTTCCAACCAATTCACGTTGATGAGCCAAGTTTAGACGAATCAACTCAAATCTTGAAAGGTTTACGTGATCGTTACGAAGCACATCACCGTGTATCTATTACAGATGATGCAATTGATGCAGCTGTAAAGCTTTCAGACCGCTATATTACAGATCGTTTCTTACCAGATAAAGCAATTGATTTAATTGATGAAGCTGCTTCAAAGGTTCGCTTACGCTCTTATACAACACCACCAAATCTAAAAGAGCTTGAAGTAAAGCTTGAGGAAATTAGAAAAGAAAAAGATGCAGCTGTGCAAAGTCAAGAATTTGAAAAAGCTGCTTCCTTACGTGATATGGAACAACGCTTACGTGAAAAGTTAGAAGATACGAAGCGTCAATGGAAAGAGCAACAAGGAAAAGAAAACTCAGAAGTGACAGTAGAAGATATTGCAAATGTCGTTTCTACGTGGACTCGTATACCGGTTTCTAAACTTGCACAAACAGAGACTGATAAATTATTAAACTTAGAATCCATTCTTCACAACCGTGTTATTGGTCAAGATGAAGCGGTAGTAGCTGTAGCGAAAGCTGTTCGTCGTGCTAGAGCAGGATTGAAAGATCCGAAACGTCCGATTGGTTCATTTATTTTCTTAGGGCCAACAGGTGTAGGTAAAACAGAACTAGCAAGAGCATTAGCAGAATCTATGTTCGGTGATGAGGATGCAATGATTCGCATCGATATGTCTGAGTACATGGAGAAGCATTCGACTTCTCGTTTAGTTGGATCTCCTCCAGGATATGTTGGATATGAAGAAGGTGGACAATTAACAGAAAAGGTTCGCCGTAAGCCATATTCAGTTGTCCTATTAGATGAAGTAGAGAAAGCTCATCCTGATGTGTTTAACATTTTACTACAAGTATTAGAAGATGGTCGCTTAACGGATTCTAAAGGGCGTACAGTTGATTTCCGTAATACAATTGTTATTATGACATCTAACGTTGGTGCAGATGCGTTAAAACGTAATAAACATCTTGGATTTAACGTACAAGATGAGAGCCGCGATTATTCAGATATGAAAGGTAAAGTAATGGATGAGCTGAAAAAGGCATTTCGTCCAGAATTCTTAAACCGTATTGATGAAATTATCGTGTTCCATATGCTTGAGAAAAAACATATTCAAGAGATTGTAACACTTATGGTGAATCAGTTAGTGAAGCGCTTAAAAGAGCAAGAGATTGAATTGCATTTAACAGAAGGAGCGATTTCAGCCATTGCTGATAAAGGATTTGACCGAGAATACGGTGCTCGTCCGCTTCGTAGAGCAATTCAGAAACATGTAGAAGATAGACTATCGGAAGAACTTTTAAAAGGTGCTATTGAGAAAGGACAAAAAGTTATCTTTGATGTTGAAGGGGAATCATTTGTCATTCATAGTGCTGAAAAGGTAAAATAAGTATAGACAAACTAAGAGGGCTACGAGATAGCCCTCTTTCTTGTACGAGAAGGATAAACTGTTTATAGATGAAAGTGAAGTGAAATATAAAACGATATGGCTAAAAAGAAAACAAAATTCACATGTCAAGAGTGTGGTTATCAGTCACCAAAATATATGGGGAAATGCCCTGGTTGTGGTCAATGGAATACGCTTGTTGAAGAGATGGAACCGGTTGTATCATCAAGACGCCTTAATTATGGCAATGCAATTCAATCGGAAGTAACAAAACCAAGACGCCTAACAGAAGTAGAAACAAAATCTGAGGCACGTATTGAAACGAAATTCCAAGAGTTTAATCGTGTACTTGGTGGTGGGATTGTAGATGGATCCTTAGTGCTTATTGGTGGAGACCCTGGGATTGGGAAATCAACATTGTTATTACAAATTTCATCGCAATTAGCAGATTCTTCATATGATGTACTATACATATCAGGTGAGGAGTCAGCAAAGCAGATTAAACTTCGTGCAGATCGTTTGCATGTAAAGGGTAGTAATCTATTTGTTGTAGCAGAAACTGATCTACAGCGAATTGCAGCGCACATTGAAGAGATGAATCCGGCTTTTGTTGTTATTGACTCTATTCAAACGATACATTTACCTGAAGTGACGTCAGCCCCAGGAAGTGTAGCGCAAGTACGTGAATGTACAGCGGAACTAATGAAACTTGCAAAAACGAAAGGGATTCCTATTTTTATCGTCGGACATGTAACAAAAGAGGGGGCAATTGCAGGACCTCGTATGTTAGAACATATGGTCGATGCAGTTCTTTACTTTGAAGGAGATCGTCATCATACATATCGTATTTTGCGAGCTGTGAAGAATCGTTTTGGTTCCACGAATGAAATGGGTATTTTTGAAATGAAAGAGCTTGGTCTTGCGGAAGTCTTAAACCCTTCTGAAATTTTTCTTGAGGAAAGACCCGTTGGAGTCGCAGGATCAACAGTAGTTGCCTCAATGGAAGGAACAAGACCGGTTTTAGTAGAAATACAAGCATTAATCTCCCCTACTAGTTTTGGAAACCCTCGAAGAATGGCGACGGGAATTGATCATAACCGTGTATCGCTTATTATGGCAGTGCTAGAAAAAAGAACAGGTTTATTATTGCAAAACCAAGACGCATATTTAAAAGTAGCAGGTGGCTTGAAATTAGATGAACCAGCAATTGATTTAGCTGTGGCTTTAAGTATTGCTTCAAGTTTTAGAGATAAATCTACGACACCAACTGATGCAGTAATAGGAGAAGTAGGATTAACTGGAGAAATAAGAAGGGTATCAAGAATTGAACAACGTGTACAAGAAGCAGCTAAATTAGGATTTCAACGTGCTATTATTCCTAGAAAAAATTTGGGGGGATGGACAATTCCGGATGGGATTGAGGTAGTAGGTGTATCTAATTTAGGGGAAGCGCTTCGTTTGACATTAGGAGGCTAGGCTATGGAAGAAAACAAGCAACGTGTCAAAAGTATGATTAATATTTTACAGCTCGTGGCCCCAGGAACACCACTGCGCGAAGGGATAGATAATGTGCTTCGCGCACAAACAGGGGGACTAATTGTTCTTGGATATAATGAACAAATTAAAAGTATTGTTGATGGGGGATTTCACATTAATTGTGCATTCTCTCCTGCTAGTTTATACGAATTAGCAAAAATGGATGGGGCACTTATTTTAAATGAAACTGGAAGTAAAATTTTAATTGCAAATGCACAGTTAGTTCCAGAGGCATCTATTGATTCTATTGAAACAGGTATGCGCCACCGGACGGCAGAGCGTGTAGCAAAGCAGACAGGTAGTCTCGTTGTAGCTATTTCACAAAGACGTAACGTAATTACACTATATCAAGGGAATTTACGTTATACACTAAAGGATATAGGTGTTATTTTAACGAAGGCAAACCAAGCTATTCAAACGTTAGAAAAATATAAGGCTGTATGGAATGATGGTATTACAAATTTGGGCATTCTAGAATTTGAAGAAGTCGTTACAATGTCCGAGGTGGTTCATGTGTTACATAGTGTTGAAATGGTACTGCGTATTAAAAATGAAATATTGAGCTATATTCATGAGCTAGGAACAGAAGGTAGGTTAATTCGTTTACAACTTACAGAACTACTAGCTGATTTAGAGGCAGAGGCAGCGTTATTAATTAAAGATTATTATCAAGAAAAAACACAAGACCATCATCAAATTTTGAAAAAGTTACAAGATCTTGCGAATACACAACTTCTAGAGGATAGCGATTTAGTTAAATTGCTTGGCTACCCAGGACAAATGAGTTTAGAAGAAAGTGTGACGCCGAGAGGATACCGAATCACAAGCAAAATTTCGCGCGTTCCGCCACTTATAATTGAAAATTTAATTAATCGATTTAAGACTTTGCAAGGTGTTTGTCGAGCAACTATTAATGAATTGGATGATGTGGAAGGAATTGGAGAAGTCAGGGCGAAGAAAATACGAGAAGGCCTAAAAAGAATCCAAGAGCATCTCTATATGAGTAGACACAATTAAGAATATTACATTGATTCTATAATATAACGACACTAGAACATTTTTGGTATATGATATGGTATATTGGTAAATAAAACTATTTATAAAAAAACACGTCCGCTTTTGCATTCGGCGTTTTGATTAGCGAAACAATGGTTAATAATGAGTAGGAGGTGGTTGGATGTTAAAACGAATTGTACAGCTCTTCTTTCTAGTAATTGGCGGAGCGTTAGGGATTTACTTAATCCCAAAAGTTATTAATGTATTAGACATGGGTGCTGTTCCTTTATTGGAAGGATCGTATGTTCGAGCAATTATTGGTGCAATTATTTTATTTTTAACAACATTTTGGCTTGTAGATTATATTGTTCAACTTATTAAGCATATTGAAGAGGCTCTTGTAAAGGCGCCTGTAGCGGATGTTTTATTTGGTACATTAGGGTTAATCTCGGGTCTTATTGTTGCATATTTAATTTTAATACCAATTCGTGAATTTACAATTCCAGTTATTAGTACAGTATTGCAAGTGTTCTTTACTCTTTTGCTTGGATATTTAGGATTCCAAGTAGGGTTTAAAAAGAGGAATGAATTGCTAGGATTATTTACATTACCACAACGTGGGAAGAAGAAAAATAATAATAGTGAGAATGAAGAAACTGAGGTAGAAGAATCTACAACTCATTGGAAAATTCTCGATACGAGTGTAATTATCGATGGGCGTATTGCTGATATTTGCCAAACAAAGTTTTTAGAAGGAACAATTGTGATTCCACAATTCGTGTTAGAAGAACTTCAGCACATTGCCGATTCTTCTGATGCTTTAAAGCGTAATCGTGGTCGCAGAGGATTAGATATTTTAAATCGTATTCAAAAAGAGATGCCGATTCCGGTAGAAATTTATGAAGGCGATTTCGATGATATTCAAGAAGTGGATAGCAAACTTGTAAAGTTGGCGAAAATCACTGGTGGAACGGTAGTAACGAATGATTTCAACTTAAACAAAGTTTCTGAATTACAAGGGGTAACGGTGTTAAATATTAACGATTTAGCTAATGCAATTAAACCTGTTGTACTCCCAGGTGAAGAACTGAGTGTTTATGTTGTCAAAGATGGAAAAGAACAAAATCAAGGTGTTGCATATTTAGATGATGGCACGATGATTGTAGTAGAAGATGGTAGAGAATATGTGGGTTCACAACTCAATGTGCTCGTTACTAGTGTGTTACAAACATCGGCTGGGCGTATGATTTTCGCCAAACGTAAATTATTAGAAAAAGCATTATAAGTAGAGGATTATTAATATGTATACATTAATTATTCCAGCAGCTGGTCAAGGTAAGCGGATGGGTGCTGGTAAAAACAAGTTGTTTTTACTTATTAATGAAGTACCGATTATTGTGCATACGTTACGTGCTTTTGAAAAAGATAAAGCATGCAAAAGTATTATTATGGCAATTAACGAAGAAGAACGTCCGTATTTTGAAGAATTAATGCAAAAGTATCCAATTGAAAAGCCAGTACAATTTATTCAGGGCGGAGCCGAAAGACAAGATAGTGTATATAACGCCATTCAGTATACTAGTGATGTTGAGTATGTTCTTGTACATGACGGCGCGCGTCCATTTGTAACGAATAAAGTGATTCAAGATGTATTAACTGCAGCGGAAAAATATGGAGCGTCCATTTGTGCGGTACCAGTGAAAGATACAGTTAAGAAAGTAGAGCAGGGTATCGTTGTCGAAACGGTAGAAAGATCTCAGCTTAAAGCTGTACAAACACCACAAGGGTTCGCTGTTTCTCTTTTGTTAGAAGCTCATAGAAGTGCAAAACAGGGTTGTTTCCTTGGTACAGATGATGCAAGTCTCGTAGAACGTATCGGGAAGCAAGTAGGTGTAGTAGAGGGGAGTTACTATAATATTAAAGTGACGACTCCAGAGGATTTATTAATTGCTGAAAGTTTCCTTCATGTTCAAAAGAAATGACAGTGATGATTATAGCGAAAAAAAGCTCGGCAACAGCCGGGCTTTTCTTTATAAGGATAGCGATATAATATAGAATCATAAAGCTCTGTAGTTTAGCTTGAGGAGGATGTAAAAAATGTTTCGAATTGGACAAGGTTTTGATGTGCATGAGTTTGCGGAAGGTAGACCGTTAATTATTGGTGGAATTACAATTCCTCATGAGAAAGGATTAATTGGTCATTCAGATGCAGACGTATTGTTACATACGATTGCGGATGCATGTTTAGGTGCAATTGCAGCTGGGGATATTGGAAAGCACTTCCCTGATACAGATCCTGCTTTTAAAGATGCTGATTCAGCTGTATTGCTGCAAAAGGTTTGGGAATTTGTACGTGAACAAGGTTACGAGTTAGGGAATCTAGATTGTACAATTATTGCTCAAAAGCCAAAGATGGCACCACATATTGAAAGTATGCGTAAACGTATTAGTGAACTATTAGAAACGTCTATTGACAATATCAATGTAAAAGCAACAACAACAGAAAAATTAGGATTTACAGGTAGAGAAGAAGGAATTGCTTCTCAAGCAGTTGTTTTATTACAGAAAAAATAATGGTTTTTAATTCGTAAGATGGATAATCACATTTTTTTGGTGTACAATTATAGAATGTGTTGACATTAAGAATGGAAGGTGTACCAATTATGGAAAAGCAAGTGAGAGTGCGCTATGCGCCAAGTCCAACAGGACACTTACATATCGGAAATGCGCGTACGGCATTATTTAATTATTTATTTGCTCGTCATCAAGATGGTAAGTTTATTATTCGTATTGAAGATACTGATGTGAAACGTAATGTTGCTGGTGGAGAAGAAAGCCAATTAAAATACTTGAAATGGCTCGGTATGGACTGGGATGAAGGTGTTGATGTTGGTGGTGAATTTGGACCATATCGTCAAACAGAGCGTTTAGATATTTATAAAAAATTATATGAAGATTTATTAGAGCGCGGTTTAGCTTACAAATGTTATATGACAGAAGAAGAGCTAGAAGCAGAGCGTGAAGGTCAAATCTCTCGTGGTGAAACACCGCGTTATGCTGGAAACCACCGTGATTTAACTGAGGAGCAAATGAAGGGATTTGAGGCTGAAGGCCGCATTCCGAGTATTCGTTTCCGTGTACCGGTTGATCGCGACTACACGTTTAAAGATATCGTAAAAGATGAAGTTGCATTCCATTCAAATGATTTCGGTGATTTCGTTATCGTGAAAAAAGATGGAATTCCAACTTATAACTTTGCGGTAGCAGTAGATGATCACTTAATGGAGATTACACATGTACTTCGTGGTGATGATCATATTTCAAATACGCCAAAACAAATGATGATTTACGAAGCTTTCGGTTGGGATATTCCGCAATTTGGTCATATGACTTTAATTGTAAACGAAAGCCGTAAAAAGTTAAGTAAGCGTGATGAATCTATTATTCAATTTATTGAGCAATATAAAGAGCTTGGATATCTTCCAGAAGCAATCTTTAACTTTATTGCACTATTAGGTTGGTCGCCAGTAGGAGAAGAGGAAATCTTCTCTCAAGATGAGTTTATCAAAATGTTCGATGCAGCTCGTTTATCAAAATCGCCTGCATTATTTGATTCTCAAAAACTAAAATGGATGAACAACCAATATATGAAAAAGCAAGACTTAGATATGGTGGTAGAGTTAAGTTTACCGCATCTAGTGAAAGCTGGACGTATAGGTGAAACTTTAAGTGAACAAGAACAAGCTTGGATTCGTGATGTAATTGCGTTATATCATGAACAAATGAGTTTTGGAGCTGAAATTGTAGAGCTTTCTGAAATGTTCTTCAAAGATCATGTTGATTATGAAGAAGAAGGACAAGAAGTATTAAAAGGTGAACAAGTACCAGAAGTACTTCGTGCATTTGCGGGTCAAGTAGAAGCACTAGAAGCGATGGAACCAGCAGCAATTAAGGCGGCTATTAAAGCAGTGCAAAAGGAAACAGGTCATAAAGGTAAAAACTTATTTATGCCAATCCGTGTTGCAACTACTGGTCAAACACATGGCCCAGAGCTTCCTAATGCTATTGCACTTCTTGGAAAAGAAAAAGTTTTAAATCGTCTTCAAAAAGTAATTGGTTAACATTTTCTAGATTTAGAAATATAATAAGTATACTTAAAACCTAATAAGGAAAAGCGACGAGAAGGAGAAGTAGAAAATCAGGCTTTTTACAGAGAGAACCACCTTTAGGCTGGAAGTGGTTTATAAGCGGATTTTTGAAATGCCCCTTCGAGTCTTCTGCTGAACAGCGAATTGTTTTATGAAACGTCTTAGGGCGTAAAGTAAGCAGAAGCGGTGTACACCGTTATCAGAGATGAGTTTGAGGCTTTTTTTAGCCTAAACAGAGTGGAACCGCGCTTATAAGGCGTCTCTGTCAATATGACAGAGGCGTCTTTTTTTATACCGTAAAAGTGGATATGAGTATAAGTTTTATCCCTGTGTATAAAGATTTAGGGGGATAAGTAGGGAGTAAAGGGAGTTAGTTCACTCGAAAAAGCAGCCCATAAAGGGGAGGGAACATCGATGTTTAAGAGGCTTCGGGAAGATATTGAAGTCGTTTTTGAACAGGATCCAGCGGCAAGAAGTTATTTCGAAGTCATTTTGACTTACTCTGGATTACATGCAGTTTGGGCCCATCGAATTGCACATGCTTTTTATAAAAAGAATTTCTTCTTTATTGCACGTTGGATCTCGCAAGTTAGTCGTTTCTTTACTGGTATTGAGATTCATCCAGGAGCAACAATTGGTCGTCGTTTTTTCATAGACCATGGAATGGGGGTTGTAATTGGAGAAACGTGCGAAATTGGTGATAATGTAACGATCTATCAAGGTGTTACATTAGGTGGTACGGGTAAAGAAAAGGGGAAGAGGCATCCTACAATTCAGGATAATGTATTAATTGCAACAGGTGCTAAAGTACTAGGTTCTATTACAGTTGGAGAGAATTCTAAAATTGGAGCAGGGTCTGTCGTATTAAAAGAAGTGCCTGCACATTCTACAGTTGTAGGTATACCTGGCCGAGTCGTTATTCAAAATGGAGTAAAGATCGGTCAAGAATTAAATCATTCTGACCTTCCAGACCCAATTTTTGATAAGTTAAAGGTCATGGAAGTAGAACTTGATAAATTGAAAAAACAACTTGAAGTAAAGGTAGAAAGGAAGGATAAAAATGACTATTCACATTTATAATACGTTAACGCGTCAAAAGGAAGAGTTTACTCCATTAGAAGAAAATAAGGTAAAGATGTATGTGTGTGGACCTACAGTTTATAACTATATTCACATTGGGAATGCAAGACCACCTATGGTATTTGATACGGTACGCCGTTATTTAGAATATAAAGGGTATGATGTGCAGTATGTATCTAACTTTACTGACGTAGATGATAAATTAATTAAAGCAGCAAATGAATTAGGTGAAGATGTGCCGACAATTGCTGACCGTTTCGTTGAAGCGTATTTTGAAGATGTAACGGCACTAGGTTGCAAACATGCAACAGTTCATCCGCGTGTAACGGAAAATATGGATATCATTATTGAATTTATTCAAGAACTTGTGAATAAAGGATATGCATATGAATCAGAAGGTGATGTGTACTTTAGAACGAAGGAATTTGAAGGATACGGTAAATTATCGCATCAACCGATCGCCGACTTACGTCACGGTGCACGCATTGAAGTAGGAGAAAAGAAACAAGACCCTCTTGATTTTGCTTTATGGAAAGCTGCGAAAGAAGGAGAAATCTTCTGGGAAAGCCCTTGGGGGAAAGGTCGTCCAGGCTGGCATATTGAATGCTCGGCAATGGCGCGTAAATACTTAGGAGATACAATCGATATTCATGCTGGTGGTCAAGACTTGGCATTTCCTCATCATGAGAATGAAATTGCGCAGTCTGAGGCGTTAACAGGAAAAACATTTGCACGTTATTGGATGCACAATGGATATATTAATATTAATAATGAGAAGATGTCTAAGTCACTGGGGAACTTCATTTTAGTTCACGATATCATTAAGCAATATGATCCACAGCTAATTAGATTCTTTATGCTATCGGTACATTACCGTCACCCAATTAATTTCAGTGAGGATTTACTACAAAGTACAAATAACGGACTGGAAAGAATTAAAACGGCTTACGGTAATTTAAAACACCGTATGGAAAGTAGTACTGATTTAACAGATCATAATGAGAAATGGTTAGCAGAACTGGAAAAATTCCAGACTGCATTTGAAGAAGCAATGAATGATGACTTCAACACTGCTAATGCAATCACTGAGTTATATAATGTAGCAAATCATGCAAATCAATATTTACTGGAAGAACATACGTCTACAGTTGTAATTGAAGCATACGTAAAACAACTTGAAACATTATTTGATATTTTAGGGTTAGAATTAGCGCAAGAAGAGTTGCTTGATGAAGAAATTGAGGTACTTATTCAAAAGCGCATTGAAGCTCGTAAAAATCGTGATTTTGCATTATCAGATCAAATTCGCGATGATTTAAAAGACCGTAATATTATTTTAGAAGATACCGCTCAAGGTACAAGATGGAAAAGAGGATAAGAATGATTGATGCAAAGCAATTAAACAGCTTAGCGTTAGCATATATGGGTGATGCGGTATATGAACAATATATCCGCTATCACCTACTTCAAAAAGGGAAAGTTCGTCCTAATCAATTACATCGATTAGGGACAAGCTTTGTTTCGGCAAAAGCACAGGCGAAAGTTGTTTATCATTTATTAGAGACGGCATTTTTAACAGAGGAAGAAGAGGCGGTACTAAGAAGAGGGCGTAATGCAAATTCAGGTACTGTCCCGAAGAATACTGATGTACAAACATATCGATATAGTACAGCCTTTGAAGCGCTAATTGGCTATCATCACTTATTAAATAATCGTGAAAGATTAGACGAAATTGTATATAAGGCAATTTCTGTTTTAGAAGAAAAGGAAGGGGGCACATCATCATGAGTAGTGAATATATTATCGGACGTAACCCTGTAATTGAAGCGTTACGCTCAGGAAGAGATATTAATAAAATTTTGATCGCGGAAGGTGCTGCCAAAGGACAAATACAAATTGTACTAGCACTAGCGAAAGAAAATAAGATTATTTTACAACATGCACCAAAGAAGAAGTTAGATCAATTAGTTGAGGGGAACCATCAAGGTGTAATTGCTCAAGTGGCTGCATATCAATACGCTGAGCTAGAAGATCTATTTAAAGTAGCAGAGAAGCGTAACGAAGATCCGTTCTTCTTAATTTTAGATGAAATTGAAGACCCGCATAATCTAGGTTCTATTATGCGTACTGCGGATGCAACGGGAGCTCATGGAATTATTATTCCGAAAAGAAGAGCTGTGGGACTTACTGCATCAGTTGCGAAAGCATCGACTGGAGCGATTGAATATATTCCTGTTGCACGTGTAACGAATTTATCTCGTACAATCGATGAATTAAAAGAACGTGGACTTTGGATTGCTGGTACAGATGCAAAAGGGAAAACGGATTACCGTAATTTAGATGGTAAAATGCCAATTGGATTAGTAATTGGAAGTGAAGGAAAAGGTATGAGTCGTATTATTGGTGAAAAATGTGATTTCTTAATTACTTTACCGATGGTCGGTAAAGTTACATCCTTAAATGCTTCAGTAGCCGCAAGTTTGTTAATGTATGAGGTATATCGTAAGCGTCACGAAATTGGTAAATAAAAAATGAACGATATTTTAATCGTTGACGGTTACAACATTATCGGAGCTTGGGGAGACTTGAAGAAACTACGGGATGTAGATTTGCAATCATCAAGAGATGCACTGATTGATAAGATGGCGGATTACCAAGGATACACAGGTACAAAGGTAATGATAGTCTTTGATGCTTATACAGTCCAAGGTATTGAAAAAAAGATGAAACAATCGCGCGTGGAAGTCATATTCACGAGGAAGAATCAAACTGCAGATGAAAAGATAGAGCAGCTTGCGATTGAGCTTAGAAATATAAATACGCAAATATATGTTGCGACTTCTGATTATACGGAACAATGGGTTATATTTGCGCAAGGTGCTCTTCGGAAATCTGCACGTGAATTAGAGTTGGAAGTACAAGCGATGGAGCAACAAGTAAGAAGGCGTACACAAGACACAAAAGAAAAGCAACCCGCCATGCGAAAGATATTTAGTAAAGATATTACAGAAAAATTAGAAAAATTAAGAAGAGGAGAGCGTTGAAGCATTGACGCTCTTTATCTTTTTACTGTATAATATTGCTAAATAAATAGCGGTCGGAGGGATCAAGGTGGAAGCAGGCTTCGTAAGTGTAGGCGACGTTACATTTCGTGATTTAGAGGATGAGGCAATCGTTGAGTTAGTTCGAAAAGGTAATACTGACGCTCTAGAATATTTGATTCACAAATATAAGAACTTTGTTCGCGCGAAATCAAGATCTTATTTCTTAGTGGGTGCCGATCGAGAAGATATTGTTCAAGAAGGTATGATTGGATTGTTTAAAGCGATTCGTGATTATAAAGAGGACAAGCTGTCTTCATTCAAAGCATTTGCTGAACTGTGTATCACTCGGCAAATTATTACCGCTATTAAAACAGCAACAAGGCAAAAACATATTCCGTTAAATTCATATGTGTCTTTAGATAAGCCGATTTATGATGAGGAATCTGATCGGACATTATTAGATGTTATTTCGGAAGCGAAGGTAACGGATCCTGAAGAAATGATTATAAGTCAGGAAGAATATACAGACATAGAATCTAAAATATCTGAATTATTAAGCGATTTAGAAAGGAAAGTGCTTTCTTTATATCTAGATGGTCGTTCTTATCAAGAGATTTCAGAACAGTTAAATAGACACGTGAAATCTATTGATAACGCTTTACAGAGGGTGAAGCGGAAATTGGAACGATATATGGAAATGAGAGAGAGTACCACTTTAAATTCATAACAAATGCTACAGGTGTAAAAAATCACCTGTTTTCTTTTTGTAGAGAGTGCAAAAGGCATGTCATTGACATTGTCTTTTGTTGTATGATACATTTTTAGGGACATAATGTTACAAGGTTGGTGTAACTAATGAGGAAAAAAGTTGTACTCTCATGTGAAGAGTGTAAAAATCGAAACTACTCTACGATGAAAGATACGAGCTCAGTAGAGCGACTTGAAATAAAGAAGTTTTGTAAAACATGCAATCAGCATACAGTTCACAAGGAAACAAAATAAATAATTGAAATAATACACTGGAGGTCCCGTAGATGCGTTTAACGAACTTTTTCGGCGATGTAGGTCGCGAAATGAAAAAAGTAAGTTGGCCTAAAAAAGATGAATTACTCCGTTCAACAGCGACTGTTATCGCTACAGTTGTCTTCTTTGCGATTTTCTTCGCAGTGGTTGATATGGGCATTTCTTCTTTAATTCGGTTAATTCTTGGTTAATTCTTGAATAAGAAGCACTTATCCATGATATAATGTTATTTATAAGAACTGTGTAAAAGCCCGGTGAACGGGTTTTTTCATTTGCGCAAAAAAATGTACGTCAGGGAGGGAAGGACGCTCGTCCTAAATGAATGGAAAAAAGTTGGTATGTTGTCCATACTTATTCTGGATATGAAAATAAAGTAAAAGCAAACCTAGAGAAACGTGTAGAATCAATGGGTATGCAAGATAAAATTTTCCGTGTTGTTGTCCCGGAAGAAGTAGAAGTAGAAATGAAAAACGGTAAAGAAAAATTAATGAAAAGAAAAGTGTTCCCAGGTTATGTATTAGTAGAATTAATCATGACTGATGACTCTTGGTATGTTGTACGTAACACGCCAGGTGTAACTGGGTTCGTTGGTTCTTCTGGTTCTGGATCTAAACCGTCACCTCTATTAGAAGAGGAAGTGGTTACCATTATGAAGCATATGGGAATGGACAACGAAGTGGTTGATTTCGACTTTGAACTTCATGAGACAGTGCGTGTAAATGAGGGGCCATTCGCAGATTATACAGGTGCTATTGAAGAAATTGATGTGGAGAAGAAAAAGGTTAGCGTGCTTGTGGACATGTTTGGTCGCGAGACTCCAGTTGAGCTTGACTTCCATCAAATTGAAAAATTATAAAATGAAACTTGAAATGAATTGTAAAAAGTGATAATATCTTTTAAGTCAGTACGTCTTCGTTATCGGAGACGTTTTTTGAAAGATTTTATCCTTACAGATAAAATATGACGTGGGAGGGCAAATCACTGTCCAATTGACCACATCACGGACTTAAGGAGGTGTGTCTCGTGGCTAAAAAGGTAATTAAAATGGTAAAGCTTCAAATTCCTGCAGGTAAAGCTAACCCAGCTCCACCAGTTGGTCCAGCATTAGGACAAGCAGGTGTTAACATCATGGGCTTCTGTAAAGAGTTTAACGCTCGTACAGCTGATCAAGCTGGTCTTATCATCCCTGTTGAAATTACGGTATTTGAGGACCGTTCATTCACTTTCATTACTAAAACTCCTCCTGCTGCTGTTCTTCTTAAGAAAGTAGCTGGTATTGAGTCTGGTTCTGGTGAACCAAACCGTAATAAAGTGGCAACTGTTAAGCGTGATAAAGTACGCGAAATCGCTGAAACTAAAATGCCTGACCTAAACGCTGCTAGTGTAGAAGCTGCAATGCGTATGGTTGAAGGTACTGCACGCAGTATGGGCATCGTTATCGAAGACTAATTCGATTTGTTTTTTTAAAAAGGTTGCGGGTCTGGAATTCCAATTCGCAACCTTTATTATCGTAAATGATTATCGTTTTTAAATAAATGGATGGCGCGCATCCTCAGGTTATACCTGAAAATAAGCGTAAACGTGGGAGGTTATTCCGCTAAAACCACATTCGAGGAGGAAATAAAAATGGCTAAAAGAGGTAAAAAGTACGTAGAAGCTGCAAAGCTTGTTGATCGTGCAACTGCTTACTCTGCAACAGAAGCAGTAGAATTAGTAAAGAAAACAAACACAGCTAAATTTGATGCGACTGTAGAAGTTGCATTCCGTTTAGGTGTTGACCCTAAGAAAGCTGACCAACAAATCCGTGGTGCAGTTGTTCTTCCACACGGTACTGGTAAAGTACAACGTGTATTAGTATTCGCTAAAGGTGAAAAAGCTAAAGAAGCTGAAGCTGCTGGAGCTGACTTCGTAGGCGATGCTGATTACATCGGTAAAATCCAACAAGGTTGGTTCGATTTCGATGTAGTAGTAGCAACTCCTGACATGATGGGTGAAGTTGGTAAACTTGGTCGCGTATTAGGACCTAAAGGTTTAATGCCAAACCCTAAAACTGGAACAGTTACTTTCGATGTAACTAAAGCTGTTAACGAAATCAAAGCTGGTAAAGTTGAATACCGCGTTGATAAAGCTGGTAACATCCACGTTCCAATCGGTAAAGTATCTTTCGAAGATGCTAAATTAGTAGAAAACTTCGGAACAATTGCTGACACTTTACAAAAAGTTAAGCCAGCTGCTGCAAAAGGTACTTACATGAAGAACGTAACAGTTGCTTCTACAATGGGACCTGGCGTGCGTGTAGACGTTTCTACATTAGCGTAAAATTTGGAAGTTGACTTCATAAAGAAGTTTTTATATAATCATTTATGTTGTGAATTTAATTAGTGTACCGTAGACAGTAGGTGTCAATAGACTTAATTTCCTACCTAGGTGTTAATATACGAAACGGAATTTTTTTCTGTGACTATATGCCTCCATGTCTACAAGTTGGGCATGGAGGTTTTTAGTGCACTTTCGGTACATCTTCTATATAATCTACAGGAGGTGTAATAACATGAGCAAAGTAATCGAAACTAAACAACAAGTTGTAACTGAAATCGCGGACAAACTTCGCGAAAGTAAATCTACAATCGTTGTTGACTACCGTGGTTTAACAGTTTCTGAAGTAACAGAATTACGTAAAAACTTACGTGAAGCTGGCGTTGAGTTCAAAGTTTACAAAAACTCTTTAACTCGTCGTGCTGCAGAGTCTGCTGAAATGGCTGAGTTAAACGAATTCTTAACAGGACCAAACGCAATCGCGTTCAGTAACGAGGATGTAGTTGCTCCTGCGAAAGTATTAAACGACTTCGCTACAAAACATGAAGCTTTAGAAATTAAAGCTGGTGTAATCGAAGGTAAACTTGTAACACTTGATGAGGTTAAAGCTATCGCTACTCTTCCATCACGTGAAGGCTTACTTTCTATGCTTCTTAGCGTTCTTCAAGCTCCAATCCGTAACCTTGCACTTGCTACTAAAGCAGTTGCAGAACAAAAGGAAGAGCAAGGCGCTTAATTTTTTAAAAGATAATTACTTGTTATCTATAAAACAATACAAACCTATTTAAGGGAGGATATTTACAATGACTAAAGAACAAATCATTGAAGCAGTTAAATCTATGACTGTATTAGAACTTAACGACTTAGTAAAAGCTATCGAGGAAGAATTCGGCGTAACTGCTGCTGCTCCTGTAGCTGTAGCTGGTGGCGCTGGTGAAGCTGCTGCTGAGAAAACTGAATTTGACGTAGTACTTGCAAGTGCTGGCGCTCAAAAAATCAAAGTTATCAAAGCTGTACGTGAAATCACTGGTCTTGGCTTAAAAGAAGCTAAAGAATTAGTTGACAACACTCCAAAAGCAATCAAAGAAGGCGTTTCTAAAGAGGAAGCTGAAGAAATGAAAGCTAAACTTGAAGAAGTTGGCGCTGCTGTAGAAGTTAAGTAATTAACTTTTGATGCTTTAAAAAAGCTCGCTCTCATGCGAGCTTTTTTTTTAACTGTAAAGAAAAGAGGTGGCCATATGGCAGACCATTATTTTTCTAACGACCCTTCTAGTAAAAGTGATCGAAAGCGATGGGAATTTACACTTCGTGGATCTCAGTTTACTTTCTTATCTGACCGTGGGGTGTTCTCGAAAAACGAAGTGGACTTTGGTTCTCGTCTTTTAATTGAAGCGTTTCAAGTGCCAGATATTAAAGGTGATATATTAGACGTAGGTTGTGGATATGGACCAATTGGTTTATCGTTGGCGAAAGAGTTTCAAGACCGTAAAGTTCACATGGTGGATGTGAATGAAAGGGCGCTTGAGCTTGCGAAAGAAAATGCCGCTAATAATAGAGTTGGAAATGTACACATTTTTCAAAGTAGCGTCTATGAAAATGTAGATGGTATGTATGCTGCTATTCTATCTAATCCTCCAATTCGTGCAGGTAAAGATATCGTGCATGAGATTTTAGAAAAGGCTGTAGATTATTTAGTTCCAGGTGGAGAGTTGTGGATTGTTATTCAAAAGAAGCAAGGTGCACCATCTGCACTGAAGAAACTAGAAGAAGTATTTTCTGAAGTCGAAGTTGTAGAAAAGAAAAAAGGATATTATATCATAAAATCAAAAAAACGTTGACGGTTATTTTTGGCTATGTTAACATTATACAATGCCAATATATGATTTTCTGCGTTGAGAAAGATGTATATTTTTGTTTCTCTTGGAAAAGATAGTAAAATCAGCAGATTATGAAACAGAATGATGGTTTTCTTATAGAAGCCATTTTTCTTTTTTGAGCAGGTAGAAAGACTCAACGTATTTATCTTTAAGAGAAAAAAACTACGCTAATAGCAGTAGTTGTATTTATTTGTGATTTTGCACAAATTTTTTTGTGCATTTATAATACTCATGATTTGAGGGGTGAAGCAGTTGACAGGTCAACTAGTTCAATACGGACGCCACCGCCAACGAAGAAGTTATGCCCGTATTAGTGAAGTATTAGAGTTACCAAATCTTATCGAAATTCAAACCTCTTCTTATCAGTGGTTTCTTGATGAGGGTTTGCGAGAAATGTTCCAGGACATTTCTCCGATCGAAGACTTTACGGGAAATCTATCGCTTGAATTTATCGACTACAGCTTAGGTGAACCTAAATACTCTGTAGACGAATGCAAAGAGCGTGATGTGACGTATGCAGCACCACTTCGTGTAAAAGTGCGTCTAATCAACAAGGAAACTGGTGAAGTAAAAGAACAAGATGTGTTCATGGGAGATTTCCCACTCATGACAGAGACTGGAACATTCGTAATTAACGGTGCAGAACGTGTTATCGTTTCCCAGTTAGTTCGCTCTCCAAGCGTATACTATAGTGGCAAAGTGGATAAAAACGGAAAACGTGGTTTTACTGCTACTGTAATTCCAAACCGCGGAGCTTGGTTAGAGTATGAAACAGATGCTAAGGATGTTGTATATGTGCGTATTGACCGTACGCGTAAACTTCCTGTAACTGTTTTGTTACGCGCATTAGGGTTTGGCTCTGATCAAGAAATCACCGAGCTTTTAGGTGATAACGAATACTTAAGCAACACATTAGAAAAAGACAACACAGATAGCACAGAGAAAGCATTGCTTGAAATTTATGAGCGTCTACGTCCTGGTGAACCACCAACAGTAGAAAATGCCAAGAGCTTACTTGTGTCTCGTTTCTTCGATCCAAAGCGCTACGATTTAGCAAATGTAGGTCGCTATAAGATCAACAAGAAGTTACACATTAAAAACAGATTGTTTAATCAACGTTTAGCTGAAACATTAGTGGATCCAGAAACTGGTGAAATTTTAGCGGCGGAAGGAACAATCTTAGATCGTCGTACACTTGATCGCATTTTACCTTACTTAGAGAAAAACATTGGATTCAAAACAGCGAAACCAATGGGTGGAGTGGTAGAAGGCGATGTTGAGCTGCAATCTATTAAGATTTATGCTCCTGAGTCAGAAGGCGAACGCGTAATTAATGTAATTGGTAATGCAAATATTACTCGTGATGTAAAACACATCACACCAGGTGATATCCTTGCTTCTATCAGTTACTTCTTCAACCTACTATACAAAGTGGGGGATACAGATGATATCGACCATTTAGGAAACCGTCGTCTGCGTTCTGTTGGAGAACTATTACAAAATCAATTCCGTATCGGTCTTTCTCGTATGGAACGTGTTGTTCGTGAGAGAATGTCGATTCAAGATACAAATGCAATTACACCACAAGCGTTAATTAACATTCGCCCGGTTATTGCATCTATTAAAGAATTCTTCGGAAGTTCTCAGTTATCTCAGTTCATGGATCAAACAAACCCATTAGCAGAGTTAACTCACAAACGAAGACTATCTGCATTAGGACCCGGTGGTTTAACGCGTGAGCGCGCAGGCTTTGAAGTACGTGACGTTCACTACTCTCACTATGGTCGTATGTGTCCGATTGAAACACCAGAGGGACCAAACATCGGTTTGATTAACTCATTATCATCGTTCGCGAAAGTAAATGAGTTTGGTTTCATTGAAACACCATACCGTCGTGTTGATCCAGAATCTGGTCTTGTAACAGGGCAGGTTGATTACTTAACAGCAGATGAAGAAGATAATTATGTTGTAGCCCAAGCGAATATGAAATTATCTGAAGAAGGAGAATTCCTTAGCGAAGATATCGTAGCTCGTTTCCGTGGTGAAAACATTGTCACAAATAAAGAACGCATCGACTACATGGATGTATCTCCAAAACAAGTAGTGTCGGCAGCGACAGCTTGTATTCCGTTCTTAGAAAACGATGACTCTAACCGCGCACTTATGGGAGCGAACATGCAACGTCAGGCGGTTCCGTTAATGAATCCGGAATCTCCGATTGTAGGTACAGGTATGGAGTACGTATCAGCAAAAGACTCAGGTGCTGCAGTAATCTGTAAACATCCTGGTGTTGTTGAACGCGTAGAAGCACGTGAAGTTTGGGTACGTCGCTATGTAGAAGTTGACGGTCAAACAGTAAAAGGCGACTTAGATCGCTACAAAATGCAAAAATTCATTCGTTCTAACCAAGGAACTTGCTACAATCAACGTCCAATCGTAAGTGTTGGAAATGAAGTTGTAAAAGGTGAGATTCTTGCGGATGGTCCTTCTATGGAATTAGGTGAACTAGCACTTGGACGTAACGTGCTTGTTGGCTTCATGACTTGGGACGGTTATAACTACGAGGATGCGATCATTATGAGTGAGCGCCTTGTAAAAGACGATGTGTACACTTCTATTCATATTGAAGAATATGAGTCAGAAGCTCGTGATACGAAGCTTGGACCAGAAGAAATTACACGTGATATTCCAAACGTTGGGGAAGATGCATTACGCAACCTTGACGAGCGCGGTATCATTCGCGTTGGTGCGGAAGTAAAAGATGGAGATTTACTTGTTGGTAAAGTAACACCTAAAGGTGTAACAGAATTAACAGCTGAAGAACGTCTATTACATGCTATCTTTGGAGAAAAAGCACGTGAAGTACGTGATACATCACTACGTGTACCACACGGTGGTGGCGGTATTATCTTAGACGTAAAAGTATTCAACCGTGAAGATGGCGATGAATTGCCACCAGGCGTGAATCAACTTGTACGTGCATATATCGTTCAAAAACGTAAAATCTCTGAAGGTGACAAGATGGCCGGACGTCACGGTAACAAAGGTGTTATCTCTCGTATTTTACCAGAAGAAGATATGCCTTACTTACCAGACGGTACGCCAATCGATATCATGTTAAACCCATTAGGGGTACCATCTCGTATGAATATCGGTCAGGTATTAGAGCTTCATCTTGGTATGGCAGCAAGATACCTTGGTATTCACATTGCAACACCAGTATTCGATGGTGCTCGTGAGGAAGATGTTTGGGGCACGATTGAAGAAGCTGGTATGGCAAATGACGCGAAAACAATCCTGTATGACGGACGTACTGGTGAACCATTCGATAACCGCGTATCTGTTGGTGTCATGTATATGATCAAACTTGCGCACATGGTTGACGATAAACTTCATGCTCGTTCTACTGGACCATACTCACTTGTAACGCAGCAGCCTCTTGGAGGTAAAGCTCAGTTCGGTGGACAGCGTTTCGGTGAGATGGAGGTTTGGGCACTTGAAGCTTACGGTGCTGCTTATACTCTTCAAGAAATCTTAACAGTGAAGTCTGATGATGTTGTTGGGCGTGTTAAGACGTATGAAGCAATTGTTAAAGGCGAAAATGTTCCAGAACCAGGCGTTCCTGAATCATTCAAAGTATTGATTAAAGAGCTGCAAAGTTTAGGTATGGACGTTAAAATGATGTCTAGCGACGATAAAGAAATCGAAATGCGTGATACAGAAGATGACGATGATCATCAATCAGCAGATAAATTGAATGTCGAAGTTGAGACAACTAAAGAATAATTGGGATAACCTGTAGACTAAAAGGGAGGTAGGCCCCTTGATAGATGTAAATAACTTTGAATATATGAAGATTGGACTTGCTTCACCTGACAAGATTCGTTCTTGGTCATACGGTGAAGTTAAGAAACCAGAAACAATTAACTATCGTACGTTAAAGCCTGAAAAAGATGGCTTGTTCTGTGAGCGTATTTTCGGACCACAAAAGGACTGGGAATGTCATTGCGGAAAATACAAACGTGTACGTTATAAAGGTGTAGTTTGTGATCGATGTGGCGTTGAAGTAACGCGTGCAAAAGTTCGTCGTGAACGTATGGGTCATATCGAATTAGCTGCTCCTGTATCTCATATTTGGTATTTCAAAGGTATCCCGAGCCGCATGGGACTTGTCTTAGACATGTCCCCTCGCGCGCTTGAAGAAGTAATTTATTTCGCTTCTTATGTTGTAACAGAAAGTGGAGATACACCACTTGATAAGAAGCAATTACTTTCTGAAAAAGAATACCGTGCATATCGTGATCGATATGGTAGCACATTCCAAGCTGCTATGGGTGCGGAAGCGATTAAAAAGCTACTACAAGACATCGATTTAGATAAAGAAGTAGACTTCTTAAAAGAAGAATTAAAAACAGCGCAAGGACAACGCCGTACTCGTGCTATTAAACGTCTAGAAGTATTAGAAGCATTCCGTAACTCTGGAAATCACCCATCTTGGATGATCCTAGATGTTCTTCCAGTTATCCCGCCAGAACTACGCCCAATGGTACAGTTGGATGGTGGACGTTTTGCTACTTCTGACTTAAACGACTTATACCGTCGTGTAATTAACCGTAATAATCGTTTAAAACGTCTATTGGACTTAGGTGCACCAAGCATCATCGTTCAAAACGAAAAACGTATGTTACAAGAAGCTGTAGACGCATTAATCGATAATGGTCGCCGTGGCCGTCCAGTTACTGGACCAGGTAACCGTCCATTAAAATCACTATCTCACATGCTTAAAGGTAAACAAGGACGTTTCCGTCAAAACTTATTAGGTAAACGTGTTGACTACTCTGGCCGTTCTGTAATCGTTGTAGGACCGAACTTAAAGATGTACCAATGTGGATTACCGAAAGAAATGGCGCTTGAATTGTTTAAGCCTTTCGTTATGAAAGAGTTAGTTGGAAAAGGTTTAGCACACAACATTAAGAGTGCTAAACGTAAAATCGAGCGTGTACAACCTGAAGTTTGGGACGTTTTAGAATCTGTGATCAAAGAGCATCCAGTACTTCTAAACCGCGCACCAACACTTCACCGTCTTGGTATCCAGGCGTTTGAACCTACATTAGTAGAAGGTCGCGCAATTCGTCTTCACCCACTTGTATGTACTGCATACAACGCGGACTTTGACGGTGACCAAATGGCAGTTCACGTACCGTTATCATCAGAGGCACAAGCAGAAGCTCGTATTCTTATGTTAGCGGCACAAAACATCTTGAATCCAAAAGACGGAAAACCAGTTGTTACTCCATCTCAGGATATGGTATTAGGTAACTACTACTTAACACTTGAGCGTGAAGGCGCAATCGGTGAAGGTATGGTCTTCAAAGATGCAAACGAAGCAATACTTGCATACCAAAATGGATATGTACATCTGCACACACGTGTTGCAGTTGCTGCAAGTTCAGTAAATAATGTAACATTTACTGAAGAGCAAAAAGGTAAGCTTCTATTAACAACAGTTGGTAAATTAATATTTAACGAAATCTTACCAGAGTCGTTCCCTTATATTAATGAACCGACAAACTCAAACCTTGAAAAAGAAACACCAGCGGAGTATTTCGTTGAAAAAGGTGCGAACATTAAAGAAATTATTGCTAGTCGCGAAGAAGTGGCGCCATTTAGCAAGAAGATCCTTGGTAACATCATTGCGGAAGTATTCAAGCGTTTCCAAATTACGGAAACATCTCGCATGCTTGACCGCATGAAAAACTTAGGATTTAAGTACTCTACAAAAGCTGGTATTACAGTTGGGGTATCTGACATTCTTGTATTAGGCGAAAAAGATGAAATTCTCCATGAAGCACAAGCAAAAGTAGATAATGTAATTAAACAATTCCGTCGCGGTTTAATCACGGAAGAAGAACGTTACGATCGCGTTATCTCTATTTGGAGTAATGCAAAAGATGTTATCCAAGGAAAACTGATGAAATCCTTGAATAAACGCAACCCAATCTTCATGATGAGTGATTCCGGTGCCCGTGGTAACGCATCGAACTTTACTCAGCTTGCTGGTATGCGTGGTCTGATGGCCAATCCATCTGGTCGTATTATCGAACTTCCAATTAAATCAAGTTTCCGTGAAGGTTTAACAGTACTTGAGTACTTCATCTCTACGCATGGTGCGCGTAAAGGTCTTGCCGATACAGCACTTAAAACTGCCGATTCTGGTTACTTAACACGTCGTCTTGTAGATGTTGCACAAGATGTAATTGTCCGTGAAGATGATTGTGGAACAGATCGTGGTCTATTAATTGGTGCGATTAAAGAGGGTAATGAAGTAATTGAGTCATTATATGATCGTCTTGTTGGACGTTTTGCAAGAAAAACTGTAAAACATCCTGAAACAGGTGAAGTATTAGTTAGTGAAAACCAACTAATTACTGAAGATATCGCTCATATCGTTGAAAATTCGGGTGTTGAAACTGTAAACATTCGTTCAGCGTTCACGTGTAACACTCGCCACGGTGTATGTAAGAAGTGTTACGGTCGTAACTTAGCAACTGGTACAGACGTAGAAGTAGGAGAAGCGGTAGGTATTATCGCAGCTCAATCTATCGGTGAGCCAGGTACACAGTTAACGATGCGTACGTTCCATACAGGTGGGGTTGCCGGAGATGATATCACTCAAGGTTTACCTCGTATCCAAGAGATCTTCGAAGCTCGTAACCCGAAAGGTCAGGCAGTTATCAGTGAAATCGATGGTGTTATCGCAGCGATCAACGATGTTAAAGATCGCCAAGAAGTAGTTGTACAGGGTGAAGTTGAAGCTCGTACGTATGCTATTCCTTACGGTGCGCGTCTGAAAGTAACTTTAGGACAGCCAATTAGCCACGGTAAAGAGTTAACAGAAGGTTCTATTGATCCGAAAGAATTACTAAAAGTAACGGACATTACGGCGGTTCAAGAATACTTACTACGTGAAGTTCAAAAAGTATACCGTATGCAAGGGGTAGAAATTGGTGACAAACACGTAGAAGTAATGGTACGTCAAATGTTACGTAAAGTTCGTGTAAGTGACGCGGGTGAAACAGATGTATTACCAGGAACACTACTAGATATCCATCAGTTTACTGATGCGAATGCGAAGGTGTTACTGAAAGGTAAACAACCAGCAACGGCTAGACCTGTTCTACTTGGTATTACAAAAGCTTCACTTGAAACTGATTCGTTCTTATCTGCAGCATCGTTCCAAGAAACGACACGTGTCTTAACTGATGCAGCGATTAAGGGTAAACGCGATGAGCTTCTAGGATTGAAAGAAAATGTTATTATCGGTAAACTTGTTCCTGCTGGAACGGGTATGAATCGTTATCGCAAAGTGGATCTTGTAAAAACAACACAAGGTGACATGAATGTTGAAAACGATGAAGTTTATGTGGAACAGTAAAATTTTCCGTCGTAAATTTTGTATAAAAACAGTTAATCCTAGTTGACATTGTATGAGTCAAAATGTTACTATAATCAAGGTTGCTCCTGAACGATGCTTTGGAGGATATTTATATGTCTTATCAAAAAGTGTCAAATGCTGAAAATGTAGTCGTTGGTCATAAACGCACATTGGAGGCAATCAAAAATGGTATAGTTAAAGAAGTTGTTATTGCGGAAGATGCTGATATGCGGTTAACCCATATGATCATTCGTACTGCCTTGCAACATAACATACCCATAACCAAAGTTGAATCAGTTCGTAAGCTTGGAAAAGTTTCGGGGATTCAAGTGGGAGCTTCAGCAATAGGAATAATAAGTTAAAACTGTTTTTGTGAGGAGAGAGCATTTGCTCTCCCTTGCAAAAACTTTGTTTTCAACTAATAATGAACCACCTGGATATGTGGTCATACAAACATGCGAAGGGAGGATAATCAAATGCCTACTATTAACCAATTAGTGAGAAATGGTCGTACTGATAAAGTATGGAAATCTAAATCACCTGCGTTAAACAAAGGGTTCAACTCTTTAAAGAAAAAATCAACTGATATCTCTGCACCTCAAAAACGTGGTGTATGTACTCGTGTTGGTACAATGACTCCAAAGAAACCTAACTCAGCGTTACGTAAATACGCTCGTGTACGTTTAACAAACGGTATCGAGGTTACAGCTTACATCCCAGGTATCGGTCATAACCTACAAGAGCATAGCGTAGTATTAATTCGCGGTGGTCGAGTAAAGGATTTACCAGGGGTACGTTACCACATCGTTCGTGGTGCGCTTGATACAGCTGGTGTTGACAAACGTATGCAAGGACGTTCTAAATATGGTACTAAGCGACCAAAACCTGCTAAAAAATAATAAACTTATAATGAAAGGAGGAACTCAATATGCCTCGTAAAGGACCTGTTGCGAAACGTGACGTGTTACCAGATCCAATGTACAAGTCTAAGCTAGTAACACGCCTTATCAACAAAATGATGGTTGACGGTAAAAAAGGTAAATCTCAAACAATTCTTTATAACGCTTTCGATATCGTTCGTGAACGTTCAGATAAAGACCCTATGGAAGTATTCGAGCAAGCTCTTAAGAACATCATGCCTGTTCTTGAAGTACGTGCTCGTCGTGTTGGTGGTGCTAACTACCAAGTTCCAGTTGAGGTTCGTCCAGAACGCCGTACAACTTTAGGTCTTCGCTGGTTAGTAAACTACGCTCGTCTTCGTGGTGAAAAAACTATGGAAGAGCGTCTAGCTTACGAAATCTTAGATGCAGCTAACAACGCTGGTGCATCTGTTAAGAAACGTGAAGACACTCATAAAATGGCAGAAGCTAACAAAGCATTTGCTCATTACCGTTGGTAGGATTCAACGTAAAATAAATGTAAGCATAAACCGCTTTATTTGTCGCTTATGGAAGTGTGGAGAGGGAGAATGCCTCTCCCTTTCGTTGGGCGCTCGTTTTACATAATGAGGGTACTGGACATACTGACATGTGTAACAATATAAAGTGGCTTTTTTGCTACTTAAAATAAAAAAATCCAATCCATATATGGAAGGAGCAAGACACCAAATGACAAGAGAGTTCTCTTTAGAAAACACTCGTAATATTGGTATCATGGCTCACATCGATGCTGGTAAAACAACAGCAACTGAGCGTATTCTGTATTATACAGGACGTATTCATAAAATCGGTGAAACTCATGAAGGTGCATCTCAGATGGACTGGATGGAGCAAGAGCAAGAGCGTGGTATCACAATTACTTCTGCTGCAACTACAGCTCAATGGAAAGGTCACCGTGTAAACATCATTGACACTCCAGGACACGTAGACTTCACAGTAGAAGTAGAACGTTCTTTACGCGTACTTGATGGTGCGGTAGCAGTACTTGATGCACAATCTGGTGTAGAACCACAAACAGAAACTGTTTGGCGTCAGGCTACTACTTACGGTGTACCTCGTATCGTATTCGTTAACAAAATGGATAAGATTGGTGCAGATTTCTTATACTCTGTAGGAACAATCCACGATCGTTTACAAGCAAACGCACACCCAATTCAGTTACCAATCGGTGCTGAAGATGAGTTCAATGGTATCATTGACCTTGTTGAAGAATGTGCTTACATGTACGGTAACGATTTAGGAACAGACATCGAGCGTGTTGAAATTCCTGAAGAGCACAAAGAATTAGCTGCAGAATACCGTGGAAAACTTATTGAAGCGGTAGCTGAGCTTGATGAAGAAATGATGATGAAGTACCTAGAAGGTGAAGAAATCACTGTAGAAGAGCTTAAAGCTGGTATCCGTAAGGCTACAACTTCTGTAGAATTCTTCCCAGTAATCTGTGGTTCTGCATTCAAAAATAAAGGTGTTCAAATTCTGTTAGACGCAGTTATCGACTACCTACCATCTCCATTAGACGTACCAGCTATTAAAGGTACTCTTCCGGATACAGATGAAGAAATCGAACGTAAGTCTAGCGATGAAGAACCATTCGCAGCTTTAGCATTCAAAATCATGACTGACCCTTATGTTGGTAAGTTAACGTTCTTCCGTGTGTATTCTGGTGTGTTAAACTCTGGATCATACGTGAAAAACTCAACTAAAGGTAAGCGTGAGCGTGTAGGTCGTATCCTACAAATGCACGCTAACAGCCGTGAAGAGATTTCAACAGTTTACGCTGGTGATATCGCTGCTGCTGTAGGTTTAAAAGATACTACTACTGGTGATACTCTTTGTGATGAGAAGAGTCTTGTTATCCTTGAGTCTATGGAATTCCCAGAGCCAGTTATCTCTGTAGCTATCGAACCAAAATCTAAAGCTGACCAAGATAAAATGGGTACAGCATTATCTAAGCTTTCTGAAGAAGATCCAACATTCCGTGCTCACACTGACCAAGAAACTGGCCAAACAATCATCGCTGGTATGGGTGAACTTCACCTTGATATCATCGTTGACCGTATGCGTCGTGAATTCAAAGTGGAAGCAAACGTTGGTGCTCCTCAGGTAGCATACCGTGAGACTTTCCGCGCTGCTGCGAAAGTTGAAGGTAAGTTCGCTCGTCAATCTGGTGGTCGTGGACAATTCGGTCACGTTTGGATTGAGTTTGAACCTAATGAAGAAGGTAAAGGTTTTGAATTCCAAAACAAAATCGTCGGTGGTGTAGTTCCACGTGAATACATCCCAGCTGTTGGAGCGGGTCTTGAAGACTCACTTAAAAATGGTGTACTAGCTGGTTATCCACTAGTTGACATCAAAGCTGCGTTAGTTGACGGATCTTACCATGATGTCGATTCATCTGAGATGGCGTTCAAAATCGCTGCATCTATGGCACTTAAAGCTGCGGTTTCTAAATGTAGCCCAGTAATTCTTGAGCCAATGATGAAAGTTGAAGTTGTAATTCCTGAAGAGTACATGGGTGACATTATGGGCGACGTAACATCTCGTCGTGGACGTGTAGAAGGTATGGAAGCTCGCGGTAACGCACAAGTTGTTCGCGCTATGGTTCCACTTTCTGAAATGTTCGGTTATGCAACTGCATTACGTTCTAACACTCAAGGACGCGGAACATTCTCAATGACATTTGATCATTATGAAGAAGTACCGAAGTCTGTTTCTGAAGAAATTATTAAAAAAAATAAAGGTGAATAATTGATTTTTATCGATTGTTCAAGTATAACTACTTATGTAAGCTTAGAAAGTGGGACGTAAGTTTCACTTTCTAGTCTAAATATAAAATAACCTATATAAACTAAGGAGGAATTTAGAATGGCTAAAGCTAAATTCGAACGTTCTAAACCCCATGTTAACATCGGTACAATCGGCCACGTTGACCATGGTAAAACTACATTAACTGCTGCGATCACTACAGTTCTTGCAAAAGCTGGTGGTGCTGAAGCACGCGGATACGATCAAATCGACGCTGCTCCAGAAGAAAGAGAGCGCGGAATCACAATCTCAACTGCACACGTTGAGTACGAAACTGAAACTCGTCACTATGCACACGTTGACTGCCCAGGTCACGCTGACTATGTTAAAAACATGATCACTGGTGCTGCTCAAATGGACGGCGGTATCTTAGTAGTATCTGCTGCTGATGGCCCAATGCCTCAAACACGTGAGCACATCCTTCTTTCTCGTCAAGTAGGTGTTCCTTACATCGTTGTATTCTTAAACAAATGCGACATGGTAGACGACGAAGAATTATTAGAATTAGTAGAAATGGAAGTTCGCGACCTATTATCTGAATACGGATTCCCAGGCGACGACATTCCTGTAATCAAAGGTTCTGCTCTTAAAGCTCTTCAAGGAGAAGCTGATTGGGAAGCAAAAATCATTGAATTAATGACTGAAGTTGATGCTTACATCCCAACTCCAGAACGTGAAACTGACAAACCATTCTTAATGCCTATCGAGGATGTATTCTCTATCACAGGTCGTGGTACAGTTGCAACTGGTCGTGTAGAGCGCGGAATCGTTAAAGTTGGTGACGTAGTAGAAATCATCGGTCTTGCTGAAGAAAATGCTTCTACAACTGTAACTGGTGTAGAGATGTTCCGTAAACTTCTTGACCAAGCTCAAGCTGGAGACAACATCGGTGCTTTACTTCGTGGGGTTGCTCGTGAAGACATCCAACGTGGACAAGTTCTTGCTAAAACTGGCTCTGTAAAAGCTCACGCTAAATTCAAAGCTGAAGTTTTCGTATTATCTAAAGAAGAAGGTGGACGTCACACTCCATTCTTCGCTAACTACCGTCCTCAGTTCTACTTCCGTACAACTGACGTAACTGGTATCATCCAATTACCAGAAGGTACTGAAATGGTAATGCCTGGTGACAACATCGAAATGACTATCGAACTTATCGCTCCAATCGCTATCGAAGAGGGAACTAAATTCTCTATTCGTGAAGGTGGACGTACAGTAGGTTACGGTGTAGTTGCTACTATCGTTGAGTAATCTTAACTGATATAAAAAAACCCAAGGGATTTTCCCTTGGGTTTTTTTATTGTTTATTAATATAGAAGAAAGAGGTGTGTTTTCTATCTTTGAATGAGTTTCTTCTATAGTATATAAAACAAGAAGTAACATCCATAAACTGTAAGTTGAATAAGAGCAGATGAAAACTTGAAATTCTTTAAAGTGCCATGTATAATAGCAAAAGTAGAGAAAAGCAGATGCAAACAAAAAGATGCTTGCATCTAGACGAATAACATTGTATAATAGACAATGTTGGTCTTTGACTGCGATGAAGTGGAAGGTTGCTGACACACCCGGCCGCTTTGCCATGGCATGGTGTGGGGAAATTTCCATGGAGAAGGTCTATTTTAGAAATAGGCGAACGAAGGAGGGAAAATAATGGCAAAAGAAAAAATTCGTATCCGTTTAAAAGCTTATGATCACCGTATTCTTGATCAATCAGCTGAGAAAATTGTAGAAACAGCTAAGCGTTCTGGGGCAACAGTTTCTGGTCCGATCCCATTACCAACTGAGAAGACTATTTACACAATTCTTCGTGCTGTTCATAAGTACAAAGATTCTCGTGAGCAATTCGAAATGCGCACACACAAACGTTTAATCGATATCGTGAGTCCTACTCCACAAACAGTAGATTCATTAATGCGTTTAGACTTACCGTCTGGTGTAGATATCGAAATCAAACTATAATTCATATAACTTAAAAATGTAGGAGGTGTAACTCATGACCAAAGGAATCTTAGGAAGAAAGATCGGTATGACTCAAGTATTTGCTGAGAACGGTGAGTTAATCCCAGTAACAGTTATCGCTGCTAATCCAAACGTTGTTCTTCAAAAGAAAACAACTGAAACTGATGGCTACAATGCAATCCAGTTAGGATTTGAAGATAAACGTGAAAAGTTAACTAACAAACCTGAACAAGGCCACACTGCTAAAGCATCTACAACTCCTAAGCGCTTCATTCGCGAAATCCGCGATGCAGACGTGGACGGATTAGAGGTTGGTCAAGAGGTAAAAGTTGAAGTTTTCGCTGCAGGTGAAATCGTTGACGTAACAGGAATTTCTAAAGGTAAAGGTTTCCAAGGTGTTATCAAACGCCACGGACAATCTCGCGGACCTATGTCTCATGGTTCTCGCTATCACCGTCGTCCAGGTTCAATGGGCCCAGTTGCTCCGAACCGTGTATTCAAAGGCAAAAAACTTGCTGGACGTATGGGTGGAGACCAAGTTACTATCCAAAACTTAGAAATCGTTCAAGTTGACACTGAGCGCAACTTATTACTAGTAAAAGGTAACGTTCCAGGTGCTAAGAAATCTCTTGTAGTTGTTCAAGGCGCTGTGAAGGTTAGCAAATAATTCACAATAGGAAGGAGGAATTCCAATGCCAAAAGTTACTGTATATAACCAAACTGGTTCACAGGTTGGTGAAATCGAATTAGCTGAAGCTATTTTCGGTATCGAACCAAATGAAGCTGTACTTTTCGAAGCTGTAATGATGCAACGTGCATCTTTACGTCAAGGTACACACAAAGTAAAAACTCGTTCTGAAGTTCGTGGTGGTGGTCGTAAACCATGGCGTCAAAAAGGAACTGGACGTGCTCGTCAAGGGTCTATCCGCTCTCCTCAATGGCGTGGTGGTGGTACGGTATTCGGACCTACACCAAGAAGCTATGCGTACAAACTTCCTAAGAAGGTTCGTCGTTTAGCAATCAAATCTGCATTAGCTACTAAAGTAGTTGAGAACAACATTGTAGTTCTTGAAGACCTAGTGTTAAATGCACCAAAAACAAAAGACATGCTAGCAGTACTTAAAGGATTAACTGTTGAGAAGAAAGCTCTTATCGTAACTGCTGATGCAAACGAATCTGTAGAGTTATCTGCTCGCAATATCCCTGGAGTAACAGTAATCACTGCTGATGGCGTAAACGTTTTAGACGTGCTTCATCATGATAAGCTAATCATGACAAAAGCGGCAGTGGAAAAAGTAGAGGAGGTGCTTGCATAATGAGAGATCCTCGTGATATCATTAAGCGCCCAGTTATCACTGAACGTTCTATGGAAATGATGGCTGAAAAAAAATACACGTTCGATGTGGACGTTAAATCTAATAAAACAGAAGTTAAAGATGCTCTTGAAGCGATCTTTGGTGTTAAAGTAGAAAAAGTGAACATCATGAACTACAAGCCGAAAGCAAAACGCGTTGGTCGTCACGCTGGTTTTACTAGCCGTCGTCGTAAAGCAATCGTTAAGCTAACTGCTGACAGCAAAGAAATCGAAATCTTCCAAGGTGTTTAATTCTTACTAAAGAAGGAGGGAAATTGAGATGGGAATTAAAAAGTATAATCCAACTACTAACGGTCGTCGTAATATGACTACGAATGATTTCGCTGAAATCACGACTGACAGACCAGAAAAGTCATTACTTGCTCCTTTAAGCAAGAAGGCTGGTCGTAATAACCAAGGTAAAATTACTGTACGTCATCAAGGTGGCGGACATAAGCGTCAATACCGTATCATCGACTTTAAGCGTAACAAAGATGGAATTCCAGGACGCGTTGCTACGATCGAATACGATCCAAACCGCTCTGCGAATATCGCATTAATTAACTACGTTGACGGTGAAAAACGTTACATTCTTGCTCCTAAATCTTTAGAAGTAGGTATGGAAGTTATGTCTGGCCCAGAAGCTGACATCAAAATCGGTAACGCATTACCATTAATCAACATTCCAGTAGGTACTGTTGTTCATAATATCGAGCTTAAGCCTGGTCGTGGCGGACAATTAGTTCGTTCTGCTGGTACTTCTGCTCAAGTACTTGGTAAAGAAGGTAAATACGTACTTGTACGTTTAACTTCTGGTGAAGTACGTCTTGTATTATCTGCTTGTCGCGCTTCAATCGGTCAAGTAGGTAACGAACAACACGAACTTATCAAAATCGGTAAAGCAGGTCGCTCTCGCTGGTTAGGTAAACGCCCAACAGTTCGTGGTTCTGTAATGAACCCGGTTGATCACCCACACGGTGGTGGTGAAGGACGTTCTCCAATCGGACGTAAGTCTCCAATGTCTCCATGGGGTAAACCAACTCTTGGATTCAAGACTCGTAAGAAAAACAAAGCGTCTGACAAATTCATCGTTCGTCGTCGTAAAAAATAATGGGATTGTAGTACGGTTCATTTCTAGAACCGTACGCCAATCACGAAGGGAGGCACCAAAATGGCTCGTAGCTTAAAAAAAGGACCATTTGTCGATGATCACTTAATGAGCAAAATGGAAAAATTAGTTGCATCTGAGCAAAAACAAGTTGTTAAAACTTGGTCTCGCCGTTCAACAATCTTCCCTCAGTTCATCGGACACACAATCGCTGTATATGATGGTCGTAAACACGTACCTGTGTACATCACTGAGGATATGGTTGGCCATAAGTTAGGTGAATTCGCACCAACTCGTACGTATAAAGGTCACCTTGCTGACGATAAGAAAACTAGAAGATAATGAGAGGAGGCACTTCAATGCAAGCTAAAGCAGTAGCGAGAACAGTTCGTATTGCTCCTCGTAAAGTTCGTTTAGTAGTAGACTTAATCCGAGGTAAGCAAGTGGGTGAAGCGATTGCTATCCTTAACCACACACCAAAAACTGCTTCTCCAGTTGTAGAGAAAGTTTTAAAATCTGCAATCGCAAATGCAGAGCACAATTATGAGATGGATATTAACAACCTAGTTGTTGAAAAAGTTTTCGTTGACGAAGGTCCAACGTTGAAACGTTTCCGTCCACGTGCAATGGGTCGTGCAAGCCAAATTAACAAACGCACAAGCCACATTACAGTTGTGGTATCAGAAAAGAAGGAGGGATAATCGATGGGTCAAAAGGTTAATCCAATTGGTCTTCGTGTCGGCGTTATCCGTGACTGGGAATCTCGTTGGTTCGCAGAGAAAGATTATGCTACATTACTACATGAAGACATCAAAATCCGTGAGTACATTACTGTACGCTTAAAAGATTCTGCTGTTGCTAAAGTAGAAATCGAACGTGCAGCAAATCGTGTAAATGTTACAATTCACACTGCAAAACCTGGTATGGTAATTGGTAAAGGTGGTACTGAAGTTGAAGCACTTCGTAAAGCTCTTAACCAATTAACAGGCAAGCGTGTACACATCAACATTTTAGAAGTTAAGAGAGCTGATCTTAACGCTAAATTAGTAGGCGAAAACATCGCTCGTCAATTAGAAAACCGTGTATCATTCCGTCGTGCACAAAAGCAAGTTATTCAACGTGCTATGCGTGCAGGTGCTAAAGGTATTAAAACACAGGTTTCTGGTCGTCTTGGCGGAGCTGATATCGCTCGTGCAGAATCTTACAGTGAAGGAACTGTTCCACTTCATACACTTCGCGCTGATATTGACTATGCAGCAGTTGAAGCTGATACAACATACGGTAAATTAGGCGTAAAAGTATGGATCTACCGTGGAGAAGTCCTTCCTACAAAAAAGAAAGCTTCTGAGGAAGGAGGAAAATAATATGTTAATGCCAAAACGCGTAAAATATCGTAGAGAGCATCGTGGTAAAATGCGTGGTCGTGCAAAAGGTGGAACTGAAATTGCTTTCGGTGAATTCGGTTTACAAGCACAAGCTGCTTCATGGATTACAAACCGTCAAATCGAAGCTGCTCGTCGTGCAATGACTCGTTACATGAAACGTGGCGGTAAAGTATGGATTAAAATTTTCCCTTCTAAACCTTACACTGCAAAACCTCTAGAAGTACGTATGGGTTCCGGTAAAGGGGCACCAGAAGGCTGGGTAGCAGTAGTAAAACCTGGGAAAATTATGTTCGAAATCGCGGGTGTATCTGAAGAGGTAGCACGCGAAGCATTACGTCTTGCAGCTCACAAGTTACCTGTGAAATGTAAATTCGTAAAACGTGAAGAAAATGGTGGTGAATCTAATGAAAACTAATGATATTCGTGAATTAACCACTGCCGAAATCGAAACAAAAGTTAAAGCTTTAAAGGAAGAATTGTTCAATCTTCGCTTCCAACTTGCTACAGGACAATTAGAGAATCCAACTCGCATTCGTGAAGTGCGTAAAGCAATTGCTCGTATGAAAACTGTAGTTCGTGAAAGAGAGATCGGAATTAATCGATAAATTGAGGGGAGGTTTGCATAGTGAGCGAACGTAACCAACGCAAAGTTTATACTGGTCGTGTTGTGTCTGACAAAATGGACAAAACGATTACAGTTTTAGTTGAAACTTACAAAACTCATTCCTTGTACGGAAAACGTGTTAAGTATTCTAAGAAGTACAAAGCCCATGATGAGCAAAACCAAGCGAAACTTGGCGATATCGTTAAAATCATGGAAACTCGCCCGCTTTCTGCTACTAAGCGTTTCCGTTTAGTTGAAATCGTTGAAGAAGCGGTTATTATCTAAATAGACGAATCGGAATTTTTAGTCCGAAGGGAGGTTTCATAACATGATCCAACAAGAATCTCGTTTGAAAGTTGCTGACAACTCTGGTGCACGTGAACTTTTAACAATTAAAGTATTAGGCGGCTCTGGTCGTAAATATGCTAACATTGGTGACATTATCGTTGCTACGGTAAAACAAGCAACACCAGGTGGCGTTGTTAAAAAAGGTGACGTTGTTAAAGCAGTAGTGGTACGTACGAAGAGCGGAGCTCGTCGTCCGGACGGTTCTTATATCAAATTTGATGAAAACGCAGCGGTTATCATCAAAGACGATAAGAGCCCACGTGGTACTCGTATCTTCGGACCAGTAGCTCGTGAATTACGTGATAGCAACTTCATGAAGATCGTTTCTTTAGCTCCAGAAGTTCTATAATTTAAGGTATTGCCTTGCTAAGGAGGTGCAGAATTAAGATGCATGTAAAAAAAGGTGATAAAGTACAGGTAATCACTGGAAAAGACAAAGGAAAACAAGGCGTTATCCTTGTGGCTTTCCCAAAGCAAAACCGTGTTATCGTTGAGGGTGTTAACATCGTTAAAAAACACTCTAAGCCATCTCAATTAAATCCACAAGGTGGAATTATTACTAAAGAAGCACCTATTCACGTTTCTAACGTTATGGTTTTAGATCCGAAAACAGGTGAACCTACTCGCGTAGGCTTCAAAGTAGAAGATGGTAAAAAAGTTCGTATTGCAAAAAAATCTGGTGAATTATTAGATAAATAATTTTCTTAAGAAAGGAGGTCACTTCATTGAATCGCCTTAAAGAGAAGTTCCAAAAGGAAATTACTCCTGCTCTAGTGAGCAAGTTTAACTATAAATCTGTGATGGAAGTACCGAAAATCGAAAAGATCGTAATCAACACTGGTGTTGGTGACGCGGTATCTAACTCAAAAGCTTTAGACAATGCAGTAGAAGAATTAACACAAATCGCAGGTCAAAAACCTGTTGTAACTCGTGCTAAAAAATCAATCGCTGGTTTCCGTCTTCGTGAAGGTATGCCAATCGGTGCGAAAGTAACTTTACGCGGCGAGCAAATGTATGAGTTCTTCGACAAATTAGTATCAGTTTCTTTACCACGTGTACGTGATTTCCGTGGTGTTTCTAAGAAATCATTCGATGGTCGTGGGAACTACACATTAGGTGTTAAAGAGCAACTTATCTTCCCTGAGATCGATTATGATAAAGTAAGCAAAGTCCGCGGTATGGACATCGTAATCGTTACTACAGCGAAAACTGATGAAGAAGCTCGTGAACTTTTAACACAATTCGGTATGCCATTCCAAAAATAATGGAAACCAACGCTAAGTAGAGGAGGCGAAAACGTGGCTAAAAAATCTATGATAGCGAAACAAAAGCGTACTCCTAAGTTTAAAGTACAAGAGTATACACGTTGCGAACGCTGCGGTCGTCCGCATTCTGTATACCGCAAATTTAAGCTTTGCCGTATTTGTTTCCGTGAACTTGCATATAAAGGTCAAATTCCTGGTGTTAAAAAAGCTAGTTGGTAAAACCCACAAATGGGAAGGAGGTAAAACACATGGTGATGACAGATCCAATTGCAGACATGCTTACTCGCATCCGTAATGCGAACATGGTACGTCATGAGAAATTAGAGGTTCCTGCTTCTAAAATCAAAAAAGAGATCGCTGAACTTTTAAAACGTGAAGGTTTCATTCGTGATGTAGAATACATCGAGGATAACAAACAAGGTATCCTTCGTATTTTCCTGAAATATGGTGCAAACAATGAACGTGTAATCACTGGATTAAAACGTATCAGTAAACCTGGCTTACGCGTTTACGCTAAAGCTGATGAAGTACCACGTGTACTTAACGGATTAGGTATCGCTCTTGTTTCTACATCTAAGGGAGTAATGACAGACAAAGACGCTCGTCAATTACAAACTGGTGGAGAAGTAGTAGCATACGTTTGGTAATATATATTTAAAACGAACGGAGGTGTGACCACATGTCTCGTATTGGTAAAAAGATTCTTGAAATCCCTGCAGGTGTTACTATTACAATTGCAGAAGACAATACTGTAACAGTAAAAGGCCCTAAAGGTGAATTAACTCGTAAATTCAATGCTGATATGTCTATCAAAATTGAAGAAAATACACTAACAGTTGAGCGTCCTTCTGAACAGAAGGAACACCGTGCATTACACGGTACAACTCGTGCTTTAATCGGAAACATGGTTGAAGGTGTAACTACAGGTTTCGCACGCGGACTTGAATTAGTCGGTGTTGGTTACCGTGCTCAAAAACAAGGAGATAAACTTGTATTAAGCGTAGGTTATTCTCATCCAGTAGAAATGACTCCGGAAGCAGGTCTTGAAGTTGAAGTACCTGTACCAACTAAAATCGTAATCAAAGGTATCGACAAGCAACGTGTTGGCGAATTTGCTGCTAACATCCGTGCTGTACGTGCTCCTGAGCCTTATAAAGGTAAAGGTATTCGTTACGAAGGCGAAGTTGTTCGTCGTAAAGAAGGTAAAACTGCTAAGTAAACCCGTTAGGTGAGAGAAAGGAGTGACAAGAATGATCACTAAAGCTGATAAAAATGCGACTCGTAAGAAAAGACATGCACGTGTACGTGCTAAACTTACTGGTACTGCAGAACGTCCACGTTTAAACGTGTTCCGTTCTAACCAACATATTTACGCTCAAGTTATTGATGATGTAAATGGTGTAACGTTAGTAAGTGCATCTACTCTTGATAAAGACCTTGCTCTTAACGGTACTAGCAATACTGAAGCTGCTACGAAAGTAGGAGAATCAGTTGCTAAGCGTGCTGTAGAGAAAGGCGTTAAAGAAGTAGTATTCGATCGCGGTGGTTACTTATACCATGGCCGTGTTAAAGCTCTAGCTGAGGCTGCTCGTGAGGCTGGATTACAATTTTAATGGTCAAAGGAGGGAAAATTGATGCATCGCATTGACCCAAGTAAATTAGAACTTGAAGAACGTGTAGTTACGATAAATCGTGTCGCGAAAGTTGTTAAGGGTGGTCGTCGTTTCCGCTTTGCTGCACTAGTTGTAGTTGGCGATAAAAACGGTCATGTTGGATTCGGTACTGGTAAAGCACAAGAGGTACCAGACGCAATCCGCAAAGCTATCGAAGACGCTAAGAAAAACTTAATCGCTGTACCATTAGTTGGTACAACAATTCCACACACAATCAACGGTCATTTTGGAGCTGGTGAAGTATTCTTAAAACCTGCTGCTGAAGGTACTGGTGTTATTGCTGGTGGACCTGTTCGTGCGGTACTTGAATTAGCTGGTGTACAAGATATTCTTTCGAAATCTCTTGGTTCTAACACACCAATCAACATGATTCGCGCTACTGTGAACGGATTAAGCGAACTTAAGCGCGCTGAAGATGTTGCAAAATTACGCGGTAAATCTGTAGAAGAGCTACTAGGTTAAGGAGGGAAAACAAATGGCGAAAAAGTTAGAAATTACCCTCACTCGTAGTGTAATTGGTCGTCCACAAGATCAACGTGCGACGGTAGAAGCTTTAGGTCTTAAAAAGTTGAATTCAACTGTAGTTAAGGAAGAAACTCCTGCTATTCTTGGTATGATCAACAAAGTTTCTCACCTTATAACTGTAAAAGAAGCTTAAGGATAACTCATTAATATAAGGAGGTGCCTGGGAATGAAACTTCATGAATTAAAACCTGCAGAAGGTTCTCGTAAAGTACGTAACCGTGTCGGTCGTGGTATCGGTTCTGGTAACGGTAAAACTGCTGGTAAAGGTCATAAAGGACAAAACGCACGTTCTGGTGGCGGTGTTCGTCTTGGCTTCGAAGGTGGTCAAACTCCATTATTCCGTCGTTTACCAAAACGCGGCTTCACAAACATTAACCGTAAAGAGTTTACTATTGTAAACTTATCAACGTTAAATCGTTTTGAAGATGGTACAGAAGTAACACCTGAATTATTGCTGGAAACTGGCGTTATCAGCAAGTTAAACGACGGTGTTAAAATTCTTGCAAGCGGCGCAGTAGAGAAAAAATTAACTGTTAAAGCGCACAAGTTCTCTTCAAGTGCTAAAGAAGCAATTGAAGCAGCTGGCGGATCAGTTGAGGTGATCTAATGTTTCGTACAATCTCCAACTTTATGCGCGTTGCTGAGATAAGACGTAAAATATTATTCACTTTAGCGATGTTAATCGTATTCAGAATTGGCACGTTTATCCCAGTGCCATTTACAAATGGAGACGTACTGAAAGCACAAGATCAATTAAATGCCTTAGGTATCCTAAATACATTTGGCGGTGGCGCCTTGAAAAACTTCTCCATCTTCGCGATGGGAATCATGCCGTATATTACAGCATCCATCATCGTGCAATTATTGCAGATGGATGTTGTTCCTAAATTTTCGGAATGGTCGAAGCAAGGTGAAATGGGCCGTCGTAAACTAACGCAATTCACGCGTTACTTTACAATTGTTCTTGCGTTTATTCAGGGGTTTGGTATGTCAATCGGTTTTAACGGTATGGTAGGTGGGCAATTAATTTTGAATCCTGGTTGGAGCACTTATTTATACATTGCTACGGTACTGACTGCTGGTACTGCATTTTTAATGTGGTTAGGTGAACAGATTACAGCTAAAGGTGTAGGTAATGGTATTTCCATCCTGATCTTTGGCGGTATTGCCGCAGCGATCCCAAGTGTTATATCTCAAGTGTATCAACAACAGTTTCAAAATATCGGAGATCAATTGTTCATGAGTATCGTTAAAGTTGCATTGATCTTACTAGCTGTGCTAGCGGTTATTGTTGGTGTTATTTTCATTCAACAGGCTGTTAGAAAGATCCCAATTCAATATGCGAAGCGTGTAACAGGAGGGAATGGGAATCATGCTGGAGCACAAAACACACATTTACCGCTTAAGGTAAATAGTGCGGGTGTTATTCCAGTCATTTTTGCTGTTTCATTCTTAATTACGCCTCCAACTATTGCACAGTTCTTCCCGAATCATGATGTATCGCAGTGGATCATTGCAAACTTTAACTATTCTCACCCAGTGGGAATGATCATATATGTTGCGCTCATTGTAGCCTTCACATATTTCTATGCGTTTGTTCAGGTTAATCCAGAGCAAATGTCAGAGAATCTAAACAAACAAGGTGGATATGTTCCAGGTATTCGTCCGGGTAAGAATACGGAACAATATCTAACAAAAATCTTGTATCGTTTGACCTTTGTAGGATCAATTTTCCTAGCAGCGATTGCAATCTTACCAGTTATCTTTACGAAATTGGGAAATCTTCCTCCATCTGCACAGATTGGTGGAACGAGTATGTTAATCGTTGTCGGCGTTGCTTTAGAAACAATGAAGCAGCTAGAAAGCCAACTGGTAAAACGCCATTACAAAGGGTTTATCAAGCAATGAGTAAGTGGGAAGAATTATCTTCCCTACATGCTCATGTACTCTGAGGGGGAACAAGGATGAACTTAATTTTAATGGGGCTTCCTGGTGCTGGTAAAGGTACACAAGCCGAACAGATTGTTGCCAAGTATAACATCCCTCACATTTCAACAGGAGATATGTTCCGTGCAGCTATGAAGGCTGAAACTGAAATGGGTCTACAAGCAAAATCTTTTATTGATAAAGGTGCACTTGTTCCAGATGAAGTTACAATCGGAATCGTTCGTGAACGTTTAAGTCAAGAAGACTGCGTAAGAGGTTTCTTACTAGACGGTTTCCCACGAACTGTTGCACAAGCATCAGCTCTTGAAGAGATTATGAAAGATCTTGGTAAAAAAATCGACTATGTTTTAAACATTAATGTGGATTCAGGGTTGTTATTAACACGCCTTACAGGCCGTCGCATTTGTAAAGAGTGCGGTGCGACTTACCACTTAGAATTCAATCCACCAGCAAAAGCTGATGTGTGCGATAAATGTGGTGGCGAATTATATCAACGCTCTGATGACAATGAAGAAACTGTGGCAAATCGTTTAGATGTAAATATTAAGCAAACAAAACCTTTGCTTGATTTCTACGAGGAGCTTGGTTACTTACAAAGCATTAATGGTGAGCAAGATATCAATAAAGTATTTGCTGATATCGATGTTCTCATCGGAGGCTTAGCGTAATGATCATCTGCAAAACTCCTCGCGAGATAGAAATCATGCGAGAAGCTGGCAGGATCGTTGCTTTAACTCATCAAGAGTTGAAACAGCATATTACTCCAGGAATTACAACGAAAGAGCTCGATCAAATAGCGGAAAAGACGATTCGAAAATATGGTGCTACGCCATCTTTTAAAGGATACAACGGATTTCCGGGGAGCATATGTGCTTCTGTAAATGAAGAGCTTGTACACGGAATTCCAGGGAAGCGCAAGCTCGAAGAGGGCGATATCATCAGTATCGATATTGGTGCGAAATACAATGGGTACCATGGAGATTCTGCATGGACGTATCCAGTTGGAAACATTTCTGAATCTGTTCAAAAGCTACTTGATGTCACAGAAAAATCGTTGTATCTTGGTCTAGAACAAGTAAAACCAGGCGAAAGATTATCAAATATCTCACATGCGGTCCAAACCCATGCTGAAGAGAATGGGTTCTCGATCGTTAGGGAGTATGTTGGTCACGGAATCGGGCAAGACTTACATGAGGACCCTCAAATCCCGCACTATGGTCCACCAAATAGAGGCCCTAGATTAAAGCCGGGAATGGTCATCTGTGTTGAGCCGATGGTGAATCAAGGAAGACGATATGTAAAAACACTATCTGATGACTGGACAGTGGTAACGGTAGATGGTAAATGGTGTGCACACTTTGAGCACACGATTGCTCTTACAGAAGCAGGATACGAAATCCTTACCACTTTATAAGTAGCTGGCTCTCCGGGATTTCAGAGCAGTGTAAAATGTTACTGATTTGAAGAAGGGAGAACTATTGAATGGCTAAAGATGATGTAATTGAAGTCGAAGGTACCGTTCTTGAAACGTTGCCAAATGCTATGTTCAAAGTAGAATTAGAGAATGGGCATGTCGTATTGGCTCACGTTTCTGGTAAAATCCGTATGAACTTCATTCGTATTTTACCAGGAGACAAAGTTACGGTAGAATTATCTCCGTACGATTTAAATCGTGGTCGTATTACGTACCGTTTTAAATAATATAGCACTCCGTAATCTTTAAGGAGGTTCGAGACATGAAAGTAAGACCGTCAGTTAAACCAATCTGCGAAAAATGTAAAGTTATTCGTAGACGTGGAAAAGTAATGGTTATTTGTGAAAACCCTAAACATAAACAAAAACAAGGTTAATCAGAAGGAGGTGCATTCAGAATGGCACGTATCGCAGGTGTAGATATTCCTCGAGACAAACGCGTTGTTATTTCTTTAACTTACGTATTCGGCATTGGTCGCACAACTGCTGAAAAAATTCTAACTGAAGCTGGTATTTCTTCAGAAACACGAGTTCGTGATTTAACGGAAGACGAACTAGGACGTATCCGTGATATCATCGATCGTATTAAAGTTGAGGGAGACCTTCGTCGTGAAGTATCTCTTAACATTAAACGTCTAATGGAGATCGGTTCTTACCGTGGTCTTCGTCACCGTCGTGGTTTACCAGTTCGTGGTCAAAACTCTAAAAACAATGCTCGTACACGTAAAGGTCCACGTCGTACAGTAGCAAATAAAAAGAAATAATAAGTAAAGGAGGTTGAACTAACAATGGCACGTAAAACAAACACTCGTAAAAAACGTGTGAAAAAGAATATTGAAGCTGGTATAGCTCATATTCGTTCTACTTTCAACAACACAATCGTAACACTTACAGATACTCATGGTAACGCACTTTCTTGGTCTAGTGCTGGTGCACTTGGTTTCCGTGGATCTCGTAAGTCTACTCCATTCGCTGCGCAAATGGCTGCTGAAGCTGCTGCTAAAGTTGCAATGGAGCACGGTTTAAAAACTTTAGAGGTTACTGTTAAAGGTCCTGGTGCTGGTCGTGAAGCTGCAATTCGTGCTCTTCAAGCTGCAGGTCTAGAAGTAACAGCAATTAGAGATGTTACTCCAGTTCCTCATAATGGATGTCGTCCACCAAAACGTCGTCGTGTGTAATTTTTCTGTATAGAATTTTCCCTTTTGTCTATAATGGATATGATGCATTATCGAGAAATTTCGTACAGAAACATCGCTTGTTGTGCACAATCGGGAACTGCCTAAGGGGGACTTTCGGTTAGACAGGGGGTATCCCTTTGTTTAACCGGGGTTTCGACGTTTTGAAGGAGGGTTTAGTTAATGATTGAAATCGAAAAGCCGAAAATCGAAACGGTTGAACTTAACGAAGATGCTAAATATGGTAAATTCGTAATTGAACCGCTTGAGCGTGGATATGGTACTACTTTGGGTAACTCCTTACGTCGTATTCTTTTATCCTCACTCCCTGGTGCCGCTGTTACTGCTATCCAAATCGATGGCGTATTACATGAATTTTCAACAGTTGAGGGCGTAGTAGAAGACGTTACGACGATCATCTTAAACTTGAAAAAGTTAGCTCTTAAAATCTACTCTGAAGAAGAGAAGACGTTGGAAATTGATGTGCAGGGCGAAGGTATTGTCACAGCTGCTGATATTACTCACGATAGTGATGTAGAAATCTTAAATCCAGATTTACACATTGCAACGTTAGCAAAAAATGCGCATTTCCGCATGCGTTTAACTGCAAAGCGTGGCCGTGGGTATACGCCAGCTGATGCAAATAAAAGCGAAGATCAACCAATAGGAGTAATTCCTATTGATTCTATTTATACTCCAGTATCACGTGTGACTTACCAAGTGGAAAAGACACGTGTCGGACAAGTGGCTAATTATGATAAGCTTACGCTTGATGTATGGACGGATGGAAGCATCGGGCCAAAAGAAGCTATCTCTTTAGGTGCCAAAATCTTAACTGAGCATTTAAATATCTTTGTTGGTTTAACTGATGAAGCACAAAATGCTGAGATTATGGTCGAGAAGGAAGAAGATCAAAAAGAGAAAGTTCTTGAGATGACTATCGAAGAACTAGATCTTTCTGTTCGTTCTTATAATTGCCTAAAACGTGCAGGAATTAATACTGTACAAGAGCTTGCGAACAAAACAGAAGAAGATATGATGAAAGTTCGTAACTTAGGACGTAAATCCTTAGAAGAAGTTAAACATAAACTTGAGGAATTAGGTTTAGGTTTACGTAAAGACGACTGAGGATTTAAACCCATCAACAAAGGAGGGAACTACGAATGGCATACAGAAAATTAGGCCGTACAAGTGCGCAACGTAAAGCTATGTTACGTGATTTAGCTACTGATTTAATTATCAACGAGCGCATCCAAACGACAGAAACTCGTGCAAAAGAACTTCGTTCTGTAGTGGAAAAAATGATCACTTTAGGTAAACGCGGAGATCTTCACGCTCGTCGTCAAGCAGCAGCTTTCATTCGCAATGAAGTAGCTAACGCTGAGACTGGTCAAGATGCACTTCAAAAATTATTCGCTGATGTAGCTCCACGCTATGCTGAGCGCCAAGGCGGATACACTCGTATTGCAAAAATTGGTCCACGTCGCGGAGACGCAGCACCAATGGTAATTATCGAGTTAGTATAATGATAATTAAAAGGGCAGGACAGTTCTTTTCAAGAAACTGGTCATGGCCCTTTTTTTTAAATATAAAAATAGGCTAACTTGGCGAAGGAAAGGGTGCCTTGTATTGAAAAAAGAGAAACTTCGGACAGAGAATATATCATTTCAATATCCTGGGGCAGCCACTTATGCATTAAAAGATGTTTCATTTTCCTTGTATGAGGGAGAATGGGTATCTGTTATTGGACAAAACGGTTCAGGGAAGTCTACACTTGCAAAATTATTGAATGGTTTGTTTTTGCCGGAAGCAGGGACTATTACAGTAAATGATACAATGGTTTTATCAGAGGAAACGGTATGGGATGTTCGAAAACAAATTGGGATGGTATTTCAAAATCCAGACAATCAATTTGTTGGAACGACAGTGCAAGACGACGTTGTTTTTGGCTTAGAGAATATCGGAATGCCAAGAGAGAAAATGGTAGAAAGATTAGATCAGGCCCTCAAACTTGTCCGTATGGAAGATTTTCTTAATGATGAACCTCATTCGTTATCTGGTGGGCAAAAGCAGCGAGTGGCAATAGCAGGCGTTTTAGCACTTCAGCCATCTATTTTGATATTAGATGAAGCAACGTCAATGCTAGATCCTCAAGGGAGACGTGAAGTAGTAGAAACGGTTAGACAACTTGTTAATCAAAAAGGTATTACCGTGTTATCAATTACGCACGATTTAGAAGAAGCGGCGCAATCAGACCGTGTCATTATTTTAAATAAGGGAGAAATATTAGAGGAAGGGACTCCAAAGCAAATATTCAAGTCCTCTCATATGCTCCAAGAAATTGGATTAGATGTACCATTTTCAGTGAAAATAGCAGAATTATTAAAAAGAAATGAAATTCTCTTGCAAAATACGCATCTTACAATGGAAAGCTTGGTGAACGAACTTTGGAGATTACATTCCAAAAAGTAGAACATCGTTATCAATATAAAACTCCATTTGAAAGACGCGCACTTTATGATGTAGACGTGTCGTTTCCAAGTGGGGGCTATTATGCCATTATCGGTCATACTGGTTCAGGTAAGTCGACGATGATTCAACATTTAAATGGTTTATTGCAGCCGACGAATGGCACAGTTCAAATTGGTGAACATTTCATTTCGGCAGGAAAGAAAGAAAAAAAGCTAAAGCCACTACGTAAAAAGGTAGGGGTTGTCTTTCAATTCCCAGAACATCAGTTGTTTGAAGAGACTGTGGAGAAGGATATTTGTTTCGGCCCTACTAATTTTGGGGTATCTGTAGAAGAAGCGAAGCAAAAGGCAAGAGAGGCAATTGAACTTGTAGGGTTAGAGCCAGAACTGTTAACACGTTCACCGTTTGAGTTAAGTGGTGGGCAAATGAGGCGTGTTGCGATAGCGGGTGTATTGGCGATGGAACCCGAAGTGCTTGTATTAGATGAACCTACAGCAGGATTAGATCCAAAAGGGCAGAATGAACTTATGGAGATGTTTTATAAGCTGCATAAGGAAAAAGGTCTTACGGTTATCCTAGTAACACATAATATGGAGGATGCTGCTAAGTATGCGGAGCAGATTGTAGTCATGCATAAAGGAACGGTCTTTTTGCAAGGAAGTGCAGAGGAAGTATTTTCACATGCTGATGAACTAGAGAAAATTGGCGTGGATCTTCCTATGTCTTTAAAGTATAAACGTGCAATTGAAGAGAAGTTTGGCATTTCAATCCCAAAGGCTACCTTATCTTTAGAGGATCTTACTCATGAAGTTGTGCAGGTGTTACGAAAAGGTGGTCATGAATCATGCAGCAGTTGATTATTGGAAGATATATTCCAGGGAAGTCTCTTATTCATCAACTTGATCCACGTACGAAGCTGCTGATTGTCTTTTTATATGTATTTGTTGTTTTCTTAGCAAATAATGCGATTTCATATGGATTTTTATTTTTATATGCACTCATTGCTTTATTTTTTGCAAAAGTGCCGATTCGTTATGTACTTTCGGGCTTAAAACCAATTCTATGGATTTTTCTTTTTACATTTTTCCTGCATATTTTTACAAATAAAGAAGGGGAAGTACTATTCCAGCTTGGTTGGTTTTCGATACATGAAAAAGGATTAGAGCAAGGGATATACATTTCTATACGATTCTTCGTTATTATTTTAATGACGACATTATTAACGTTAACGACGACACCTATTGAGATTACAGATGGCTTGGAGACGTTATTAAAGCCGTTGAAACGTATAAAAGTTCCTGTTCATGAAATCGCATTAATGATGTCAATTTCTCTTCGTTTTATTCCGACATTAATGGATGAAACAAGTAAAATAATGAAGGCACAAGCTTCACGTGGTATTGATTTCGCAGGAGGACCGATAAAAGATAGGATAAAAGCTATTATCTCACTACTCGTTCCTCTATTTATCAGTGCTTTTAAGCGTGCTGAGGACTTAGCAATTGCTATGGAAGCACGTGGGTATCAAAATGGCGAAGGACGTACTAAATTTAGGCAACTACGCTGGAAAACAAGCGATACAGTAACGATTATAAGCTTACTTTGTTTAGCTTGTATTTTGGCATGGGTGCGATCGTAATGGAGAATAGAGAAATGGATAGAATAAAATGTACGGTTGCATATGATGGCATGCATTTTTGTGGTTATCAAATTCAGCCGCAGCATCGTACTGTTCAACAAGAGATTGAGAAAGCTTTGCAGAAATTGCATAAAGGAGAACTTGTTCGTGTTCAGGCATCGGGCAGAACGGATTCTACCGTTCACGCTAAAGGACAAGTCATACACTTTGATACACCGTTGTCTCTTGAAGAGTGGCAATGGAGTAATGCATTAAACACAATGTTGCCAGATGATATTGTTATCAGACAGGTAGAGAAAAAAACAGAAGAATTTCATGCGCGTTACGGTGTCGAGAGAAAAGAATATCGTTATCGTGTATTATTATCAAAGACTGCGGATGTATTCCGTAGAAATTACGTATATCAATATCCATATCCGCTCGAAATAAGCTCTATAAGAAAAGCGATTCCTTATTTTATTGGAACGCATGATTTCACTTCTTTTTGTTCGGCAAAAACTGACAAAAAAGATAAAGTGCGAACGATTTATGAAATTGAGTTAATTGAGCAAGGCGATGAATTAATTTTTCGTTTTGTAGGTAATGGATTTTTATATAATATGGTCAGAATTATTGTTGGTACGTTACTTAGCGTAGGGCAAGGAAAGCTTGATCCTGATAGCATTCCAGAGATTTTAGCGAAACAAAATCGTCAGTTTGCTGGAAAGATGGCTCCAGGTCATGGACTTTACTTATGGCAGGTAAACTATAACAACTAATCCTGGTGTAACATTTGCTTGACATTAGAAACTCAAAAGTATATCATAACATATGGTATTGTTTCTAAAACCACGATTAGCCCCGGAAGGAAATCGTGTTTAAGATAAACAATAGATTTTTTCTATGGAAAAGATAACGAGGAGGGAAACACATGCGTACGACTTTTATGGCAAAAGCTAACGAAGTTGAGCGTAAATGGTATGTGGTTGATGCTGAAGGTCAAACTTTAGGTCGCCTATCTACTGAAGTAGCATCTATTTTACGCGGTAAAAACAAACCTACATTTACACCACACGTTGACACGGGTGATCATGTAATTATTATTAACGCTGAAAAAATTCATTTAACAGGTAATAAATTAAACGATAAAATTTACTACCGTCACACTAACCACCCAGGTGGACTTAAACAAAGAACAGCTCTAGAAATGCGTACAAACTACCCTGTACAAATGTTAGAGCTTGCAATTAAAGGGATGCTTCCAAAAGGACGTTTAGGACGTCAAGTATCTAAGAAATTAAACGTGTATGCTGGAGCAGAGCATCCACACCAAGCACAAAAACCAGAAGTTTACGAACTTCGCGGATAATCAATTAAAGGAGGGCTTACTTTGGCACAGGTTCAATACTATGGCACTGGACGTCGTAAGAGTTCAGTAGCGCGCGTACGCCTAGTTCCAGGCGAAGGACGCGTTATCATTAACGGTCGTGATTTTGAAAACTATATCCCATTTGCTGCATTACGTGAAGTAGTGAAACAACCTCTAGTTGCAACAGAAACTTTAGGTAACTACGATGTACTTGTAAACGTAAATGGTGGTGGATACACTGGTCAAGCTGGTGCTATTCGTCACGGTATTTCTCGCGCTTTATTAAAAGCTGATCCAGAATACCGTCTAACACTAAAACGTGCAGGTCTATTAACTCGTGACGCACGTATGAAAGAGCGTAAAAAATACGGTCTTAAAGGCGCACGTCGTGCACCTCAGTTCTCAAAACGTTAATTTTTGCGAACTACAAACCCCAACCATTTTGGTTGGGGTTTTTTTATGTTTCATTCCTCTTTTTTAATTTTTGTAGTTTGGAATATTTTAGTGCTATTCTCTCGCGTATGCTTCTTCTTTAGAAGTTTAGACTAATACGTATTAGGGAGGTTTATAAGTGCTATGAATGTCATTGTCAGCTTACAAGAAAAACAAAAAGAAAAGCAGTTGAAATATGAACGGAAGATGCTGCGAGAATTATCATTAAAAACATTACGTTCAAATATTAGGGATGCCTTTCAGATGCAGGAACTTCATCGTCAGTATGAAGATTACTGTATTGAATTAGGGATAGAATCGTATTTATTAGGAGCGAGATACAGTAAGTTTGGTTATTATGGTGAATCATTCTTTGATGTGAAATATAGAGCCTTAGAAGAAGAGCAACAATTAACGGAAACACTATTTCAATTTTTAACGAGCATGACTATGCGGGAAATTAAGTTACAAGATGAGGAATTACTTTTTGAATCTTGCCAGCAGTTTATCGGCTTATGGTGGCAGGAAGGGTATGAAAAAGGTGAAAGAAGATATCGATTAAAGCTTCATTAAGACAAGCATAAACTTTCCTCTTGTCCCATATAAGTAATTAGAGGGACTAGCTGGAGGAGGAAAGGTATGAAGAGAATTCGAATTATCTCTTTTGCACTCGCTGCGGTTGTTTTGTTTTTTTTAGTTAAACAAGAATTTCAAATTACAAAATCGTGGCGAGCTTGGAATTTACCCTTATCGGGGAAAGTGATTGTATTGGATGCTGGGCATGGTGGGCCAGACGGAGGGGCTGTTGGTGGAAAAGATATTATAGAAAAAGATATTACGCTTGAGATTACAAAGAAGGTACAAGATTATTTACAAGAACAAGGTGCACTAGTTATTTTAACACGTGAGGGAGATTATGATTTAGCTCAGAAAGATACAAAATCATATAGTAGACGTAAAGCAGAGGATTTAAAAAAGCGTGTAGAGATTATTAATAAGCCTGATGTAGACTTTTTTGCGAGTATTCATTTAAATGCTTTAACTAGCAGTGGATCGAAAGGCGCACAAACGTTCTACTACCGTTCTTCGGTTGAAAATGAACGTGCTGCGAAATTTATACAAGCTGAATTGAGAACGAGTTTAGAGAATACGAATCGTTCTGCTAAAACAATTTCTCATGTGTATTTATTAAAGTATGCGAAAACACCAGGTGCTTTAATTGAAGCTGGCTTTTTATCGAATGTAAACGAAAGGTATATGTTAAATTCGGAGAAATATCAGCAAAAGGTAGCGGCTGCAGTATATCGTGGTATATTACGTTATTTCACGGAAAAAGGGAATCCTCCAGAATAAGGAGGATTTTTTGAATTTCTCTCGTTAACGAAGTTTTCCGAAAATATGTTATACTGGAAATGTAAACGCATTTATTTCAAAAATAAAGAGAGATACATTTAATTAACATTACGTTATTTTTCATACAGGGGGCTGGGCTAACTATGGTAACGAAAGAGCAAGTAGTGGAAGCGTTAGAAGGGATTGTAGATCCGTTTTTACATAAAACGTTAAAAGAAACAGGTGCAATTAAAGAGGTAACAGTTAAGCCTGAGAAGGAACATGTAAGTGTTAAAATTGCAATCGTAAAAACTGGTACAGCGGAACAAATGCAATTGCAATCTGGAATTGTAAAGTTAGTAAAAGAACTAGGAGCAGCAACAGTAGGGCTTCGCTTTGCAGAATTTACAGAAGAGGAATTAGCTCAGTTTGCACCGGAACAGGAAGAAGAGCAAAATGAATCTTTATTGTCACCAAATTCAAAAACAACATTTTTAGCAGTGGCGAGTGGAAAAGGTGGAGTCGGAAAATCAACAGTTTCTGTTAACCTTGCTATTGCTTTAGCTCGTCTAGGTAAAAAGGTTGGTATCATTGATGCTGATATTTATGGTTTTAGCGTACCGGATATGATGGGGATAGAAAAACGTCCTGTTGTAAGAGGAGATAGAATCATTCCAGTGGAGCGTCTAGGTGTAAAGGTAATTTCAATGGGATTCTTTGTAGAAGATAATGCACCGGTTATTTGGAGAGGCCCTATGCTTGGGAAAATGTTAAATCACTTCTTTACAGAAGTAGAGTGGGGCGATTTAGACTATTTAGTTTTAGATTTACCACCGGGTACAGGTGATGTTGCGCTAGACTTACATTCAATGTTGCCAGCTTGTAAAGAGATTATTGTAACAACGCCACATCCAACAGCGGCATTTGTGGCAGCGCGTGCTGGAGCCATGGCTTTACGTACAGAACATAGTATTCTTGGTGTTGTTGAAAATATGGCGTATTTTGAAAGTAAAACAACTGGTGAAAAAGAATATGTGTTTGGAAGAGGTGGAGGAGATAAATTAGCTACAGAACTTCAAACAGAAGTACTTGGCCGAATCCCGCTTCAACAACCTGATTGGAATAAAGATGACTTTGCGCCTTCAGTATATGAAGATACACATACGACGGGTCTTATTTATCGTACGATAGCTGAGACAGTAATTGATAAAATAGCTGTCGCGCAAAAATAAAATAATAATGAGTGGACGATACATATATTGTCCACTCATTATTATAATTATTATTTTTACTGTTGCTCCTTTTTATCGTCTTGGGAACCACTTTCACCGCCTGCTTCTTTTTTATCAGATCCACTTTTTTCGGCCTTTTGTACACCTTTACTAATAATATCAATCATCTTAGCTTGGAAGAGTGGGCTTTCAGCAGTTTCTGTTAGTACTTGTTGTAAATATTGGCGGTATTCTTTGCTCTTCATTGTTTGTAACATCATTTTTTCTACTTCAGGGTTTTTCATAATTTCTATAACGCCTGCTTGGTATTCAGGGTCTTTTAGTAATGTTTTCATTAAGGTTGTTTGTTCTTTTCCCATACTTTTAGCGAATTTCGATGAGAACTCAGGGTCTTTAAAGAGCTTTTCCCAGAATTGTTGCCCTTTGTCGGATACCATTGCATCTTCAATCGTTTTCTTTACTACTGTTTCATCTAGTATGAGTGCTTGTTTCATTTTTTCATCAGTTAACACATCTTGAATAGCTTTCTTACCTTGATCGGTTTTTAAAATATCAACAATCATTTTCTTCGTTTGGTCATAATCAAGTTCGGACTTTGCTTCTTTTCCTTGTGCACATGCTACAAGTACAAGAAATAGAAAAGAAGAAGTCAAAACGAGCAGCATCCGTTTCATAAGTTGGAACTCCTTTCAACACAGTTCTCTCTTTTTAATATAAATATCTTTAAGGAATTTATACATGAACATGGCTAGCTTTTTGAAATTGTCATTGATACAATTTAATTAGAAATATAAGGATAATGGGGGATGTGTTGTGAATAGCCGCAAGTGGGTACGACTGTTTTTTACGACGTTGTTTCTTGGTGGGATTAGCACGGTCATTATTGGATTTGTTTTGGAGTGGGACAAGTACGTTAAATTTTTTCAAAATTTCGACGGAAAGGAAATTTTAGCAGTTTCCTTCTGGTTGATGGGTGTAGGATTTATTTTTAGTGTTATAAGTCAAATGGGGTTCTTTGCCTATTTAACAATCCATCGTTTTGGACTGGGGATGTTCAGGTCACCTTCTTTATGGAATGCAGTTCAGCTCTTCTTTATTGCATTCGTTTTATTTGATTTCGTGTATTTAAGATCCGTATTGATTGCAAATGGGGAAGTTTCGTTAGGGAATAACATACTTGTTGCAGGTGTATTATTTGTGTTTGGGGCGATTGTTGCTTACATAAAAAGTAAAGAAACGAATAGAAAGGCATTTGTGCCCGCTTTGTTCTTTATGGTTGTTGTAACAATTCTTGAGTGGGTACCAGCGCTTCGTATTAATGATACAGATTGGTTGTATTTAATGGTGATACCACTTTTATTATGTAATGCATATCAGTTACTTATATTACATCGTTTAATTGGAAAGGCGAGTAAGTCGGCTTAAGTAAGAGAGATTTTTGAGTTTTTATGCAGGGTGGTTGTACGAATATAAATATCGGGATGAAAAAAGCTCTACTACCTTAATGATAGGTAGTAGAGCTTTTTATGTGTGAAGGCACGAGGGGAAAGAATTACCTTACATCTTTACTTTTTGTACTTGTGTTAGAAATAAGTTGTGATACCGATATTTGCTCATATCCGTCACTCTTTAATTTTTGCAGAAGCAGTGGTAAAGCTTTATTTGTTTGAAGGGCAGAATCGGATGCATGTAATAAGACGATATCTCCACCTTTTAAATTAGTAGAGACATTGGAAACGATATTGTTTACACCTGGGTTTTTCCAGTCGTTTGAGTTATTACTCCAATGGACGATGGTGTATCCGAGTGATTCTGCTATTTTAAGTGTTGCTTTGTTAAAGTCTCCACTAGGTGGACGTAATAGTTTGACTTGTTTCACACCAAGTTTTGTAAAAACATCTTGTGCTCGTAAAAGATCTCTTCGTATTTCATTTGTCTCTAGAGAAGTGTAGGACGTGTAATTATAGCCCATACTACCGATTTCATGTCCATCTTTTATGATGCGTTCAACAACATCAGGGTGTCTTTCTGCCCATGCAGCAGAAACGAAGAAGGTTGCATTCTTAATGTCTCTTTCTTTAAGTGTATCAAGGATTGGAATTGCTTTTTTGTCTCCCCAACTAATATCAAATGTGAATGCAACTTGTTTTTTAGAGGTGTCTCCTTTGTAAATAACTTTAGGTCCTGTCGCTGTTGAAAAAGCAGATTCATGTGAATATGTTTTCAAAAAGAGAAGCCATGCTGTAAATAAGGAAAGTATCACTATTAAGCTAATGTGTTTAAAAGCTCGTTTACTCGTAATAAAAAAGAAAAACATAATATTACGCCCCTTTGTCCAATCCTTTTCAGTTACATATATGCTTTATATATTAAAAAGAGAACAAAGGATTAATATCGTAAGCAGTGGATATAATGAATGATAGGATTTTGATAAGTGAAAATGAGCGGAAAGTTTATTGCTTTGTAAGAAATGATTGAGGTGATGATTTGCTTGGGTTTATGTTAACGAAAGAAGAGAAAAAAGAAATGGAATACATATTGAAGAGAGAGTTAGAAGAACTTTTATTTGATTTTGAAGATGAACGTATTCATGACGTTGTAAAAAAGGCGATGGAAGAAAGATATAAAATCATTTTTTGTTTGTTTCGAAGAGTCGCTAATGCAGAAGAATGTATGCGTTATGTAAGGAAAAGAACTTTTTATTAAAAAGTGTTGACGTTAATGGTTGTTATATGATAAATTAATAACCGTCGCTGATGCGGAAACGCAGAAGACGATAAAAAAGAAATTAAAAAACTTAGTTGACATTGAAAAATGAAGATGTTAACATAAGGAAGTCGCAAATGAGCGACCAAGTAGTTCTTTGAAAACTGAACGAAACAAACAACGTGAAACGTCAATTTTTATTTTTAGATGCTAGACAAACTAAC
>NZ_JBYTDP010000013.1:64023-70033 GCF_058791555.1 Bacillus sp. EB106-07-01-XG149 | reverse complement strand
AAGTTTACAACTCCCCAAATCCCTAAACCTGCACCGATTAAGATTACTAATTTTTGTAATACATCAACGCCAGTAGTGAAAAATCCCATTATTGTTTCCCCTTTTCTTTCTTAGTTTTTGGTAATTCATTTTTTATAAGAATAGATAGCAAAGTATCTATTTTATAGCCCTTTATAAGTTTTAAACCGCCTCTTACTAAAAACACTAAACCTATCACAAGCAAGACTACCTGAATGACAAAATATATATCTACCATAGTCTTTACCGCCTTCTACATATTAATGGTTTGGTCTGGATTCTGTTTTTTCTTCTTTCTGTTTCTAGCTATTAAAAATATTCCTAAAATGATACAGATCGCAGCAACAGTAGTCAGTATAGCGATTATATATGGAGTATTTGATTCTTTCTTTTGACTAGCTTTTTCATCTTTCTTATATAAAAAGCTATTTGAGTTATTCTTTGCCGTAGTCGGAAAAACTTCTGTTATTTCTGCTGAATTTACTTGAACGCTTCGTGTATCCAGCCCCAAAAATGTTGATCCCTTATTCACATACCGTTCTGTATCCAGGTTAATTGTAGTATCTTGTCTAACCGCATATTCTTCACGAGGGGTTTCATTTTCATCTAATATTTTAATTGTTTTTCCATAAGGTAAAGTTAAACTAGAAACAAATGCGCCACTTTCATCTAAGAATTTAACCATGTATTTCTCGCCAACATTTTTATTCTTAAATACGTACTTTGTTTCAGTGTAAACACTAACTTTATTGCTGTTTAAGTTGTTCGAGTTGTTAGGATTTTTTGAAGCTAGACTATCTTTCAACTTAGTATCGTTTTGTATTGAACCTCCCCAGGGATTACTTGTAGGGGGAGTAGTGTTGCTGTTATTCGTTTTTGTATTATCTTTAGAATTGTTAGTATCCGATTTTTGATTATTATTTGTAGCTGTACCTTTGTTTTCATTATTATCTTTCGGCTTTTCTGTTGTTCCAGCTGTTGCACCAGCTGGTGTTTCAGTTGCTTCTTTATTTGATGCTTCAGGTGTAGTTTCGTTAGGTTTTTCTGTGTTGGTTTGGCCTTCTAATTCTTTAAGACGTTCATTTAAAATCTTTTCGACCTGATCTGAAACATCTTTATCTGTAATTGGTTTTTTTTCAGATTCAGTAATTACTTTTTCAGCATTTTCCCACTTTGCATAAAGTGTGATGGAATCTTTTAAATTGTCATTGCCAAATTTATTTGTTAACTCAGCATTTGTATACCAACCGATGAAAATCTTGTCTTTACTAGACAATTTAGGAACTTTAATTTTCTGACCAACATTTAGTTTTACAGGTTCCATTTGCTCTTCTATATTTGTTACAAAGTTCACTGTAATTTCTTCTGTCTTATCGTCAATTCCATTGTTATTAAAGTCAGAAAAGAATTTTGCATAATATTCTCCTTTAGAATCTGTGATTTTAATATCATCAATATTTTGCAATTTTTCCTCGACCTTTTTCCCATCACCTTTGTCTACCATTGAAAACCAGCCTGTAAATTTATAATTATTGTCTGGATTTACATCGGGTAAAACCTCTTTTAACTTTGTATCTTTAGTAATACTTTTCGCTACTTCTTTTATTCGCTTATGGTCTTCTAATAAATTCCCACCCACATCTTTAACGTAAAACTTAACTGAAAATTCTTCTTTTTTTGTTAAGACTGGCTTAATAAGTAATTTTCCATCTTTTATTTCAATGGTCCAATAACTCAGCATCTTTCCATTGCTAATCTTAGGCTTTTCAAGACTCATTTCTTTATCACTAGTTAAAACAGTACTTTCAACTACCTCGTTATCTTCATTAAGTACTTGGATCATCGTTTTTGATGGTACTTGTTCATGAAATAAAACTTTACCTTCATAGCTCACTTTCAAGTAATTACGAGAAATATTTTCATTTTCTTGTATTTTTGTAGAATCATTTACAGCAGCAAAGATTGTTGTGTTACCCACTAAAGAAAGTGATAAAACACTACTTACTAAAACCCGCTTTGATTTTCGCCACATATGATTAATCCCTTCTGTTTAATTCTTTTTGGGCCTTTTCTAGCCAATTGAGACTAAACTCGACATTTTCAAAAACTGAACCCTCCTCATTTTCTTCTACCATTTGGTCCAGCATTTCAATTACTTCTGTGATTACTTCGGAGGGTTCATTTGTTTCAGAATACGTTACATACTCCATAATGTTTTTTTCTAATTCATCGAAAGAAAGGTGCTCTAATATTAAATTCGTTTCTTCTTCTAATTTTGAAGTGATAAATACGTCATTATAATACTCTTGAACGGTAATATCTTTTTCGTTACGATTTAATACTAAGAGCAATAAGTTTAGTAAAAAAATATTTGTACGTTGCTTTTCAATTAATATATTTTCGTTATCTTCAATTTTTGTAAGCGGATATAGCTTTGAAACACTTGATTTATCAATCTTTTTATTTAAAGCCTGCTCAACTTGTGTTTCTAGTATTTGATTATCCAAAGTAGGAAGATGAAACATATGCTTCTTTATATAGGCTTTAATCAGCATTTACTACTCTTCCTTATTGTTTTTCTTTTCTTCTTCTTCAAAATTTTCTTCGTAATAATCATCTTCCATTACTTCTTCATCTTCCTTGGCTTTATTTTGATTTTTTTTCTTTTTCATAACTAGGAAGTAATATAAAGCAACCCCAACACCAGCAAGTGCTAATACGATAAGTAGAAACGAATTATTGTTACTTTCTTCTTTTGGTTTTTCTGCAACAGGTTGAGTATTTGCTGTTGTTTTATCAGCTTCAGCTAGTTTTTGATTTGGTACATTGGGTTTAGCACTTGCACCATCTTTACCAGTTGTTGCGGTCGCAGTACCATCTAATGTTGTCTTTTTAACATCTGATAAAAAATAAACATTGTTTTGAGTTTTATCTAAATCTACAATCAAGTAAAATACGTTACTATCTTTATCAGTGATTGTATAAAATGCCTTAGATCCACTCGTTGTAAAATCGGTTACTGTTCCTGTGCCATCTACCTTTTTTCCGTTAACACTAGCTGGCGTTTGAGCTTCGACCTCCTGCTCTTTCTTTTCCGCTTTAACATCTGGTCCAGAAGGTGGCTCTCCTACTGACTTATTTTCTGTTACCTTTGGTGTTTCAGCTTTCTTTTCCTCTGCGTATGCAAAGTTGGAAACACTTGCAAATGACAATGAGCACATTAGAGCCGTTGCGAAAAGCGATCGTTTAGTAAGTTTTAACATAGTCATTAGCTCCTTCTCCATTAGTACCATTACTTTGATTATCCTCTTTTACTTCCGGTTCAACTTGACTCTTTTCTACTTCATTATCAATTGCTTTTAGAGCTTCATCTGGGCTTACTCCTGTTTCTTGAAGTCGCTTAAATACTTCACTATATTTCAAATTAAACAGTTGGGCTTCATCTGTAGCTAATCGGTTCTTTTCATCTTTCAAATTATCATTTAGTTTTTCAATTCTTTGTTTTCTTTTTGCGATTTTTTCCTCTAATTTTTTTATACGATCTGACAAAAAAACCACTCCTTAATACTTTTTTAAAACTAATTATCTTTTTACCCTATGGATTCCAGCGAAATGCTGTTGCCAATATGGAGTTTTCCAGTTATGATAACCAATCCCAGCATTTTGACTATCATACATAGTATTTTCATCAATATAGAATCCAACGTGAGAAATATGATCGGGACTTTGATAAGTACCTTTGAAAAAGATTAAATCCCCTGGCTGTGCTTCACTTGGATTAATTGGTGTAGTTAACTCATATTGAGATAGTGCGTATGATGGTAAATCTATTCCTATTTGTTTTAACCCCCAAGATGTTAATCCGCTACAGTCGAATCCTTGAGTTGGATTTTTACCGCCCCATACATACGGCCATCCTTGAAACTTTTCAATTTCCGTTAATACTGTTTTGAAATCCCCTGAAATGTTAGCACCACTTCCACCAATGTATTCACTAATTAATTCACCGTAAAAGAAGTTACCACCATCAACGTATTTATAAGGTTTACCTAATCTCAGTGATGTCTCGTTGACATAAGGCATAGTTCTTCCCGTTGTATTTCCTAAACTTGGGGCTACTATAGTCCGTGAGTATTCTTCAGCTACCTCAAGGTTATACTCTCCGCCTCTTTTACCAAGCCATGTTGCGAAATAATTACCATAATTATAGGCTTGAGCTAGTGCTTTAATATTATTTTCGTATCCCATGTTAAAAGCTTTTAGGGCAAGCAAGCATTCCTTTAAATGCTTTACCCCTTGTCTTACTGACTCTTCTTCTGTTTGAAATACGTTTGGTCTATCATAACCAGCAGATTCCGAGGACTGCATAATATCCCGAGTGCCACGCCCTCCTGATTCGACTTGAATTATTGCTAGAAGCAAATTAACATAATCCTGCATGCCTTGTGCAGCAGCCTCTTTTTCAACTAACCCTCTCCATCTTTCAACGTCAGGATCTAAGTTTTTCGAAGCACCAACGTTTCCACTGATTTGTTCTTGTTGCTTTGTCCCTGCACCCAACATACCCGCTATCAATAAAAGGATAATTCCAACAAGTATTATTGGAAGTGCACCAGCAAATCCACCACCAGCTATTGCTGCAACCTTAGTTCCTATTGCCTTTTTGATGGCCTGAAGATTAAATTTACCTAAGCTTTTAAACAAATTAGCAACTCGATCCTTAACGTTAGATGCCATACTTGTAAGCGATCTTGCCTTATTCTTTTCTCGAAGTGGAGAGTAGTACATCTTCTTTTTAACAGCTTTTTTCTTTAGGATAGTCCTAGACTCAACTTTGAGTTTATCTTTAGGAAATTGTAATAGCTTACCTTTTGGTTTTCCCATTTTCCCTAATTTCGCATTTGCTTTAATTCTATTTTTAACGAGCTTTTTTGTAGCTCTAGCAATTTTTGTAGCACTTTGACTCGCTAATTTTACGCCCTCGTCACCTTTTTCTAATTGTTGTTGGTACTTTAAGGCGCTACTTCCTGCTACATTTGTTGTTACTTTCGTTAACTTTTTGGCTGTTGCTTTCGTTAGTTTTTTTACGCTAGGCTTTTTCTCTAGCTTTTTTATTTTTTTGAAGCTTTCAATTTTCTCTTTACTAAGTGTTTTTATATAAAGCTTTTCTTGCCTTCTCTTCCTTAATTTTCGAAAACCCTTTTTGGCTAATCCAAAACCTTTCCTGGTTAATCTATAGCCTTTAGCAACCCCTTGACTGGTTACCTTAACACCATCATCACCTTGTTCTAATGCTTTTTGATACTTTTTAATACCACTTTTTGCAGAATTCTTTGTATTACTTAGGGAAGCTTTAGCTCCATATTTTAAAGTATTCTTAGCTTTAGCTAAGGAATTTTTAGCTTCAGCTTTTACAGCAATTATTGAATTTTTACCGAGTTTTCCAATAAACTGTATTCCTTTTTGAACTTTTGGATTATCAGTTAATAGTTTTTTAGAACTCTTCTCACTTTCTTTTAAAACCGATTTTTCCGTTTGGCTTAATTGCTTTTGTTGCGATGTTTTTAATATCTCTGGTTGCTTAACATCTTTGATAAGATCTTGTTTTCGAATCTTTTGATTAATATGTTGTGACTGTTTAGAAGATTGCTTTTGTAATTTCCCTTGATCTGTACCCTGTTGCGGGATTTCTATCACACTTTTAGTTTGTGAAACTTGTTTTTGCTCAGCTGTTTCAAACTTACGATCAACCTTCTGTACCGTACTTTCATGGGGTTGAAATTCCTGTTTGATGTGTTCGGATAACTTAGAAGATTGCTTCTGTAACTTCCCTTGCCTTTTTTCTGGTGGGCTCTCAGTAGCATCTATCGTTTTTACAATTTGTTTTTGTTGGGCTGTTTCTTGTTTTTTATTTAGTACCTTTACGGTACTTTCTGGTTGCTTTAATTCTTGAGTACTATGTTCTAGTAACTTAGAAGATTGCTTTTGCAAT
>NZ_JBYTDP010000013.1:0-63923 GCF_058791555.1 Bacillus sp. EB106-07-01-XG149 | reverse complement strand
TTCACTTGATTTGTCTCTTGTTGTGGACTGTCTATAGTGTTTATAGTTTGTGAAAACTGCTTTTGTTCAGCTGTTTCAAACGTTTTATTTAGTATTTTTGGAGTACTGTCTTGTTGATGAAACTCTTGGTTGATATGCTCCGATAACTTAGAAGATTGCTTTTGCAATTTCACTTGATCTGACTCTTGTTGTGGACTGTCTATAGTGTTTATAGTTTGTGAAAACTGCTTTTGTTCAGCTGTTTCGTATTTCCTATCTACTACCTGTACCGCACTTTCTTGAGGTTGAAATTCTTGGCTGGTGTGCTGTGATAACTTGGAAGATTGTTTTCGGAACGTCCCTTGCCCCGTATCCTGTTGTGGACTTTCTATAGTACTTGTAGTTTGCGAATACTGTTTTTCCTCGGCTGTTTCGTATTTCCTATCTACTACCTGTACCGCACTTTCTTGTTGCTGAAATTCTTGATTACTGTGTTGCGATTGTTTAAATGATTCTTTTTGTAATTTCCCCTGATCTGTTTCTTGTTGCGGGCTTTCAATGACATTTTTAGTTTGCGAAATGTTTCTCTGCTCTGCTGTCTCAACATTTTTATCTAATTCTTTTATAGCACTCTCTTGTTGCCGAAAATTGCCATTTGATTTATCAGATGTTTTTTTCTTAATCAAGTTTCAGCAGCTCCCCTCATTACCCATTTGAGGTTTCCCTCAAATGCTTAATTTCCTCTGGTTTTGTTGTCATAACCGGATATAAGGAATTGTTTTTAGGGAACTTATCCTTAAATGGTAAAATGACACCTGAATAAACAATTAAACCTTCCCCTTCTTTAGAGTTAGTTATATAATTCGCTTGATAATCACTAATACCAAATTTATTTTGTAAAATTCTTCTATCACTTGTTGCTTGATTTAAAAGATAAACAAAGTCTGTATTATCAATGATTGTTTCAATCTTTGGACTAGATAATAAATCTTTAACGTTTTGCGTCATACCTGTTGGTATACCGCCCCATTTTCTAAACCTTTTCCAAAACTCCACACTATAATTTGCCGTTTGTTCTTCTGCTAAAAGTTTGTGGAATTCATCCATGTAATACCATGTCTTCTTATCTTGATTACGGTTTATTGTTACTTTGTTCCAAACATGATCTTGTAGTACCAACATGCCTAACTCTCGTAAGTTAGAACCCAATTCTTTAATATTGAAACAAATCAAACGATTATTAACATCAACAGATGTACGATGATTAAATACATCTAATGAACCATGAACATATAATTCTAATGCATCTGCTAACTCTCGCCCTTCAGCCCTATCGTTTTTAAGTAAAGCATTATATAAATCCTCTAAGATTGGTATGTTCTCTGGTATTGGTTCTTCAAGATAAGGACGATAAATAATACGAACACATTTATCTACAATTGTTTTTTGTTTTGCTGTTAGTCCCGATTTCCCCCCTGCAATTACTTGCATCATAGTAAGAACGAACTCCGTCTTGTAGGAAATTGGATTTTCTCCTTCTCCGTAATCTAATGAAATATCTAGCGGATTAATAAATTGCTTAGAATTTGCAGATATTTTAATTATTTCTCCGCCTAGCCTATAAACAAATGGGGTGTACTCAGCTTCTGGATCACAGATTAAAATATCATCTGTAGTTCTCAAGAAGGTATCTATTATTTCTCGTTTTGAAGAAAATGATTTCCCCGAACCAGGTGTACCCAAAACCAATCCATTTGGATTTTTAAGGGATTTTCGGCTAACCTGAATCAAGTTATTACTTAGAGTATTTAAACCGTAATATACAGGTTCATTTTCTTCTTGATACAATTCTATTGTTGTAAATGGTACGAATATGGCAGTAGATGAGGTTGTCAATCCACGCTCTAAATCTGTTTCAGTAATGTTGTCACCAAAAGGTAAAGCACTAATTAGGGCTTTTTCTTGCTGCAATTTCAGTTTTTTCAATGTACAATTTTGCTTTTGTGCGACAGAATTCAATCTGAAAATTGCATTATCCAAGCTTTTTCGATCATTTTCAAAGACTACAATAGTAAAGGTTAAATAGAAATATCTTTCATTTTCCCTTTGTAAGTCTCTTAAAATTTTTCTACTTTCTTCAACGTGCATATTTAAATCTGTCGGAAGAATATCCATGTCATAACCACTACGCAGAGCCTTTTTTTGTTCCTCGATTTTAATACTATCGAGGTCAGATGCTTTTGATTTAACCATTTTGACAGCCTGTTGTTGTCCAAGGCTACGAATATGCATACTAACAAGCATTTCGAGGTCTAAATCTAAAAAGTCTGCTAGAACTCGATCAGATAATTCTGTTGCTTCAATTTTCAAATGTAAAACAGATGCATGCTTATTATTTACCTTGAATTCATCTGCATAGGACTCAAAATCTATATTTTTAGGTGCAATCAAATCTTTAGTTGTTCCACCACTTAATTGTTCCTTTGATAAATTCTCTAATTCGATATAGTGTTTAGAATTACTATTTAATAGGTAATTAACAATTGATAATCGGTCAATACCATTTAATTCTTCTATTCCTACACCTAATGTTTTAAAGTGATCTTTAATATTTTCTTCGATACTTGCTAAACGTCTAACAGCATTATTATAGGTTTCATCTGTAATCGAAAAAACCAAGTACTTATTTCGAACAATACCGTTATTTCCTTTTTGTCTTTGTTCCTCTAAGAATGAAAAGTATTCTTCTTGCATTGTTTCGAAATCCTCAATGTTACTCATACTTTTGCTGTATTCCAGTACTTCTTCATTCTCTTCACCATTCATACGATAGTTGATAAAGCAGAATTGAATTTTAATAGTGTCATCAAATGAGTTTAGTAAAGTACTATATTGTGCGAAAATCCTTTGTTTTATTTCATCTTGTGATAATTGATACGATATATCCGAAAAACGAATCATTCTGTTATATTTTTTCTGTCCAACATGACAAACCCCATTGGGATACATTTTGTTGTAATTTAATGTATGTTGTGTAGTCTTTCTTATTAGCCGTTTTGAATCAACTAGTTTTTGCAACACTTGAAACAGATTTAGTTTTTCTAACCTTGCGTTTTTCATTCATCATATTCCTTTCTGCTGCAACTTTAACGTTTCTTTTTGATACTTTAAAGTATCTCTTTTGCGGATTCAGATATTTAAATTCTAAATACAGCTTAATCCACGTTTCAGCAGGCATACCATCTTTAGTGAAGATTGTAGCGAAGATCGCTGGGCATGCTGTAAAGAAAAGACCATATAAAGCAACATCCAAGCTAAAGCTTTTTAGTAAGAAAAATACTGGTAAACTTATCGCTAAAGCGATTGCAAATCCTATCAATTGCCTTTTTGTTAATCCTAAAAACAATTTAGATTTTATGGTCTTTAACTCTTTGGGAATAGATACAACGAAATTATTATTCATTCTTATCTAACCCCCTCCTAAGTTCATTAGGCATATCTTTCAGAAATCTGAATTCTTCCATAAAAAAGGCTCCTTGTAATGCCTTCTTACTTGGAAAAACGATTTTCATAAAGATAAACATAAATATAAATGTCCAAATAATAAGCAGTGTAATATCGAGCATACCTACTAAACCAACAACCTCTAAATCATCTGAAATAACTTTTGTTTCTGCATATTCCTTTAAACCGTCAGTGTTAGCAGCAATTAAGTTTATTTCAATTAATGTTACTATCCATGTCACGAGTGAAATAACACCAAATGTAATTAATAAAATTTTATGTTTCTTGATCCATAGTTTCATTTAAATTGCCCCCACTACAGATTTAGCAAGTGAATGTGTTCTTGTTAATGAGACTACTAGGATCGCCATAGAAACGAGCATTAACATTAATCCAAATAATCCATCTTGTTCAGCAGCCATTAAACCACTTGCTTTTTCGAGTAACCCAGCATATATGATTAGACACACTATCATAAAATATCCTTGAAGCATTAGAGCGAGTAAATTTTTAGCATATGCTTGCCCAATACTTCCAACCCAATCACGATTTAAAAATGTAGCGAATGGAATTGGAGCAACTGAAATGTAAAGCAAAATTGCAACCATACGACTCCAAGCTACTAAATAAATAATTATACACATTGCAAATGATGCGACTAAAGCTATAGCTGAAATAACCCACATTGATAAGGCAGCACCAACATCTCCCTTTTCCATTGAATTAAGAAGATTATCGGTTATAGTATCAGGTAATTTCAGTGCCGAGGCTGGAATATGATCTGTTATCCATTTACCAAGATCGAATACAGCAAGTGTTATATCAAAAGCGTTAGTCAACAATAAAATCATTGCACTTGTTTTAATGATTAAAAACATTAATTGTCCCGCATCAAAATCGTTACCACGATTTTTTTCTACAACTAATTGATATAGTTCATAACAAAATACATATGTTAAAATCAGTCCCGCAACGGGTAGTACGGCGGTGTCAGATATTAACCTAAGGTTATCAACAATTGTTTGTGAAAACTGTGTTGGCGTTTCCGAAACATTTGCTTGAACTGTATCAACGCTTTTTTGGAACAACCCGGTAATCCAACCAAGCATGAGTTTTATACCGCCATGGAACATATCAAAAATCGCTTCAAAAATAGCATCAACGATTGCACCCATTATCTGTCCACCTCGTTCAGTTCAAATCAATATAAACGAGTTTATTAGCACCGTCTATTTTTTGAACAAGTTTTAATTGCAAACTTTTGTTTTTGGCGTACTCATTCGGAATCGCTAACAAAATGTTTCCACTATCTTTTGTTGTTCTTCCCACCATATATGCAGTTGTAATATACGTTTGCTGATATTCTAAAAATTGATTCCCACTAGCTAATTCTTTATCACCTATCACAAGTCCTGAACCTTTATTTAATACAAATCCTTCAAGTGGACTACTTTTTGCTTTTTCGTTTATTTCCTGTTTCATATTAATGATTAGTAGTTTAAAATCATTTTTGAGGTTTAAATTTTTATTACTTACATAACTGTTATATCGATCTCGGAAATCAAGTTCAGATGATTCATCAAAATCTTTTATTTCTACACTAGTAATGGTGCGAGTGAATATAAACTTTTCCATCGCAATATCATAGTTACTATTTTTAAAAATATTGACAGGCAAGTTTACTGATTCATTCTTTTTGACAGTCTTTTTTGCTTGTGTCTGTTGTTGTTCTTTTACAACATTTTCACTTTGACTACTACAAGCTGACAACATTGAAGCTGATAACATTATAAATAAAGCTTTTTTTGTTAACTTCAGTTTTATTTTCCCCTTTCTCAATAAATTTTAGAATCATCATGCATTAACTTTGTGGAATTTTTCATTACAATATAATGTAGGAAGTGTAGTGTAAACATGGTGAGTACATCATAATGAATAGTGAACAGTGATTAATGATCTTTCTTTGCACTATACGAATTTGGTTCAAACAGATATTCAAGGGGTTCTTGCAGACACAGGCTAATGGCCTCCGCTCTCTTTGCATTTACTCCACTTTTGCCAACCTCGATTCCGTACAAAGTGTTCTCAGGCACTTTCGAAGATCGAGATACATCTTGAATAGTTAGGCCTTTAGATTCTCTAACCATTCTTAAAACTGTTGAACCTTCTTTTGGGATATTGACCAAGTTACCACCCCCTTAATTACATTCTATTGGATAAATCATCCAAAGTCAACGCTTAGTTCATTTTTTTTGAACGTTTAATTGATTTTTTTTAATAAGCTAGTAATGAATACTATTTGAAAGGTTGATTTACTTGGAAAACAATACTTTTGGCCAGAATCTTAGAAATTTAAGAAAACTAAAAAACATTAGATTACACGAATTAGGTAAAGAGTTAGACGTAACAGCAAGTGCAATATCTGCATGGGAGCTTGGAAAAAAAGAACCTAGCTTTGATATGTTAAAAAAAGTCGCAACCTATTTTATGGTTAGTACTGATTATTTACTAAATCATCAAGTTCTGAACAATGAAGAACAAAAAAGGGCAGTTGTTACGCAGCTGGCGGATAAGTTATACGAGAAAAGTCAGGATATTCCAGTATTCGAAGAGGAACTACTTTCTTATATTTCTTATTTGGATTTCAAAAAAAAGTCTGAACAAACAGCATTAGAAAACAATGAACAAGAAGATGAGAATCCAGAAAAAGATTCCTAAAACAATGTATAACTTAATTAAAAATTTATAGAAATAGAGCATCTGTTAAGATGCTCTCCCCTCTTTACTTTCTATATAATTTAGTACAGTTAATAGTTCATAATAAAATTCCATTGGATTATTTTGGTCATTTAACACTTCTTCTAGTAGAGCTTTAGTTATATTTTCCTTATTTCTTTCCCCTTCATTTGCTCGCATCATCTCTTTACATCCCTTCATATGTTTTCATCAACTCTCCATACTTATAAGTACACTTGCAAGTGCACTTATTATAAAGTGATTATTAAACTTTTATTATGATGTAATTTCTTGATGTTCATTAATCTTAAGGATTTAGCTCTTCTCTTTGTCTATATAGAAATTATATGACTTTCTATCATCGTTGTACAGAACATATATTCGTATATATATTGTGAAAAATTAGCATTCGGAATAAATACTCCCCTTTTTAAAAAATTTATTCCATCCCTAAAAAGTACAAAATGACACTGCAAACGCAGTGTCATTTTTTAAATATTATAGAATTATTAAAGTTTTATTCATAATCAACCACCGCCGACACCAGGGCCAGCATTCATATATTGTACAAACATAACAACAAGAGGACTAGATAAAATAGTATATGTAGTAATTTGAAGAGCCTTTTTAAATCTTCCCATTTTTGTCACCTCCTGTAAAGTTCTAATGCTATTATAACTTATCTTGAGGTAATTTTGCATAATATGGATTTTTCGTACGCAAAAACTCAAAGAGGGATTTTTTTAGCATTTCTCTATCTCCAGTTGCAATCCCCCAATAATACATCCAAAACGATGAAACATTAGGCGAGTTTTCTCGTATTTCTTTTAATATTTTAATTGCTTTCTCTTTATCTCCCTTTTGAATGTACAAGTACGCTACTTCCTCTGGATCTGTCGGATTAATTTTATCTAAGTTTACTTTCCAGTGAATGTGTAAAAAATCTAATGTATTTTTTACTTTTAAATATCTATATTTCATTTTTTCATTACATGGATTTTCAACACATTGTAAACTTCTTTCCAGAAAATGTTTTGATTTTTCAAAGTCAGTTAGTATATATGACTCCCCAATCAGCCCATAAGCAATAGCCTTTGTTAAAGGAAAATGATTTTTATCACTATTAATAATTTCTGCACATAGCTTTCTACACTCTTTCAGCTTATTATCCTTATGTAAACAAGAAGCTATCATTTCATTTTTCCGTAAGCATAATGTAAAGTGAAAATATTTGTTTGTCACCTCATTAATCAAAGGTTCAAGTCTCTTTGTGTATTCGTGTACTATCTCATATTCTTCTAAATCAAAAAAAGCATATATAAGAGCGAATTCTAACAAAACTTTGATCTCTCCACTCACTTTTTTTGTACTAGTGTTTCTAACTACACTTCGTACTTCTTGAAGATACTCTTCTTTAGACTTTTTTTCGGTATTTCGTAAATGTAATAACTCGTACACTCTACAAAAATCTCTAATTGATTTATTATCGGACGTTTTCCCCTTTTCGATTAAGGTTTTCAATAAATCTAATTCACCAGTCAAATTTGTATATTCTAACTCTAACGGGAGATTATTCTTTCGTTTCGTTGTATCGCAGAAATTATAAACTTCAGTTTTTATCAATTGATGATTATCAGGATATAATAAGTTAAGGATTCCTGTATATATAGAGAAGTCAAAATCTCTTTTCCCTGACAACATATCATTTATTGTTGAATGACTAGTATCAAACATATCGGCAAGTTTTCTGTTACTAATTCCCTTGGAATAAAGATCTTTATGGATTTTTTCTAAAATCATAAGTAATTTGCCCTCCTTAAATACACAGTCAACCTAAACATTTAAAAATCAGAATATTTAAATATCTTTTGATAAACTTTTGCCTATTAGTCCAATTATACACGAGATTAACCAAAGCTTTATCAATAAATAACAAATTTAGCAAGAAACTACATTTGATAAACTTTTGTCTGAATTTTCAGTATTTAATTGCAGGACTTTTTAGCAAAATATAATCTAACTGCGCACATAATATTTTCATTTTGTTGAAATTTCCAAAGAAAAAATATAAAATATATAACTAAGTAACAGACAATCTTGTGGTATAGTTGTTTTATAGAAAAAATTATAGAGACTTTTGGAATAAATTTCAATTTAAAATAAAAAAAAGCACAAAAAAAAACTCCACCCACAGTTTTTAATTGGTTCAAAGTTTGGCGACCGCGACCGATTAAAAACTCCCGTTAGTAGAGTTTTACTCACAAATATTAGTTATGAATAAATTATAACATAACTAATAATAATTTGTGAATAAAAAACTCGCTAATTTTCCGATATTCGGGTGGAAAAATTAGGGAGGTTTTTTTATGGTATCAAACTATGAAAATGTATCGGCTACTGATCTAGTTGATGGTATTCAAGTAAACACACAATTACCAAGAACAAATATGAATCTTTATAAAAAAATGACAAAGCAAAAGTTCCTCATGCATGGTCCAAAGTTTTTTAATGGACTCCTCAAACTTCTAAAAAGTGAAGATGAACTCAAAGAACTTCCAGCATCCGCATTAGCTGTATATGTTGGTATGCACTATATGGTAGATGATAATGGAGTATTACCAAGCGATTTTAAGATTACTCAAATTGCTGAAAAAATCCGTTTACCTTATACGACCGCACATACAGGCTTTGAAATCCTTTTACAGCGTGAACTCGTAAAAGAAGTATTTACAGAAGAAGGATTACCAATGTACGAGATTTGTTACTATGCGTTAAACAATCGTACAAAGAGTGAAGGTAATCCAGAATACAAAGGATTATCCTATTTCCGCATTCCAAACTCACTACTGGATACAAATATCTTACGTGAGTTAGTTAGACATCGTGACCGTAAAGGTATTTATTTATTACTAACACTATGCAACAACTTTACACACGAGCTCTACAAATATGATTATGAAGATGTACAACAATTCACTGTTGAAAGAACAATGGAAAATTTTAAAAAATATTTTAATAAGAACGCAAAAAAAGTACGAGAATATGCAGAGTTACTATCACCGATTTTTTCTTTTGTTCCTTTACATAAAAAGGTACGAGAAGCAAAAGAATCACGCATTACACGTATTCGTAAAGCTGTAAATCAAATTATAGTTCCTAAATTCAATATCCATATGGCTGCATCATGTGTAGTGGAAAATACTGATGCTGATGTAAAACAAAATGAAGCGAAAATGAGAAAAGAAGCGGTATCACGTTTGAAATTAATAGGCTATCCACTTACTAATAAAGATCGTAGGGATCTTGTAGTTACATTCCGAGATGAAATATCTAAGATTGCCTATTTATTAGAAAATAAGAATGCTAGAGCAAAATTAATGACTTATACAATGTCTTATGCGCTAGACGCATTAGAAAACTACGTGAATACTACAAATAAAAAAGTGAAGTCAATTGGTGCTTTTATACGTGAAAAATTACGTGAATCACTTCCATCATGGCGTTTAACACATTTAAGTGAGCACGACCGCTACGAATTGTTTATCGCATTTAGTAATAAAGAGTTTGATATTCCGCAATGGTTGTATATGGACTACAAACCAGATTTAAATACAGCTGTATAAGTTAAAAATTTTAAAAAATAAATACTTATTTTAGCTTTGTTCAAAAAAATTCAAGTGAACAAGGCTATTTGTCATGTAAATAAACGAAGATCGCAAGTTGTTCTGTATTCATAAATGAAAAACAGTAGGTTTTTAACTCGAAATCTACTGTTTTTTTATTTCCACGGATTACGATACTTCACTTGTGAATTTGTTAATATTATAAATTACAACTTGTGAATCACTGAATAATTGATTACTTTACTTGTGAATTGTGAGTTATACGTTATTTTAATTGTTGATTGTGAGTATTACATTTTAAGAATTATTAAATCTCTCAAACCCCTTGAGCCCCAAGGCTTCCAACGATTTTCATTTTACCTATATATATATTTGATTCTTTTATATATTTTTTTGATTACTTTATATATGTATTTGGAAATTTATACTTTAAATATGTGTTTTATACTTAAAAAATGAAAAAATAATAATAAATAGAATCTCTTCAAGAAATTTAGGGAATCTTGATATTCTTTGTAAATACACATGATTTTTTTAGGGAGGCTTGACTTCTTTTAGCGAAGTACAAGGGTTTTATTTTATTTCCTAGAATTGCTACAGCAACTCACGTAATCTTTAAATCTTATTTTAGGAGTTGATTGTATGAGTCAAGTTATTCACTTAGAACGTTTACAACGTCCATTAAACAGTTCGGACGTCGCAAACACACTCAACATACCTCCAAGTACATTACGGACGTATACAGGGCATTTCAGACGTCTAGGGCATCCGTTTGAAAAAAAGAATGGCCGTATAGTGTATACATTGCGTGATGTAGAACTATTTAAAGAAATGCTGAAGCTACATGAACAAGGTTTTGGAACAATTCGTGAATGTGTTTACAACGTTATAGACGTCCAAAACAACGTTGTAAACATTGAGGACACCAAGGACAACGTGGACAAACAAAACGAACAATGCAAACAAACCCAGGACACCTCTTTGCCAAATGAAACAGAAAGTGAGATAGCAAAGATCAAGGAAGAAATAACGGAATTGCGGAAATATGTTGATGAAAGTATAAAGAAGCGAGATGAATTATTGCTGCAAACATTACGGGAAGTATTAGAGTCAAAACAAAAGAAAAAGAAAAAGAAGTGGTGGCAATTCTGGAAGTAATTCCTCTACTGTTTAACTATGAAAAGCAGAGTTTTTAAATAAAGAGTCCTAGATAAAAAGTTTATTTAGGGCTCTTTATTTTTGAAGATGTATATTAAATTCTATTCCCCTCTCCAATTTTAATTTTCTACTTTTAATATGCAGTCTGCATTAGTATTTAAAAACTTACATTGTATTAAGCTCACGAAATACATTTTTTATACTATTTTCATAGATTACATACGTTACATATATATTTGAAAGGTATTTGAAATACGTTTTTAGTATGATTTATGAAATTGTAAATTATAATCATATAAAAAACATATAAAAATTATATGAAAAATATATAAAAAATGAACATTTTCTATTGAATATTCAGAATAAAATGTTTATAATGTAATTAAGATATAAAAAAGCTATAAAAAATATATAAAAGGTGGTTGTTAAATATGATGATGAGAACGGTCGCTGATATTGGAAATAGTGAATTGAAAATGATGATTAATGGTGAGTTAGTAAAATTGCCAAATGTAAATAAACGTATATTTGGTCGTGTGAAAAGTAAAGAAGGAAGTTTGCAACATAGTGTAATAAACTTAATGAATGACATTCATGTTCATGTAACAAGTAATGCTATTGAGCGTGACGGGAAATTTTATGTAGGATACCGTGCTGCACATTCAAATGGTAAACCAGATGCTCTTGATATTGAATTAGGAGATAAGCATAAACGAGATCTACCTGTAGTTAACGTTTTATCTGTTATGGCAAGTAAAGCGGTTCAAACAATTTATAACGAAGGGGAAGAACTACCAAAAAACATTTCAATTCCTGCATCACTTATCTTAGCAATTCCTGCATCCGAGTATGAACCATCTAAAGCTCGTTTTCTTGAAAGTCGATTTAAGGATAATGAACATGTTGTGATTGTGTATGTTGGAGAAGAAAAAGTAACAGTGCAAATTGCATTTGAGGTTGTAAAGGTAACTCGTGAAGGTGTTCCGGCCCTATATGCGATTTTCGAAGGGGATTTTGATATGTTCACGGACTTCTGTGAACTGTACGAATTAGAGAATATAGATGGTGGATACTTTAAAGATAAGAAAGTGTTACATTCTGATATTGGAGATGGTACGACCGAGTACATTTATTCTGATGGTTTGAACCCTGTTCCAGATGCATGTTGGGGGGAGAAAAGAGGGATTGGTCATGCAATAGAAGGAGCGATTAAATTGCTACAAGAAGAGTATGAAGGCGGTGTAGATATTAATCGCCAGCAATTTAGTGAGTTAGTAACAGATTCTGATGATAAAAAGCATGATAAAGCCGTAGGATTTTTAGAAGAAACTCGGTATATGCAAGCTCAAGACATTTATAATGATATTGAAAAATCATATATTTATAAAACAGCAAGTAAAGCTGAAGTCCTAGCAGTTTATGGCGGTGGAAGTATTGCATTAAAAGATGATTTATATAAAAAATTATTAGAGTTTTCTAAAGTAAATGATATTCAATTACTCTGGATTCCTGAAAAGTATGCAACAGAAATGAATGTTAAAGGAATGGAGATTTTAAGCGATAAATTATTGTCTAAGGTGAGTAAGAAATGAGTAAACCAAAACAGAGAGAACAATATAACTGGAATTTTAAAAAAGAAAAAAATTTAAAATTTCATGATTGGCTAGATGCACAATCTAACATATCAGAATCATTAATTACATTAGTTTTACATTTTGTCGATCAATATGGAATAAGTGATGTAACAGACTATGAAGTATCTAAACAAATGCAAAGAGATCTCTTCATGAAAGAAGAGTTTTATCAAGATATTTCTGCATTATTAGAAAAGGAAAATGTAAACAATGTTAAGCTGAATAATAACGTGTCAACTGTTAGTGAAGCTGTTCCGAAAGCGATTGTAAAGACTAATGAAAAAGTAAAGAACGAAGTGAACGTACCGAAAGAACAAAAAGAACCTGATTCAGTTGAAAAAAAAGATGATGATTATATAGAAAAACTTGATGAAAAAGCATTATTTGGTGGCTAATAAAAAAACAATAAAACCTCTTACTTATAAATTTTGAAGTAAGAGGTTTTTATATTTACTTGACGATAATATTTGAAAAATCTAGGGCCAGATAATATCATCTTTTTTATTGGCTCGGGCTGATCGCCCGAAGCCCAGGATAAATCAGAATATGTCCCATATTCTGATTTATCCGACATGTCCTGATTTATCCCCCAACTTCGTTAAGGGATAAATCGAACATGTCGGCTTCAATCAATCAGCCCGAGCCGTCCCGATACAACTTGAGTATGAAATACATCACATCATTTTAACTAGCGACAGCTGTTTCAGTCGTGTAGAGTTATTTCTGTCAACAGGGAGAAGCCCTGAAGACACAGAAAGAAAGGGAAACATAATGGGTAAGAAGGACGGTAAGCCCGAGCCGAACGATGTCGGCAGCAACATGAAGATTAAGATCTCGAAGGAGACCGCAAAGAAGATCCAGGACAAAAAGAAGTAAGAAAAAAACAAAAGAGGTAGGGGATAATTCCCCTACCTCTTTTTGAGTTGGTTCGGATAAATCCGAGGGATTTATCCGACATGTCCTGATTTATCCCCCCAACTTCGTTGAAGGGATAAATCGAACATGTCTCGGTTTCCGTTTAATCTCTCTACCCCATAATCTATTTCTTTTTTAGTTTCATAAATTCCTAAGATTAAAAATCCTCTTAAAGCACTCAGAACGGAGCGAGGAGCTTTTAAAAGATATAGCTTAGCAAAAGGATACTGTAAAAACAAAAAAACCCACCAAGGGACGACAGGAGGGTTTAAAATAATTTGAAATATAGTTTTGTTTAAATTCCCCTCAAAGTAGCACCTTTAATTTAAGGAATCTGCATAATTTTGTATTCACTCAGTACAGCCGTACTTATTAATACCTTTGTATTTCAAATTCAATAATAACCGCTTCTTGTTATTAAACATTTTGCATCTAAAATATGTTCTTTTAATATTTTTGAGTTTTTGATGCGAAAGCTCCAAGTGTTAAAAACATTAAAGTAAAAAAGACCACAAACTTAATGACTGCAAATGAAATTGTAATTGTAAACATCAATAGCTTTATAAATGCTCTAAGAATAAACTTTAAAATGCCCATAGATATTCGCTCCTTTATAATTCCATATCATGACTTTTTCTTTTTTGTTTCTTCCCTTTCTTCTCGTCATTCTCGTCATTCTCCTCTTCTGTTTCTTTGTTAGTTGAATTTTTTACTTTGTCCAAATCCCCAACAGTTTGAACAGAATTTTTTGTGTCGTCTATATCTATACGGTCAGGAGTTCCATCATTATCTAAATCCCGTTCTTTTGTTATTTCTTCATAACGAGTACGAATCATTGTATCTCTAGCTATTATTGTATCTAATGTACCAGCACCTAATTTGTTATCTATTTCTTTCAAGTCTAATGATTCAATACTTGTCAAAAACGACTCTTTATATTGTGCTTCAAACAAATCTTTAAAAGAGGTATATGTGATTGATTCAGTAGGAAGCATCCTTTCTTTATCTTCCAAATTAAATGAGGCAAATTCTATATTTCCATCATCTATTTCTTTGAAATCTTCAAGGAAACTTTTCTCGAATTCACATAAATTTTTATATGAAATTTCCTCTCTTTCTTTGTCCATAATTTTCATTCCTTTCTTTAATGATGTTAAAAAAACGATAGATAATAAATATACCTATCGTTTGACATATCTATCGACTAATGGATTGTTTCTTGTTCTTATCTTTTGATACTTCTTGTTCCTCTTTCTTGATTTTGACATCAAGTTTTTTAACGCTATCCATTGAAAATTCAAGTTTCTTTTCTTTAGGGGCATCCTTTTCTTTTTCAACTTCTTTTTCTTTTCCGTTTTCTTTAGCTATTTCTTTCTTCACATCTGCAAGAATACTTTGAAAATTATCGACATGAATTTTCCCTTTTTCTTTCTCTGTTGAATATGAAGCCGTAGTAACATTTTGATTAACGACCGCAGTCACTTTTTCGATTTGTTCAGGAGTGAAATTTTTCACCATATCTTGAAATTTATTCGACTCTCTATCCGAGCTTTTATCTGCAAAGTGATTATCTAATCCTTCAGACATAACTTTTGTATACTGAACCATTAATTTTTGTTCATCATTATTCAATGAATTTAACATATTTTTAACTTGATCTTTTTCAGCTTTAGCATTTGTTATAACTTGAGTTTTTTCTTTAATAGATTCATTTTTAACTTTTTTTAATAAGTCAGCAAACACATTGGCGTTAATTTTTCCATCTACAATTGCGCCTGGTTTAATGTCTGAAGCAATATGTTCAGAAGCTATCTTTTCAATTTTTTCAATTTCTTTTGGTGTGAAGTCTTTTTTCACTTCATTGTATTCATTCTCGCCAATTTTTCCAGCGACTAACCCAGCCTTTTGACCTAAGAGGTTTAGCTCTTTTTCATCCAAATTTGAAGCAAGTTCTTTCACCTTTTGTAAAGGTTTCTTTTCTCTTTCTTCAGTAACAATTTCTTTTACTTTCTCCAAAGGTTTTTCAGGAAGATTTTCTATTTCTACCGTATTTTCCTTAACAGATTCATTTTTAACTTCATTCAATAAATCATCAAATATATTTTCAATTTTTTCAGTTTGTTCTGGTGAGAAGTCTTTTTTCATTTCATTGTATTCATTTTCGCTAACTTCCCCAGCAACTAATCCAACTTTTTGTCCTAAAAGACTCTGCTCTTTTTCATCCAATTCAGCAACCTTTGTTCTTACTTTTTCCAAAGGTTTTTCAGAAAGGTTTTCTCTTTCTACGGTATTTTCTTTGTTAACATCAACATCTTGCTTATAACGATTTTCAAAAAGTTTTTCAACACGATTTACTTCTTGTGAGTATAAACCTCTTTTAACTTCATCAAGCTCTTCTAATTTTGCATAAAGAAGCTTTTCTTGTTTTGATAAACGATCGTAGTTAATATTATTTTCTTTTGGTTCTTTCGTTTGTGCGGTCGTAATTTCATCATAAATTGCTTTTACTTTTTCGGCTTGATCTGATGTTAAATCTTGACGTACTTCTTTCAAATCTTTTTCCACTGTCTTAACTTCTTCTTTTTCTAATACCGCACTCTTTCTTTCAACGATATTTTTTAATGCTTTTTCAATTACGTTAGCTTGTGCTGCTGAAAAGAAGAAAGAGTAATCTTCTTTACCGTTTCTCACTACAGAAAAATCCACGCCTAATTTTTTCAACTCTTTTTGATAATCGTTTAACTGTTGCTTTGTTAAATTTTCATCAAGAGCAACTATCCCACCATTTTTTTCATGCTTTTTCATGAGATCACTAATTTTTTGCTTTCCAACTTTAGTTTTATCATCAAATACAAAATCTTTTGGTTGTTGTTCTTTACCCTCAAGTAACTTTGATAATGCTTCTAAAAGACGTAATAAAGTTTGTTCTGATATTTTCAAAGACTGTGCAACAACTTCGAGTGCTACCTGCGTATGTTCATCTACAGCAACCATTTTCAGACCAACCCCTTTATAAATTATTTAACTAAATTATACCATATTTTGGCTAGTAATGATATAATTTTCAGAAAGAAATATTAAGGTTTTAGTAAAGGGCAAGCTACGGGAGTGTGACCACACTCCCCAAAAACGGTGTTTTTGACTTGGTAGGAGATTCCTACGACCTTTACAAATATAAATAAGCGATTTTTTACAAAATCACTTATATATTTGTTGTCGCTGCGCTCGAATTTTTTTAAGAAAGAAAGGAGTTTTTTTAATGCCAAGAATTAAAACAGATTTGAAAATATCGTTATCAAATGAGGATAAAGAATTTATAAAAAATAAAGCAAATGAGTTAGGTTATAGAACTGTATCTGCATTTTTAATTGATAGTGCAAAAACGTATTTTAAACTTGAAGTTGATATGAAAGCTTATAGAGATTTAACTAAAGAAATAAACTATATTGGTAAGAATATAAATAGCTTAATTAGAAGGATCAATACCGACGGAATTTACACGGACAGTGATATTGATTTTCTAAGAGTAAATCAGAAGAAAATTATAAATAGAATTAATACTGAATATGACCGATTAATTGATATGAAAACCAAGTTTAATAGCGATAGCTTGAGTAAAAAACAAAAAGAAAAATTAATACAATCGTTAACTGAAAATCAAATACAGATACCCAAAAAAATAGCACTAGAAGAAGTGTATGAAAAGATAAAAGAAGATTTCATTTATATCATAGAATGTATAGAAAACTCACCTGAACAAGATGAAGAAGTAACAGAATATGTTTGGCAATATTTATATGGAGATACGCTTTTTAAGTTAGATGATAATCAAATAATTGAATTGGCCGATAGCATTTTTATATTTGCACAGAAATTAAAGTTTAAGTTAGCCAAACTTGATAATGTTTTTGAAGATGATGATTGGTTTGAATTAAAAGATATATTAGATGAATATGAAATTTATTAAGTAGGGATTGATTACAATGTCTATTGTTAAAATACAAAAAGTCAAAGATTTAAAAGCTGTCATTAATTACAGTATGCAAGATCATAAAACTAGCGAGGAATTGGTTACATCTTATGAGTGTTCTATAGAAACGATAGATAGGGATTTTAAAAGTGTTTTAGTTGACTACAATGAAAAGAATAATAGTAATAAAAATCTAAGTGCAAGAATGATAATTCAATCATTTGACAGTGATGATAATTTAACACCAGAACAAGTTCATCAATACGGAGTGGAATTTGCTGATAATTATCTGAAAGGGAATCATCAATATACAGTAATTACACATACAGAAACAGATAATTTGCATAATCATATTATTTTTAATGATATTGATTTTAATAAATTAAAAATGTTCGATTCAAAACGTGTAAACACTTTAGACAGATTACGAGAAGAAAATGATAAGATCTCCGAAAAGTATGGTTTGTCAATCATTGAAAAAGGACAAAAGGGAAGGAAAAAGTATTTAGCTTTTAACGAGTATGTAGCTAGATCAAAGAACAAATCATTCAAAGGGAATTTAGAAAATGTAATTGATAAAAACATATCGAAAGCGAATTCATTTGATGAATTTTTAAGTTTAATGCAAAAAGAAGGATATGAACCTAAACAGGGCAAATATTTATCATTTATGAATCCGAAATCAGGGAAATTTATGCGAACTAAAACAATGGGATTTAATTACCTTGAATCCTCTATCAAATATAGAATAGAAAACAAAGGTTATTCACCAATCAAATCAAGTATAATCAACAGAAAATGGATTGATAAGTCACAGGAGAAATTTAAAAATAACAAAGGGCTTCAAAGGTGGGCCACTAAGCAAAACATTAATTACTTAAATGAATTAAGCTCAAAGCTATATAAACTTAATGTTTTTCTTACGGAACTTGAGGAAATTGAAGCAAATAAGGAAGCGTTAATTGACAGCTTTGAAAAGCAACTTTTAGGTATTGATAATGAAATTTTTAGATTAAATAAAATGAAGGGCTGTTTCCGTACTTATAAAAAGAGTCATCCTTTAATCGTTGCTTATAAAAAAGCTGAAAATAAAAAGGCATTTAAACAAGAACGTTATCACGAATTTAAAGAGTATGATGTTGCAAAACGTGATATGAACTATCTTAAAAAGAATTATGGCATAACGGATGAATCGGAATTACATTATAAGTTGTCATTACTGACAAAAGAACGAAATTTATTGTATGGAAGTTTAGGAAAAGAAAAAGAAGTGGAAGCGAATAGACAAGAACAACAAAGACAGCAGCAACAGCAACAACAACAACGTAAAAAAGAAAATGAAAGATAAAAATTTATAGCGCCTCAAAAAAACGATGTTGTATAGTTCTTTATGAATGGAATAAATAAATTCAAGAGTTGGGAGGTGGAACGTTTTTGTCATACATATGGAATGAGATCTTAACGGCTCGTGAGGCGAGTATAAAACTTGGTAAAAACCCTAAATATATATATTTTTTATGGAAGAGGCATTCGGATATTTTATTGAAGGGTAGCGTGAAAATGATAGGTAGGGAGCTACTGATTACAAGAGAAGGATATGAGTACTTAAAAATATTAGTAAAAAAGATGAATGACCTTGTTATTAATTTTACTAATATCAAGGTCACTATAAAGCAAAATAACACTTCTAAAACTTCAAGAAGATTAACTGAATTTCAGTTAATCTTCTTTTACTAATATTTTTAAGTGAAATACAGCTACAGCTTTATACGAATTGTGGGCTTTTGTTCTTTAAGAACCACATGAGGAAGTTTTTTATTTGGAGAAGATTTTGTTTCAAATAGATGAACTAGATCAGTAACATTTGGAGATTGCACAATACGTAACACATTCGTCTCAATATTGTAGCGTGTATCTGTTATAAATAAAATGATTGGAAATAGTTTTTTATCTTTCTTTTGCCATTCAAACTCTTTCCAGGCTTCAGAATAATAAAACGTTTCATACCTAACGATTTTTTCTTTCATTACCTTCTCTGAATAGACGTTTCTTTGTATTTCAATAAAAAATGGAGTTCTTTTAAAAATACAAAATAAGTCGGGTTCAATAGTCCCTTTTTCAGCGAACTTCGGTTCTACAAGTACATGACTCGGTTCATCATATTTTTTCATTTCGATAAAAGTATCTGCAATGGCTAAAAAATGTAATATCTTCTGACTATTTTCTTTTATTTTAGAGTCCACAGGGGCATATACAAATGGCTGAAAGCTTTTGAATGCTTTTATATACCTACGGTCCTGTAATCGCTTTAGAACTAAATTACAAGTGCTAACAGGCTTTTTTAAATGAGAAAAGTGTAATCCTATAATTTGATCTCTACTTAACATACGAAAACGATATAGATCATTCACAATGGCTTTATCTCGTTTATTCATAATGTTTCCTCATCCCCCAACATTCCAAAAATTGATTCGTCCTCATCAATTTTATTTCCAATGCTATGACAGTCTTCATCTTGTGTATTTTTAAAATTCTTTAGAATTACCTTCGTTTTATCTTCAGATAAAAACGGAGCCTGTATGGTTTCTAAAGTATCGAAATTAAGTATCATACGTCCTTTGGCTGTTTTAGGAATTTTTTCTGCACCAGGGCAATCCATGACATTTGCATTTATTGCATTTTTACAACGAAATCCCATAGTCACATTTAAATTATTTTTTATTTTCCCATCAATTACTTTTGAATCTGGCCGTTGCATGGAAAGAATAAGAAATACACCGTTTGTTCGGCCGATTGAACTAATCTCTTCTACAATATCTGTTATAGCTTTTTTATGCTGCAACAAAGGGTATTCATCAATACACATTACAAGGTAAGGAAGTTTTTTAGGTAATTGATCTATGTGCGAATATCCATGTTGATTAAGAACTTCACCTCTTCTTTCCATTTCTTTTTTTAATTTTACTAACACAGGGTAAAGAGAATCCGCTGTATACGTAGTACTTTTTACATGCTGTACCTTTTGAAATAGATGAAATTCGGATTTTTTTAAATCGCATAAGTAAAGGTGTAATTGTTGAGGGGTTTTATGCTGAATTAGAGTTGCTAAAATCGAGCGTATTTGTGTACTTTTTCCGCTACCTGTAGTTCCAGCAATTAATAAGTGAGGGTGTTCTACCATATCATAAATGGTGTATTGATTGAATTTGTTTATACCGCATACAACCGGTAATTTTTCGTTTTTTAGAGGGAAAGCATGATAGTCATATAAAACATTTTGTATTTCATTAGGGAAAATACGTATCACAAATTTTAAAGTGCCTGCTTCTAGTTCTGCACGATCACTCAGATATTGTTTAAATACATATTCCTTTCTTTTAACATCTTCAGGATTCATACCACGAGGAATTGTAAATACAATTTCTGCATAGTCCATAATTTTTATGCTACGTATCTCAGGATAAATATGCACTTTTAAATCCGTAAATTTGTCTTTCTGGACTAAAAATAATTGTGCTGAATGAAAAGCTTTTGTCGTTTTGACTTTAATTATTTGAACAATTTCTTTTTCCTCTTTTTGTTCCTGGTAATGTTGCCATAAATTTTTTAATTGAGTAAGCAATTTTACTTCCTCCTTTTAACAATGATGAGGCAATTTAAATTTTTTTCGTTTTTGTGTATAAAAGGTTTGGTAATTGGGCATGATGGGCTTCCCTCGGCCTACGGTCCTCGTCGCCCATAAACAATCTTATTCTTTCTTAATATTGCTAGGTTTGGACGGTTGAAACATAGGTAATGCTACATAAGTAAGTACTGATGTAAATACCCAACTAATTTTTTTGATTGCTACATGTAAATAACTTATGTAGGAGTTATGTAATTAGTGCCTATCCGAATTGTTTAATGATAAATGATTAGGAGAAGAGGTGAGACAGATATGATTGGTTTTTTGATTGTAATAGTGGCTGCAATATTCTTTTATGTTCTAGCTAACATGATTGGAAAAAGCTCTTATGATCCTGAAAGTGATATAAAAAGAAAACAGTGTGCGAACAATTTAGAACGAAAAGTGTATGACCATTTACGTTATATGGGCCTTTCGCCTACTGTACAAGAGAAGGTTGGAAAATATAGATTAGACTTTGCTATATACGGGAACAACGGAAAAAAACTGTGTATAGAAGTTGATGGTTATACATTTCATAACACCCCTGAAGCCAAGCGGAAAGATGCTATTCGGGATGCTTATTTAAAGAAATTAGGATGGGAAGTTTTTCGAATTAGTGATCGTCAGCTAAAAAAAGATTTAAATGCGTGTATGCGAAGAATTGAAGCAAAACTTTATGACTTAGATCTACTTCCTGAAGGACACCCGAGTATGCAACTAAAGTTGCAACCTAAAAATGAGTAGCTAAAGGCTTCTCATTTTTTATAAATATAAAATTTCACGTATCGTAATTGGAATAAAAGTAGGTCAAATATTTCCAACGAAGCAAGTACACTTACAAGTATAATTGCAAGTATAATTGTGAAAGTGGTATTTTTCTGACAATAATGTATATTCTGTTGTCAATTTTATAAACTAATGGTACAATTTATTTAAACATTTAGTTGAAACTTTGTGTTAATGGTAAAGGAGAAATATATATTTATAACAAATGGAAAGGGTGACTTTAATTGACTGATTCACTTAATTTAATTCCATATTCGTTTTCAGATTTGGGAAGAGCTCCAACTACTACAAATAATTCTATTGCTCTTGGAAAGCCAGGAAAAGGTACAAAAACTCATTTTTTTAAAGAAAGTAACTTTAAACCAGAGCTTGCTCCAAAAAATGCAAAAGTTAAACGTATTAAAATTAATGATAAAAATTTAGTAGTTATGTCTTATTAACGTCACATTAAAAAATCCAGTCATTTGAAGAACGGCTGGATTTTTAATATTAAAGCATCTAAGTAATAAGGGAGTACAAATTCATGGGAAAAATAGGCTATATCCAAGTGAATAGTAATACCCAAAATGTAGATGGACAAATAAAAAAATTAAAGGGTGTTATTAAAGTGTTTGTTGATAACATGTGTGTTCAATCTACAGACCATTTACAACGTCTACAACACGTACAACGTTTACAACGTCCACAACAAATACAACGCCCGCAATTAAACGCTATGCTGGATTTTATTTGTACGGGTGACATTATTGTTATTACTGAATTAGATCAACTTAGTAGAAAGAAAAAAGAGTTGATAAAAATTATGAAGGATATTCAAAGGAAGGGCGCAACGCTTGAAGTTCTCAATCTTCATACATTTAAAGAAATAGAGAATCATAATTTAAGAGGATTAATTAATAACTTAATGATTGAGCTTTATAAATATCAAGATTTTCAAGAAGAAAATGAAAAGAAACGAATTAAAAACAGGCAAGCGAAAGGAATTGGAATAGCAAAAAAGCAGGGGAAATTTAAGGGCGGTAAGCCTAAGTATAAATTTGATAACCCGATTTTGCAGCAAGCTTTCAAATTATATTTAGAAGGTGAAACAGAGAAGCATATAGAGGAAGTAACTGGAATTAACAAAAGAACCTTCAGAAGATATAGAGAAAAATATAATGTCTATAGGCAAAAAGAAAGTACTTAAAAAGAAAGTAGGAAAAACAAATGACTATTACTATAAATGTAAGTTGTGATCTATCAGAGAATGTAGGATTTAATGATAAAAATCATCTTGTGAATTTTTTAAATTATTTATTTAGAACAGACAAAAAACAAAAGTGGACTAATGAATTAACGGATAATAACGTCTTTCTAATGAAATCAAAAGATGGATTAAATGTAATTCCATTCCCTAGAAGCATTGAGGAACGATTGAAGCTAAGAGATATGATGTACAAATTAGTATCAGGATTTATAGACCAGGATGATTTAAGGTATTTGAAAAACGATATTATATATCTGAATATATATGACGAAGAAACAGGTGATAATTGCGAACATCTATTGGATTCGGAACAGGTAGAACAATTATTATCACAAGTAATTTGGACAAAAAAGAGTGGTACGGAAAACATATTTTCTGTAGCGCATTTAGATCAAAAAGATTCTGTATTTCATGTGCATACGGTTTTAATGTTAGCAGAGTAAGAAGTTAAATTGTATTTAGAAGGTATAGAGAGAAATACCATGTTTATAGAAAAAGTAAAGAAAAGCAAAAGAATAAGAAACAGGAGTGTAAAACGGAAATTGCGGATTATTAGGAGGTACTACTTATGGGAAAAACGTTATTTATTGCTGAAAAACCGAAGGTAGCTGTTGAATTATTAAAATCACCTAGATTCAGAAACTCGCAGAAACATCCAGGCAGCAAGCCGTATTATGGCTACTATGAAAATGAAAATTACATTATTAGTTGGTGCAGAGGGCATTTATTAGAATTAAAATATCCAGAAGAAATAGATGAGAGATACAAAGAGTTCAAATTTGAGCACTTGCCAATTATTTTAGAGCCGGAATATAAGGAAAAATCGGATAGTCTTGAACAAATTGAAATATTGGTTAAGCTTTTAAATCGTCCTGATGTAGATCATGTCGCGAACGCATGTGACGCGGATAAAGAAGGTGAGCTTATCTATCGTGAGATAGTTGAATATGCAGGTGTGAACAAGCGAGAATCCCGCCTTTTTATCTCTTCCTATGAAGCTGCAGAATTAGAGGGAGCATTGAATCGCTTAGAACCAGGAGAAAATTATGATAGCCTTGCTCAATCAGCTAAAGCAAGGCAATACCTGGATTATATTCTAGGCATTAACGTTACAAGGGGCTGTACATCAAAATTAGCCAGAAACCAATTTTTATTAGCTTCTGGACGTGTTCAAATGTGTATCTTGAATGAAATACGTCAAAGGGAAATTGCTATCCAGAATTATAAAGAACAAACCTATTACAATTTAAAGTTACAAACGGAAAATGGTCTATCACCAGTGTTGAAAACAGAAGACCAACTTTTAGATCCATCCCCACTGCAAAAACTTGGAGATAGCTTAAAAGGAACAGATGTAATTGTAACAGAATTTAAAGAAAGCACGAGAAAAAAGAAACCCAAATTATTATATAACTTAACGGACATCTACAAAGATGCACATGCCAAGCTGAAGATAAATGCGGAGACAGCCAAAAAACATATTCAGAGTTTGTATGAAGAAGGCTTTATCACGTATCCTCGTTCTTCATCTAGGCACTTACCTACAGAACAAGTGGAACGAGTAAAGGAAGTAATGGGAGCATTAGAAAAGAGCGCCTATGCAAATCTCGTACAACAAGTAACCCCATCTTCTATTACAAAAAAACATACTACATTTAATGATGAACTAGTCAGCAGTCATTTTGCAATTATTCCAACAACAAAATTCTATGACGGAACTAACCGAAAGCCATTAGAAAAACAGTTATATGATTTGATTGTAAAGCGATTTATCGGAAACTTTATGAAACCAGCAATCTACCTGTTAAGGGAAGTACATTTTATAGATCAAGAGGGCAACACATACAGTACAAAAGAAAAAATTCTACAAGAGAAAGGATTTTTAAGTGTATTTCAAGAGGATATAGAAGAGGGATCGGTTGAGGCTTTTCAGATACCTGTTTTACAAGAAGGGGAATCTTTTAAAATCGTTCAGTATGAATTAATTGAGTCACGAACAAAGAAACCAGCTCTTCATACGGAAAGTTCTATTTTAACTTTTATGGAGACAGCGGGACGTAAATTGGATGATGAACATTTAAAAGAACTGATGAAAGGAAAACGGATAGGGACAGTCGCAACCGAAGAAACCTTTATTCCAAAATTGTTAGAGCGAAGCTATATTGATGTTACCAACAATCAGATTCGCACTACCAATACTGGTCGTGCATTTATAGATGCTTTTCCAGTAGATGAAATCAAGAATCCAGCTTATACGGCTGAAATGGAAGGAATGATTTACATGATTGAAAAAGAAGAAATGGAATTTGAGGAATTTGTAGAGAAAACAAACACGTTTGTAAAGGATACTGTAGAACAAATCGGTACAATGGATGATAAAGTTTCGGATGATATTATTAATACGTGGAATCAGCAAATTGAGGTGTGTAAATGCCCTTGTAGAAAAGGAAAAATCCTTCATAAAGGCAACTTCTACGGTTGCAGTAATTATCCTGAATGTGAAATATCTTTACCGAAGAAAATTAAAGAAAAAGCAATTCCAGAGGCGCAAGTGAAAAAGTTGTTTGAAGATAAGAAAACAGACCTTTTAAAAGGGTTTAAATCCAATGAGAAAGAATTTTCTGCTTATATAGTGTTTCATGAAGGAAAAATCAAGTTTCAGTTTCCAACAGAAGAGGAGCTATCATTTGGTAAATGTCCAAAATGCAAAAAAGGGGAGATCCTTAATCGCAAAACATTTTACGGCTGTACAGATCATAAAAACGGATGTGATTTTACGTTACCAGCCAAGATAAAAGGAAAAACTATTCCTGGCAATCAGATAAAAAAATTAATTCAGTATAAAACAACAGATTTTATAAATGGTTTTCAAGGAGAAAAGGGAGAATTTACAGCAGCTATCTATATGGAGACAGTAGGAAGTTTGAAATTTCGCTTTCCAACGACTGAAGACCGTACAATTGGTAAATGTCCATTATGTAAGAGTAGGGTTATTGTAGGGAAAAGTAACTACTTATGTGAGCGTTACAAAAAGGGATGTGACTTCATTATTTTTGGTACATTTTCAGGAAAAAATCTAAGTAGTAGCCATGTGAAAAAATTATTAGAAAAAAATGTGACGGATCAAATTAAAGGATTTGTATCAAACAAAACTGGAAAGAAATTTGACGCTCGTTTATCATATAGTGTACAGGAGAAGCGACTAAAATTCTTATTTGGTAAATAAAAATTAAAATAAGGATATGACAGCCTAAATGTTAACTTAGGCTGTCTTTTTTTATTTAGAAATAAAGAACACTTATAAACACACTTGTAAGTATACTTATAAGTGTGTTAAAATAGAATTAAGAAATAAAAGGGAAAGTTAATGCCTATGTATGATAAATTCAAGGTTTTCAGATAAAACATAAAAAATTGAAGGACTTAAACAGGTTCTTCAAGATGAAAGGGGAAGTTAAATAGTGAAAATTATTGCAGTAAACATAAATAAAGGTGGTACAGGGAAATCAACGATTTCATATACTTTTGCCAAGTGGTTAACACAGGTGAAAAAGAAAAAAGTATTACTAATTGATGGAGATCATTCATGTAATTTAAGTTATTCATTTTCTTGTGATAGCCCAACTTCCATTTTAGGAGTTTTTACAAAAGAGAATGTAGAAATTCATAATGTAGGAGAAAATCTTGATTTTATCAGAGGTTCGGAACACTTAGAAGATAATACTCTTGATTTAAAATCTAAACAGAATAACTGCTTACTACTATTTATGTGGATCTCTGATAATATATCTAAATTAAAAGAATATGATTATGTAATTATTGATACTCACAATGATACAAGTTTAGTTACTTCAAACTTTTTAGCTGTTGCTGATGTTGTACTTGGGGTATCTGAACCTTCCCGTAATGGTTTCCGAGCTTGGTTAGAATTAGAGAAGACATTAGATTTTCTGAAAAAAGAATTAGTGGATGTTATATCACGTAAAACTTATGTTACGGCTACTCCTTATTTAATTGCTAACAAAGTTGACCATATCAGTAATAGCAGCAAACAATTTATTGATTTGGCAAAAGAACAACCGAATTATATTGGGATGATACAAAAGAAAGAGTTACTTGTAAAAACTTTATTAGAAGATACTAGTATTTTTGAAATGAAAGAAAAAATGAGTAAAAAAGAAAAAGAAAGACACGAAAAATTTTATGACCATATAGATGAGGTCTTCTCAAAAGTAATCGAAATAACAGATAAAACAGAGTAAAGGAGAAATGAAAAATGTCTAAATTTGAAGAGAATATACAAATAAATACACCTAACCCTTATGATAAAGCAGAGGAAGAAGCAAAGAATAAAGGAAATGCCTCAACACCTGGCAAGTTTGCAATGAATATTCCAAAAGGAAAAGAAAAAAAAGAACAAATGTCACTCATGTTTACGAAAACACATAAACAAAAGGCTCGTAGAATTGCAAAAAAACATGATATGAGTGTGAGTGAATTATTTGGCCACTTGTTAGATCAGCTTGATGAAGAAGAATAAAATAATCAAAAAACTTATAAGTACACTTGCAAGTGTACTTATAAGTTTATAGTGGTGAATTTATATATTTGTGGCGTAAAGATAGTTGTTTTATAGAAAATAATTAGTGGGGTGGGTTTAATGTTTTCTAGTCTTTTTAAAGGTAAAAATAATAAAGAGGACTTACCAACTAGTAAAAGCATTCCTAATTTCATATACAAAAACTTTGAATTTCGTAAAGATAATGTAGATGGGGTAATAGAATATGAAGTTATTATGGTTGATACAACAGCAGATGGTAAGCCAATATATATAAAAAAATACACAATTAAAATTTCTCATGATATTAGTTTTTCTTCCAAATGGTTTAATTTAAAAAATGAACTGACTTCTAGCCATTTTGAAGTGGTCCCTTGCTCTGGAATTGAAAAAGTCACCACTGAATTTAAATGCAACCGTAATTATGGATATAACTATGATTTTAATTTTAAATTTTGGCATAAAACAAACACTGAATTGGCTGCGGTTTCTGATAAGACGTATATATATATGGGAGGAGGGGCTACAAATCCTGAATATCATGAAGGTATGGAAGAACTGTTTTATCAAATACAAAGAGATATGCAAATAGCTATAGAGAACACTCAAAAATAAATAAAAGAGGAAGGTGGGGAAAGTGAATAAGTTAGAAATAAGAAATATATTGACTAACAATGAGAATGCAGGAATAGTTTATGATTTCATAAGGGATGAAGTAATTTTGCTCATACGTGGAGATGAAAAAGAAAACCTAAAAGTAATTGATACATTTGATTCATTTACCTATGCCGATAAAAAAGATTATTGGGATCAATTTATAAGAAATTGCGGTATTGAATTTGAGAATAATTTAGGTACGTATGAAGAAGAAAAAGATAAATCCTTGGCACTATATAATTATTATTTTAAAGATAGTAATCAAGGACATGAAGAAATGAAAATTCAAGAAATAAAAAAAGAAGATCGCAAACGATTAAATAAATATCAGGAATATTTTGATTTACCTTTAGTTTTTATTCTGATTTCACTTATCTTTAGTACACCTTTTCTTTTACATCTAAAGATATCTGATATAAAACCTTTAACGGGGTTTGCTGAATTTCTGGCTTTTATTATTTCAATATCAATAATGTCATATATGCTAGTGCGTATGATTAAAGTCGCACGTTCAGAAAAAGCGGGAATAAAAGAAATATCAACAATGGGTATATCAGTAATAATAATAGTTTGGTTCATGTTTGTATGTCGTGCAATTGTACAGTGAAAACAAAAAACTTATAAGTATACTTACAAGTGTACTTATAAGTTTTTTTATTTCTTACGCTTCTAAATTTATCATGTTGATTGTAATTATATGTTCTCCCATCCTTGTTCTCCTTCAGCCTAACACTACAGTCGCTATTGAGGTCAAGGGGCAAAATTTTATGACCTCCCATCCCAACGATAGTGGATTTTGGCCGTACTTTGACCTGCTGCGTCCTCCGTCCTCGCATCCCAAGAACGGCAACAAAATGCTCACTATTGTATGACCTGGTGCGTTTCACAAAATTTTGGCTAATACCCTTGACCTCAGCTCCCTCCGTGTTAAGCATCAGTCGAACAAGGAAATATGCTAGCGCATATTAAAATCCTACACCCCCGAAGGAGGCTCTTTAAATGAGTGAACAATATTTTACAGTTATTAAGTGGCATGTAGATGATTTGAAAACCTGTTTTAAACTAAGAGGTATACCAGCAACTGAAGAGAACATTGCAATCTTTTTAAATAGTCGTGCTCCTAAAACTTTAAATGAACGAAGTACAGAGGTGGGATATGAAATTTTGGATACGCTTATTTCTGACTTATCGGACGAATTTTGCATTTCCGATGAACTGGAAATAATAATAGAATTAATTGATATTGGATGGAGTGGCGTTACGTATGAAGAAGTAATTGAAGGATGGAATGTATTACTTTCTAATAATGAAGATCCAACCCTTAGTGAGATTTATGCAATTATCGAAGCTTACAATGAAGGAGTTTATAAATATAAAGAAAAACCTAATATTGTTGTAGATGAAGTTATGAAGAAATTAAGTCAATTATTTGGTAACTATTACGGCCAAAAGCAAGCCGAATATACGAGTCTATATTTGTAAAAATACGCTAATTTTTCATTGTTACAAAATGATATTTTTAGTATAAATTAATTATATGAACACCGATTTAATAATAAGTTGAGGAGTGAAGAAAATGAAAATGACAGCTAATCTCGAATATGATTTAACAACATATTGGCCGATGAATAGGGATGAAGAGATTAAAGTTAATGCCATCACAAATTTTAGGGGAACAGAAAAAGAAATGATTCAGCTACTAAATCAACATGTAGGTAACAAGTCATTTGTAAACCAAGTTTGGAATTTAACTGAAATGAGGGCTTGTTATAAAGTGGGATTTCGTCCATACGGAGAACAAATGACATATCAGCAAGCTGTAACATTCATGAAGGAAAAAGGCTCAATTTGTATGACGATTAATATCTAAATAAAAGAGGTAGTTTGTAAATACAAGCTACCTTTCCTAGATCCATATTATAAAAGTTCAAGGTCAAAATCATGGATAGGTCATGTTTTCACATGACCGTTCGGATTAAAATTGCACGACATCAATGTCGCACTAAGCCAGCATTTTATTAAAATAAAATGCTGGCTTGAAAGACTATTCGAAGAAGATCAGTAACAATAGTGAAGAGTTGTATTTTCCAATCATTCTGTATCTCTAACTTATTTTTTCAACGTTTAATACTGATTTTTCTTCTAATGGAAAAATCACTTCTAGTTCGTTTTTGATAGCTGGTGTGACAATATCCCTACCCTCAAATTTCTTCATAAATTCTAAATATCCAATAAAACTAATTGCAGGATTATCTTTTGTTGCTACTGCTGTAATTATGGTATGAGAATACGATGGATAGAACCAAGATAGACCATTAAAGTTCTCAGCTAGTGTCCATGACACATAATGGTTATCATAATCTATTTCATTTAGATCTTTATGAACTCTTCTTATTTTTCCTGTATACAGTAGACCTTTTGCATGTTCACTTATTTCTTTATCTTCGCTGTTCGCCAATTTACGAAAATCCTGTATTACTTGTTTCCAAATTTTATCTGTTATGCCTAAATTACTTCTACGACTTCCTTCTTTTGTATGATTTATCCAATCTAAAAATAATTCTTCTAGCTTCATTTTTGACTCCTTATTTTTTAATACATATCATTATACTCTTTTGAATAAATTAATGTCCTTTGTATATAAAAAATTAAAGTCTTAAAAATCATTTGGGCTCATTAACAGTCTGTAAGCCAGCACAAAACACTGGCTAACAGACTGATAACACCGGCCCTCACCTACTCCACGCGCGAACCCGCTCTTGTAAGCAAGGAAGGGAAAGCAAGGGAGAAACAATAGCTGGGTTCCAGCCTGTCGCTTAACGGCGTGTCCGTAGCGTTTTTTTTAAGATCAGCTTCGAAGAAGAAAAGACTTGAAAGTCATTCAAGAAGAATAAAAGCAAGCCCGCTTCACAACCCTTCCACTTCTTGGCCTGGCAGCCCAATGAGGCTATCATGGGGAAACGCTCGGCAATTCGCTAAACCCATGCGAATTGTTCCACTACGCTTACGCTTCGTTTCGGGCAACGCTGGGTAGTATTTTTTTGAGAACCCCACTCAAAAAAATCTCCACCCGCTAAGAACGCCCCCTTTGCGCACTCTCCCCATGATTCGTTGCCAGTGCGCCAGGACCCCTCCGTTCCAGTGTTGTTACGCTCAGTTGAAATCCCTAGATTACATGTTTTGTCGAAAAGTGTCTAACGAAAATATACCAAAAATATCATAAAACACTACAAATAATATGATATTTTTGGTATAATTAAGTTAAGGAAAGGGGGAAGAAAAAGCCGATAAAAAGAGCAAATTCTATAGGCTCTATAACCGATTTAATAATAAGTTGAGGAGTGGGAAAATTGAAATCTGCTAATAAAAAATATGTGAAAACAAGAGTTGAATTTCGTATTAAGGAAATAGGTCTTAATTGGGAGGAAACACCAGTAATTGCAAACATCGAATTAGATGTACCAGAGGACGATGTAATAAATGCGGTACAACTTGTAGCGGAGCAAATGGCGGTAACAAACGGAAAGCAAGTCAGATGGAACTTTTTTGAACGATTACAAGGATACTACACTCGAACTCAATAATCGCAAAATGAAGGGGAGAAAATCCCCTTCTACTAAAAAATCTAAAATTAGGGGGACTACACTTGGAAACAGTATATGAGGTTCTAAAAATTAAGCAAGTTGGACGTAAAAAGAAATGGAAATTTGATTTTGACCATCAACAAATTAAAAGCCCTGAAAATGCTGCCGAAGTTGCACGGCATTATATTGGTGATGAAGATAGAGAAGTATTTTTTGTAATATGTTTAGATACCAAAAATAATATTAATGCAATACATCGGGCGCATGTTGGCTCAATAAATTCTTCTGTAATACATCCAAGGGAAATATTTAAATGCGCTATACTAAATAATTCCTTTTCTGTAATGTTTTTCCATAACCACCCTTCAGGAGATCCGACTGCAAGTCCTCAAGACATTGAAGTCACAAAACGATTAAAAGAATGTGGTTTGATATTAGGAGTTGAAGTACTCGACCATATTATCATTGGAAAGCACAGATTTGTAAGTTTAAGAGAAAAAGGTTATTTGTAATATTTTTTGAGGCTGGTAGATCTAGCCTCAAAAAAATTCCAAAAGGAAGCGACATAAAAACACATGTCGCCTTGATTGAAAAAGCAAGCTGAAGCTTGCAAAATACAAAAATCCCAAAATAGAGGAGGAATTTAAAATGAGTTTACACATGGATATGGATGTAAATATAAATCAAAATTATCAAGAAGAGTTCTGTTGTAATGTATGCGGGGAAGCAATGCATGAAGGTTATGTTGTATACAATGGTCATTATTATGAGTATTACGATTTTAAAAGATGCTTACATAGTGTTTACACTCCTAAAGAATATAAGCAAATGCAAGAAGAAGATAGGGCATATAAGACACAATATATTTAATAAAAGAGATTTAAAATAGGAAAATATAAATCTAGGTAAATATGCCTATTTTCAGTAAATTTTGTTAATTAATGACTGATTTATGTTATAATTAAATTATGAATATGAAGGGAGGTGATAAAAGAAAAACTAAGGAAAGGAGGTGTAATCTTGGGGGAGTTGGAGAATCTGTTAAAATTGTTGTTAATGGTTGCAACTATTCTTTCTACAATAGCGATAGCATTTACCAATATAATTACCGGTATAAAAAACCTACAAGAAATGAGAAAGAATAGTGCCAACAAGAAAAAAGACAAAAATAAAGAGCAACGAAACCGACCAAAGAAACGTTGCTCCAAATAACCATTTAATTGCAAAGCAGGTGGAAAGTCCTATGACTTTCTTCCTGTTCTCCAACTTAATTATAACATATGACAATTAAAAGAGGAAAATTCCATACATCTAACTTCCAAATGTTGTTTATATTTAGCATCATATTTGCCGTTGTTATTGATTTTCAGTCTATAGGGGCAACAGATTATATATATATTGTGTGTTTTGGTGTTTGGATTTTCAGTCTACTTATAACTTTGATTTTGAGGAATTGGATCAGTGAAAAATAACAATTTGTAAGTGCACGGTACACTTTTTGTATCGTGCACTTAAATAACTATTTCTTACTAATAGTAAAATATGTTATTATATTAAGTGTAGTGAGCAATCACTATTCTTCAACTTATTAATAAATCGGTTAGAGCCCTCTGTTCGGAAAAACAGGGGGCTCTTTTTATACTAAAAATATCATAAACACTTTACATTTTATGATATTTTTAGTATAATTTAATTAGATGGTAATCCATCTACACCGATTTATTAACTAAGTGGAGGGAAAAATACATGATTAAACAAAGATTTGCGAAGAAGTCCCAAAGGGGCATCTTTTTACAAGATAAAGAGTTAATGAAGACTGTTTTTAAGCCTGGTACACACTTTCAATATGTAATTGATGTAAATCATAGAAAAGTAGTTATATTGCCAGCACAAGAAGGAAATACAGTTTCAAAACGTAAATTTCAAGATAAACAGAAATCTGTTATAGATATTCGGAAAAAAGAAGCACTTTCCGCTTTTGAAGGATGCGACTATTTACAAGTAAGTATTTATAAAGATGAAATACGTATTGAGGGATTTGAAGAAAACCTTGTATCTTGTGGATCTGAAGATAAACTTACACGCATACAACAAAAATCTAAAAAAGTTATAGATATTGAACAAATATTACAGGTTAAAAAGAAAGTTGAAATTGTATGTAGTAAAAGAGAGCTTCAGCAAGTCTCAAATGGTCTATTTACCCAAACAAATATCTTTGACTTTATTGAAGATACAACATCACAAACAGCTTCAATTTCATCACTAGAAGCCTTTAAAAATGCACATATACCACTTCAAGTTGTAAGCCTATTTTCGGGGGCTGGCGTACTTGATTGGGCGTTTCGTGAGGAAGGGTTTGATATAGTTTTTGCCCTTGAAATAGATGAAGATGCGGTCAAGACATATCGTGAAAATTTAGGGAATCATATAGTTTGTAGTGATATTGAAAAATACCCAATAGGGAAAATACCACATGCTCCAATTATGATTGCTGGACCACCATGTCAAGGTTTAACAAATGAAAATCGAAAAACAAATTACTTAGAAAACCCTAAAAACAAAGGAATTAAAGATTTTATCGAGAGAATTCAAGCCAATCCAAATTGCCAAGTTTTTGTTATAGAAAACGTTCCGCAAATGCTAACAGCTGGTGAAGGGCATTTTAAAGATGAGATTCTTGAAAAACTTTCGGATTTTGATATTTCATACGGTGTGTTAAACGCCGTAGATTTTGGAAGTGCACAGCATAGGCTTAGATCCGTTGTAATTGGCTCTAAAATAGGGAAAATTGAGTTGCCTAAAGCAATATATTCAGAACAGGAATATCGTACAGTTAGAGAGGCATTTCAAGGGTTACATGATAATATCCCGAATCAAAATGACTATTCCAAACCTAAAGAGATAACCCTAGAAAGAATGAAGCATGTACCTGAAGGTGGCAATATTTTTGATATTCCTGAAGAAATTAGACCAAAAGGTAAACATTCGAATATGTATAAGCGTTTATCTTGGGATAAGCCATCAATTACTATACCAAATCCGAGAAAAGCTGTTATTACACATCCTAGTAAAAATAGAATTTTAACCATTCGTGAGTGTGCAAGACTTTTGGGATTACCCGATTCATTTATTTTTAAAGGGAAACGTCCTAGTATGCAACAGCAAGTGGGTAATGCTGTAACTGTTGAGTTATTTAGAGCAGTTGCAAACAAGATTAAAGGAGGAATAACAGCATTCAAACAGCAAGTTGCGTTGGTATAAAAAGAAATAAAAAATTATTTGGGCTCATTAACAGTCTGTAAGCCAGCACAAAACACTGGCTAACAGACTGATAACACCGGCCCCCACCTACTCCACGCGCGAACCCGCTCTTGTAAGCAAGGAAGGGAAAACAAGGGAGAAACAATAGCTGGGTTCCAGCCTGTCGCTTAACGGCGTGTCCGTAGCGTTTTTCTAAGATCAGCTTCGAAGAAGAAAAGACTTGAAAGTCATTCAAGAAGAATAAAAAATAAACCCGCTCCGCAACCCTTGCACTTCCTAGCCTGGCAGCCGTAATAGGCTATCACAGGGAAACGCTCGTCAATCCGCTAAAAGCATGCGGATTGCTCCACTTCGTTCCGTTTTTTGCTTAACGATTACTTTTCTTGACGGAAAAGTAATCTACAAAAACACTTCGCGCACTCTCCCTGTGATTCCTTGCCAGTACGCCAGCCTTTACGTTCCAGTGTTGCTCCACTCAGAATAAATCCCCAGATTAAGAGTTTTGTCGAAAAGTGTCTATCGAAATACATACCAAAATTATCACAAAACCTATACAAAATATGATAATTTTGGTATAATTAATTTAACGAAAGGAGGAAAGAAAAAATCAATATAAAGAGCAAATTCTAAAGGCTCATATAACCGATTTAATAATAAGTTGAGGAGTGAAGGTAATGAAAAAATATGAAGATATTTTACAATCAGATGAAAAGTTTAGATATCAACTATTAAGCCGTCTGCAAATGGACTGTAATTATTATTTAGGATATGGAAATAGAGGTAAAAATGCACTTTGGGCAAAGGATGAGAAAGAGCAAATTGAAATAATGAAAGAGTTGTGGAAAAGTTTTGCGGAAGGCGATAAACCAGAATGGCTAACATGGGACGATATTATGAATTATGAATCTAAAATGATTGAATAAAAATTGTATCTTATCTCCTGTATGCCTATATAACCGATTTAATAATAAGTTGAGGAGTGAAAGTATGAACGCTAAAAAATCATTTTATCGCACAATGCTTGAAGAGAAGAAGCTTATGCATAAAACATTTATGGTGAAATGTGATGGTGTGACACACATTTTCAATGTTGAAAGAATGGTTGCACTGATTGAAGAAGCTCCTGAAGAAGAACAAGTTAAAGTTAAAGAAGTGTTTTCATACTTAGATTTTCGTAATGGAGATTTAATGCACTATCTACATTTTTTAGCTGAATGCTATGTGATGATGAATTACCAAACAGCATAAAAATAAGGAGTTGTAATCATGGATAATACAAAAACAATTTATCAGTTTGTAACCCTTAAACAAGGTGGGAAACTCCGTACTACAGAATTTCAACATACAGAAATCCCATTTCTGACTAAAGGGTATCACGAAAGTAAAAGTACACGAAAAGAATTACAAATGCAACCGAAGTTCTGCGGTTTTTGTGGTCCAATGTGGGGAGGCTACACAGGAGACGGAAAGCCAGTCATTAGATATGAAAGCACTGAAGCGTATAGTGCGTTATCAATATAATTAAGTGGGAGTGAATTGAATAATGGAATTATCCAAAAAACAATTACTAAGCCGTCTGAATAAAAAAGTTAACAAACTGTTTTCTAAGAAAGAACAAGAAGTTATACAATGGACGGATGATAAAGAAGATAAGGTATCCTATTCATGGAACTTTCAATTCGAAGGACTTAATCACTTTTTAGCAATTAATAAACGTACTGGTAGTATCACTCACGGAAGTTATGGTGCTTCAAAGTAGTTAAGTAACAACCAAAATCACATACCAAATTTATCATATAATATGATAAATTTGGTATAGTTTGAAAGTGGAGGGATTGCCGAATGATTACACTTAAATATAGTGAGCCAGTAAAAGGAACATACGAAAATAAAGAATATGATTTTGATAGATACGATTTTATTAAAAAAAGACCAATATCAACACATGAAACATCTGTCGTTGTAGATTTTATAGGGAATAAGATTACAGGCGATACAATCGCATATGGCTCATGGTACGACATCGAATTACAGGAATGTATTGAGTATCTAAAAACACTACAGCCTAGTGAAATTCTGCGGGATTTTAGCCACTTAATTGTTCCAGAAACAAAGAGCACTTTAAATACAATTGAAAAGTCATTCGTATGGCAATTATCAAATGAAGAGGAAGGAAAAGATTTAGTGGAGTGTATCATACATTCATTTGAAATGTATGATGAAATTGAAGACGATGATGACCATGTAGGAAACATTCTAATTACGATTGGTCATCGTGAACGAATGGAATTGACCATATGGAACAGCGGTTGCTCTGACCCAACAAACCCCAACCATGAAGACCATTATGTATGCTTACCTACAATGCTTGAAGAGAGTGAAGAAGACCCATTTGAAAATGTACAAATTAGTGATTTATTAGCTCGGGTAGGAGCTTAAAAACTCAAATTCGTAGGGAGGATACTATGCAAGCACCTATAATTGTTCTTGTTGTATACGACTATTTCAACGGAGATAAGGATAGTGAAGTATCTTTGTTTTTAGACATGGAAAAGGCAAAAGCATACGGTAAGAAATTGGCTAAAAATTATTTGGAGAATAATGACCTTACAGCAAAGGATTTTCAAGGGGAATGTGATACTTTTAATGAACTAGAAGATGATTCAGGTTACTGGTTTAACACCTGGTTGGATAAAACATATGATAAATATAACGTAGCTGTTTACGAAGGGAAATTCGAAGATATTTGTCAATGATGGAGGGGATACTTTGTTTTATACAGTTGTAGCAAGGTTTGATTTGCGTAGTTATGGTCATGTTGCTAATGGAACCTTTTTAAATTTAGATAATGCAAATAAGTTTGCTGCGGAACAAAAACAAGAATTTTTTGATAGGGTTCAAGACGATTCGCCTAATTACTATGCTGGTGTTGTTCTAGATGAAGAATATACTATTCATGAGGAAAATGAAAGGCTATTTCATTTTTACGGTATTACTGATGATGAAGAGAATGTGGTAGACATCAAAGTACATGAATCTATTTTTATAGATGAACCTCAAGCAATTATTACAGTACCGGAAGTAATTTCTTAATAGTAATTAATGTAAGGGGGGAAAAAGCTCCCCTTACATTAATAAAAATGAAGTAGATCAGGAAGAAAATCTACGCATGGATGCGACATAAAAACACATGTCGCTTTGAATAAAACGCTGGTATCGAACCAGCGAGGGAATTACTTTTTGCTTCAGCAAAAAGTAATTCCTTGAAGGCCCATTCACAGAAGAAACCCCATACCCTTGAAAAAGTAAAAGATTCTGATTTTTCATTATCATATTAGACAGAAATATGTTACAATTAAATTGTAACAAAAATACATTTTTAAGGTGAACATATGAGTAAAAGACAGTATAACTTTTCAATTGATGAGCCGATATTCCAATTATTTAAAGAGAAATGTCCAGCTCGTCTCCAAAACAAAATGATTCAAAAAGCTATTCCTAATTTATTAGAGCAAAAGGAAATAGATTTTTGGAAATTTAGGAGGGAAGTGAGAAAGCCCCTATCATGCCCTTTTCGACTTGATATAGAGAATAGCAATACGTTAGATAGGCTAGTTGAAAAGTACGCTGTAAAAGGCAATAAATTAAACCGTTCTGTCATTATGGAATATGTATTATATCAAATTGCTACAGGAGAAATAGAACAACGTGAAAGCAAAATAAAAACGTATTACATCGAAGAATATGTTCATGAAGAAATACAAAAATATTTAGTAGGTGAGCATCTAAATCATGCTATTGAAACATTTGTGTTGGAATATTATGAGAAGATACAAAGTGAAACATCATCATTAAAATCACCTCAAAAGAAACACCAACTTAGTACATATTTTGATGTTAGAGTTTCAAATAAATTAAAAGACATAGCTAACGATCATGTACCGAAACTCTCGGAAACAATGGTTTTTCGAGATATGACTAGACAATTTGTAATACATTTGCAAGAGAAAAAGATTGCAGAAATTAAAAAAGAAATTCAACATCAAATATTAATTCTTCAAGATTTAGGCGAAGATCCTAAAGCATTTTTAAAAAAATTAATTGATGAGGAGGGTTTGTAATGTATCAATATCCAATTCAAGAGGAACGTATTATTGTTCCTTCAGATAAAGAAGAACGTATTTATATTGTTTGAGTTAAACATACTTGAATGGAGTGAATAATATGGGAAGCAAAAAGTATCTCTTATGGTGTCCAAGAAGTTCATGAAGTCAAATAAAATGTATAAAACAAAAAAGCGAAGGAAAAGTGAATCTAAGTTATATAGGGCCATTTTTATTGTTATTACATTAGTAATAGGTGCTATTACTAAATCCATTGAAATGACTTTAATTGCAATTCCAATAATAGCAGCTGCACTATTACTTGTTTCAGTATTAATCCAAAAGAAAAAGGAACATGCTTTAAGTAAGTCAGGAATAAAACAAATAGATCGAATGGATGGAATTCAATTTGAATACTATTTGTCTACTCTATTTAAAAACTTGGGTTACAAAGTGCAAGTTACTGAAGCCACAGGAGACTATGGTGCGGATTTAATTCTTCAAAAAGGTAATGAAAAAATAGTTGTTCAAGCAAAACGATATTCTAAAAATGTAGGAATTAAAGCAGTTCAAGAAATAATCGCCTCTAAGATCCACTATAAAGCAACTACAGCTTGGGTTGTATCCAATAGCTTTTACACAAAATCAGCTAAAAACTTAGCTCAAACTACTGATGTAAAACTAATAGATCGCACAGAACTCATTGATATGATTCTCAAAATGAATCCAAATGCTATACCAAATGCACAAGCAATCTTAACAAATCAATCCTCAAACGTCATGTGTCCAAAATGCAACGCAAAAATGAAATTAAGAAAAGGGCAAAGTGGAGAATTCTATGGATGCTCAAATTATCCAAAATGTAAGGGAACTAGGAAAATTTATAACTACAAGCAAAGTTAGGCGAGTACCCAGCCAAGAATAATTGAGAAATTGTTTGTTACAGGTGAATAAATTGTAATATCTGCTTCAAATTATTATCAATCGGTTATATGTAGGCTTGCGATGTGAAATCGCAGGTTTTTTTTTGAAAATCAAATTACTTTTTCACTTCCGAAAACTGGATCACAATCATCACAATGGATTCCTTCCCAAACTAGATCACCACATTGATTACACTCTGTAGGAAGTTCTAAAGGTGTAATAAGTCTGTCTCGAATCTCTTCTCTTTTTATGTAATCGTAGTATACAAGAGCTTTATCTACACTCAAATACTCAAACATTGTATATTTAATCTCAACACCAAAATCCTTATATATTTTATCAAATACATTTAGTATTTCAGCTTCTTCTTTTTTAAGCTTTAGTCTTAGTTCTGTTTTCTTTTTCTCCTTAGCACGTTTTAAATTGCTTATTTCATTCTCAGCAGCAATTTGATTTGTATATAGTTTTTTATATGATACAAGAAACTTCTTTCCTGTTTCTCCCTGACACCATGCACCTGTTCCCTTTTTATTTTCATTTATAAGTTTAACTGGTATAACAGTATTATTTCGAATAGCAAAATACATTGTATCCCTCCTTAAATATATGTATTGCCAATGTTTTATTTTTCTAATCTTTTCATTAAGAAGAAAAAGCATTAGAGATTCAATATAAAAGATTCAACTTCATTTTTAAAATACATTTGGGCTCATTAACAGTCTGTAAGCCAGCACAAAACACTGGCTAACAGACTGATAACACCGGCCCCCACCTACTCCACGCGCGAACCCGCTCTTGTAAGCAAGGAAGGGAAAGCAAAGGAGAAACAATAGCTGGGTTCCAGCCTGTCGCTTAACGGCGTGTCCGTAGCGTTTTTCTAAGATCAGCTTCGAAGAAGAAAAGACTTGAGAGTCATTCAAGAAGAATAAAGGCAAGCCCGCTTCACAACCCTTCCACTTCTTGGCCTGGCTGCCAAACGAGGCTATCATGGGGAAACGCTCGGCAATTCGCTAAACCCATGCGAATTGTTCCACTACGCTTACGCTTCGTTTCGGGCAACGCTGGGTAGTATTTTTTTGAGAACCCCACTCAAAAAAATCTCCACCCGCTAAAAACGCCCCCTTTGCGCACTCTCCCCATGATTCGTTGCCAGTGCGCCAGGACCACTTCGTTCCAGCGTTATTCCGCTCAGTTGAAATCCTTAGATTACTAGCTTTGTCGAAAAGTGTCTAAAAGATTATACCAAAAATATCATAAATAGTTTACAAATTATGATATTTTTGGTATAATATAATTAACAAGTTAAGTTACTTGTTAAAAACTAAAAGAGGAGTTGTTGACCATGAGATTTTTTCAGAGCGTCACTACCTTAGAAGAGTTGAAAAAACAGTACAAAAAGCTTGCTAAGAAATATCATCCAGATCTTGGAGGGAAACACGAAGATTTTATTCAGATGAAAAATGAATATGATCGGCTTTTTGAAAGGTTAAACAAAGAGGATGAAAAAGTTGGTGAATATCAAGACATTATTGACTCACTAATCAAATTTGATATTGAAATTGAAATTATCGGTACTTGGATATGGATACAAGGCGATACAAAGCCAATTAAAAAAGAATTAAAAGAATTAGGTTTTAGATGGGCTCCTAAAAAGAAAGCGTGGTTCTGGCATGATGGCAAATACAAAAAGAATCATAGTAAAGAATTTAGTTTAGATGAAATTCGCAATATGCACGAAGTAAAACGTATTAAAAAGTTCAGACCACAATTACAAAACTAAGGGGAGAATCTCCTTAGTTTTGTATAAAGGAGGAGTCACAATGTACATTAATAATAATTTAGATAAATTTAAGCACATTTATGATATACAAAGATTAAAACGGTATAGTGATTGGGCGGAAAGCGATATAAAGAGAATAGAGGAAGTACTAGAAAAACTAAAAAATTATCAAATGGAAATACATGTGCATGCTCAAACTGTTGCTAATACTGAATTTAAAAGCGTTGTAACTCTTGTTAGGAGAAAAGATTATGATACAAACCTTGTAAAGTATCATGTGCAGCTAGAAAAACATCCAATAGTTACTACGCATCATGTAGAGGGAGAAAGAGTGCATGGGTTTAATGAACATTATCAAATGTTTGGAGGAAGAGAACGCACTCTTGCTATAAAATATGCGGAAGAACTTGCAAAAGAAAATAATTGTGAGATTGAAAGGAGCGGTTTTAATGCAACGTAAAATAAGAATCCCTGATAAAGAGTGGAATCAGCTTGTGAGGAAGGCGAAAAAGCCTTCCGAAAAGGTTCGAGAATTGGTTTCAGAATACAACAGCGGAGATATTTTGAATAATATCATTGGAGTTCAAGAAGCCTCAACATTATGGGGAATTTCAAATGAATTAATAATTGTATTATGTGAACAAATGATACTAAAATCTAAAAAAATAGATGGAGTCTGGATTATCTATAAAAATCAAACTTTACCTGAAAAATATTAATTTAGGGGGAATGGTTATGGCTGAATATCATTTCTATAATGGGATTTATACAGATAAAAAAGAGTGGGAAAAAGCATTAAAGACAGATCCATTTTACAAATATAATAAGTACATGATTAAAGAGTTCTTCTATAAGGGTAGGAAATTCTTATTTGATGAACATGAATATGAAGTAATAGATAATGATGCAGAGGTTTCTAAAATGAAAGGTTGGTTGTTTCTTAAAACTAGGGGATATACACTATATATGCACCCTAGAAAAATACTATTTGAACAACCTGATTTAAAAGAATTGCTGGATAAAGGTTTAGAGGGGTTAAACATTGAAAGCGAAATGGAATATGAACAAATAGAGCTATTCTAGCTTAAATTGTAGCTTACAGGACTTCAAATAAGAGAGGGTGTAAGAATGAAAATTTTAATGAGAAGGTTTTTAAATATCCTACTAATATTATTTTTATGTGGCGCAACTATTTTTATGGTGGCATATGCAATATCAGATATTACAATTATGCATTTTTTAGCATTTTCAAATCCAGTAGTGGCCCAAGAAATGATTTCAGAGAAATTAATAAGCATGATAATAAAGACAAGTATTGTAGGCACTATATTAGGGATCTTTTGGATTTCCTTAAAAAAAGTTGTAAAGTATCTAGAAAAAAAAGAACAACAAGAGGAATATGAAGTATTGAAAAATAACGAGTAGAGGGATAACCTTATTAAAGAATAAGATTTCTAAAATTCATATAAAAGGAGATATAAATAAACATGTTTGAAAAGGGAATTATTTTAATGTTAAGTCTTAGTGTTGTTTTAATTGGAATAGTAGGAGCAACAGTACTTTTGAAAAAACTATTTAAACCAGGAGAAATACAAATGACAGGAAACGATGTAGATAGGGTTATTGACTATATTAATGATAATGAAGTTAAATCATGCAAATTAAGTTTGAGTGAGAATCAAATAGAAATATCTAGCGATGAAACAAATGTGGTTAGAAAGTTTGACAGAAATTAGTGAGTAAATTGTTGTGCTGAAGAAAATCATGAATGAGAGAAATTTGATTTGTGTTGAAAAGGGGATAGCGAAAGGTAATAAATTGTATTGTCTTGAGGGCTTATAAAATTAAGAGCAAGGAGGATTTATATGTTCATTAATGAAAGATCCAAGAGAATAGTAGTTTCAATGGTATTTGTAAGTATAATGCTTATTACAAATCAGATAATGTTTAAACATATGCTTTCTATTTTTGAAGTAAGTGATTCATTGTTCAATTTCGCTACACAAACAATGCGAGCACTTAATATTATTGGTGCTTTAGCACTGATTGTACTATCTTTTTTATTCCTGTGGAGTTTATTTGATATTGAAAGCAATGTTAGAGAAAGTCCAAAAAGAAAACATCAAGTTTCTGAATCAAAGCAAATAAATTTGAAAAAAAATGAATTAGAAAAGACTGTTATACATGGTACAGCTTCTAAAAATAAAGTACATGGTAATCAGTATTACTCTATTAAAGATAATAATGATTTATTTGATAATATTTTAGAAAATAGTGTATTTATATCCACATACAGTGACGATTCAAGGGAAAGTAGTTGTACTCGTAACAATGATTCAGGGAGTAATTGGGATTATGATGGTGGAAGTAGTGGTGGTGGGGACTATGGCGGTGGGGACTAAAATTTTTTTGAAATAACCTTTAAGCTTGAGCATCCAAATTGGATGCTCTTTGTTGTTTAATAGGATAGCCCAAACACTTAAATAAAAAAAGTCCAGTCTTTTAAAGAATCATTTCAAAAACTGAACTGTCCACACTATGCATTCTGCAGCATAGTCCTGTATTAAGGAAAAAGTCGATCGCATATTCATCGTAGCATACTTCGTTAATAATTTAAATTATCAAAATATAGACCTTTAGGTCCAAAAATCTGTATAATCTACATTTTTTCCAGTAAGTTTCCTAAGTGCTTTAAGAATTTTACTAGCATTTTTAGCCGTGGGAGAAACGCTACTTATATTACAGACACGGCTAAGAGTTGCTTCCTTTACACCGCTTGCTTTAGCAACTTCATTTTGCTTCAAATCATGAGCATCTAAAAATTTCCCTAATTTTGAACGAGGTTTTTTAAACCAGGACAAATGAGACACCTACTTTTTCTTTTTAATAGTAACTTGTCCATTAATTCCATTTTTTAAACTTAAGAAAATGGAATTAAATAAAAGCAAGATTCATATACTAATAACAAAAAGATAGAAAATGTAATTATTTTTCGGAATATAGCATACATATTAATAGCTACAAGCTGCGAATAAACTGAAGTATAAATTGCAACTTGTTGCAACGGGTATTCTTATAAAATAAAATGGCCTAACCCATTGATACATAAGGAGTTAGGCTTCTATATATTATGAGTGTTTTTAATTCGTTAAAAATAGAATTATAAAATTTCACGTACCACAATAGAAAATAAAAAAGAAAAAACTCGAAATAAGGGATTCTAAGAGTAGTTATATTTTCCCTGTTTTTAAAAAATATTTGAATGTGCTATAATCTTTGTGGGTATATTGTAGTTGTATTTTTGCATCTATAATAAAAAGAGACAGGTCGCATTTTTGCTTCCTGTCTTTTTTGTTAATTTTGGTGAATTTATATTACTTCTTATTTGGATTTATTTCTTTCATTTGAATTTGGAAAATGTCACTATCTTTTATTCCCAGGACTAACATTTCATCTTTTAATGAACGCCAGGGCTCAATTTTGATGGATTTAGTAGTTCTATCCCTCAATGTATATTCGTGAATATAATATGATTTATCATTTTTTTTCATCGTAAATCCTCTTTTATTTTATATCAACTAATTCATCAAATTTAAATTGTATTGGTGTATTGAAAGCATCAAAACAGTGTATTAATTTTCTCCCTGGATCTATAACGGTTACAGTTATGTATTGGTGATGTAAATATCCATTCCTATAATAAGAGAGGAATATTTCTTGATTACATGTTAGGGATTGTTCTAAGGATCGCTGGATTCGTTCTTTGGTATCTTCAGTAAGTATAGGCTTATTAACTTTGTCTTGATCGCTTATCATCTTATTAATCTCATCGTATTGTTCTACTACAGATTTAAAGGGATTCCATTTTATCATTCCACGCCCTCTAATCTTCGGTGCTCCCCAATTTTCCATGTGATGTCCTCCTGAAAATAATATATCTACATTATATAAGAACATACGTTCCTTGTAAAACTTTCAAAATTTGCAGCGTATACTATTATTCACTTTAATTAATCAAAAAATGTGTAGTTATATAAAAACTACACATTAACTATCGTATTTGAATACCTGAATGTATTTCTTATTTATTGTTACTTGCTTGTATTTCCTTTAATTTAGGTATTTCAGACCAAATCACCTTATGTGACATGAATACTATAAGGGGTAGCGTCAGGATTATGCGGATTAACAACGTTAGGGATAGAAAGGCTTATATATCAACGTTTTCCCTTTCGTCCCAATAGAGTAAAGCCTATTGAGACAAGGTTAATATAACGTGGAATAAGGCTTTTGAATGTCTCATATGACTTGTTCCAAAATTCTTATCGTTGTTAAATCTTTAATTTTGAGTGATATAAGCGGCTTAACGTTGTAAATCCGCATTTTCGGGACGTGACCCCATAAAGACAGACAAAATAGTTTTTTCTCATTCACAATAGAAATGATTTAAAATAAATTGTAACCCCTACCCCTAGAGCGCATACTATCATTACAGTAATGCTATTCTTGCTATCACCTTCAAATGGGGAATCCTTCTCATCAAATAATAGAACCAAGAAACATGCGATAAATATTAATATTAGTATTGTTAAAATAATCGAATACATCATATGTTCACTACCCCTCTATAAAATTTTGTTCCTATTAAATTCCCTTTTTTTCTTTCTCCTTCTTAGCTCTTAATAATGTACTTTCACTGATTCCTGTTTTTTCAGCCACCTGTTTATAAGAATTATTTGTTAATAATTCTAGTGCATGATCTATCTGTTTCTTCGTGTATTTTTTTGGTCGTCCTTCTTTAAAATCTGGTTGCAGCTTAGCAATTGCTTTTCCTTCTTGTGTTCGTTCAAAAATCATATCACGTTCAAATTCTGCAAAGGCACTCATAATAGTAAATATTAACCTACCTGTAGGTGTATCTTCTATCACACCCATATTTATTACATGTACCTTAATTCCTTTTTCAAATAATATTTTAATTGTTTTCATTGCATCAATAGTTGACCGTGCAAAACGATCTAATTTTGTAATAACAAGTGTATCACCATTTTTTAACACTGAAAGTAGTTCTTGAAATTTTGGCCGTTCAAATTTAGTTCCAGTAAACTTTTCTGAATAAATTTCTTCACAACCCTCTTTTTTTAACATTTGAATTTGTGAATCTAAATCCTGATTCAAGGTACTTACCCTTGCATACCCATATTTCACAAAAAACTCTCCTTTTTTCGCTTTACTTATGAATACCAGTTATGACGGTAGCTTATATACTGATTTTATCACACATCCAAAAAATAACAATACCACCTTCAAAACTTTTAAGTTATGAACATGAGCTTCATTTCAATTGTAAATATTCTTAATGAAATTCAAATAAAAAAATTCAGAAAAAAATAAATAAAACTATTCATATTTTATGATATTTTTGTTATAATTTAATTAATGGTAGGAATTGTAACAAAAAAATTAGGAGGGGTAATTTTGAAAGATGTATACTCATTTGTAGCAAATAACGGTAATACAATTGTAGGTTGTGATAGTCATCTATTAGAAAGCAAAGATGAAGCATATGAAATGGCTACAAACCTCTTAGGTATTTTTATAGATGCTAATAACATTGAAATTTTCAAGTACAATAATAATAAATTTGTATTTTTCGGCTCTGTACAGGACAAAGAATAAGTATTTTAAGTAAGGGGCGTTATGTAATGAATGAAAAAAATCAAAAAGAAATGAAATCATTTGAAGGAAAATCAATTTTAAAAGATTTTGAGAAACTAAAAGAAGTAAAGGAATTACAAGATCAAGAGGGGGGCACACTGTATTTTCCAAAATATCCAAATGAAATAAAGCGTTATGATAGACAGTAGATGCAGATAAATCGAAAGTTATATTAATACAATTTGAATAATTACAGTAAGAAAGGTTGATTTTTATGAAGAAGTTAATTGGTGTCGTGTTATTTGGAACAATATTATTAAGTGCATGTGAAAATCTGAATACGGAATCCCCTAAGAAGGCAAACGTAAAAGAAACATTAGGTAGATTAGAGGTTGTTGGTATCGACAATGTAGCCGATGGGCCAAGTGGAGAAATAACCATTTTTAAAGATAAAGAGACTGGATGTCAGTACATGCATATTGGTGCAGCAAGTGGACCTATGCTTACACCAGTTTTAAATCAAGATGGAAAGCCATATTGTACTCAAAAATAGTTGAATGGAAATTAAAAAATATGCCTGCTTAATTAAAACATTACATGAAAGGAAGGAAACATAATGAAAGTGTTGGATTGTACTTTCAATAATTTGTATTTTGAATTAACTATTGAACTTTCGCAAGAAGAGTATGAGCAAACAGAAGATGTAATTAAAACTGAAGTATTTAGTTATGCTAACGAGCTATTAAAGATGTTCGGTCAATCCAAAGATCTTGTGTTTTCAAGATACATCCCAATTGATGAAGATATGTCTATTATTTGTACTTTTGCAGTAAAAGACATGAAAAAAGAATATGGATTAATTGAAGATTATCTTTATGGCAGAATTCTTGGAAAAGGTGAAAATATGATTCTTGATACAACTAAAGATGAACTTAGAATTTATTGCTGTTTGGATAAGGTAGAGGTGTTTATTAATAATAGATTTGTACAATTTTCAGATGCAAAAATAGAGACTTTAGCAGGGAGCTATGCAAGGGTTCCCAAAGATTCTTTTCCATTTTTAAATTATTAAATACAATTTAAACTTTATTAAGAAATGAGGAAGTGGCAGATGGATAATAAAAAAAATGAAACGGTAAGTTGCGAATGTAAAAGTTGTGAGTCTGATTTTTTAGCGATTACTGGAACTAAAGAATTTGAATTGAAAATTTGCTATAGATGTTTTATGAATGGAATGGCTGAATCATATTTAGCTGGACAAAAAAAAGTAATGAATAAAGCAGTATTTTTAGACCGTGACGGGATATTAAATGAGGTATTAAGTGAAAGGGTAAAGTTCGTAAATACACCAGAAGATTTATATTTATTGCCTGGGGTTGCGGAATCCATTGCAAAATTAAAAAGAAATGGATTCAAAGTATTTACGGTGACGAACCAAGGTGGTTTGGGATTAGGATATATGAGTTATGAACAATTGGAAAAAATTCATGAGAAGCTACAAAGCGAAATTCTAAAATTAGATGAATTAGCAGTAATAGATGAAATTAAAGTATGTGCTCATAAACCTAAAGAAAATTGCAAATGTAGGAAACCAGAACCAGGAATGCTACTGACTCTTGCTAAAAAGCATAATATCTCTTTAGGGGATAGTTATATGGTTGGAGATCGTGAAGTTGATGTTGCAGCTGGTATCTCCGCTGGTACAAAAACAGTGCTTGTAACAAACGAAGACGAGTCAACACAAGCGAATTTGAAATGTTCAACACTGTTAGAAGCTGTTGATTATATTTTAGCAGATAGCAAGGAGGAAAAAAAATGAGTAGGCTAAAACAGATGTTTTTATCTATTGGTATATCTCTTTTAGTTGTAGGGAGATTTTCAGAAGAAATATTCTCTTTGTTCGGTCTAACTGTTTCTAAAGAATTCCTCGCCTTTACATCCTTTTGGTCTATGATTGGCATTGTAATAATTGCTACAGTATGCACAAATCTAATTACTGGTTTTTTGTTTAAAAGATCAGACAAAGAAAATATGAATTAAATCAATCACTAATTTTATAAGTTTAAACAATTTGAATTTTGCATAATAAAAAAAGGTGCTTTCACATAGAAGGTACCTTTTTTAGTTTAAACTTTAAATTTGTATAAATTCCCAAAAAATATATGATATAATAAATTTAGACAGGTTAACCTAAGTTAACTAGGTTAACCCCAGTTAATACAGTAGGTTTTTATGTTTAAAAGTTAACCTTAAAGGGAGTGATTTTAAATGGAGGAAACAAAAAAACAACAAGTAACAGCTGGTTTTAAAATCGATAAAGATTTAAAAGAAGCGATAGATACAATGATTGAGGCAACTGGTATTCAAAAGAATGAATGGCTAGCACAAGCCTATGAAGCGATGCGTGGGAAAGGAATAAAAGATACAAATCAAGAATACACAAAAGAAATCGAAGAAGTTGATTATCATGTCCGAAGAATTTATGAATTATTTAATAACATGATTGTTCAATCTGTTCATATAAAAGAAAGTGCTGTACTTTCACTTGAAACAGAAATAAAAGAATATAAAGAATTGCTTCAAGAAACAAGGAATGAACTAAAGGAAAATAAAGAGAAGCTTTCTACCGCAACAGATACAGTTAATATTGTAAATAAAGAAAAAGAAGAGTTAGAGGCACAATATGAGGAAGCAAAAACAAATTTAAACCATGTTCAGGATCTTATTACAGAGTTAAAGGAAAAAACCAAGAAATACGAGACAGAGATTTCTATACTCCAACCAATGGCCCAAGAAAATTTAGAATTGAAGTCAAGGTTAGATGATACATTAGAAACATTAAAAGGACTAGATTCAAAATTAGAATCTCTAGAAAATGAGTTAACAAAGCAAAAACAAGAATACCTAGAGAAAGAGATTCAGCTTAAAGAAAATTACACCGTCCAGATCCAACAAATCGAGGAAAAATATATAAAAGATAACGAACAACTAAAGTTATCTCATGAGCAACAAATCAATTATTTAACCGAGCAAGCGAGGCTGGATAAAGAAAAAGAGCTCTTGCAGCAAGAGAAGTCGCATCAACAAGAAATGAAAAAAATCCAAGAAGAAATGAACCAAAAAATTCAATCACTCTATGAAAAAATGGATAAAAAAGAAGAAAAGCATGAAAAAGAAATAGCAAAATTACAAAAGAAATTAGAGCAAAAACAGGAGATCCAAGAGAAGAGTGATTCTAATAAAAAATAAACCCAAATACTAAAGGGTTTATTTTTTTACTTCTATACATTATCCTTTAACCTTTTGTATTTTTAACTCATAAATTGACCGCAGCCGGAAGCATAAGTTGACCAGAAAACACTTGTTTTTGAGGTTATTATCTAATTATTCAACGAAATTGGAAGCATAAATTGGCCACGAGTTAATTATTAACCCATAAATTGGCCATATTTATTTTATATCTTGAAGATATAAGCACCAACAAAACTCTTCGTTATGTAACCTACCATGAGTTTTTGCAAAATCTATTTTAGACAAAAATGAATTGTATTTTTTTTGAGTAGAATATGGATAATTTTCACGCTTCATATACTCTTCATCGATATTAGGATTAATTATTATCCAATCCAAACCTATATTTTTAAATGCTAACAGCATGTTTCTAAATATTGTACTAATAATTACATTAGTTCTATATTCTTCTTGTATTTTAATATCATTTAGCACTAGGACTTTCCCCCACACAGAGAAGGTTTTCTCATGATACGAGAGTCCTTCAAACGTTCCTTGTTCAAACCCTTTTTCATAAGAAAACGCATGTATTCCTGTTTCACGAGCAAAATTTTGAAGTTCAATCCAAGGAGTGTTTTCTTCTGGATCATCAAGAAATCCCTCCATTTCATTTAATATAGCTTCAGTTTCACTACAGTAAATACGAACAGAGGATAACGCTTGATACATATCAAAGCTATATCCATCAGCCATATCACGTATATTTGAAACATGTACATTTTTAGCATCATACAAAAAATAAACAGCACTTCCAATTACATCTTCAGATTCGTAATCATTAAAAAATGATACTTCCACAATAAGGTGTCCTTCACTCACATTATGATCACCATGTTGTTTTATAGAAAGCTCAACAGAAAAACCATCTAAATTCAAATTCTTTTGTTCAAGTATTTCTCTTGTTTTTTTATCCAATTTTCGAATCATCTAATAGCCTCCCTTATTATAATTTTATTATTGCAAATAAATTCAAATTTGTATTTGTATATTTATAGGAAATTCTTACTTCCTCCTTAATCTTATTGAAAATGGAAGTATAAGCTGGCCATAAACTAAAAGAAGCATAAAGTGGCCAAAACGTTTCGGCCAACTTATGCTTCTTGTCACAAATTTTTTAAAAATAAACTAAACGAACAAAAAAAATAAACTAAAAGATTTGAAATTTTAAGATATTTTTGTTATAATTTAATTATAAATTGGAAAATTCATGAAAATAAAAATCTGAATTTTAGGAGAGTGTTATTATGTCAGCATTGAATCGTGTTATCCTGGTTGGTCGATTAACGAAAGACCCTGATTTACGTTATACACCAAATGGTGTGGCGGTAGCTACTTTTACGTTAGCAGTCAATCGTGCCTTTTCTACTAACGGAGAACGTGAGGCTGACTTCATTTCTTGCGTTATATGGAGAAAGCAAGCTGAAAATGTAGCAAACTATTTAAGAAAAGGTAGTTTAGCTGGTGTCGATGGTAGATTGCAAACCCGAAATTATCAAGGTCAAGATGGTAAAAGAGTGTATGTTACAGAAGTTTTGGCGGAAAGCGTACAGTTTTTAGAGCCACGCAATAGCCGAGGAGAACAAGACAATTCATTTAATCACCAGCCAGTAGGGGCTGGGTTTGGCAATAGAAATTCTAATCAGTTTAAGCAGTCTGATAATCAAGGTAAATCTGAATTTAAGAAAAATGATGATCCATTTTCAAATGCAGGTCAACCGATAGATATTTCAGACGATGACTTACCATTTTAGTTAATTAAGATGATTGCAAGAACATACAGGAATATTTTCTTGCAATCATCATTTTTTCTTTTTATGCTAATTCGTTTAGAAAGGATTGATTAGTTATGTATAAGCATGGAGAATTTTTAACGATTCCAAAACCTGAAAGCTTTTATCCGAATTTGGGTGCTTTGATTTTCGTTTTATCTGTGGTGTCATTTTTTGTTTATGCAAAACAAAAAGAGTGGGAGAAATGTATAAATTGTTTTGCAGTGGCTGTAGTAGGAGTTGGGTTATTTTTCATAAATGAAATTGGTAGGTTTATAGTTTTAAAATAAATTGTATAATGCTAATTTTACTTTATAAAGTCTTATCAAATTTGAAATTTATAAAAAGGAGAGGATTGTAAAATGGAGCAAAAAAACAGTCCGAAATTTGTAAGATTAGACAAATGTCTTGATGAAATTTATGAATTAATTAAATGTAACGATAATGAGGCAGAGTATACAATTCAAGTTTTTACAGATAGAGTAAAAAACAGAAATGATGAATGCTTTTTAGGTATATCTTATGGTGTAAGGCTTGTAAAAGATGAAGAAGTAAAGTGGGATGAATCTTTTATCCAAACTCATGATTCAGGAATAGTTAGTGATATAGCAAACTTTAACCGTGCTATGATTTTACAAGTGTGTGATTCTATAGCATTGTATTTTCAACAGTATATCTACAAATGGAAAAGTGTGAAGTGCAAAATAGTACATGATTTTAAGTTGGGCAATGATAATGCTTTTAAATATGATCCATCTGATTATCGAGTGAAACAAAATATTTTTGATGAAGAATATGGAAACAAGATAGCAATTACATTGAGTGGATGGCGATAAAATATATCATAGTAGCTTAATTTTTTATAAAAAATAAAGGTTGATGAATTATAATGATGAATCTTACATTATTTACATTTATAATGATAGCAACCACAATCGGTATAAATGTATTTTGGTTTTACAGAAGTAAAATCCTAAGATTACTTAAATTCCAACGAAAATCGAAAAGTAATGAGAGTAAATAAAGTATTGAATTCTATAAAGATTTCAGTACTTTTTTTATGAATACTTTCTAAATAAATCAACCACCCCCAACCCCCGCCAGGCTTGGCAGGGACTCGCTCGGCGCTAGCCAGGGCAAACGGGTTAAGAAGATCATTTAACCCATTTGCATGGGTTCTAGCTTCTTTGGATAGATGATGTATCAACTCCTTATCCTCCTGGTCCCTTACGGGCTCAGTCCGGTACCGTTGACACATACCATATTTATGGCCACTACTTTTTAATTCTGGAAACCGTAATATACGCCGGGGGCGAAAACACATATATCCATATTTCATTCTACAATTCATATACTAAAATTATCAAAAATACCTTTACTATATATGATACATTTGGTATAATTTAATTAAGGAGGTGAGATAAATTGAAAAAATGTAGATCTTGTGGAGAAACTTATACAGTTGTAGCCTGGGATAAAATAGAGGTTTTATCATCTAAAAAAGAATTAGAACAAAAATATGGTAGATTTTATTGCGGAGAAGTAGAGGGATATTCAGCTCTTGTTAGTTATAAAAGTTGCCTCACTTTTTGCTTTGTAAATGCTACAAAAGATTTTATAAATGCAGCATATACAAAATATATCCGTGAACTTCAGAATGCATTAAATGAATATAGCAGTTTTTTAGAAAAAGACCCACGATTTATTGCACAGATCCATGAAAAGATTAAAACATTTAAGAATTTCTTAAATAAAGAACCTATTAACATATAACCGATTTATTAATGAGTTGAAGGAGGAATTTATTTTGGCAAGTATTAATGGTATTGAAATCAAAACGTATACTACTTTTAAAGGGCATGATGGTCAACCGCTACGACAAGCAACTGTCTATATGGATGGTAAAAAAATTGGTTCGATTAGTGAAGATGCTTGGGGAGGACCAATGAATATTAATTTAAAGAACTATGTAGAAGTTGAAAAAAGATTATTTGAATATGCATCGCATGAAAAATTTGCTATGCATGCATTAAAAGATATAGAATTATTATTTGACTTGTTACTAGGTCTGATTTTTATAGAGAAACAAGCGAAAAAAGCCTGGAAACAGAACGATAAAGCAATTATTATTTCAGCGGGACTACGTGATTATTATTTACAAGAATTCGAACAAATAAGACATATACCTATGTTAACGGTTTACACAATAAATAGTAAATTAACTGAAAATCAGCTTATGGAACGTATGGAAAAGGTTGCTAATGAAAATAAAGCTGAAGCCTTAGTTTTCAAAACTCTTCAGGACTTTTCTTTAAAAGCAAGTTAATCAAAATATCCCTCAACCTAAAAAGAAGACTTATAAAATTTAAGTCTTCTTTTTATATATATTAGTAATTGTATAGATAGTTACTATCGAATTGCCCTGTGTTATGGAATTGCTTGGTTATCACCAATGATTTTAATATACTCCAAGGTTTTTATATTATGTCTCTCTCTATACTCCACTAAGTATTTTTGGTCTTTTTTGATTAAATTCCATACCGAGGGCTCTTTTACTTTTACTGTTACTTTATATTTATTTTGTATTTCAGTAGACGAATGGGGTGGAACAATAGTAATCCATGCCTCTTCATCTTCCATAGAATATTCTTTCTCCACAACAGTAATGATTGCAGAAGTTGAAGTTGATGAAACAAAGTACTGAAAAAGAAATACACTTGCAATAACAACAATAATTGAAACGAGTAATACAATCTTATTCCTACTCAAAAAAACCCTCCTAAGTTATTATCCATTTCAATTTTATTCCAAATATCATTAATTTTTGTAGTCTCAAATCGTCTAAACAAGGTTGAGATACTAATTTGACTCTCTTCTTTTAATTCATTGTACGTTAGTCTTCTATTGTATTTTTTGTACATTCGAACTAATTCTTTTTCACACGTATATAATTCAATAGGCTTTTTCCCACCTTTATAGTCATGGCGAAATCCACACTCTTCCCTTAATTTTTTGATTGTAGAAAAGTACTGGCGATATATATCATATGAAAATACAGTCCGATCGGTTAGCTCACAAATAGTAGCAGCATGACCTATTTTCTTGCTAATCATCTTGTATTCATTTTTCAATACTTCTTTTGAAATTTCATTATACTTTTTAACTTCAATTAGCTGTTTACAGCAAAATAAAATTTCTGGCCAACTTTGATTTAATCTTATCTTTAAAGTATCACTATAAGGGTATCGATTTTTATTCCTTTTACTGTTATAAATACTCTTTCTTGTAGAGCCTACACGCTCAAACTCTTGATTAAGCTGTTCATATATTATTTCTTTAGGAATGTACCTTAAATGGTTATTTAAATCATAAAGACCCGATTTAACAACAATTTCAGGAAAACTTAAATTTAATTTTTTTCGCAATGTCTCACTTGTATAATGTAGATCACCTTTATTTGCATCATACACTTCCGCAGTTTTAACATCTTCTTTCTCCAAAACTTCTTTAACATCTTTTAATAACTCATTCTCACAACATAGAATATCTTTTCTTAACATTATTGGTTCATTATTTGTATATTTCATATCACACCACCAAATATTTTGACAGTCTTCATTTCAAAACAATTAAAACTAAACGTTCATAAAAATTATACCAATTGTTTAATTTTCTAACAATTCATATATGGTATTTGTTATAACAATTAGAAAATAATTCATTTTATATACAAATTTTATCCAATAACGCTTTACTTTTTATGATATTTTTAGTATAATTTACTTATAACCGATATATTAATAATTTGAAGGGAGTAATGACATGTCAGTATTATCTTGTAACATTGGTAAGTCTTTTCTTGGAGGGAAATTAACATTTCTAACTTTTGATATTTTGGCTAATTATTTAATTAAAGTTGGGCGTATCACTAGAAAAGAGGAAGTACTTCATATTCCTTCAAATGAATTAAATAACTTCTCAGATGAATTTGTTTTATATCTGGTTCGTTCATTACAAATACAGAAGTAAAATAAGTGGTTTATAAAACGGGAGGATGATTATAAATGTTTTGTAAATATTGCGGTACTGAAGCGAAAGTAAATTCTGCTGGTATTTTAGAAGAAGCGAATTGTAATTTCTGTGGAGGAAGTCTTATTGATGAGGACACTGGACAGCCAAAACTTTGTACTATAAAAGGGGATCGCTTTGAATTTTATAAAATGATGCCTAGTGTTTTTATAGAACACGTAGAGCAGCCTGTAAACGTACTAAAGACATATCATACCTTTGACTTGTATCTTCTCTTAAAAGAAGTTAGAAGCATGCGAAGTACTACGTTTTATGGAATGCGATTAATGAACAACGCATCTGAAGTGGATGATGAATTTAAAGGTATTGCACAAGAGCATGGAAAAGATTATGAATACTGGACTCGTCGTAAATTTGTAATTGAAAATATCCTCTTAGAAAGGCAGGGTTATTTTCCTGAAAGGATAACTGTTAAAGTATTAGAATTTATGGCCGATCAAATTAAAAAATCAATGAAACAAAAAATGAAAATTTCCAAGACTAAACAAGCTATTAAATAAATCTCTTTTCTTATCATAAAAGGAGTGTTGTGTTAATGAAAGAAGGTTATGTAATCGAGATTGAAAATGGTTTCTATTGTAAAGATACCGCTGGTCCAACTACTCTTTCAAACGCTGAATTCTTTGAGAACGAAGGAGATACAGACTTTTATATAGATATACTTACTCAAATGGGGATTGAAGTAATAGATGTTTCCCATGCAATGCTCAAAAAAGAGCATCTAAATAGGAGGAGAAGAAATGCCCGATATGGAGTTAATTAATATACTTATATCATCGACTGGAATATTAGGTATCATTTTACTTATGAATCATATGTTACAAACAATTAAAAAAGAACGTTAATTATTATGTATATTCATAACATAGATAATGAAGGGATGAATTGTAATGAATGAACTTTTTAATACTTTTGGTTTTATGTTTAAAATACTCCTTGTTTGTTTTTCCATGATGTTTACTCTTATTGCAATGCGTTATTATTACGGAGGCCCACAAGCTAAAAAAAGAGTAAAAAGTAAGTTGAAACTTTCTTTTTCTGACTTGTTACCAGTTTTATTATTCGGTCTACTAATATCAGTTGCGACATATTTCTTATGGAAAATATACGTGTAATAATAATTACAAAAATAATTTCCAGAAATATTAAATTATAATAAAATCAATTTGAAAGGGGTTTACCAAATTATGTTTAAAAGTGAAAAAGAATTGAATGAAGCAATTGAAGAAGCGAAGGCATCTTTTAAAATCGAGGGACTAATTATCACAGAAGAAATGGAAAAAATCATCAAAGCCAAAGTGGGAGGGAAGATTACAATGGAACAATTTATTAAGTTATCCGAAGCAATCGCCAAACGTGAATGAACAATCAAAATACTGTTATCCTGGAACTGATGTATTAATAAATAAAATGAATTATCGAGATCAAGAACTACTGAATAAGGTTGAAACTTCAGTTGCAGCACTTAGATTTGTAGAATTACAAAATAAGCCTATTATTGGAAACTTTGATTTAAAACATTTACAAAAGATTCACCAACACCTCTTTCAAGATATATACCCCTTTGCTGGAAAACTACGTGAAGAAAATATTGCAAAGGGGGCTTTCCAGTTTGCTCATGCCTCTTTTTTAAAGGACCAGGCATCTGAATTATTTAAGCAGTTAAAAGGCGAAAATAGATTGAATGGATTGAAGATTGATGAATTCTCTGATAGGGCTGCACACTATATGGCTGAATTAAACGTTCTCCATCCATTCCGAGAAGGAAATGGTCGTTCACAGCGTGAATTCATTCGATGTTTGGCTTTAACCAATGGTTATTCTCTTAAATGGAACAGTCAAAAAACAGAAGATGTCTTTAATGCCACTGTAAAATCGGTCTTAGATCCCACTGATCTTAGCAAAATAATTAAAAGTGCCATTACCAACCATGAACCTGACCTCAAAATTGCTAAACAGTTTAAAGCTAAAAATCAAAATATCAGCAGATAGAACACCAAGAGATTTTAACAACCCTTCCGACTTGAGTCGGTAATATAACTTTAGTTATAAAAGATGTAAATGCAAACGCTTAAATGTATACTGATCACTTTTTTCTTTTGGTTTATATAATAATTATGGTACGTGAAATTATTAAATGAAATCCTTTATTTCCAGTTATTCTTTCTAATCTAAATTTTTTACGCATATCATATACAAAATATGTTGAGAACTTTTAATTAAGGAGGAAGTCACATGATGTTATCTAAATACACATTGCGATATGTTGTTACTGGTAAAAACCGTTTCTATAAGCATACTTTCCCTGTTATATCTCTTTCTGAAGCCGAAGCATTACAGAAAGGAAAAGAGGAATTGAATCGCAGATTTGGAGCAAATTATTACGAAGATCTCCGAATCCAAAATGTAGTTCCTTTAAACAATATCAACTCAATAACTAAAACTATTTCTCGTACAAGTTGACATAAACATTTACTCGTTATGATATTTTTAGTATAATTAATTGAAATTATATTAAAAATAAACTCATGTGAAAATGAATTTATATAGAACCTACAAGGAGAGTTTTTATGGAAAAGAAAAAAAATCAAAATCAGTATATGTTTGCTGTTAATGAAGAAGTGATTCAACGTTTTCAAGAGAACTGTTCGAAGTTTTCCAGGAGTCGTGCTATTAGGGATGTACTTGTAGAATCACATAATAATCCAAATCTTAATATACGTAGCGAAAGAGAAAATAGTAAGCCATACAAATTAAACCTTGATGATGATTCAATTAATATTGTAAATGATATTGTCCGTTTTTATTCTGTAAAAGAAGGTAAAGCTGTTAATAGATCTCAAGTTGTTGAAGCTATTTTAGATAAGGTTGCGGATTTAGATATTCCTGAAAGAGAAGAAGTACCTAAATTGTTTTATGTTGAGCGTGAGCTATTAAATGAAATTAGGTCATTAACTGAAGGTAAAATTTTAACTCATGAATTAGAGGATTTTATTTCTGATTATTTCACAAAAATTAACAGTCCCATTGATTCACTAAAAATAAATACACAAGATAATGAAGTAACAGCAAATTATCGTATTAACATTGATAAAAAAGTAATAGAAAAACTAGAAAAAATTAAAAAAGAAACAGCGCATGAACTAAGTGCTTTGAAAGTTAAAGGTATTACTCTTCAGGTTGTCTTTAGGGAGGTACTACGTCAATTTCTTACTCACTTAAAAAAGCATGATTTCAATCAAGAGCAACTTCAAAATGAAATTGATGCAAGAAAAAAGCTGTTAAGTGAACTACAACAATAGGGAGGCTATAAGTTTCATGGTAAGTGAAAAGTCTTATACTATTACACAGTACTATGTTGAGCCTAAAATAATGGCCGAGATAAATAAATTTCTTTTAGGGGGGAGTTTGCGAGAAAAGATTGAATCATTTGTTACAAATGAATACAATCACGTTCACGACCCTTTGGATAGCTTACAGATCCCAATAAGCGACCTGGTGGCCCGAACGGTAAACCTTAATCCAAATGTAATCAGTAAATTAGAGCAAATAGCGAAAGATACCGGTGAAAATGTTTCACAAAATATGGTGTTCCGTGACATGTTACGGCAGCTGTTAATTAAACTTAAACGAGATGCAATTATTCAATTAGAGCAAGAAATTAAAGATCGTGAAGAAAAAATGCATCAAAGAAAATTACAGATAGAAAAACCCCATAAGACAGATCCTAAAGGTGAAGTTGAGTAAAGAAAATTTTACTTACTTCATCTTATACTTTTAATAAACAAAAATACACTTGCAAGTATACTTATAAGTACGTTTGCAAGTGTATTTTTATTCCTAAACTCTACACGTTAACTTCTTTTTTATTCCTACGGATAAACCACCACGCCAAAGCTAGAAGTAGTATACAGAGCGGTATTGCCTCAATAAAGAGAAATCCCTTCCAAAAATCTAGCATAGTACTATGTGGGGAATCTGTCGCCATAATACCTATAAAAAATGCGACTGGACTTGCAAGTATATTTATCCCTAAAGCAATCATTACGAATGACAGATTCTTAGCTTTAATTTTTGGTGAATCAGCCTTAATCATTACGAATATTGCTGTGCCAATTATAAGAAAAATTGTTCCATAAAACTTAATATATTCTAAGCCAACTTCAAAAGGTCCAGATTCCATATGATTTCTCTACCCTTCACACACTCACAAGTGCACTTATAAGTGCACTTGTAATTATTTTATATTTCGAGGCTTCCATTAACAGTTGTAAGCATTAGTTTTACGTCTTCTAATTGATTTGCTTGATTGTTAGATATGTTTCTTTTTTGCTGATTCTTTGGCGTTCTAAGTGCTTCTAAATACTTATCAATATCAAACCAATATTTTTTTCCATCGTAATGGAATTTGTATCTTGGATGTTTAGTTAAGTCATATTTTTTATCCTTAAATGGCCTTTTACCAATTATTTGTACAATACACGTATCTCTTTCCATTGTTAATAGCTCATCTGTTGTCATTAATTCTCTACCCAATTTTGAGTAATTTTGACCAAAGCTATCATTGTTGGAACGAGTTCTATTTTCGTTATAATCATTAATTGTTTCTTTTCCAAGTTCCTCACTTAAAGATTTAACTGTTGATTTCTCTTTACCACCTAGAAAAATAGACGTATCACAGTTACCGATTATTGTATCCGAACTGTCTTTATAAATCGGCTTCAGCTGTGAGAGTGTTTGTAGAATAATAGTTGCTGAAATGTTACGTGAACGAATTGTTGCAATTAATTTTTCAAAGTTTGGTATTAAACCAATGTTAGCAAACTCATCTAATATGAATCTCACATGGGTTGGTAGTGAACCTCTATGTTTTTCGTCTGCAATGGTACAAAGCATGTTAAACAGTTGTGAATACATTATAGATACAATAAAGTTAAATGTTGAGTCTGTATCAGGTACAATAACAAACAATGCTGTTTTACGCCCTTTTTCTCCTAGTGTATCCAGGTTCAATTCATCTTTTGAAAGTAGATCACGAAGAGCTGGGATATTTAATGGAGCTAACCTTGCACCGCATGAGATTAAAATACTTTTTGCTGTTTTACCAGCAGCATTTTTATATAATTTATATTGCTTTACAGCAAAGTGAGTACTATCCTCTTTTTCAAATTCTTCAAATAAGTAATCTATAGGATTTTTATAATCTTCATCATCTTCTTTTACCGTTGAGTAGGAAATTAAATCAATTAATGTTCCTAAATGTTGTTCTTCTTTGGGAAATTTTGAAACGATTAAACTTAAATACGCTTGATATAGTAACCGTTCAGCTTTTACCCAAAAATCTTCCCCTTTTTTTGCACCTTCCCCTTCTGTATTTGCCATAATTGTATTAACAAGTTTTAAAATATCTTGTTCGTTATGAACATACTTTAATGGATTGTATCGCATACTTTTTGTAAATTTTATGGTATTAAATATCTTAATCTTATATTTTCCTATATTTTTTAATGCCATTCCTATTTCATTAACAATCGTTCCTTTTGGATCGGTAACTACAAAACTGGCATTCATTTGTAACATGTTAGGTTTAACGATGAAACGTGTTTTACCACTACCAGATCCACCGACTACTGTCACGTTCTTGTTTCGTCTTACCTCAAAGGGAGCGTCTTTATCGTCTAATCTAAGCTTTGTATTCTGTGAAAATATAATGTTATTATCCTGATCTTGTTCGTCATACATATCTTTCAAATCTTTTTTAAAGCTACCCCATTGTGCTGAACCATGTTCAGCACCTTTTTTATATTTCTTTTTATTATTTTTCTTGTCGATCATAACAAATACCGCAAATGCTACTGTAAACAACGGAATAAACAAGTCAATAACGTTAAAAGACAAAGGAAAAGCATATAAGAGATATTGTGGTTCTGAAAACAGATAATCGAATGCAGCAAGTGTATTACCTTCAAAAGTTACCCTGAAGTAATAAAAAAGATAATTTAATAGAATAAACAAAATTACACCAAGAACAATGTAAGCTTTATTTTCCTTGATTTTTTCCATTCTAAAACTCCTTATTTAGTATTTTTAATTAAACCGTCTTGAACACCTCTTCTAGTGTTGTTAGCCTGTATGAATGTAAATACCTTTACCTTTATTTCAAAACGTTCTGAAGGACCTAATAGAGCCTTGATTTTCACATTTCACTTTTATAATTCTTACATATAAAGGAAGGGCGAGTAATTTTACTCGCCCTCTTTTTATTTCAATTTAACTTAGCTAAATAAAGTTTTTAATTGAGGAACAAGTAACATTGCGATTAATACGATACCAGCACCACTCATAAACTGTTTCATTCCTTGTGACTTTGCACCTGGATTATCATTACCATAACCTTCAAGTAAGTTTACAACTCCCCAAATCCCTAAACCCGCACCAATTAAGATTACTAATTTTTGTAATACATCTACACCAGTAGTGAAGAATCCCATTATTCATTCGCCTTCTTTCTTTTATTTTGTCTTGCTTTATTTTCAATTTGACTTAGCTGAATAAAGATTTTAATTGAGGAACAAGTAACATTGCGATTAATACGATACCAGCACCACTCATAAACTGTTTCATCCCTTGTGACTTTGCACCTGGATTATCATTACCATAGCCCTCTAACAAGTTTACAACTCCCCAAATCCCTAAACCTGCACCGATTAAGATTACTAATTTTTGTAATACATCAACGCCAGTAGTGAAAAATCCCATTATTCATTCGCCTTCTTTCTTTTATTTTGTCTTGCTTTATTTTCAATTTGACTTAGCTGAATAAAGATTTTAATTGAGGAACAAGTAACATTGCGATTAATACGATACCAGCACCACTCATAAACTGTTTCATCCCTTGTGACTTTGCACCTGGATTATCATTACCATAACCTTCAAGTAAGTTTACAACTCCCCAAATCCCTAAACCTGCACCGATTAAGATTACTAATTTTTGTAATACATCAACGCCAGTAGTGAAAAATCCCATTATT
>NZ_JBYTDP010000012.1:20436-88895 GCF_058791555.1 Bacillus sp. EB106-07-01-XG149 | reverse complement strand
CCATTAGCTCAGTTGGTAGAGCATCTGACTTTTAATCAGAGGGTCGAAGGTTCGAATCCTTCATGGCTCACCATTTTCGCGGAAGTAGTTCAGTGGTAGAATACAACCTTGCCAAGGTTGGGGTCGCGGGTTCGAATCCCGTCTTCCGCTTTATTACTAAGGGGCCTTAGCTCAGCTGGGAGAGCGCCTGCCTTGCACGCAGGAGGTCAGCGGTTCGATCCCGCTAGGCTCCATCTAAATAAAAAAGCTTATATCATATGATGTAAGCTTTTTTTGTATTTAAAAAGACAACTTTCATATTTGTCATTTAAAATGGAGAAAACGCGAAAATAAAGGATGGGGATAATTGTGAAAGTTGTTATTGCATCTGATTCATATAAAGAAAGCTTAAAAGCTATAAAAGTATGTGAAGCTATTGAAAGAGGATTTGGAGCAATTTTTCCTAAAGCAGAGTACGTAAAAATACCAATTGGAGATGGAGGTGAAGGAACGGTTGATTCACTTGTGGATGCTACTGATGGAAGAATGATACCTCTTCATGTGACAGGGCCGCTTAGAGAACGTATACAAGCCTTTTACGGTATGTCTAAAGATAAAAAGACAGCGTTTATTGAAATGGCAGCAGCATCAGGATTACAACACGTTCCGGTTAAAAAGCGAAACCCACTTATTACAACGACTAAAGGAACCGGAGAGCTTATACTACATGCGCTAGACGAAGGAGCTGAGCACATTATTTTAGGACTTGGCGGAAGTGCTACAAATGATGGTGGAGCAGGTATGCTGTCAGCTTTAGGGGTCAGGTTTATAAATGGAAAAGGGGAAGTAATAGAGCCATCTGGAGGAACATTACATTCGATTGTCGCTATTGATTTTTCATGCATGGATTCACGCTTACTGCATATAAAGATAGAAGCAGCATGTGATGTAGATAATCCGTTAGTTGGAATAAGGGGAGCATCTTTCGTATTTGGGAGGCAAAAGGGTGCGAATGCAGAGATGGTGAAAGAGTTGGATGAGAATTTAAAGCATTATGCGAATATCCTTAAACAATACTTATCTTGCGACGTATCTAAAATACCTGGCGCAGGAGCCGCAGGAGGAATGGGAGCAGCTGTTATTGCAGTGTTAAAGGGAAACTTGCGGAGAGGAATTGAAATTGTATTAGACTATACAAATTTTGATAAGCATATAGAAGGTGCAGATTTAATTATAACTGGCGAAGGGAGAATAGATGAACAAACAGCATATGGAAAGGCCCCTGTAGGTGTTGCGGAGCGTGCAAAGCATTTTCGTATTCCTGTCATTGCTATTGGAGGATCTGTATCTCCGAATTATCCAGCTGTTCATGAAAAAGGAATCGATGCAGTATTTAGTATTACAGCGAGTCCTATGACATTAGAAGAGGCATATAAAGTAGCGGAAGAGAATATCGAAATGACAGCAAAGAATATTGCCGCAGTATGGAAAATAGCATCAGAAAAACACTTCTAAATGTAGGAGTGTTTTTTATTATTATTTAATAATAATGATGGTAGTTGTTTCATTAAGTTAACTTTATACATAGAATAGTCTTGAAATTGGGTTTTTAAGGCGAATACAAGTGAATAATTTGTATATCCATACAGAAAAATGTTGAGTTGAGTCAGACTATATAAAAGATTTAAAATATTTAGTGAAGGCATAAAAGGGGGATACTATCTATGAAAAAAGAAATCTCAGTTATTGGAGTTCCAATGGATTTAGGACAGATGCGTCGCGGGGTAGATATGGGGCCGAGTGCAATCCGTTATGCAGGCGTAATTGAAAGAATTGAAGAAATTGGATATGACGTTAAAGATATAGGAGATATACGTATAGAGAGAGAAAAAGAAGTAGATGTAAATACAAACTTAAGAAACCTTACACAAGTTGCAACTGTATGTAACGAATTAGCAAGTAAGGTGGATCATATTATAGAAGAGGGACGTTTTCCACTTGTATTAGGTGGTGACCATAGTATCGCAATTGGTACATTAGCTGGTGTTGCGAAACATTATAAAAATTTAGGTGTTATTTGGTACGATGCACATGGTGACTTAAATACAGAAGAAACTTCACCATCTGGAAATATTCATGGCATGTCACTTGCAGCAAGTCTAGGGTATGGACATCAAACGCTTGTAGATTTATACGGGGCATATCCAAAGGTGAAAAAAGAGAATGTTGTAATTATCGGTGCACGTGCATTAGATGAAGGAGAAAAAGACTTTATTCGCAATGAAGGTATTAAAGTATTCTCGATGCACGAGATTGATCGTATGGGTATGACGGCTGTTATGGAAGAAACAATCGCTTATTTATCTCATACTGATGGTGTACATTTATCATTAGATTTAGATGGTCTTGATCCTCATGATGCACCAGGAGTTGGCACGCCTGTAATTGGTGGCCTATCTTATCGTGAAAGCCATTTAGCAATGGAAATGTTAGCGGAAGCTGATATTGTTACATCTGCTGAGTTTGTTGAAGTAAATACGATTTTAGATGAGCGAAACAGAACGGCAACAACAGCAGTTGCTTTAATGGGTTCTTTATTCGGTGAAAAACTAAAATAAATGTAAGAAAAGCAACTGAGAAGTTGCTTTTTTTATTTGAAAATAAGCGTATAATAATGATTTATATTATACTGTACGATAATAATGTTTGACATCTTACCAATTTAGACTAAAGGAGGGTTGTTTGTAATTGTCGTTTGTTTCATGTATGGTATAATTAACTAGTTGTTGGAAATACATACAGATAGAGCATAAAACAATATTTCAATATATGGATAGAATTGCTCGTAAGTAGGAGGAAGGGTTAGCATGCCTTTTGAAGATACGACCATTTTGAAATATCTTAGTACGGTATTAGATATTGCCGTTGTATGGTTTATTATATATAAGCTAATTCTCATAATCCGAGGGACGAAAGCTGTTCAACTTTTAAAAGGGATTACAGTTATTATTGTCGTTCGGATGATCAGTATTTTCCTTGAATTGCATACGCTTTATTGGCTAACTGAGCAAGTATTAACGTGGGGATTTTTAGCCGTTATTATTATTTTCCAGCCAGAATTGCGAAGAGCACTTGAGCAGCTAGGACGCGGGAGTTTATTTTCGCGTGTTGGAACTCATGAGGATGATGAACCTGAAATCGTTGCAACAGCGATAGCGAAAGCAACGGAATATATGGGGAAACGTAGAATTGGTGCATTAATTACTTTGTCAAAAGAGACCGGTATGGGTGATTATGTGGAAACGGGTATTCCGCTAAATGCACACGTATCATCGGAATTACTTATTAATATTTTCATTCCTAATACACCTCTTCACGATGGAGCGGTTATTATGCAAGGAAGTACCATTAAAGCAGCAGCGTGTTATCTTCCGTTATCGGAAAGTCCGTTTATTTCTAAGGAGTTAGGAACTAGGCATCGCGCTGCAATGGGAGTTAGTGAAGTTACTGATAGTATCACAGTAGTTGTGTCGGAAGAAACAGGTCAAATTTCTTTAACGAAAAATGGTAAGTTGCATCGTGATTTGAAGACAGAACAATTGAAAGATATGTTGTTAGCTGAATTTAGTGCGAGCGAAAAAATGACTTCTTCGTCTTTATGGAATTGGAGGAGAAAGCGTCATGGATAAGTTAATGGAGAATCATTGGTTTTTAAAAGGGATCTCATTACTATTGGCGTGTATGCTTTTTATGTCAGCGACTTTAACTGAAAAAAATACGACATCGGGGATAATACCTTTCGCAAATGATGCGAAAGAAACCTTAACTAATTATGCCATTAACCTTAAGTATGATGAAGAGAAATATATTGTAAGTGGTATTCCGTCAGAGGGCGTTAAGGTGAAGTTAGAGGGCCCAAAAGCAGCAGTTGCTACAGCAAAAGCAAAAAAACAATTTGATATACCAGTTGATTTGAGAGATAGCGAAAAAGGAACTTATGAAGTTTCTTTGAAAACGAACGGGCTTCCAGATGATGTGAAAGGAACAGTTCAGCCATCAACAATTAAAATTACTCTACATGAAAAAGCGAGAAAATACGTTCATGTAGACTTAAAATTATCAAATGAGGATCAAATGCCAGCGGGTTCAACTCTTGAAAAATCAAACATTAAACCTGATACTGTTGAGGTAGTTGGGACGAAAGAAGAAATTGAAAGTATTTCATCTGCTAAGGCGTATATTGATTTAAAAGGTGTTAATAAAACTGTTACAAAAACAGCCGAAGTTACATTATACAATAGAGAAGGAAAACGTTTAAATGTAAGAACGAGTCCATCTAAAATTAGTGTAACATTGAATGTGGCGACGCAAGCTACGGCCAATAATACTGAAAAAACTGTTCCTGTAACGTATACGAAAAAGGGGAGTTTACCAGAAGGATTGGCCGTTACAAATATTAGCATTGAGCCGAGAGAAGTAACGATAGCAGGTCCAAAAGATATATTGGATAATATACAATCGATAGAGGGGGTCGAAGTAGATCTTAGTCAATTGACAGAGTCTACAACATTCGATACCTCTGTTTTATTGCCAAAGGGTGTAACAAGTGCAAAACCGAATCAAGTGAAGGTTTCGGTAGGAGTGCAAAAAACAAAACAAACGAAAACAAGAACGATTGATGGTATATCAATTCAAAAAAATGGACTTTCTAAAGATGTTACGGCCCAGCTACTTTCGCCGCAAGATGGGAAGATAAGCGTTGATATTTCAGGAGAAACAAGTATAGTAGATAAAATAACAGCTGCTCAAATAACAGCAGCCATTAATCTGCAAAATGTATCTCCGGGGACGAAGGATGTTTCTATTCAAGTGAGCGGTCCTGGTAATATTTCAATAGAGCCAAAGCAAAAAAGTGCCAAAGTCACAATTGTGAAGAAAGAAAATCCAGATAAAGAAGTACAGGGTAACGGTGAAAAACCAGATTCAAATAATAACCAAGATAATCAAACTGAAAAACCAAAAAATCCTGAACCTGAACATAAGCCTAAGCCTGACCCGGAAAAGGAACAGGAACAAAATAAAGAACAAGAAACTAGTCAAGAGCCAACAGTAGATAATCAAAAAGAGCCAGAAAAAGGAGCGAATCATAATGGGTAAATATTTTGGTACAGATGGAGTACGTGGGGTTGCGAACCAGGAGTTAACACCTGAATTAGCGTTCAAAATTGGACGTTTTGGTGGTTATGTATTAACAAAAGATACAGATCGTCCAAAAGTAATTATCGGCCGTGATACACGTATATCAGGACATATGTTAGAAGGAGCTTTAGTAGCAGGTCTATTATCAACTGGAGCAGAAGTAATGCGCCTTGGTGTTATTTCTACACCAGGTGTTGCTTATTTAACAAAAGCGTTAGATGCACAAGCAGGTGTTATGATTTCTGCATCTCATAATCCAGTACAGGATAACGGAATCAAGTTCTTCGGTTCAGACGGTTTTAAATTAACAGATGAGCAAGAAGCAGAAATCGAAGCTTTATTAGACAAAGATGTTGATGAGTTACCACGTCCAACAGGTACGAACCTTGGACAAGTGAGTGATTATTTTGAAGGCGGACAAAAATATTTACAATATATTAAACAAACTGTAGAGGAAGATTTCTCTGGTTTACATATCGCTTTAGATTGTGCGCATGGTGCTACGTCTTCTTTAGCTCCATACTTATTTGCGGATTTAGAGGCTGATATTTCAACAATGGGAACTTCACCAAACGGCATGAACATTAACGATGGAGTAGGTTCTACGCATCCAGAAGTATTAGCTAAATTAGTAAAAGATAAAGGCGCTGATATTGGTCTTGCCTTTGATGGTGATGGTGACCGTTTAATCGCTGTAGATGAAAAAGGAAACATCGTTGATGGCGATCAAATTATGTTTATTTGTGCGAAGTACATGAAAGAAACTGGTCAATTAAAGCATAATACAGTCGTTTCAACTGTTATGAGTAACTTAGGTTTCTACAAAGCACTTGAAGCTAACAATATCACAAGTGATAAAACAGCAGTTGGTGACCGTTACGTAATGGAAGAGATGAAGCGTGGTGGTTACAACTTAGGTGGAGAACAATCGGGTCATATTATCTTACTTGATTACATTACAACTGGTGATGGAATGTTAAGTGCACTTCAATTGGTGAACATCATGAAAATGACGAAAAAACCATTATCTGAGCTTGCAGGTGAGATGACAAAATTCCCACAATTACTAGTAAACGTTCGTGTAACAGATAAAAAACTAGCATTAGAAAATGAAAAAATTAAAGATATTATTCGTGTTGTAGAGGAAGAAATGAACGGTGATGGCCGCATTCTTGTTCGTCCATCTGGAACAGAGCCACTTATTCGTGTAATGGCAGAAGCACCAACACAAGAAGTTTGTGACGCATATGTACATCGTATTGTAGAAGTTGTGAAAGCTGAAGTTGGCGCTGAATAATTCAATAAATTTATGAAAAGGGAGCACAAGAAGTGCTCCTTTTTCATATGTTTTATAGACGATGAAAAAAATTTCATTGACGGTTTATCTATGTTTGTTATAAGATGGTCTTGTTCTTTTTCTCAAAGGAAATATTGTAAATTATAGAAGCGCCAGAACTACAAGTAGTGTAGTTGACGAGGTGGAGTTTATCGAGATTTCGGCGGATGACTCTCGGTTGTTCATCACAACCGCAAGCTTTTACTTAAATCATTAAGGTGACTTAGTGGACAAAGGTGAAAGTGTGATGAGAGAAAAGGAACGGATACAAACTAGCTGTATAAGTATATACGGACTTAAACCCAATCGAGAGGAAGGTGAAAGCCGTTACAAGCTTACAGGGCTAGCAATATGTAATCCGTTTTTTAGTATAAATAAAAATGGTATCGGACTATGTCGTTACATGTTCGCAGAGCAATGTAAGCATTTGTAACGGCGACTAAACATGTGTGGAATCGTAGGATTTATTGGAGAGCAAGATGCAAAGGAAATTTTATTAAAAGGTTTAGAAAAGCTAGAATATCGTGGATATGATTCAGCAGGTATTGCAGTACAAGCAGAGAACGGTGTTGTTGTATACAAAGAAAAAGGTCGTATTGCAAAACTTCGCGAAATCGTAGATGAGAACGTAGCAGCAAGCGTGGGAATCGGTCACACACGCTGGGCTACACATGGTGTTCCAAGCAAAGTAAACGCGCATCCGCATCAAAGTACATCAAAACGCTTTACACTAGTTCATAACGGTGTAATTGAAAACTATGAATTAGTGAAAAAAGAATATTTACAAGATGTAACGTTCGTAAGTGAAACGGATACAGAGATTATCGTACAGCTTATGGAACAACAAGTGAGCACAGGATTAAGTGTAGAAGAAGCGTTCCGTAATACGCTATCTCTTTTACATGGCTCTTATGCGATCGGATTACTTGATGCTGAAAATCCAAACATGATTTATGTTGCTAAAAACAAAAGCCCGCTATTAGTAGGTGTTGGTGACAACTTTAATGTTGTGGCGAGCGACGCTATGGCGATGTTACAAGTTACAGATCAATTTATTGAGTTAATGGATAAAGAAATTGTAATCGTAACGAAAGAAAGTATTACAATTAAAAACTTACAAGGTGAAACGATTGAACGTGCACCGTTTACAGCGGAATTAGACGCAAGTGATATTGAAAAAGGAACATACCCTCATTTCATGCTTAAAGAAATCGATGAGCAACCACTTGTAATCCGTAATATAATTCAAAAGTATCAAGATGAAAATGGCGAGATTGAACTGAATGCAGACATCCGCAATGCGATTTTAGATAGCGATCGTATTTACATCATTGCATGTGGAACAAGTTATCATGCAGGTCTTGTTGGAAAACAATTTATCGAGAAGTTTGCAAAAATGCCAGTTGAAGTGCATGTAGCAAGTGAATTCTCTTATAACATGCCATTATTAACAGAAAGACCATTCTTCATTTACATTTCACAAAGTGGTGAAACAGCTGATAGCCGTGCAGTACTTGTGCAAACAAATGAAATGGGTCATAAAGCATTAACGATTACAAACGTACCTGGTTCTACGCTTTCTCGTGAAGCTGATTACACACTTCCGTTATACGCGGGACCAGAAATCGCAGTTGCATCAACGAAAGCTTACACAGCACAACTTGCAGTACTTTCAATTTTAGCTGCGGACATTGCTAAAGCAAAAGGCGAAGTTCTTGATTTCGATTTAACACACGAATTAGGAATTGTAGCAAATGCAATGGTAGAACTTTGTGATCAAAAAGAAGAAATGGACGCATTAGCAAAACAATTTTTAGCAACAACTCGTAACTGTTTCTTCATCGGACGTAGCGTAGACTTCTACGTAGGATTAGAAGGTGCGTTAAAGCTAAAAGAAATCTCTTACATCCAAGCAGAAGGATTTGCTGGAGGAGAATTAAAACACGGTACAATCGCCTTAATCGAAAATGGTACACCAGTTATCGCACTTGCTACACAAGAGCACGTAAACCTTGGAATTCGTGGTAACGTGAAAGAAGTAGTAGCACGCGGAGCTAACCCATGTATCATCTCAATGAAAGGCTTAGAAATGGAAGGTGACAGCTTCGTATTACCAGCTGTACACGAAGCACTAGCACCGCTAGTAGCAGTTATTCCATTCCAACTTATCTCATACTACGCGGCACTTCACCGCGAATGTGACGTTGATAAGCCACGTAACTTAGCTAAGTCTGTTACTGTTGAGTAGGAGATTGGTAGGTTAATAAATATAGTGTGGATTTGAAATAAATTTACGAATTTGTACCCCTTTAGATATGTTATCTAAAGGGGTATTTTTGTGCCGAAAAAGAACATCTAAAATTGCTAAGTGGATAGAATCCTACTAATCTACTAATTAAAATTTTACTTTATCGGATTTGGAATAGAACCACTTTTATTTATCTGAATTTTCCGTTACTATTTTAAGTATCAGTGAACAATTTTCTTTATTATGAAGAGAAGAGACGATAGATTCATGGACATTACAAGGGGGCTTATTATATGAAAGTGAAAGCAAAAACATATTTAAATATAGAAGAGATTATTTCATTACCGGCCGTATCAAGTGCAAATATAAGTGATGATGGAAAAAACGTAGCATTTGTAAAGAAGACAGCTAACTGGGAAGACAATACGTATAGAAATCATGTATGGATATATGAGAAAGATAAAGGGCAGAGTTACCCACTAACAGATGGGGATATAGATAGTACACATCCAGTATGGTCTCCAGATTCTAAGAGCATTGCATACCTTAGTCCAGGCGGTGACGGAGCTAATAAAAATCAGATCTTTGTTAAGTTAATAGACGGTTGTAGTGAGGTTCAAATTACGGATGAGAAGGAAGGAGTTAATACATTCAAATGGGAGCCTACTGGTAAAGGTTTTTATTATATTGCACAGTCAAAAGAATGTGAGGAGATAAAGAAACGTAAGGAACGATATGGAGATTTCCATCATGTAGGTAAGGAACATCAGAATAATTGTTTATACTACATTGAAATAGAAAAAGTGAAACAAAACGATAAACAGGAACGGAAGGTTAGCGGTGTTTATCAACTAACGGACGGTAAGGATTTTTATATACATAACTTTGATATTTCAAATGATAGGAAAAAGGTTGTATGTATGGCTACACCAAGTTTAAACGATTATATGAATGGTGATCTATACATATTAGATGTTGAAGCTGGGGAACTACAAAAGATGAATATAGATAAGTTGTTAGGAGCGAGCGTCTGCTTTTCTCCTGAGGGCGATAAAATATGTTACTCAGCAAGCATAAGAGAGAAGGATTACTATAGAAATCATATACAAGATAATACATTAGAGATATATGATATGAATACTAGAGAGGTAATTCAACCTTTAACAAATTTTGATAGTACGGTTATGCCATTACAGTGGACAGCTAAAGGAATTTTAATTAGATGGCAGGATAAAACGAATTACCGTATTGGCTTGTTATGTGAGGATGGCACTGTGGAAATGTTAAGCGAAACAGTAGATGGGTTTATAATGGATGCCTCTATAACAAGGGATGGCAATTATATAACATATACTAAGGCTATAACTATAACAAATGAAACCTTTGAAATCTATTTGGATGATAAAAAAGTAACGAATGAAAATAGCTTTTTCGAAGGAAGGCTTAAAAGTAACAGAGAAATCATCTCATGGAAAAGTAGTGATGGTCTTGAAATAGAAGGTGTTTTATCAACCCCAGTAGAGTTTGACGTAAATAAAAAATATCCTTTATTAGTAGTAATCCATGGTGGTCCATCTTGGGCATCCTTTCCGATATTTTCAGACTGTTTTAATGAAAAATATCCGATTGAACAGTTTATCGAAAAAGGCTTTATCGTTTTAGAGCCAAACTATAGAGGAAGTTCTGGTTATGGTAATGAATTTTTAAAAGCAAACTATAGAAAACAAGGAATTGCTGATTATGATGATATTATATCTGGAGTGGATGAACTAGTTGAAAAAGGGATTGTAGATAAAGATAGAGTAGGAGTTATGGGATGGAGTAACGGAGGATATATATCAGCTTTCTGTTCTACATTTAGTAGTAGATTTAAAGCTATTTCAGTTGGAGGTGGAATTACAAACTGGAGTACCCATTATGTAAATACAGATATCCCTTACTTTATTAGGATGTATTTAGGAGATGCTCCATGGAATGATCCAGAGATATATAAGAAAACTTCACCAATGACATATATTAAATCAGCCTGTACGCCTACCTTAATTCAACATGGGGAAAAGGATGTAAGAATTCCAACTACAAATGCATATGAGCTATATGAAGGGTTAAGAGACATGGAAGTCGATACAGAGTTAATTATACTTAAAGGAATGGCATATAGTCCTAATCAGCCAGGAATGAATGTAGCTATTATGAAACAGAATTTGATGTGGTTTTCACACTATATTCTTGGTGAAAGTATGAAAGATTTTCGTACTATATAATGGATATCCACACAGGGATTTTTCGTTGTGCAATCGGATTAGATTGTTGAAAAAGAGATACAACAAATTATATAATTTGTTGTAAACTGTATGCAAACTATTATTGAAAAGATTTAAATGATTATAAGGAAACGTAATTCGGAGGACTAATATGACAGAGAATAAAAATGAGTTATCTGTAGAACAACGTGAAGAACTATTAAAAGTATTACAAGCTCGTTTTGAGAAAAACGTGAACCGCCATGAAGGTCTTGAATGGGCTAAGATTGAAGCAAAACTGGCTACTAATACTGAAAAGTTGTGGTCAATTCATGAAATGGAAGTAACTGGCGGTGAGCCGGATGTTGTTGGTTATGATGAAGAGAAGGACGAGTATACTTTCTATGATTGTTCAAAGGAGAGTCCTAAAGGCCGCAGAAGTCTTTGTTATGATCTTGAAGCGTTAGAGGCAAGAAAAAAACATAAACCAGAAAATAACGTTATTGATGTGGCAACTGCTATGGGCATTGAATTATTAACGGAAGAACAATATCGAGAGTTGCAACAGTTTGGGGATTTTGACATGAAATCATCAAGCTGGGTACAAACACCTTCAGACATTCGAGAACTTGGCGGTGCTCTATTTTGCGATTATCGCTTCGGACACGTTTTCGTGTACCACAATGGAGCAGATTCCTATTATGCTGCTAGAGGATTTCGTGGTTCGCTAAAGGTCTAAATTTGAAAAAAGTAAGAGTATGTTTTAATTAATCTTTTTAAAACATGCTCTTTTCTATAATTGTTACTTAGAGTTATTCATATTGGTTTAACCTATGTAAGAACTATAATACTATGTAAAATTAATTAATATCTAGCATATTAGTAAACTTATACCCAGAGGTGTAGAAAAAAAGGATTTCTAAAAATAGGAGTTCTTTTTTATTTGTTGTCAGGATTTTTAAAGAATTTAGAGATTTCATAGAAAACAAACGGGATATCGAGTAAAATGTTAAGTATTGTTTTCAACATTCAAAAGGGTATTTTGGAGGTTCTTTTCGCGAATTTTTATAAGTCTATTAAAGGAGGAAGATATATCTAAAATAGCAAGATATATCAAATTAAACATGAGTATTACATTTCATAAAAAGGTAGTAGCATTAACAGCAGGACTAACGGTATTATCTTCATCTATGGTATCGTTCGCAGAGGAACAACAATCAGTAAATAACTATCAATCTATAAGTGCTCTGGAACAAGGTGGAACAGATCAACTTCAGGTATCAGATGAACAGGCTTTAAAAAGTATTGAAGAGAGTTTTGAAGGAGTAGACGGACGTGGTGGAGGTACTGTCGATAATAAGAAAGTGGACAGTCTTCAAGGTTCAGAAGGTATGTATGAAGAAACAGGTACATTAACGGTTCCTAACAATTCAAATAGAACAAAACGTAGTCTTTCTTTTTCAGCTCCTAAAGTTTCTAGTACTATAAATGGCGTCCCATTCACTGAATGGATTGTCCCAACTGGTAACGAGAATATTCGTCCTCAAAACCATATGGTTCCAAAGTATATTACAATTCACGAGACCGACAATAAAAGTGTAGGAGCAGGAGCTAAAAACCACGCTCAATACTTATATAACCAAGCAGTAGGACAAACAGATCGAGCTGCATCATGGCACTTTACAGTAGATGATAAAGAGATTTATCAACACTTACCATTAAACGAAAACGGATGGCACGCAGGAGACGGTGATGGACCAGGTAATAGAGAATCTATTGCAATTGAAATTGCAGTTAACAGTGATGGTGACTATAATAAGGCAGTAGATAACGCTAAGAAACTTGCAGCTTATTTAATGAAAGAAACAGGTGTACCATTAAATAATATTGTAAAACATCAAAAATGGAGTGGTAAAATCTGCCCTGCTATTATGATTAACAGTGGACAATGGGTTCCATTCGTAAATGGTGTTGAAGGGTATTATAATAAATTTTATCAACCAACAGACGATATAACAGGAGGTTGGTATGAGCCAGCTATTCGTGATTTGAATAGAAGAGGTATTATGGTCGGAGAAGGAAACGGTATTTTTGCGCCTAATAGATCTGTAACAAGAGCTGAGTTTGCTCAATTAATCTCTAATTCTCTAAGTCTTCCAGCTGGAGATGCAACGTTTAAAGATTTAAATGATGTAAATCCAACTTTACGAGATGGTATTAAACGTACTGCAAGTGCAGGCATCATTTCTGGTAGAGGAGACGGTAATTTTGACCCTAACACACCTATTACAAGAGAAGAAGCTGCAGTTATTGTAAATAAAGCTTTACAGTATAAAAAAATAAATGGACCATTGGCAAACTTACCATTTGCAGATAAAGATCAAATTATCTATAAAGAAGCAGTACAAAGATTATACGGTTTGGGTATTGTAAAAGGTATGGGAGATAATCTGTATGTGCCTAAAGGAACGACGACTCGTGGTGAAACAGCAGCATTCATTTTAAACATGCTTCAAGTAATTGAAACTGGTAGTGTTCAAAAAGGAATTGGTACAGTTGAAATTAATGGAATTGGGGTAAATGTTCGTAGCGGAGCGGGTGCTAGCTACTCTGTTGTTAGAAAAGCCAGCAAAGGTGAAAAAGCTACAGTATATGAAGAGAAGAGTGGCTGGTTAAGAATTGGTACAGGTGAGTGGGTTTATAATGAACCTAGTTACATGGTATATAAGAAGGATAAAAATTAAGTCGTTAAGAAGCAGAATGGATTACTGGACAAGTTATTCATTTTGAAGGTGGATTTAAAAGATAAAAAAGAAGGTATCTCATTTCGGTGAGATACCTTCTTTTTTAATCTTTCTTCAATCTTCTTGCAACACCATTTCCTAAAGACTGTAGCCCTTGAACGAGGATAATTAAAATAAAGACTGTTGCATACATTATTTCAGGTTCGTAGCGTAAATGTCCGAATCGATATGCTAAATCACCAAGACCGCCAGCACCTACAAGTCCAGCCATTGCTGTTGCACCGATTAAGCCAATTGTTGCAATTGTCAAGCCGAGTACAAGGGAGGGACGAGCTTCTTTCACCATAACGTGCCAGATGATTTTTATAGTAGAAATGCCCATCGCTTGGTAAGCTTCAATAACACCACGATCCACTTCTAATAATGCTGTCTCCATTAATCGTGCAATATAAGGAGCTGTGAATACGACAAGTGGTACGATAACCCCTTGCACGCCAATGGATGTTCCCATTAGAAACTTTGTAAAAGGTAAAATGAAGAATAATAGAATGATAAATGGAAGAGAGCGAATGATATTAATAATTGTATTAAGAATCGGATAAATGATTTTATTTTCGTGCTGCCCACCAGGTCTCGTTAAAACAAGTGTGACGCCAAGTGGTAATGCAATAAGGATAGAGATGAATAGTGAAATAGATGTCATTTGAAATGTTTGAATGGTTGCTTCCCATATGACTTTACCCCATTCATCCAAAAAGGACTTGTTTCCCATAATCTGTTCTACCTCCTTCTACGATGATCCCTTGTTCTTGTAAAAATGATAAAGCACGGTTTACTTCATTTTTCTCACCCTGCATATGAATAACCAGTTTCCCATATGCTTCATGTTTTAGCTGTGTAATATTACCGGATAAAATATTTGGATACACTTGAAAACGTTTTGTAGCAATAGCTAACGCTGGTTCGCCAGAAGAAGTTCCTATAAATGAAAGTGTTACGATTTCTCCGGTTCTTTGTAGTTCTTTTTGTACCTCTTCTGGAATTCTAGCTGCAAATGCACTATTTACGAATTTCTTCGTTGTTATATGTTGTGGGTTGGTGAAAATATCTTTCACAGTCCCACTTTCGATTACTGCTCCATGTTCCATAACAGCAACTCGGTCACATATACGCTGGATGACATTCATTTCATGTGTAATTAATAAAATTGTGATCCCGATTTCTTCATTGATTTTTAATAATAAGTCAAGGATAGAATCGGTTGTTTCCGGATCTAAAGCGCTTGTTGCTTCGTCGCTTAATAACACTTCAGGTTCATGTGATAGTGCGCGTGCAATGGCAACACGCTGCTTTTGGCCACCAGAAAGTTCACTCGGATAGGCATCTTTTCGATTGAAAAGATCGACAATACGTAAGTATTTTTCTACCCTTTTTTCAATTTCCACTTTTGGAATGCCAGCGAGGCGTAAAGGTAATGCGATATTTTCATAAACTGTCACGGTTTTAAGTAAATTGAATCCTTGAAAGATCATTCCGATTTTTTGTCGCGCTTTTGCGAGTTTTTTTGCTGATAAAGTTGTTAAATCTTGGTTGTTTACAATAATATTTCCTGTCGTTGGCTTTTCTAATAAATTTACACATCGAATTAATGTACTTTTACCAGCGCCACTATATCCAATGATTCCAAATACTTCGCCCTTTTTTACTTGAAGGGAGGTAGGTTTAAGAGCTTCCACATTCCCTTTTTTTGTTGTGAATACTTTGGATACATTTTTTAATTCAATCATTATCGTCAGCTCCTACCAAGACGGTAAAACAGAACCATCAAATTTTTTCTCGATAAATTCTTTCACTTCTTTAGATTGATAAGCTTTCTTTAATTTATTTACAACAGCATCATCTTTATTTTCAGTACGAACAACGACCCAGTTCATATATGGTGAATCTTTTCCTTCACGGAAGATAGAATCTTTCGCAGGGCTTAATTTTGCACCTAATGCAAAGTTTGTATTAATCGCAGCTGCTTTTACTTCACTTAGTTGTGTCGGTAATTGAGATGCCTCTAATTCAACAATCTTTAAGTTTTTTGGATTTTCAATTACATCTTTCGCAGTCGCTTTTTCTGTAGCCTTTGGATCCACTTTTAAAACACCGGCTTTTTCAAATAGTTTTAAAGCTCGAAGTTCATTCGTTGGATCATTTGGTACAGCAATTGCGTCGCCCTCTTTTAAATCCTTTACATCTTTTAAGCTTTTCGAATATACACCCATAGGGAATGTTACTGTTGAAAATACTTCAGTTAATTTCATATTACGTTCAGCTTTAAATACGTCTAAATATGATTTCGTTTGATAGCTATTTACATCGAGGCTTTTTTCATCTAGGGATACGTTTGGTGCTACATAATCATTAAATACTTTTACATCAATTTCGAGACCGTCTTTTGCGGCAACTTCTTTTACCTTTTCAAAAATTTGTTCATGCGGCCCGCCGGTTACACCGACAGTAATCTTTTTCTCATCTAACGCTTTTATTTCTTTATCTGAACCCCCGCTACATGCGCCTAATAATAATACTGCTCCACTTACAATGCTCAATAATACTTTTTTCATCTATAGTTCCCCCTCCATATATGTTCCAAAATAAAAAGCACCTCTCAAAAATAAGAGAGGTGCCGAATAGACAAAATAGGTTCCTCTCTTATCTTCCAAAACGAAAACTCGTTTTGCAGGAATTAGCACCTTAGCTTATACATCATAAGCTCGGTTGCCGGGCATCATCGGGCCAGTCCCTCCGCCACTCTTGATAAGAGTATGTGTATGTAGTTTTTTTAATATGGTACTAATAGTAAATCTTACAAAAAGAATTGTCAATGTTATTTTCTGAATATATTTTATTTTAAGGTAATAGAAACATTCCCTTTCTTATGTCCCTTTTCCACATATATATGAGCTTCAGCAATTTCTTCTAATCGGTAGGTTCTATCAATAACAGGTTTTAAATGTTCTGTTTCAGTTAGTTCTTTTAGTAGAATCATATCCTCTTTACTTACCTTTGCCATCATTCCATTGACAGATACATATTTTCCATTGGATGTTAATGTATTTGTACAAAGGGATTTTTTATACTTCCCAACTGCATCAAATATAATATCGTAGCGCTCGCGCCGCTTAGTAAAATCTTCTTTCGTATAATCAATTACTTTATCAGCTCCTAAAGATTGGACGAGTTCAAAATTTGAATTACTACAAACAGCCGTAACGGTCGTACCGAAATATTTAGCAAGTTGTACAGCAGCTGTTCCTACTGATCCGGAGGCACCATATATGAGCACTTGTTGCCCTTTTTTTATACGGCCCTTTCTCAGGAAATGCAATGCTGAAGTTCCACCAAAAGGAATAATGGCCGCTTCTTCATACGTCACATTGGTAGGTTTTAATGTTATTAATCCACTTTCATGTACGCATGTGTACTCGGCGTAACCACCGAGGTTTAGTTCTGTTAATGCAAAAATTGGATCACCTTTTTTAAATTGAGTTACATCTGTTCCTACTTCTTCGATTTCACCGGATAACTCTACGCCGAGTACAGGTTTTCTCGGTTTTCTGAAACCTAATATGATCCGCATAGGAATCCAAAATAAGAGGGGGCTATTAAAGCCGCGTATTCTACAATCTCCAGTCGTTACACTTGTTGCATGAATTTTAATTAATACTTCGTTCTTTTTAGGTGTAGGTTTCTCTATATTTTGAAGTTGAAGAACGTTAGGTGGTCCATACTGTGTGCAAATGATCGCCTTCATAATGACCTCCTGAAATGAGTTGTTGTTATTTACATCATATTTAAAACCTTCATCAAACATGTCGCTATATAGCGAATAAAGATTAAAAATTATATAGATTTCGTAGGAAAAGAGGTGATATTATTTTGGGAAAGGGGGCGACATTATGAAAAAAACTATTTTTATTTCAAGTTTAGTGCTTGCAATCAGTCTAGGGGTAGGGTGTAGTAATGAAAAAACAGCAAAGACGGATGAGCCGAAAAAAGAATCAGTTCAAAAAGAAAAGGAATTAGCCGCGAAGGATGTTTTCAAGAAAACGAACGAAGCTTTTAAAAATGAAGAGCATGTAACGATGACATATGGTGTAGGGGTAAAAGCTGAGGGAACAGAGATGGATATATTAAAGGCTAAGATGCAATTAGAGCCAAAGACAAAGAATTCTCGTTCTGAAATGAATATTTCCGGTACAGATGTTGTAGTGTATACTGTGGATGGTAAAGTTGCTGGTGAGGTGAAAAACCCTAATACAGGAGAAGTTATAACTGTACCAGAGGAGCAATTAAACGCTGGTGGAATGAAAGCGACTCAAGATATTATAGATAAGTTAGAAGTACCGGAAGTAGTTTTAGATAAAATGAAGATGGAGAAAAGCGGAGATAAATATAAACTGAAATTTACATTAAAAGGGCAAGAAACAGAAAGTATGTTAACTAGCATGGATGAAACACAGAAGAAAATGTTACAAGCACAAAATGCGAAGATAGAAGAAGTGGATGCAGAATATATTATTACAAAAGATTTTAAATATGAATCAGCAAAGATAGACATGATTATGAGTAGTAACGGCAAGGATAAAGCACACATTATTACGAACGCAAAATATACGTCGTACGAAAAGTTTGATCCAATACAATTGCCGGCAGCAAAGTAACAGTTTTGATGAGGGGGGACCTAAAATAAGGTGCCCTCTTTTTTGTATACTTTCTTTATAGGAAAATAGGTACAATATGAAGAGGGAAAACTGTAGAAGAGGAGAGTGTCATTTGAAAAAAAGAAAGATAGCGGCGGTCATTGTAGCTTATACAGTGTTGCTTGCGACATCTATAAATACATATAAAGAGCAACTAGATCATCCTATTATGAGCGATGTAGGAAAGTTGCTTCCAACGAAAATTAAACGTGTTGAAAATGCTGAGGATGAACATTCATTAAAACAGGTAGTGAAAGATGCAAATACTTCTGGAGAGAAAATTTCCATTGCAGGTATGCAACATAGCCAAGGAGGACAGACGTATTATCCAAACGGCACGATGCTTGATATGAAAGGATATAATAAAATATTAGAATTCGATATGGAGAAGAAGAGGATTAGGGTGCAAAGCGGTGTCACATGGAATGACATTCAAAAAAAAATCAATCCATATGGTCTTGCGGTTCAAGTGATGCAATCTCAAAATATTTTTACTGTTGGTGGTTCATTAAGTGTAAATGTACATGGGCGTGATATTCGTCATGAAGCATTGATTGATACAGTAGAGTCATTCAGATTGTTAATGGCAGATGGTACGGTACGTAATGTAAGTAGAAAAGAAAATGCAGAGCTATTTCCATATGTCATAGGTGGTTACGGGTTATTTGGTGTCATTTTAGATGTGACATTAAAGTTAACTGATGATGAATTATATGAAATGCATACGAGAATGATAGATTATAAAGAATACACATCTTATTTCAAAGATAAAGTGAAAAGAGATGAAAATGTTCGTATGCACTTAGCCCGTATTTCTGTTGCCCCCAATTCATTTTTAAAAGAGATGTATGTGACAGATTATACATTGGCGAAAAATCAAAATATGAGGGAAGAGTACAGTGAATTAAAAGAAGAAAATATTATAGCTGCACCGAAATTTTTACTCGGATTATCCCGTTATAGCGATTGGGGAAAGAATACATTTTGGGATATACAAAGAAATTATTTTGAACGTACAGATGGAACGTATGAGACACGAAATAATGTTATGAGGTCAGATAGTGCCTTTATGGAATATGAAAATCCGAATAGAACAGAAGTGTTACAAGAATACTTTGTGCCTGTAGATTTCTTCACGGAATACATAGATGATTTACGTAAAGTATTAAATGAAGAAGAGTTTAATTTGCTCAATATTACGATTCGTTATGTGGAAAAGAATGAAAATGCAGTTTTATCCTATGCGAAAGATGATATGTTTGCGCTAGTTCTTTTAATTAATCAAGGACGCTCAGAGGGTGAAATAAAGAAAACAGAAGATGTCATTCAGAAAATGATTGATGTTACTTTAAAACATAATGGTAGTTATTATTTACCGTACTATTCGTATCCAACGAAGGAGCAGTTAAAGAGGGCATATCCTCGTATAGAAGAATTTCTTCAGAAGAAAAAAGAAGCGGATCCAAAAGAGAGATTTGTGAATTTATTTTATAGGGAGTATACGAAATGACATATAGAAGATTTGTAGCGTCACAAAGCATAATTATGATGGCGGGAAGTATGGTATTTCCTTTTTACATTCTATTGCTTCGGAATGTTGGGAATAGCTTCTCGCAGTTTGGCTGGGCGTATGGCTTATTTGCTTTAACTTCAGCACTTGTATATCCATTAGTAGGAAAGATGTCTGATCGAGTAGGCGATCAAAAATTATTAATTATATATGCTTGGTCCATGGCAATATTAATGCTTTGTTTCCCGATTGCCACGGAAGTATGGCATGTTTATATTCTTCAAATTGTAATGGGAGTTTTAGGTGCTGTGCAGCGTAATACCGAGAAGACGTCGTTAGCACGAAAGGTTGTGCAAGAAAATGCTGGTTATGAGATTGGGAAATATCATGTGTGGACATCGATTGGAGGAGCGGTAGCAATTATTGCAACGGGATATTTAGTAGATTTCTTTACGATTGGCACCATTTTTTATATTGCATCTATCTTATATGTAGTGAGTGGGATTGTATTAAGTAGTAAAAAAATATAATCATCCCCATTTTTACCTGAATACCCTTTATTTGTTATACTAAAAGGGAAAATAAAAGAAAAGGGGACATTGCCTTTGATGAAATTTTTAATTTTAGCTATTCTCACTTTGTTTTTGATTCCATGGACAAGAAGCGGTAGTAAACTTCGAGCAGTGGATAAGAAAGGGGATGAGAAGGTTGTAAAGGGTAAGAAATCATCCATTTTAGTTATTCCTGTATTATTTTGGATAGGTATTGCAATCTATGAATATCTTTGGCTAATCGATGATCGAGCAGATTCGATTCTTACTCATTATGCCGTTGCAGTAGCAGTTTTAATTGGGCTTGTTTTATTTTCACAAAATCAAATAGGGAAATTAGAAGGTACGTTAAAAGGACTTCTAATGTTTGTTTTACTCGCAAGTTACGGCTATTTTGGTTATTTACATGATATAGTAATCACGCAAAAAAAATATGATTCTGTTGTGAAGATCGAGAAAGATATTTCAGAGCCGTTTACTGAAAATGATCAACCGTTTACAGTGCCGCCAAAGACAGCGGAGAATAAAATGAAAAAAGTATTTGGGGATATTCCGAAAGTAGCTTATTTTGAGCTAGGGGAATTAACGCCACAAATGGTAAATGGTGAGGCTTTATATGTAGCACCGATTGAAGTTTCAGGCTTTTTTAAAGCACGTAAAGCTGAAACAATTCCAGGGTACGTAACGATGTCAGGTACGAATCCTGATGCGGAAGCGAAACTGCACCTTGGTTATAAAATGAAATATGTGCCAAGCATGTTCTTCGGGAATAATTTAGAGCGTGTTGTAAGGCAAGCCGAACCAAATCTAATCTTTAAAGGGAAACCTAAATTTGAAGTGGATGATAAAGGGAAACCGTATTATACAATGACGTATGGTGAATTTATTTCAGGAAGATCTGGATTTGAGGTAGAGGGCGTTGTAGTAGTAGATGCACAAACAGGTGAAGTGAAAAGATATGATAAAGGAAAAGCGCCTAAATTTGTTGATGGTGTATTAAATCACGAGACCGCATCTACATTAAATACGTACTTCGGTAAATATATTCACGGATTTTGGAATACGAAATTCTCGCAAACGGATATGAAGATTCCGACTGAGTGGGGAACGAAAGAAGGAGTTACACCAATATTCGGTAAGGATGGAACGTTATATTACTTTACTGATTTCACCTCCCCGAAAGAGGGAGTAGATTCTGCGTTAGGTTACTCGCTTATCGATGCGCGTACAGGTAAGTTGTATTACTATAACGGAAAAGAAGTGAAGGGAATTATGGATGGTTCAGCTGCTTCGGAAGTAGTGGATAATTCCTTTAAGAGAGAGAAATGGCATGGAACGATGCCGGTTATTTATAACGTGTATGGTAAACCTTCTTGGATTGTACCTGTTATTGATGACGGGGGATTAGTACGTGCTCATACAGTTATCTATGCTTCTAATGCGAAAATATTTGCAACAGGTTCGACGCAAAAAGAAGCGCTTGAGAATTATAAAAATGCGCTGAGTGGAAGTGGAGATTCATTTAGACCGACTTCAAATGGTAAAGAAGCACAAAAAGAAGGCGTTGTACAACGTGTATATAAAGAAAAATCAGGTGAAAATACAATTGTGTATGTACTGTTAGAGAATGAACAAAAAGTATTTATGATACCGGTGAAGAAATTCCCATATGCTATGTTTACAGAAGTGGGAGATCCAATTCAAATCACATATTTAGATACAGGAGAGGCGATGTCTTCCGTATCTAAATTTACAAATAGCAATTTGAAAAAGTAAAGCGATAGAAATTCTATCGCTTTTTTTACGGTATGAAACAGGAAAATGCACTATACTTGACGTATGTTTATGTTGTAACTATAATTGTTACGATTTAGTATTTATCGGAAAGGGTGAACGGAAAAAGTGAATGGAGTTAATCACGAAATATATAAACCTGTAAAGACAAATAGGTTATGGATGATTCTTGTATTAGGGACACTTACGGCGATTGGGCCATTATCTATTGATATGTATTTGCCTTCTTTACCAAAATTAACGGATGATTTACAAACAGGCGCATCTCTTGCACAGCTTACATTGACAGCTTGTTTGCTTGGGCTTTCAGTAGGACAATTATTTGTTGGTTCAATTAGTGACATTTACGGAAGGCGCAAACCTCTTATTATCGCTCTTATTATTTATGTTGCTTCTTCTTTACTTTGTGCTATTGCACCATCTATTTGGAGTTTAGTGTTATTACGCTTCTTACAAGGAGCTTCAGGATCGGCTGGGATTGTTATATCACGTGCAATGGTACGTGACATGTATTCAGGTTCTGAAATGACAAAGTTTTTCTCGTTGCTCATGTTAGTAAACGGAGCAGCGCCTATTTTAGCACCGATTATTGGGGGACAATTACTACAGTTCACAACATGGCGCGGTGTCTTCATCGTTCTTGGGGCAATTAGTGTATTTATGTTAATATCAGCTACTTTCGTATTACGTGAAACATTACCTCCTGAAGAAAGAGAAACAGGTGGATTGTCAGGGACGTTGGCGACGTACGGAAAACTGTTAAAGGATCGTCTGTTTATGGGATATGCATTGTCACAAGGGCTAGTAACGGCGGCAATGTTTGCATACATTTCGGGCTCACCATTTGTGTTGCAGAACATATACGGAGCATCACCACAGCAATTTAGTTTATTCTTTGCGATTAACGGTATCGGTATTATTATTGCTAGTCAGGTTACGGGTCGTTTAGCGGGGAAAGTGAATGAGAAAACTTTATTCGTTTCCGGTATTATTATTGCAGCTGTTGGTGGTTTATCTTTACTACTGACAATTGTACTAGGAATAGGTTTAATTGGTGTTTTATGTTCGTTATTCCTTGTTGTATCAAGTGTCGGGGTTGTATCAACAACTGGTTTCTCATTAGCGATGAGAAACCAGAAACAAGCTGCAGGAACGGCATCGGCTTTATTAGGTTTATTACAGTTCATTTCAGGAGCACTTGTTGCACCGTTAGTAGGTATTGGTGGAAGCAACACCGCATTACCGATGGGGGTTGTGATAGCTCTTTGTGAAATTGGTGCTGTGTTATGTTATCTATTTATGGCCAGAAGAAGTGAGAAGCAGTTTGAACTGCAACAAAGACAAAATTTAGAGGCTTAATAAAAAAAGAGCTGATTCAAACATGTGTTGAATCAGCTCTTTTTTCATTTCTTTGAAATAACTTATACAGTGTTGTAAGGTGATGCAAAAGTTATTTGCATAAAGTGACGATACTGTGACAAAAATGTTGGTGTGTATATTAAGGTAGCGTCTTAAGTGTAAAAAGTAGGATGTTCTCGGTATAATAACAAGTGGAGATAAAAGAAACTATAATGAGTAGTAGCTGTAGATAAAAGGAGAAGAAGAGATGAAGAAGGTTTTGGGTATTGCTGTAATGGGAAGTATGATCCTTCTAGCAGGATGTAATGGAAATAAAGATACGAAAGAACCGAAAGAAAAGGTAGAGCAATCTACTGAGCAAACAGAAGAGATGAAAGAATACCGTGCAGTACATGAAAAATACGATATGAAAATGAATAAAGAAATTAATAAAGCACTACAGTTATTTGAAGTGGCAAAAGAAAAGGGCGGTAAGGAAATAACGAATGCTAACTATAAAGAAGATGTGCAAAAAGTAACGACTAGCATGCTAGAAGATATTGATAATATACGTAAAGAAATTCGTGTTCCAAAGTCGAAAGAGCAAGAACATGAGGTATACGCTGGTTTCTTGAATGAATCGGAACAAGCAATGAAAAAATTACAGAAGTTAGCTAAAGAAGAAGACTCATCATTGATTCGTGATATAGAAATTAACTTTGCAACAGCATCAACATACTATAAACGTTTTCAAGCAGAAACGAAAAAATAACCTTGCGCACGCGCAAGGTTATTTTTTCTTCTTACCATCTCCGTCTTCATTCTCGGATACTAATACATTCTGTTCTTCGTGAAATGCAGAGGTTATTTGTCCGGTAATATTATCGAATGGAGTATAAAAAGAAATGATACGTTTCTTTTTAATAAAGAGTTTATCCCGTAAAACCCCCACTGATTAAAGTTTCACTTTATAGAAGCCGATGATGACAAGTATAACGGATTGTTAAGGGTAACTCTATAGTAGTAAGAAATAAAAACTTATTTTTCTAAATATATCCAATTTGATTGACTTTTCATTTTTTCAGAATTATAATTCAAAATATACAATTTGAACCAAATAATAATATAGCAATTTACTTATCCAGAGAGGTAGAGGGACTGGCCCTATGACACCTCAGCAGCGGGTTCTGTAACAGGAACACCGTGCTAATTCCAGCAAGCAAGTCTTGAAAGATAAGTGATGGGCCTTCGTTTATTCAGCCTTGATCTTATTTTTTAAGATCAAGGCTTTTTGTGTTTTAAGAAGCGGAAAAGTAATAGGAACAAATATGTCAATAAAACAAAGTAAACACATTTGTTTAGGGGGTTATTGAAGTGTATGTTATTAAAAAACTATCGGTTATGGTGTTCACGCTATGGGTCATTACAACAGTAACATTTTTGATTATGCATATCATTCCAGGGGATCCATTTTCATCAGATGCGAAAATCTTTCCTGAAGAAGTGATACAAAACATGAGAGCGAAGTATCACCTTGATGAACCGTTATGGAATCAATATGTTGCTTATTTAGATGGCGTAGTTCATTTTGATTTTGGTGAATCTGTTCAATCCACAGGTCAAGGTGTATCAGAAATTATAACGACAGGATTTGGTCCCTCAGCGATTATTGGTTTACAAGCACTTGTTATTTCATTATTAGTCGGAATTGCAGCAGGTACATTTGCAGCTCTATATCATGGGAAAGTAATTGATTATAGTGTGAGCTTACTCGCGATTCTCGGTATTTCTATTCCAAGTTTTATTTTAGCACCACTATTTATACAAGTATTTGCTATTCAATTTGAACTTTTACCAGTAGCGTCTTGGGGCACATTCGAACATACGGTATTGCCATCCTTCGCATTAGCGTTAGGACCAATCGCGGTTATTACAAGATTTGTTCGCTCTAATATGATTGAAGTTTTGCAGAGTGATTATATTAAGCTAGCGATAGCGAAAGGCATACCAATTAAGAAAATCATTATAAGACATGCTCTTCGAAATGCGATTGTTCCAGTACTTACATTTGTTGGACCGTTAATGGCTGGACTTTTAACAGGGACTTTCGTTATTGAAAAAATATTTTCCATTCCTGGTCTAGGAAAATATTTTGTAGATAGTATTTTTAACCGGGATTATCCGGTCATTATGGGAACAACGATTTTCTATAGTGCATTATTAATTTCTTGTATTTTCATTACAGATATTATTCACCGTATTGTTGATCCGCGTATTCGTTCTATTACGTAAGGAGGGGGGACATTTAAATGGGAGCTTATGAAATCAATAAACAGTTATTAACGAATGAGGAGAAAAAAGAATTAACGATAAATAAAGATCAGCAAACGATTAGTCGAAAGAAGGAAGTGTTTCGCAAGTTTATATCAAACCCTATAGCAGTTTTAGGGGCAGTGACGTTATTACTAATTATTATTTTCTCACTGGTTGGCGAAAGTTTAACGTCATTTACTGCGAGTGAACAAGTGAAAGAAGCAACTAATTTACCTCCTAGTAGCGAGCATTGGTTCGGAACTGATGATTTAGGAAGAGACATATGGGCGCGTACTTGGGCTGGTGGAAAAATTTCACTAACAGTTGGATTAGTAGCAGCAGCGCTAGACATAGGTCTTGGTGTACTGATCGGAGGTTTTAGCGGATATGTAAGAGGGCGTAATCGTCTTGGAACGTTAATAGATGAATGGATTATACGAGGGATTGAAGTGTTATATGGTATCCCATATTTATTAATTGTTATTTTACTATTGATCGTGATGAAACCAGGACTTTTTACAATTATAATTGCTCTTGCGTTAACAGGATGGATTGGCATGGCACGTCTCGTTAGAGCGCAAGTCTTGTCTTTAAAACAAAGAGAATTTGTTATTGCAGCAGAGCGATTAGGTACATCGCATATGAAGATTATATACGGACATATCATTCCGAATTTAACAGGCATTATTATCGTAAATTTATCATTTACAATTCCAGCAGCTATTTTCTCAGAATCATTTTTAAGCTTTATCGGACTCGGAGTACAATCACCAGCAGCGAGCTGGGGAACGATGACGAACGATGCACTCGGGACACTACTAAGCGGAGAATGGTGGCAATTATTCTTCCCAGCAATCATGATTGCACTCATTATGTTTGCATTTAATGCAATTGGTGATGGTTTGCAAGATGCAATTGATCCGAAGATTGTAAAACGGAATCGAAAGGAGAAAAAACATGGGACAGCTCTTATCTTTAGAAAACGTAACATTGGCCGTTGAAAAAGAGAATAGTAAGCAAGCAATTGTGAAGCATGTTTCCTTTTCTATTAATGAAGGTGAAATCGTTGCACTTGTAGGAGAAAGTGGTTCAGGAAAAAGTGTTACAGCACAATCTATTGTCGGATTAAATCAAGAATCTATTCACATTGATGACGGAAGCATCTCTTTCCAATCTCAAGGATTGACGAATTTACAAGAATCAGAATGGAATCAAATTCGAGGGGAAGATATTTCGTTTATCTTTCAAGACCCTCTGTCCTCTTTAAATCCGACGATGAAAGTAGGAAGGCAAATTACAGAAGTGATTTTGCAACATGAGAAAAAATCGAAAAGAGAAGCAAAAGAAATTGCGATTAACTTATTAAATGATTTAGGGATACATGAAGCAGAGAAACGTTTTGAACAGTACCCACATCAATTAAGCGGAGGTATGAGGCAACGTATTTGTTTAGCAATTGCGTTTGCGTGTCACCCAAAGCTCGTTATTGCAGATGAGCCTACAACTGCATTAGATGTAACGATTCAAAAGCAAATTATGGGGTTATTAAAAGAGCGAAAAGAAAAACAAAATACGAGTATTTTATTAATTACCCACGATTTGGCACTTGTACGTGAAGTAGCAGATCGAGTAGTTGTGATGTACGGGGGACGTGTTGTTGAAAAAGGGACGATACAAGAAGTGATAGGTTCACCTAAGCACCCATATACGATAAGTTTATTGCAAGCTATTCCGAATATGGATGATTCTGAAAAGGTACTTAGGGCCATTGAGGGAACAACACCATCAATTGAAACGTTAAATAGCTTTGGGTGCCCATTTGTAAATAGATGCCCAGTAGCAATACAAGAATGTGTTCATCGTTTCCCTGATAGAACAGCATATTCTGGGGAACACAGTTCACATTGTTGGCAACATGTTCTAGAGCATGACCAAGCGAAATCAAAAGAGAAGGTGAATGCCTCATGACGACAGATTTAATTACTGTAAAGCAAGTAACGAAAACGTATGGAAGTAAAAAGAAAGAAATCATAGCGCTAAAAGATATATCACTTTCTATCCCGAAAGGAACAACGCTTGGCATTATTGGAGAAAGTGGTTCAGGAAAGACAACACTTGGTAAGCTCATAGCTGGGATCGAGAGCCTAACGTCTGGTCAAATTGATTATAACGGTCAAGTTGTTCACAAGTTGAAATCAGCTCATAAGCGAGATTTCTTGCAGAAAGTACAATTCATTTTTCAAGATTCAACAGCTGCATTAAATCCGCGCTGGAAAGTACGCGATAGCGTAACAGAAGGATATATTTCATTCGGTTTAGGAGATAAAGGATTGAAAGATGAGGTAGCAGGTGATGCGCTAGAACGTGTTGGATTAGATAGACGATATATTGATCGATACCCACACGAATTTAGCGGAGGACAACGTCAACGGATCGCTATTGCAAGGGCGTTATTATGTGAGCCAGAAGTATTAATTCTGGATGAACCAATTTCAGCGTTAGATGTTTCACTTCAAATCCAAATTGTGCACTTGTTGCAAAAGATTCAAAAGGAACAAGGCTATACATATTTATTTATCGCGCATGATTTGCCGATGGTTCACTATTTATGTGAAAAGGTAGCTGTCTTATATAAAGGAGAACTTGTTGAATTTGGAAATACGGATGAAGTATTCCGTAATCCTCAACATTCTTATACAAAAACATTATTAGCATCAACACCAAAAATTTCGGGTTAAAGGAGAATGTAGGATGAAGAAATTTTTATTATTTGTCATTATGACCGTATTAGCAATTACTTCTGTCGCTTGCGGTAAAAAAGAGGCGCAAAAGGCGAGTGCTGGTAAGGGGGAAGGAGATCGATTAGTAACGAATATTGGTAGCGATCCATATACACTCGATTCCGCAATTGCAACAGATAGCACATCAGGTTATGTAATTGGACATTTATTCTCAAGCTTATATACGCAAGATAGTGATGGGAAATATCAAAATGAATTAGCAGAGAAAGAAGAAGTAAATGCAGATGGAACTGAATATACAATCCATTTAAAGAAAGATATTAAATGGTCAGATGGTTCTCCTATTACAGCAAATGATTTTGAATTTGCATGGAAGCGATTATTAAATCCGAAAACGGGTTCTATGAATGGGACAGAAATGTACTTTATTAAAGGTGCAGAGGCGTATAATACTGGAAAAGGTGAAGAAAGCCAAGTTGGTATTCAAGTTGTTGATCCTCAAACATTAAAGGTAACACTTGAGCACCCAGTTGCTTCTATTAAACAAAAATTAGCGAGTTCATTATTTATTCCATTATCTAAAAAATCAATTGATGATAACAATAAATTAAAAACAGATCCAAAAGAGTTAATTACAAATGGACCATTCAAGTTAAAAGAATGGAAGCATAACCAAGCAATTACAGTACAAAAAAATAAAGAATACTATGATAAAAAGGTAACATTAAAAGAAATTGAGTTTCGTATTATTCCAGACTCTAAAACGGCGTATCAATTGTACAAATCAAAAGAATTAGATTTATTAAGTGGCTTACCACAAGAGATGATTGAGAAAGAAAAAGGGAATAAGGAATATAAACGTGTTGCAGGATTCTCATCTTATATTTACTCGTTTAACGTAGAAAAAGAGCCATTTACAAATGCGAAAGTACGTAAAGCATTTTCATTAGCAGTTGATCGTAAGTTTATCGTTGAAAAACTGTATAAGAATAATGCGCAAGAAGCATATGCATTCGTTCCAGAAGGAGCAAAAACACAAAGTGGTCGTGATTTCCGTAAAGAAAAAGGTGATTACGTAAAATTTGATACAACAGAAGCGAAAAAATTATTAGAAGAGGGTATGAAAGAACAAGGTTGGTCTACATTACCTGAAGTAACATTAAAATTCACAACGGATACACAGCATAAAAAAGTAGCAGAAGCAATGCAGGAAATGTTTAAGAAAAATCTTGGTGTAGATATTAAATTAGAAAATAAAGAGTGGAAGAGTTACATCGATACATATAAGCAAAGTGATTTCCAATTAGCTTATATGGGATGGGGCGGTTCTTTATTAGACCCAATTACTAAACTAGATTTATATGCAGGTGATGGTCCAAACAACTATGCAAAATGGCATAATAAAGAATTTGACGCTTTAATCAAAGAAGCAGAAGTTGAACAAAATGAAGATAAGCGTTTTGATTTATTGCATAAAGCAGAAGATATTATGTTTACAGATTCACCGTTAATTCCAATTATATTCCCTTCTGATTCTTACTTACAAAAAGGATCAGTATCTGGACTTCAATATTATGTTGGATCTAAACCAGATTTAAGATATGCAAAAATAAAGAAGTAGGCAACCGCCTACTTCTTTATTTTATTTCTCTTTTATATTCTTTTTTCGTTCCATCAGAGAAGACAACTTCTAAATCAAACTTTTGGTAGTCTTTATCAAGTTTGAACACATTTACTACTTGATCGATTACTTCTTGGTCAGGAGTATCTTTATCAAATTTTAATTCTTGTAGAAGTGGGCTTAATTTTGTAATAGCCTCGTCGCCTGTAAACTTTGCATTTGATTTGTGGTCTTCAAGTTTTGCTTCCATTTTCTTATCAGCTGCTACATTCTTATAATCAGCCTCGTAGTCTTTCTTCGTATCTTGATAGTCTGCATCTAAACTAAATTCATTGAAGTTAAGTTTTAAATCAGCAGGAGCTTCATTTTTTGCTTCTTCAGTAGTTTTCTTATTAGAAGTTGTATCTTCTTTTGCAGGAGCTTTACATCCTGTTAATACAGGTACTAGCATAAGCGCTAATAAAACTGATAGTAAAATTCTCATTATAATTTCCTCCTTATGTAAATTCGTTCTATACAAGTTTTTCCCAAAATCATGTAATTATGTATGTGTTGAAAATAAATTATTAACTTGTATCCACAAAGTTTAATCCGCAATTTAAATCAAAAATGATTTGTATGTATATGGTAAATTAAGGTTGTGAGGAGGTGCTAAAATGCATGAAGAATATAAAGAGATGATAAAGGAAGCAATTGAATATATAGAGGAGCATTTACATGAGGAGCTTACAACAGAAAGAGTGGCCTCTCACAGTGCGGTATCGATGTACCATTTTCATCGTATTTTTCAAAGGTATATTGGGATGAGTGTAACGGATTATATTCGAAAGAGAAGGTTAACTCATGCTGCGCAAGTCTTAGTGTCAACGGAGAGGGCTGTTATTGATATTGCAGTACAATACGGCTTTTCCTCACAAGAGGCATTTACGAGAGCTTTTAAAAGAATGTTTCAATTGCCACCGAAGAAATATCGAAAGTACTTCCAGTCATTTTATATAGAAAGAGAGGGTGTTTCAATGCAAAAAGGTATACCGAAAGGATGGATCTTAAGTGGAAGTCATCCTGCTGAATATGAGATGGGTTTAGACTATGAAGTTGCCCATCAAGGAAAAGTATCTGCATACATAAAGGCAAAAGAGAATGTTACACATGGAGGATTTTCAACATTAATGCAAATGTTTCGAGCGGATAAATATATAGGTAAAAGATTACGTTTAACAGCATTTATTAAGAGTGAGAACGTAAGAGATTGGGCAGGATTGTGGATGCGAGTAGACGGAAAAGATACAGAACCACTCGCTATGGATAACATGCAAAATCGCCCAATTAAAAATACGAATAACTGGCAATCGTATTCGGTTGTATTAGATATAAAAGAAGGAGCGCTTGGTATTGCATTTGGTGTCTTATTATCAGGAGAAGGTTGTGTGTGGCTAGATAGTATTCGATTTGATGAAGTGGATGAAAAAATTTCTTCAACAGATTTGGCTGAAAACTTTTATGAAACACTACTAGAAGAGCCGGTAAATCTGCAATTTGAAGAGATAGAAAAGTAAGGAGAAAAGATATGCTCAAATATGTAAAACTAATAAGTATTAGTTTAGTAGTATCGTCTTGTATTATGGGAATTAACTATTTAATTAGCTATCTTTGGTCAGGGCATATACCTTCTTTGACGTGGAGAACATATTTGATATTTATCGTTATATTTATGATGAGTTTTAGTTCAATGCAAAAAGAAGGGGGAGAGGATTATTGACAATAGTCTTCTTCGCCTTTCTTTCATTAACACAAATGTTCATAACTGTTTTCGGAAATGCAGGTATGATCTTTAATATAATTTCACTATCGCTACAACTTGTAAGTTCGGGTGTAATTGTACCACATGAGATGCTTTCTAAAACATATCAAACAATCGGCGAATTATTTCCCGCAACATATGCAGCGAATGGCTATTATACAATAATATTTGGGGGAGTTAGTTTAGGAGAAAATATTATTTCGTTATTAGTCATTATATTAGTTACACAATTGGTAGCAGTAATTACTGTATCTATAAAAGAAATAGTAAAGAGAAGAAGTCATGTAGTTAAAGAAGTATAAAATAAAAACGGTATCCGCCGAAGGATACCGTTTTTATTTTATTATTTTGCAACTTCTGTCCACTTGTAGTTAAATTCACCGCCGAAGTCAGTTGTTACAAGTCCTTTAATGAAAGAGCGTTGTAAGTAAGAACGACCTTGTTGGTATAAAGGAGCGACAGCACCGTCTTGTAATAGGATTTTTTCAGCTTGCTTCATTGCTTCAAAGCGAGCCTTTTCATCACCAGCTAAATCTGTTTTCACTTTATGAATGAGCTCATCATACTCTTTGTTAGAGTATTTATCGAAGTTATAAGCACTTTCTGTTGTAAATAAATCTAAGAATGTAATTGGATCAGCGAAGTCAGGGCCCCAGCCATCAATTCCAATTTCATAATCACCACTTAATAGTAGTTTCAACTGTTGTTTACGTGGTTGTGGTTTTAAATTCACTGTTAATCCATCTAGATTCTTTTCTAGTTCACCTTTTAAATATTCACCAGTCTTTTTAGCTAAAGCATTATCGCTTGTTAATAGTTCGATTGTTACTTTGTCAGTACCAAGTTCTTGTTTCGCTTTTTTCCAGTTTTCTTTCGCTGTTTTCACATCATCTTTGACTAGGTTTCCATTTTCTTTACGGAAGTCGTTGCCTTCTGGACTTTTTGCAAATTTTGCAGGAACCATTCCTTCAGCTGGAACAGCGCCGTTATTTAAAATTGTTTCTACGTATGCTTTTTTATTCATTGCTCCGTTAATAGCAAGGCGTGCATGTTGATTTTTTAATGTTTCATTTTTTTGATTGAGTCGTAAAAATTGAATGCCAACTTCAGCGCGGTCTTTGAAATTTGGATCACCCTTATATTTATCAACAAACTCCGCAGTCAAAGCAACACGATCAATTTGTCCTGAATCGTATAAGTTAACTTCTGTAGACTTATCTTTAACGACATTGAAGTTGATTTCTTCTAATTTTACAGTTTTAGCATCCCAATAGTTAGGGTTCTTCTTCAATTGGAAGCTTTGCTCGTGTTTCCAGTTATCTAATGTGAAAGCACCGTTGTAAATTAAATGATTTGTTTCTAAACCATATTTATCGCCCTGAGATTTTAAGTAATCTTCATTAATTGGTAAGAATGTTGAGAATGTCGTTAAGCTTAAGAAGTAGGGAACAGGACGGTCTAGTTGTACTTCTAACGTTCTATCATCAAGAGCTTTGACCCCTAGTTGATCAATTGGTAATTGTTTCTGGCTTATTTGTTTCGCATTCTGTATATCGAAGAATAAGAATGCATATTCAGCTGCTGTATCAGGATTTACGGCACGTTGCCAAGCGAAGACAAAGTCCTTTGCTGTAACTGGAGTACCGTTTGACCATTTTGAATCACGCAGGTGGAATGTATATTTTGTTTTATCGGGACTAAGGTCAACCGACTCAGCAACACCAGGAATTGGTTTGTTATCTTCTCCCATTGCATATAAACCTTCAAAAACATTTCGCATTACGCTCATGGATTCCCCATCCGTTGCTTTTGCAACATCCATTGTTGGAATTTCTGAAGCGAATGATAAGTTAATTGCCTGCTTATCAGGTGCTTTATCATTTGCTTTCGCTCCGCTTGCATGATCTTTATTTCCCCCGCAAGCAGTTAGTAATAGACTTGCCCCTAAAACAGATGCAACAACAGGTACAACTTTTTTCTTCATTGTTCGTTCCTCCCTAAATGTGTTGTTCGTAACGTCGTAATGTCCACGTTTTGAAGTGTAGCTATAGAAGAAGAGAAAACCTATTATAGATATGTGTATGTAGGTAATCAGGTGTTCTATATGTATATACATGTTGAACTATAATCTATCGTTATATGTTTCAACGTAGTAGACGTTATATTTTGATGGTGAAATATTTCGTTTCTTTGATTATTTAGAATATTAACACTGGAAAGAACTATATGTCAATAATAAAAATAGATTGTTAATTTCTTAGAATAATATATTAAAAAAGCAGATTTCCTCGTATTAGGGAATCTGCTTTTCATATGTTTTGCTAAAAAACAATTGGTGTGGGCTAATAATCAGTGGGGATGAAGAAAAACCCACTGATTAAAGTTTCGCTTTATTTTTCAATTTTTGCCCATTTGAAGTTTAATTGACCTGCAAAGTCTACTTGCACAATTCCTTTCACATAAGGACGCTCTAAATAAGATTCGCCTTTTTGGTAAAGAGGAGCGATAACAGAGTCTTTAAATAATATTTTCTCGGATGCTAGTAATGCTTCCCAGCGAGCTTTTTCATCACCAGCTAAAGTTGTTTTTACTTTTGCTATTGTTTCATCAAACTCCTTATTAGAGTAATGATCTAAGTTGTAAGGGTTATTCGTTGTAAATAGCTCAAGGAATGTAATTGGATCCGCAAAGTCAGGGCTCCAGCCGTCAATTCCAATTTCGTAGTCACCTTTTAATAAAAGTGAAACTTGTTGTTTACGTGGTTGCGGCTTTATATTTACCGTTAAGCCATCTAAATTCTTTTCTAGTTGTCCTTTTAAGAATTCACCAGTTTTCTTTTCAAGGTCACCGTCACTTGTTAATAGTTCTAACGTTATTTTTTCAGACCCAAGTTCTTGTTTTGCCTTTTTCCATAATTCTTGAGCAGATTTTGTATCAACCTTTGTTAAATCGCCGTTTGCAGCACGGAAATCTGTTCCGTCAGGTCCTTTTGCAAAGTTTTTCGGCACGAGACTAGAGGTTGGTGTAGAGCCGTCATTTAATAACGTATTTACAAAGGATTTTCGATCAATTGTTTGATCGATTGCTTGGCGTGCAGAAACGTTTTGAAGTACTTTGTTTTGTTGATTCATACGTAGAAACTGTACCCCTACGTTTGGCCGTTCTTTAAAGTTAGCATCCTTTTTATATTTATCAACGAAGTCAGATGTTAGTTTGATACGATCTAATTGTTTTGACTCGAATAAATTTACTTCTGTAGATTTTTCTTTTACGACGTTAAAATTGATTTCTTCCAGTTTGACAGTATCTTTATCCCAATAGGTAGGGTTTTTCTTGAATTTAAAGCTTTGTTCGTGCTTCCAATCGCTTAGTGTAAAAGCTCCGTTGTACAAGATTGTATTGTCTTCTAAAGCGTACTTATCACCTTGTGATTTAAAGAATTCCTCGTTAATTGGTAGAAATGTTGGGAACGCTGTTAAGCTAATAAAGTACGGAACAGGACGTTCTAATTCTACCTCAAACGTATGGTCATCAATTGCTTTTACACCAAGTTGATCGGCTGGAAGTTCTTTGTTGTTAATTTTTGTTGCATTTTTAATATCAAAGAATAGAAATGCATATTCAGAGGCTGTTGCTGGATCAACAGCTCTTTGCCAAGCGAAGACAAAATCTTTCGCTGTGACAGGAGTGCCGTTTGACCATTTTGAATCTCGTAAATGGAATGTGTATTTCGTTTTATCACCACTTACTTCATGAGATTTTGCAACACCAGGGACAGGTTTGTTACCTTCACTAAGATTATACAAACCTTCAAATACGTTTCTCATTACTTGACCAGAATCAGTATCTGTAGCACGAGCTGTATCCATTGTTCGTATTTCAGTAGGTGAAGATAAGTTCAAAACCTGTTTACTAGGCGCCTCGTCTTTTGCATTTGCTCCGCTTGCTTCATTTTTATAACTACCGCAACCAGTTAATAAAATACTTACTCCTACAACTGATGCAATACCGGGTACAAACTTCTTTTTCATTTGATTTTCCTCCTAAATAATTAAGTTTGGATGATGATGAGGGAAATGAAAAATAAAAAATCCCTCTTTTCATATTGAGAAAGAGGGATTTTTACGTACAAGTTATGCACCCGTATATAAACGAAGTCCCTCATTCTATCTTTCAAGCACAAAGCTTGCAGGAAGTGGCACAGTATTCAAAATGAACCTGTTGCCGAGGTTTCAAAGGGCCAGTCCCTCCACCTCTCTTGATACAATGAGTAAACGAATAAATTTTATTAATTTTTGTGTTTCTTTGATAATTCAAAATCTTACACCTTGGATAATGAAGTGTCAACCAATTGGAATATAGTTTAAATTTTCAGTTTTCTACAACGGGAAAAACCACTGCATATGGCAGTGGTTTTTCTACTAGAAGTTAAAGTTATCTGGATCTGGACCAACGCGACGATCTTCATTTAGAGCTTGAATTGCTTTCATGTCATCAGCACTTAATTCAAAATCAAAGATATTTGCATTTTCAATAATGCGATGTTCTTTAATAGATTTAGGGATTGTTACAACTTCATTTTGTAAATCCCAGCGTAAAATAATTTGTGCAGTTGATTTATTATATTTTGTCGCAATGTCTTGTAATGTTGAGTTATCAAGTAGTTGTCCCTGCATTAATGGTGACCAAGCTTCAAGCTGGATGTTATGTTCTTTACAGAAAGCGTGTAATTCTTCTTGTGCTAAACGTGGGTGGTATTCCACTTGGTTGACCATTGGCTTAATTTCAGCGATTTCAAATACGTCTTGTAAGTGGTGAATGTGGAAATTACTCACACCGATAGCACGAACACGGCCATCTTTATAAAGTTTTTCTAACGCTTTCCATGATTCAGTATATTTCTCTTTTACAGGCCAATGTACTAAATATAAATCTAAATATTCTAGACCTAATTTCTCTAATGTAGTTTCAAATGCTTGAAGTGTCGTTTCATATCCTTGATCGCTATTCCATACTTTTGATGTAACAAATAATTCTTCACGTGAAACACCTGATTCACGAATCGCTTGTCCAACGCCTTCTTCGTTTTGATAGATTGCTGCAGTATCGATGCTGCGGTAGCCATTTTTAATTGCTGATTTTACAGAATCAATTACTTCTGAACCATCTTCTACTTTAAAAACACCTAAACCGAACCAAGGCATTTTCACACCGTTATGTAATGTTGTATAGTCTTTTAAACTTGTTAAACTCATATTATTTCCCCCTAGCTTTTTTGTTTGTTGCTTCTACTGCTTTTTGAATTGCCTCTGAAAAATTATATTCATATAAAGCTTTGAGACCTTCAGCTGTGGAACCACCTGGCGTTGTTACTTGTTCGCGGAGGTTAGGCGGATCTTGCGTTTGTTCAAGCATAGAAGCAGAGCCAGAAATCATTTGAATGACAAGGTGTTTTGCGGTTGCTTCATCGACGCCATAACTTTTTGTTGCTTCAATCAAGCTTTCAGCAAAGTAATAAAGGAAAGCAGGTGCACTTCCAGTAACTGCGGTAAGCTGATGAACTTCTTCTTCAGTACAAAGTTGCGAAGTGCCAATGCCTCTTAAAAGTAGTTGCAGGGTTTCTTGATGCATCTCGTTTACTGATTGTCCCATTGTATATAAAGAGATAGACTTTCCAATTTCGGCAGCTGTATTTGGCATAATCCAAGCAACAGGTGTTCCCTCTGGAAGTCTTTCTTCTAAATAAGATGGGCCAATGCCGGCGGCTACCGTTACGACAAGTTGATTCGATAGTAACGGAGATAATTCTGCTAATAATTCTTCATGTGCAGAAGGTGGCATTGCTAAAACAATCGTATCAACAGATGTAACATGCTGCTTCCAATCTGTTGCAGTAGACACATTATATCGCGCTCGTAATTGTTCTAGCTTTTCTACGTTGCTGCGGTTAGAAACGATAATTTCTTCGATGTATTCTTTGCTTGTTTTAAGTAATCCGGAAAATATAGCTTCTGCCATACGACCAGCACCAATAAATAGAATTCGATGTTTAGTTAGCATATCCTTTATTCCTTTCTAGTGAAGATATGTTATAAAAAACGATACCATCTTTAAGAGAATTTTGTAAAAAGAAAAGACTTGTAGTGAAAAGAATGAAATGTGAGGGAGGAGAGGTGATACAAATAAGGCTATAAAGATTATTATATTTAAAAAATAGTTGTAATAAAAAATCCCTGAAGCAGCTAAGCTTCAGGGATTGATAGATTATAAGTTTATGCTTTTGTCATACCTAACAATACAGCGCCGCCGATAATTAAAACACTACCTAGTGCAATAAAGATCAATTGACGTTTTGTTTTCTTTTCACCTAAGAAGACAATCGCACCGAATGTTGAGATAACGATTCCAGTTTGAGATAATGGGAAGCTTGTTGCTACTCCGACACGTGGTAATGAAAGAAGTAAGAATAAGTTTCCAGTTCCCCATAGTAAACCAGATAAAGCATTACGGATTGCATATTTGTTAAATGGTTTATGTTTAGATGTCAATACAACCGCACCAACAAACATACCAACTGCTTGTGGTAAAATAGCAGACCAACCATCGATATTATACCAACGAATAATAATTACATATACAAGGTAACCGAAAGTAGAAACAATTAAAGTAAGAAGTCCTTTTTTCAATTGTCCTGGTGGCTGTGCATTTTCTTTGTCATCTAGTGATGTGAATACAACACCAACTACGATTAATAGGATTGCAATCGTTCCCAGAACAATCGTTGTTGTAGTAGTCCACTCACGGAAAGCGATAACCCCAAAGATAGAAGTTGCAACAAGTTGCATACCAGTAGAAATCGTTACAGTAGTTGAAACACCTAGTTTTTCAACTGTTTTTAATTGGTTTACTTGTCCTAAAGCCCAGAATAAACCTGAAATAAAACCAACAATCAAGACTGTCATTGTTAAAGCTGGTTGAGTAAATACATACATAATTGTTGCGAAGAATAGAGCGCCGATTGTCATACCTACCGTTTGGCTATATGCACCACCGCCCATTTTTACGCTTACTAATAAGATGTTTCCCCATGCAATTGCAGGAAGAAGCGCTAATAAAATGTCCATTACAAGACTCCCTTCGGTTTTCTATACCAATATAATTACATATCGTTCTAACGATCGGTAATGCCCCACTAATAGAGTAGAAGATTACCGATCGCTAAAACAGGATGAAGAATTCACGATATAAATGCGTTTTCATTTCTTCATTTTTTGAAACACCTCCATATAATAACAGGAAATTGCCTATTTTAGAAAGTGAATTCAAATAAAATGTATATTTTAATAAAAGGTAAAATTCAGTTATTTCCCGGCGGTATATTTTATTTCCTGAGAAATAAAGAAGCAGCTTCGAAAAAAGCTGCTTTAAGGGTTAGTAATTCTTTTATTAATAAGCTGAATACATAGCAGAAATAGGAGTGACATACTAATAGTGATAACTACAAGTGTCCAGGCGAGCTGCATATTACTTGCATCAATCGCCATATAAATTGCAGTTGGGATTGTCTGTGTTTTACCAGGAATGTTCCCAGCAAACATGAGTGTAGCACCAAATTCCCCTAGTGCACGAACAAAGCTCAAAATCATTCCACTTAGTAATGCAGGAAATGCAAGCGGAAGTGTGACGTGTAGAAAAACTTGATATTCACTCGCACCAAGGTCACGAGCACTTTCCTCAATTTGTACATTCGCAATAGAAAACCCTGTTTTTGCTGATTGGTACATGAGCGGAAATGCAACAACTGTAGAAGCGATGATTGCAGCAGTAGATGTGAACATCATGGACTGCTGAAATATTGATTCTATCCATGTTCCAATGGGACTATTATTTCCAAAAATGATAATGAGAAAAAAGCCGATTACAGTTGGTGGAAGTACCATTGGTAATAAGAAAATAGTTTCTAATATTATTTTATATCTCCATGAGGAGCGTGCTAGCGCTCGCCCGATAATCGTCCCTAAAATTGTAACGATAATGGTGGCGCATGCAGCTACTCGTAAAGATAGAAAGATTGGTGACAAAATGGCATCAAAGCTCATGGCAATTATGACAGGACTGTAAATCCATATTTCTTAAAGATAGATTGTGCATCTTTTGACTGCAAATACTCATAAAATGAAGTCGCCTCTTTCTTATGCTTAGATTCCTTTATAACACCTAAAGGATAGTGGATTGGCTCATGCGAAGTAGCTGCTGCTGTCTCGCCAATCTTTACTTTGTTTGAAATAAGAGCATCGGTTTTGTATACAATACCAGCATCGACATTACCTGTTTCTACATATGTTAACACTTGGCGAACATCTTTTGTAAATACGATTTTATTTTGAATGTCATTCCATAGATTTTCATGTGTGAGAGAAGCCTTTGCGTATTTTCCCGCAGGTACTGATTCAGGTGTACCAAGTGCGATTTTCTTAATTTTTTCATCTTTTAAATCTTGAATTTTTGTAAGAGAACTATCTTTTGGGACAACTAGAACGAGTTCATTTCCAAGAAGATTTTTCCCTTCTTTTTCATTAATAAATCCTTTTTTAACAAGGGTTTGGAATTTATCTTCGGCTGCTGAGAAGAATAAATCAGCAGGCGCGCCTTGTTCAATTTGTTGTTGAAGTGCACCAGAAGCACCGAAGTTAAAAGAAAGTTTAATATTAGGTTCTTTTTCTTTATATTTTGTTTCAATTTCTTTTAGTGCATCTTGTAAGCTTGCAGCAGCTGATATAGTAAGTTCTACTGCTTTTCCTTCTTTAGCAGTTGATTTCTCTTTCTTATCTCCGCTTGTACATGCAGCACTAAATATAAGAAGAAAAGAAAGTATAAGTGCCCCGATGGATCGTAATGTAAACTTGTTCATAAAAAAATCCCCTTTCGTTTTGACATAATTAATTATAACTAATTATAACTAGATATAACTAGTTATAATTGAATATAATTTGAACGATGTAGTTGTTTTTAATATAGGAGAAATATTCTTTTCTTTGTTACAATGAAGGAAGAAAGTGAGGAATCGTCTATGGATCATCATTCCTACACAACGGAAGAAGTAGCGAAGCGATTAAAAGTATCAAAATTAACTGTATACGATTTAATTAAAAAAGGAGAACTGCCTTCTTATAGAATTGGTAGACAGATGCGCATTGATGCAACGGATTTAGAACAATATATAAAGCAAATGAAAACAGGGAAAATACAAGGTACTCCTGTAAAGAGCGAAGATAGTAGAGGCTTGAATACATGTATTATTAGCGGACAAGAACTAACGTTAGATATGTTGGCAAAACGTATAGAAAATCGCTTGCCAAGTTCAAATATATTAAGGGCATATCAAGGTAGTTTAACGAGTTTAGTAAAAATGTATCAAGGAGAAGGAAGTATCGTTAGTCTGCATTTGTTTGATGGAGAAACAGGTACATATAATGTTCCGTATGTAAAACGTATTTTAGTTGGACAACCATGTACGATGATTAATTTATTAGCAAGAAACGTTGGGTTTTATGTGCAAAAGGGAAATCCAAAAAATATAAAAACATGGGCTGATTTATCTCAATCATCTATACGATTTGTAAATCGAGAAAAAGGTTCTGGCATTAGGGTGTTAGTGGATGAACAATTGCGCATTCAAAAATTAAATAAAGAGCGTATTAGTGGATATGAATGGGAAGAGTCGAATCATCTTGGTGTTGCCACGCAAGTCGCAAATGGAAAAGCTGACGTAGGAGTAGGTTCAGAAAAGTTTTCACAGATTGTAAATGTAGACTTTATTCCAATCATGAAAGAACAGTATGATTTAGTGATTTTGAAGAATAAAGAAAATGAAGAGCTGATCGAAGTCGTGAAAGATATTCTGCAATCGGAAGAATTTCATAATGAATTAAAAGCGATTGGCGGATACGATATGACGAAAACAGGCCAAATTATATATGAAACAAACTAAAAAGCTGCTTGTCTATAAGACGAGCAGCTTTTTTTATATATAAAGGGGTTTGGGGAAACAAAGTATTAAACAAGACCTTGAGCAAGTGTATAAATGAAGGCCGTAAGAAGAGTAGCTCCACTTGCAAGTCCGATAAAGTGAAACTTTAATCAGTGAGGGCGGGGTATCCCTCGCTGATTATTAGCCTTCACCAATCGGGCTTTTACGGGCAGTTGATCCCAAACCTAACTTCTTTGATTTCGTTGAATTTTGAAGTGGGAGTCGTACTGCCCGTTAATGCGGGGAAAAGTCTGATTTGTTGAAAGTAATGTTGTTCATTATAATCTTTCCTTATTTGTTTAATGTAGTTGCGACGGCTTTTGCATCGACAAGTGCGGATAGCACCATGCCCATTGTATTTAAAAATTTGTTTGATTTCATTTTGCTCATCATGCGTATCCGCTCCTTTTCGAATTGTTGTTGCCCTGCTTTATGTCTTAATTATAGGAAATATGATGGCCCGCAACTATCGAATTAGCTTACGGGAGACTTACATTTGTGTAAGAAAAAAAGACATTCATGTAAGAATGTCCGTTAAAGCATATTGATATGATGATGCTCTTCAATTGTTTTTAAGAAGCTGCGCATTGAATTCGTCATGTAGCTATCTTTACGGCGTATGAAAACTGTTGAAATACTACCGTATTTTTCAGGAATTGCATGACAATGTACTTTACCTGCTTTAGAAAGATGATGGACAGCAGACTGTGGTACGAGTGTAATTCCAAGGCCGAGTGCAACACTGTTTAATATTGTCTCTAATATATTAAATTCCATAATTCTTTTTGGGAGCAAACCTTCATCTTTAAGCCATCGTTCTAGTTTGGAACGGTATCCACATCCTTGGTTAAAAACGAGTAGGGGCGTTGTTGTAAATTCTTCTATATGAAAAGCTTTATTTTGTGTTACAAGCATTAATTTTTCTGTACTAACATCGTATTGTTCAATTAGTGGATGTTTAATAGGCCCTGATATAAAGGCGCCATCTAATTGATGATCAAGTACTTCTCTAATCAATGCTTCTGTTAGACCCGCTTGTAATGATAAATCGACATTCGGATAGCGTTTATAGTAAGAAGATAAAATGGTAGGTAATGTACTTACTGTTTCGACTGTACCGATTTTTAATATGCCAGAGGGAGTTTCACTATCTAAAAATACTTGTTTTAGCTCGTCAACATCTTGCAAAATTTTATTAACATAAACGAGCATTTTTCTTCCTTCAGCTGTGAGAGTCATGCCTCGTTTATGACGATAAAAGAGCGGTGTTTTTAGCTCGTTTTCCAGTTGTTTAATACGTGCAGTTACATTTGATTGTACGTAGTTTAATTCCTTTGCTGCACCGCTTACACTACCGCGGTCGGCAACGCTTTGGAAGATTTGTAAGTCTCTTAATTCCATAGTATGATCCTCCTTGATGTTAACTATCATTATAAGTGATAGTTAACATCATTTTGAATCATTTTACGTGATATATTTTTTCTTTTACAATTCTCTTTGTGCAAATAGAAAGAAGCGGGGGAATTGTGTTGAGAAAAGGTCAAATGATAATAGGGGCTTTAGCATGTTTAATTGCAAGTATGTCATGGGGGGCAATGTTTCCGGTTGCTGATCATGCGCTAGAATACATAGATCCATTTTATTTTTCGCTCATTCGCTATGGAGCGGTGGCGATCGTACTTATTGTATTGTTGTTAATGAAAGAAGGAAAACAGGCATTTCGTTTAGAGGGAAGAGGAAAGTTACTCGTCTTTTTCGGAACGATGGCGTTTACTGTATATAATGTACTTATATTTTTAGGTCAAATGTTAATGGGGAAATCAGGCGTGATGGTTGCTTCTATTATGGAAGCACTGATGCCGATGATTTCTATTTGTATTCTATGGGGATATAAGCATGTAAAACCGAAAAAGTATATGATAACGAGCATGATTATCGCCTTTGTAGGAGCTGTATTCGTTATTACGAAAGGTGATATGAGTTTCTTTTTAACATTGAAAGATAACATGTTTTCACTGGCCTTTATATTTGTTGGTGTTGTAGGTTGGGTTATTTATACGATGGGTGGTCAAACGTGTAGCGATTGGTCAACATTACGTTATTCTACGTTGACGTGTGTATTTGGTACGACTGTCACAGGGATTATAACTGTAATCATTACATCGTTTGGATACGTATCGGTTCCGAGTATGGGAACGATTTCTATCGTGAAATATGATTTATTGTTTATGATGACATTACCAGGTATCGTAGCGTTACTTGCTTGGAACTATGGTGTGAAAATTTTATCGTCCATTAATGGGATTTTATTTATTAATTTTGTACCAATCACGACTTTAGTTATTATGATGATGCAAGGATATCGAATAACAATGTTTGATATTATAGGGACTTTACTTGTTATTGCAGCACTTATTCGCAATAACGTTTGTCAGAGAAAAGAAGAAAATATAAACAAGCGAAGTTTACAAGAAGAGCAATTACGTCAAGCTGTTTAATAAGCAATTGGAGGATTTCACATGTTAGAAAGTTTATTGTTTTTCTTCGCCGTCGGAGTTGCCTGCGAGCTTGCAGCAATTAACCGAAATGGTCGTAAAAAGATAAAACAACAAGCTGAGCTGATACAGCTTTTAAAAGAATTGAAAGAAAGAAAAATGTAAAAAGACGACCGGGCATAGACGGTCGTCTTTTTCTATATAAAGGGGAAAGGGGACACAAAGTTATACAAGCGTAGCAGCGTAAATAAAAGCAGTAAGAAGAAGAGAGCCGCTAGCTAATCCTAAAAAATCTAATTTGTTAAAAGTGATGTTATTCATGATGAATTCTCCTTACTTGTTTAATGTGGAAGCAACAGATTTTGCATCGATTAGAGCGGAAAATACCATGCCCATTGTATTTAAAAAATTGTTCGTTTTCATCGTGTTCATCATATGAATCCGCTCCTTTTCGAATAGTTGTTGTTTCTTTCTGACTTAATTGTATGAAATATTTGGGGAAGTAACTATCGAATTAGCTTACAAGAAAATTACACTTTTGTAAGAATTGAAATGTAACAATTAATACTTAAAATTATTACCAACTCCTAAAACTTAGTGTTATAATCGTTGTAAGAGAATGATAATAATTCGGATATTCAGAAAGGAACGAAACAAATGTATAAACCAATTACATTTTTGTTGAAATATATATTTAAAACAGCTGGGAAAGTAGAAGTGCAAGGAAGAGAAAAGTTACCAGAAGGTGGCCCATATGTTGTTGCATGTACACATACAAGTTTTATGGATGTATTAATGTTAGCTACAGGGATGTACCCGACCCAAATTCATTACATGGCAAAAAAAGAGTTATTTGAAGGGAAGTTCAAAAATTGGTTCTTTAAAAATGTGAATGCATTCCCTGTAGATCGTGCGAATCCAGGACCGAGTACACTTAAAATTCCATCACGCCTATTAAAAGAAGGGAAAGTAGTAGGGATTTTCCCAAGTGGAACACGATCAACAGAAGACGTTTCATTAAAAGCTGGGGCTGTTACGATTGCTCTGCGTTCTAACGTTCCGTTAGTACCGGCAGCTTATGTTGGTCCATCAAGTATAAAAGAATTAATAAAAGGGAAAAAGGCGCAATTGATTTTTGGAGACCCAATTCAAATTGATGCTGAAGAACAAATAGATCGAAAGACAGCTATGAAAATGATGACAGATCAATTAAATGAAAAGTTTGATGAGCTAAAGGAAACTTTGCAATCAAATCAAAAGTAAGAAAAGACGACCGGGCATAGACGGTCGTCTTTTTTATTACTATTTATAATAAAGGGGAAAGGGGACACAAAAGTTATACAAGCGTAGCGGCGTAAATAAAAGCAGTAAGAAGAAGAGAGCCGCTAGCTAGTCCTAAAAAATCTAATTTGTTAAAAGTGATATTGTTCATAATGAATTCTCCTTACTTGTTTAATGTGGAAGCAACAGCTTTAGCATCGATTAGAGCAGAAAATACCATGCCCATTGTATTTAAAAAATTGTTTGATTTTATTTTGTTCATCATATGAATCCGCTCCTTTTCGAATAGTTGTTGTCCTGTTTCTGACTTAATTGTATGAAATATTGAGGAGAGTAACTATCGAATTAGCTTACAGGAAAATTACACTTTTGTAAGAAAAACGAATAAAGGTGTAATGATGAGAAAGTTTGACATATGTTCGTGGAATTCATTAAGTTAAAAGTAGAGGTGAGTGTATGGCCAATATTAAAGATATTGCAAAGATGGCGGGAGTTTCAGTTACAACTGTTTCGAGAGTGTTGAATGATCACCCATATGTAAGTGAAGAAAAAAGGAAAGCGGTTATGGAGATAGTTGAGAAGTTGAATTACTCACAAAACGCAAATGCTGTTCATTTATCAAAAGGGAAAACGAATATTGTTGGTGTAATTTTACCGTATATTAATCATCCATGTTTTGATGCGATGGTGGGCGGGATGATGGAGGTGGCGTTAGCTCATAATTACAGAGTGCTACTTTGCCAAACGAATTATAATAAAAAAGAAGAAATGAAAAGTTTACATATGTTAAAAACAAAACAATTGGATGGCCTTATTATTTGTTCTCGTGCGAATGATTGGGAAACGATAGAGCCGTATGCTTCCTATGGGACGATCGTTGCTTGTGAAGATAATGATATTTCAAATATCTCAAGTGTATATACGAATCATTCGGCAGCTTTTCAATTAGGAATGGATTATTTGATTAAGAAAAGTTATAAAAAAATTGGTTATTGTACGGGAAGGAAATTAGGTCCGAGTAGTCAAAAACGTTTTGATGTTTATAAACAGCAATTGCAATCTATAGATGAAGAATTGAATGAAGAATGGATTTTCACAGAATGTTTTACATTAGAAGATGGTGTGAAAGTGGCTCATAAATTAAAGGGGATGCAGCATCTTCCTGAAGCATTAATAGTAGCAGGAGATGAAGTTGCGATTGGGGTTATGACAGAAGCTGAAAAATTAGGTATTCAAGTTCCTGAGAATTTAGCGATTATTGGCTTTGATAATCAACCTATTTCGCAAGTGTTACAACTTACAACCATTGATCAAAATTTAAAGGAAATAGGTAAAAAGGCCTTTGAAATGTTTTACAGGCAAATACGTGATGAAAGTTCTAAACAAGAAAAGGTGGAAATTCCATATGAACTTGTGGAACGCTCTACCGTTTAGCTTCAATCCGTTATGTGTAAATCACATAACGGATTGTTTTTTTGAAATATCTTTGACAGGAAACGCGTTTCATACTTTATAAAGGAGTTACACCGGTCTGTAATAATCCATGGATTCTTTTCAAGAATAGTATTTGGAGGGATATGCATGAATGAACTTTTATTGAGTATGAAAAAGTATATAGAAGATGATGAAAAGATTTTGGCTTTTGTCGTAGGGATATTTGAGAAGGATAATTTTACGCTATCGTATCAACATGGGATTTTTGCTGCTACTACTAGACGTCTTCTCTTTTATGGAAAATTTCCATACTATCCTGCAACATTTAAAGATTATTCATATTTGCATATAGATAGCATAGATTTTCGTCCGCAGTTCGAATGTACTTGTAATCATGAAACCATTCGAGCTAAGTATATTCAGAAGGGGAATGTGGAGCGATTTGTCCGTACAGTTAGAGTGAATATGAATAATTAATCACCCCTTTGTTTAAACATAATATCCCGATCTTTAAGAGTAACAATGCGCAATAAAAACAACTTCTAAACCTCTAGGAGATAGTGATACAATGTCAAATGGGGGGAGGTATGAACTATGGTTAATCAACGTATAAAGGAAATAACACTAATTACAATTGGTTCATTATTATTCGCAATTGGTATTAATTACTTTGCAATTCCAAACCGTTTATCAGAGGGTGGAATTATTGGTGTAACGGTTGTTACGTACTATTTATTTGATTGGTCGCCGGGGATTGTGAACTTTGCTATAAATGCAATCTTACTAGCTATTGGTTATAAATTTTTTGATAAAAAAACGATGGTTTATACAATTTTAGGGATTGTAGAAACATCCTTGTTTTTATATGTTACGGAACATATTGAGTATCATGTAAATAGTGATACGTTATTAGCGGCTCTATTCGCTGGCTTATTTGTCGGTGTCGGATTAGGCTGTATGTTCAAAGCTGGAGGTACATCAGGAGGATCGGCAATTTTAGCTCAGTTAGCAAATCAATATTTAGGGTGGAGCGTTGGTAAAGGCGTACTTATTATTGATATTGTTGTAATTGCAGGTTCAGTATTTATCATAGGACAAGAAAAAGCAATGTACACACTTGTTGCAGTATTTATCGGAGCGAAAGTGATTGATTTCATTGTAGAAGGAATGGATACAAAAACAGCTGTTACAATCATCTCAAATCAACCAGATTTAATACGTGAAACTATTACGAAAAACATGACACGCGGTGTCACTGTATTAGAAGGACGCGGCGGATATACTGGTAAAAATAAAGAAGTGTTATATGTTGTTATAAATAAACAAGAGCTTGTTAAGTTAAAGCAGGTTATTAGTCGAGTAGATGAAGATGCTTTCGTTGTTATTCATGATGTACGTGATGTACTTGGCGGTGGCTTTAAAGCGAGCTAAAAGGTGAACGAGTAAATTCGTTCACCTTTTTTTAATTCTTACAAAAATGTAAGTGTAATGTAATGAGATTCAATAGTAGATTTTATTCCTTCTTTTTAAAATGGATGTATATATATCCTGCAGAGGAGGAAGATTGATTATGAAGAAAAAAATGATCACTACTATAATAGCGATGATAGTGATAGTAGTAATGTTACTGCCTACGAAACTTGGACCAGTTATCGATAAATATAATCCACTTTATAAGACGAAAGAATACTATACGGTCGTGAATACAATTGGTCAGCATATTGGTGATGAGTGGTATGAATATGAATTTATTGCGTTTGACGAACGTGGAAGAGAACAAAAAATAAAGAAGACTGTTAAGCATATGTTAAAGAGAGATGAAGCGTTAAAGGTGTATGCAAAAGGACGCTATGGCGAGGCAATTGAAGAAATTGAAGCTGTAAATATTCCTATTAATGCGAAGAGTAAACTTTTAGCGATGAGATAGCGAATTATACCCCCGCCTATTTTTTGTCGAAAATAAAAATACTAGGTAGGGGTATTTTGAAATGTGTAAGAAAGCCTTAGTCCATATGGACTAAGGCTTTCTTTATTATATAAAGGGGAAGGGGGTACATTGTAGTAGCATGAGTGAAAGGTATAAGAAGAGTAGCTACTAGCAATATAATTTGGTTATGTGAGTGTTCTTCTTATTTGGCTTGCTTTCTAACTTTATTGTACGAGATGTAGGTAAGAGAAACTATCGAATTACATTACACATAGCTTACAAACATGTAAGTCTTCTGTAATGTAATTCGATGGTTAAAAGATAGTGAATTTCATATAGTGTAATTAGAAAGTCTCACTGTATTACTTTCTGTTTGTAATATTAATGAAGAATGAAAAACCAACTACTTTTTAATAGCCCTCATCTGTATTTAGATGAGGCTCTTTTTATAAACCTTACAACATTGTAAGGTTTACGTAAGTTAATTCGATAGTAAATTTGTCATATTTTTTGCATAATAGATACAAATAGATAAAATAATTAGGGATGTAGTAAGAAGGGAGAAAACTGGGATGCGTAAAGAAGAAGTAGTGAAGTTTCCAATTAAAGATTTCTGTAGCTACTTTACTGTTGCCGTAGTATGTATTGGATTATTTGATATCATAACAAACTTAATTGTTAAATAATATAGATGATAAAACAAGAAGGGAGATCCTTTCTTGTTTTTTTTATGGGGGAATAAAGATGAAATGGATTGATAGTCATATACATGTTGACCAATATAAGGATGAAGAAAAAAGTAGATTACTTAAAGATGTGGAACATAGTAAAGAGATACAGGGGCTTATCGCGGTATCTATGAATTATCAATCATGTAAAGAAACTTTATCTTTAGCAAAGCGATATCCTTTTGTACATCCAGCAATAGGTTTTCATCCGGAGCAACCGATTCATAAAGAAGAATGTGAGCAAATTTATAAATTAATTGAAGAGCATGTAGAAGACATAGTTGCGATTGGTGAAGTAGGCTTACCGTATTATTTAAGAAAAGAAGATGAGCGCATTACTGTCAATTCATATATATCAGTGTTGCAACGGTTTGTTGAACTAGCTAGTAAATATGATTTACCAATTATATTGCATGCAGTGTATGAAGATGCTGATATTGTATGTGATTTACTGGAGAAATATAAAGTTTCACGTGTACACTTTCATTGGTTTAAAGGAAGTGAAACAACAATGAAACGGATGATGAGGAACGGTTATTATATTTCTATCACACCAGATGTTTTACATAAGGAGAAGATTAGAAAAGTTGTTTCGTATTATCCACTTGAATATATGATGGTAGAAACAGATGGGCCGTGGGAATTTCACGAGGACGTTATGACGCATCCGAGAATGATTCGAGAGGTATTAAAGGAAATTAGTGTTATAAAAAATATATCTGTTGATAAGGTTGCGAAAACGATATATGAAAATACGATTCAATTTTACCCCACATTAACAGGTAGTAAGACTTCCACTGATTAAAGTTTCATTTTATTTGAAAGGATAGGAGAGTTACTCTTATCCTTTTTATTATGGATATTTTTTCTAATATTTTCTATAATTTATGATGTGTTTAATTTGATGAAGAAAGTAGGGGAAGAAAATGGGGAGAGCGTATAAAAAAATGGCTATTACAATGATGGTCGGTGCACTTTCACTTGTAGTGTTTGGGTGTGAGGCAGAAAAAAAGGTTATAAACCCAAACACAACACAGGAAAAGAAGGAAGAACAAATTGATCCAGTAGTTGAAAAACAGATGAAAGAAAATGAGGAAAATGGGAATACGGTTGGAAACAGTTCTAATAAAGGGAAGATGGCAGAGAGTGATGGATGGGTTTACTATGCAGTAAATGGTAATAAAAATACAGGAGGCATTTATCGTACGAAAGATCAATTTCAGACTTCGGAACGTGTAGTGGAAGGTGTAAATGCTTCTTACATAAATATAAAAAACAAAGCTTTATATTTTATTCATACGGATGAAGATAAGAATGCGGGATTATCTTCTTTAATGAAGTATGATATATCTAACAAAAAGCTAGACACGTTAAAAGCGGATACAAATTATGTTTATATAAAAGATCAAACTTTATTTTATCCGAAAAAATATTCTGAGCATGGTGGTTTTGATATTGTAGGGATAGTAAAAATGGATTTGAAAACGGGGCAGGAGGAAGAAGCGGCATTTAAAAACTCAGGTTGGTCTCAAACGATAGACGATAGTATTTTACATTGGAATAAAAATCGTGGAACACAAGTGACAAAAGATAATAAAACTTGGTCAAAAGAAAATTATGCAACAATATCTAGTGCTACTTATAATAATGAAAAATTATATGCTGTTGTCGACTTTTCGTTACCTTTTGAAACAAATGAAGCTGAGCATGGCATATATGAAATAGACATTCAACAAAATAATGAAAAGCTATTAGTAAAGGATGCCTTGCAGATGAATGTGAAAGGGGATACCTTTTATTATTTAAAAAAGGATGGAGTATATAAGAAGAAAATGAATGGCGGAAATGAAAAAGTAATTTATAATAAAGCGGTTGAACCAACTAAATCCTATTTATATTTTGTAGCAGGAGATATGTATCTTTATACGGATAATGGAACTATTTTAAATCTAGATACAAAGAAATCAAATGAAGTAAAAGATAAGAAGCTAGTAGATGAGGTTATGTTACAGAAAGTATGGAATGCACAGAAGGAACTTACTAATATTCAAATGGCTGCACTAACAGGAAACCCAAAACGAGTAGGGGATTTTTCGTACGGGGAATTAGTGAATCCTGCTTATAATACGAAGGACACTTTAGAGGCCACGCTATCTACGTACTTCTCAAAACCATTTATAGCAGAGTATATGAAGAGTAAGTACCTTAAAGAATTAAATGGGAAAATGCACTATGTTATTGGAGATCCAGGATCAAAAGCAGCAACTAAATTCACAAAAATTATTTCTGCCGAGCTAAAGGTTGGAAAAATAAAAGCGCAGGTAGAAACGTATAATGACTATGATAATGTAACAGAAAAAGTAGAAGTTGAATTTATTTATGAAAATAATCAATGGGTTATTAATAATATGCCGCGTTTTGGTTTAAGTTAAAAAAACCACCAAGCAAGATGCTTGGTGGTTTTTTTTTAGGATTCTAATTTTTTCGCACGTCTTAATAACAATAGAAAGACAATGATGAAGAAACCAAGTATAAGGAAGAATCCATATTGTTTTACATAGTCCATTACGTCGCTTGCACTTGTTGGTTTTTCAACGTGAATGCCGTCTTTATTAGTAGTAATATGAATATCTTGCATTTTTACTTCATTTGTTTCTTTTTGTAAATCAATCCATTCTATATTTGGAATGCTTTCTAGATCCTTTAATACTTCTCTTAATGGTTTCACACCTAAGTAAGGATGATAGAATGCACCAATAACTCCATCGGATAATTTAGCAACAGATACAGTACGTTCTTTCATCTTTGCAATAGCTTGTGGCTTATCTTCTTCAATAAAGCCAACTGTTTCAGGCATTAATTTCATCCCGTGTAAAAATGATGGGGTACTTGTATAGAATGGTGAGTGCATGGATTTCCAAGTTGTATCACTTAACTGTAATTGTCCTACATAAGTTGAAAAGTACCTTGATAATATTTCATATCCTTTTTGAGACATCGTGTAATGAGGTGCTTCAAATGCGACAGGATATAGTTTGGCATCTACAAGTTCTTGAATACCTTTTTCAATATGATCAGTCGTATACTTTTCTTCAAACTCTTCCCCTTTTTTTACATATGCATTATATGCTTTGACATTAGGGAAGTCATCTTTTGTTTTTGGTTTTTCATGCTTCGGTTGACGAATTGGTTGATCTGTTTTTACGTCCCAAAATTCAAAACCTTCCCCAGTTTCACTATCATAAAATTGATGCGTATAACCATGCATAATAATTGCTGCACCATCATCTTGCATAGAGCGTAAAAGATCGACTAGTTCGGGTTTATCTTTTAAATGCAGTGTTTTACCTGTCTCGGGATCTGTATATACAGGAATAACAGTAATCATGTAAGGAATCTTTTTCTCTTTTAGTAATTCAGCAATTTCTTTTAATTGATTTATATCTGCGGCCGGATGAACGTCCTCAAGACGCAAATAAGCCTCTACTTTATTTGTCGTTGGCTTTTGTCCAAAGTAAGAAAATAACATTTCACCAACGTAATGAGACATCCAGTCAAAGAGGTGTGGCGTTGCCACGTAATAAGATGTTTCATGCTGAACGATTAGTGGGTTCTTGCTATTTGAACTTACAGCGTTAGCAAGAACAGTTCCATTTGTATCAAAAGATTGAATCAATCGTTCCTCTTCTAAAGTGTTTTTAAGCTTATGGCTTGGATATTCGATTTTATTAACTCGTATATCATCAGCCTTTAGGGTAATGAAAGAAAAGCGATTAGATAATTGTTCAACATTTTGTCCTAAAACTAATACTGGGCCTGAGAAATTTTCTAGAAGTTGCTTTGTTTCAATAGGAAACTCTTCTTTTTGTTCACCGATATAAACAATATGTGTATAAGAAGATGAATTAGTAATTTCATTAGCCTTTTTTAAACTTTTCGTAGTTATATCGTTTGTAAAATGTCCTAATTGAGTATTAAGGATTTGAATGTTATTTGTAATTTTATCGTCTTTTGTACTGTATAAAACAAGTACTTTTGGTTTTGATGATGTTTGTGCAGAGGTGTGGATAGGGATAAGTAGTAAAATGCTGAACAAGAGTATTATGCACTTTTTCATTTGGTCTGCTCCTATTCTATATGTAGAGTTCAGTTTACAATTATATACAAGAAATACGTTGTAGTCTATGAAAGTTACATTTTTGCACGTATTTACCAGCTGTTTTTTCACAAAATCGGTCTAAAGCATGATGATAATATATATAGTTATTTGCTATGATAAAAGGGTAAGAGAATGATAGAATGTGGGTAATTGTAAAGGGAAGAAGGCTGAAAGGGGACAAATTTCAGCGGAGAAAGAGGTAGTGGTAGTGAAGAAATTCTTTGTAGGATTTTTAGTTGTTCTTGGGGTGTACTTATATTTCCAAGGAAAGTCTGAAGGAATGGGCAAGTTAGTGAATGAGACAAGCTATGTTGACTCAGAAGAAGCAAAACAGGTGAAACAAATTATTATAGAGGAAGCAAAGAAAGTCAATCTTCCAGAATGGATACCTCTTACAATTGCCGAACATGAAAGTCGGTTAAATCCAAGAAGTGTTGGAGATAACGGAACTTCATTCGGATTGTTTCAATTGCACCGTGGCGGTGGGCTTGCACCAGATCATTTAACTGATGAAGAGTTGAAAGATCCGCGCGCAAATGCGCAAATTGCAATGCCGCATTTAATGAAAGGATATAAGCGCGGGGTGCAAAAAGGTTTGACGGATTTTGCATTACTAAAATATGTAGCAAATACATCTGGATGGCCAGGTAATCTGGGTCCAGAGTGGACGGATAATAACATGAAGTATAACATCGGATTAGAAGATGTGTACTATCGAAATAAAGGTGTAATCAAAGAGTAGGTTTTCTATACCTACTCTGTTTTTTTATGAATAATTGCATCTTTTTCGCTCGTGAAGTACGCCGCTAGTTGTATTTTTACCTCTTCTAGTTTTGTAGAAACTTGCGGTATTTTATATCCTACATATAACGGTGAAACGACGAACCTAGGAACAACTTTACAAATGATTTTTCCGTTTAAGTAATAGAAGAATAAGTTATAACTACTACATCCTTTATGGAAATCTTTCAGTATGTAACGTACAGTTTGCTGAATATAATTTGCCAGTTCATCTATGTATCCAATATCTGCAATAATGATATTAAATTCAGTAAAACCGATAATAGGACGATCTGAAATATTGAGTTCAATGCGTTCGTTTTTTTGTACAATGACTCCTCGGAAGTTGTCCGGTTCTACGTTACCGAGATAGTCTACATATTTCATTCCGATAATCTGCATGTGTGCATGATGCAAACTCCCGCCTGAGAATGGACCGTGATTTTTGTATAAAATCACAGATGTGAATTCTTCATTCTTCTGTAAGTTTAACCAATGTTGAATGGAGAAACGAATTAGCGATCTCATATGTTCTTCTGTATATGTCGCAATATGGTCTTCACAATTATCTGTTTCGATTAGCACCGTTTGAAATGTATCTTTTAATGTAGGAAATTTGTTTTTTAACCAAATAATTGAGCCCTCAGTTGCTAAAATATCCGTTAAGTTTTCTCTGTCACAAAAAGGACATGCAGCGCTTCTATTCCGAATGCTTTCTGGTTTTTGTTTGCCAATATCGTTTAAAAAGTATAGTTGTTGTGTATCCATTTGTATATATGCCCCTTTAAAATATGTGTAAAAATCCCGCTTAATACATTCGGGGAAAGGAGAAGGAAATCCTTTAAAGGGAATAGGAAAAATAAAAGACAAGATATCCTCATTACAACAGGGTACCTTGTCTTTTATTTTTTCTTTAATAATGTGTATGGATAATATAGAGCGTTTTTATTGTGCTTCTTTTTTCTATTTTTTATTGTGTATAAGGCAATTGCTGTACTTGCGATTACAATAATGGCTTTCTTCATATTCATTTACCCCTTTTTTATTGTTGGTTTAATTCTTGGCTAACTGCTTTTGCATCAACTAGAGCATGTAAAATCATTTTTACCATGTTCATCATATTCCTTCACTCCTTTTTATAGTTCATTTAGTTCTTTTACAACTGCTTGTCCGTTCACTAATACCTCAAAGATTGCTTTTACGATTTCTTTCATCATGATCGTTTCCTCCTTTTATTTGGCTCTCTTGTTTACATCTTTATTGTATAGGGAGGCATCTTTTCGTACTATCGCTTTCCATTACGTGAACATAACAGTTTTGTAAGATTTGATGTCACTTATTGAAATGTTTAGTCTATCTTCATTATTTTCAGAAAAATGACTATTCAAACATGAAATGGGAAAGTATAATAAAGAAGTAAGTATTAAATTCCGTACGAAAGAGGTGAATGAGATGAAACGTTCTTTAGCTGCACGTGCCAAATTTTTAGATTATATCTATTTTTGTCGTGCGATTTTTCATGATGTAGTTGTTAACGGGATACGTCTGTCCTTTTTTAACAATTGCATAGTAGCTATTGAACGATAGAAATCTCTTCACCCATTTTTAATAAACGTGTGAAAAGGGAGCTATTTGGCTTCCTTTTTCTATGTCGAAAACCATGGGGAATGTTTCTTTCCCATGGTTTTTTATATTGAAAGGAGTACGGAAAATGACAATTTGTAGTGTAAATAATGTAACGAAATCTTTTGGTGGAAACATCATATTTGAAAATATATCGCTTGAAATAAAGAATGGTGAACGTGTTGGATTAGTTGGTCGTAACGGTAGTGGGAAGACAACAATCTTTCAGCTTCTAACTGGAATGGAAAGTTTAGATGTAGGAGCCATCCATATGAAGAAAGGTACACGTATTGGTCATTTGGCACAAATTCCGAAATTTGATGAGGGTATGACTGTATATGATGTATTGAGTTCGGCTTTTAAAGCAGAAAAGGAATTAGAAAGAGAAATGCGTACTTTAGAAAAAAATATGGCGGAAGAACAGGAAACGTTTGCTTTACAAAAATTAATGGAGAGATACGGAGTAATCCAAGAAAAATTTGCGTTTCTCGGTGGTTATGAAATAGAAGCGAATATGATGAAGGTAGCAAATGGTCTACAGGTGACAGAACTATTTCCTCGATCATTTCTGGAGTTAAGTGGTGGGGAACAAACAAAAGTAAGCCTTGCATACATGTTGTTGCAGAAACCAGATTTACTTCTATTAGATGAACCAACCAATCATTTAGATTTATTCGCAGTAGAATGGCTAGAGCAATTTTTAAAAGAATACAATGGAACGGTTATGGTCATTTCACATGATCGCTATTTTCTTGATGAAGTTGTAACGAAGATTTTTGATTTAGAAGATGGAGAGATTCACGTGTATCATACGAACTATTCTCAGTTTGTTGAGGAAAAGGAAGAACGGTTGCTTCAGGAGTTTCAGGCTTATCAAGAACAGCAAAAGAAAATAAAGAAAATGAAAGAAGCAATTAAGCGACTACGTGAATGGGCAAATCAGGCGAATCCTCCGAATGAAGGATTGCATAAGAGAGCGAGAAGTATGGAACGTGCACTGGAACGTATAGAGAAACTAAAGAAACCTATTTTAGAACGAAAACAAATGGGACTTCAGTTTGAAGGGCAAGAGAGAAGTGGGAAAGATGTTGTTGTAATGAAAGAAGTGAGTAAAGGGTTTGCTGACCACCCTTTATTTAACGAAGCGAATTTACATGTTCGTTTTCAAGAGCGTGCGGCGATCGTTGGTCGTAATGGTACAGGAAAGACAACGCTACTAAAGTTATTATTAGAAGAAATAGAGCCAGACGTTGGAGAAATTCGGATTGGTAGTAGTGTGAAAATCGGTTATTTATCACAACATGCGTACGGAAATATGAAGAGTAATGTATTAGAGGCTTTCAGGGAATATGTAGCTGTAACAGAGGGAGAAGCGAGACATATATTAGCTAAGTTTTTATTTTATGGTCCAGCGGTGTTTAAGAAAGTAACGCAACTGAGCGGTGGAGAAAAAATGAGGTTAAGACTTGCGCAACTTATGTATCAAGATATCAATTTTTTAATTTTAGATGAGCCGACAAACCATCTCGACATTGAATCAAGGGAAGTTTTAGAGGAAGCTCTTGAGCAATATAATGGAACGATTTTAGCTGTTTCACATGATCGTTATTTTTTAAATAAGTTATTTGAAAAGACGTATTGGATTGATGAGCATAAATTATTTGAGTTTGCAGGGAACTACGCATGGGCTCGTCAAAAGTGGGAAGAAAAGCTCGAGAAACAAGTAATAAAGCAGCAACGCCAAGGAAGAAAAAGTATGGAAACAGCTCCTGTAAAAAAGAAAGAAGTTAGGAATGTTGAGGATATTGAAACGGAGTTAATGCATGTAGAAGAGGATATATATATGCTTGAGTGTAAGATGGAACATGTAGTTGATGTTGAAATGCTTGAACAATTGTATGAAGAAAAAACGAAGAAAGAGTTGTTACGAGCGGAGTTATATAATGAGTTAGAGAATATTGTGGAGTAAAAAGTAGAAAGCGAATCCTTTCAGCTTTGCTGAAAGGATTCGCTTTTTTTATACTGATATTTTACTTTAAGAGAAAAATAAAAATTGTGTTTCACGTGAAACAGTAAATTTGATACATCTTTGTTCTGTAATTTACATAGATTGTAAAACATAAATGATATTAGGGATTTTTTGGATCGGTTACTTATTTCCCGAGACATAAGTATGTGAAACGGCGGATCAGGATTGAAAATAAAAAAGCAGAGTTACAGCTTTACGCGCTGAACTCTGCTTTCTTTTTGTGTCGTATCTTCCCTTGTTGAAATGATAATGGCGATCCCGAGCATAATAAAAAAAGCTAAAAAGAGGACGAACTTTGGGAAGAATGGGAATAGTAATAGAGCCCCGACTATCATAATTGTTAATAATACGTAGTGCAGGACGTATTGGAATAGGTTGTCCATGTTTTCGCCCCCTTTTTGGTAATTGGTTATTAGTATTCTATGTTTCATACTGAACGAATAGAAGTGAATTTTTAATTTTTTAATACGAAATAAAAGAGAACGATTGACATGTTTAAAGGAAAGGAATAATCTTGAAATTAATTCATACTATTTTTATAGGAAAAATAAAGATAGTTACAGGGAGGAGGCCTATGTTCCTGCATCGATAAAAATTAGGAAGGTAAAGGTGAGAGGGCAATGAAAAATGCTTTTAAAGGAGCACTTGCTACATTTCTTAGTGTGTCAGTATTACTAGCCGGATGTGGTCAAGAGGAAGCAAGTACAAATGAAGCCGGGAACGTACTAAAAGTAAAAGATGAATTTATTAAGGCGAGCGACAAATCAAAAAGTCCTACAAAAGTAAATGAAAGAAAAGATATTTTTGTAGTTGGAATGCCGAGCCCTGGAGGGATATTCCTTCCGCACTTTATGGAGAATGGATGGGATGGTAATATAACGCAAGCTATCTTTGCGCCTCTCGTTGGACTGGATAAGGAAGGGAAACCAATTCCCATTTTGGCGAAGAAGTGGGATATTTCGGAGGATCAGCTTACATATACATTCCATTTGAAAGATGATTTGAAGTTTAGTGATGGTACATCGTTAACTGCGGAGGATGTAGCATTTACATTAACGTTATTACATGATCCAACTTATAGTGGTGCGACTGATATAAGCCAAACAGCAATAAAAGGTGGGCAAGCATATAAAGAAGGAAAAGCGAATTCTATTGAGGGAATTCAAGTCATTGATCCGAAAACAATTACGATTACGACTGAAAAGGTAAATGCTCAAACGCTATCATTAATCGGTGGAGAAGTTATATCTAAAGCGTATTACGGGAAAGAGTATAAACAAGGACACTTGGAGTATTTAAAAGAGTTGTATGGGAAGCCGGTGGGAGCAGGAGCTTATAAGTTAGATAAATATATTCCTGGTCAAGAGGTTCGATTTGTAGCAAATGAAAATTATTTTGAAGGAAAACCGAAGATTGAGCACTTTATTTATAAAATTACAAAGGGTGATACGAAGTTACAACAATTTCAAGCAGGAGAAGTAGATTATGATGGTTTTACGACAAACGTGGAGACCATTGAGCAATTAAAAGATTTAGGTTTTGCTAATATTAATGTGTATACAGGAAGCTCTTATGGCTACATTAAAATGAATTATAAGAAGCCATACTTTAAAGATAAACGTGTCCGCCAAGCATTTATTTACGGATTAGAGCGTCAAAAGGTTATTGATACGTATTTCCAAGGATATGCGTCACTCGTTAATGTACCGATTACGCCAGTTTCATGGGCGTATACAGAAGAGGGCATTAATAAATATGAGTATAATTTAGAGAAGGCGAAGAAATTACTGGATGAGGCTGGATGGAAAGCAGGTTCGGATGGAATTCGTGAAAAAGATGGACAAAAATTGAAAGTAAGTTATTTTGCCTCATCAGCAAGTAAAATAAATGATGTAATGATTCCTGTGATGAAAGAAGATTATAAAAAGTTGGGTGTAGAGTTTAACCCAGAATATATGGACTTTAATACGATGATTTCAAAAGTGATAAAAGGTGATTATGATTTAGCAATGGTATCTACGCCAATGATTGATGATCCGAGCGGAACGATTGAAGAGTTTGTTTCAACAAGTAAACGAAATTATGATGGATATTATAATCCGAAAGTAGATGAATTAGCTAAGCAAGCATTAGAAACGTTGGATATTGAAAAGCGAAAAGAAATTTATAAAAAGTTATATCAAGAGTTAAGTGAAGACCCGCCTGTAATCTTCTTGAATAATAGCAAAGTGGTGTCTGCACATCATGCACGAATTCAAGGATTACAAGAAGATAACTATAACGGTATTTTATTAAGTTTACCTAAATTAAAGATAGAATAATAATTTTTAAAAAATTCTCAAAATATTTATTTAGAAAGAATTGACAAAATATAACGGACGATATAAGCTAATAACCATAAAGTCTACCGGAAAGGTCGGAATAGGATTGCTACCCCTCAAAAACATCTATTTTTTACGATTAAAACCGACTTTTCCGATTGGCTATAAATGTGCTGTGGGAGGCATACATAAGCTAATAAGTTCGAAGGGTATAACTATTAAACAGTTAGGGTGGGGACAATGAAGAAAAAGACAAAAAAATGGGCTGGTGTATTTTCGGTATTACTGAGTAGTTCGCTTGTGTTATCTGCTTGTGGGGGACAGGAGGATACGGCTTCTACAGAACCGGTTAAACAGCAAGATTTAAAAAATATAAAAGTTGAAAAAATTGCGGCTACAGATAAGACGAAAGTACCTGATAAGGCAAAAAATAGAAAAGATACGTTTATTTCTGGTATCTCAAAGCCTGGGGGAGTTTTCTTACCTTACTTTCAAGAGAACGGCTGGGATGGCAATGTGACATCGGTTATTTTTGCTTCCCTTGTTACAACAGATAAACAAGGAAAACCTATACCAGATCTTGCTGAGAAGTGGGATGTTTCTTCAGACCAATTAACATATACATTTCATTTACGCAAAGACTTGAAATTTAGTGATGGATCGCCATTAACCGCTGACGATGTAGCATTTACATTATCACTTCTACATGATAAAGCGTATGAAGGCGGAGATGATATTTCACAATATGCAATTAAAGGTGGAAAGGAATATAAAGAAGGAAAAGCGACGTCTATTGAAGGAATTCAAGTTGTGGATCCACAAACAATTAAAATTACGACCGAAAAAGTTAACTCACAAGCGCTAATTGCTTTAGGTGGTCCAGTATTATCGAAAGCTTATTATGGAAAAGAGTATAAACAAAATACTAGTTTAGATTATTTAAAAGAGTTATATGGAAAACCGATAGCTGCGGGGCCATATAAGTTTGAAAAGTATATCCCAGGACAGGAAGTTCGTTTTATAGCAAATGAAAATTATTATGCAGGTAAACCAAAAATCCAAAACTTTATTTATAAGATTACTTCACCGGATACAAAATTCCAATTATTCCAAACAGGTGAGATAGATTATACAGGAGTAGGCTACGGGGATGAAATTTTAGAACAAGTGAAGAGTTTGCAGTTTGCAAATGTTGAAATAGAGACAGCTGCTTCATTTAGTTATATAAGAATGAATAGTAAAAAACCGTATTTAAAAGATAAGAAAGTTCGTCAAGCTCTTATTTATGGATTGGATCGTAAAAAATATGTAGATACAGCTTTGAAAGGATACGGTACGGTAGCAAATGTTCCAATTCATCCAACATCTTGGGCTTATACAGAAGAGGGCATTAATAAGTACGAATATAACTTAGATAAGGCGAAGAAATTATTAGATGAAGCTGGATGGAAAGCTGGTTCAGACGGAATTCGTGAAAAAGATGGTCAAAAACTTAAATTAACGTATTATGGTGCAAGCTCAGCAAAAGAAGGTGATTTATTTATTCCGATAGCAAAAGAGAACTATAAAGAATTAGGTGTTGAGTTCAATCCTGAATTTATGGATTTTAATACGATGCTATCAAAAGTGAAAAAAGGCGATTATGATTTAGCTTCTGTTGCAACACCAATTACAACAGATCCAAGTGAAACTGTAAGTGGTTACTCCTCGGAAGGTGATGATAATACCCTAGGTTATAAAAACGAAAAAGTAGATGCATTAATTAAAAAAGGAATTGAAACTGTAGATATTGAGAAACGTAAACCGATTTACAAAGAACTGTACAAAGAACTAAGTGAGGATCCGCCAGTAATTTTATTAAATTATCGTAGAATCATCACAGCTTACAATGGAAACATTAAAGGAATTGATCCTGAGAAGTATGACAGTATTAGTTCGAACTCGCCAGTATTATCTATTGAAAAATAACGAGAAGAATGTATAAGTAGAAGACATTTTTTCATTCGGCTAGTAATATGCTGATTCGAAAAAATGTTCTTCTATTTTAAGCATAAGATTGGAGAGAAAAAGGGTGAAAACGTATATCATTCGTAGGTTGTTACAAATGATTCCTACACTTTTGGGAACGTCAGTTGTTATTTTTTTCCTGTTTGCACTTCTTCCAGGGGATTATATTGATTCGAATCCTAAGATTACACCGCAAAGGGCGGCAGAGCTTCGGGAATTGTATGGATTAAATAAGCCAATTGTTGAGCGCTATTTTCATTGGTTAGGTAATGCGTTACAAGGAGACTTTGGTTTTTCGCTTCAATATCAAGAACCTGTAACATCATTATTAAATAAATTTATTTGGAACTCTTTTAGTGTAGCAATTATTGCATTGTTTTTTATTTGGTTAATTGCACTTATTATCGGTGTATTTTCAGCGACAAAACAACATTCTTTATTCGATAAGCTTGTAACAATTGGTATCTTTGCAGCAATGTCATTTCCTTCATTTTTTATAGGTCTGTTTCTAATTAAGGTGTTCGCAGTTGATCTTAAGTTATTGCCAATAGGTGGAATGATTGATGTTGGTAGTAATTCAACCGGATTCGCTTATGTGATAGAAGTTGCAAAGCATATGGTTTTACCGGTATTTATTTTGACTCTTCTTGGTGTGGGCTCATTAACTCGTTATTTTAGAACGAGTATGTTAGAGGTTGTAAGACAAGATTACATACGAACAGCACGAGCAAAAGGGTTAAAAGAGAAGACTGTTATTTATAAGCATGCATTAAAAAATGCCATTTTACCGGCTATTACATTGCTTGCGTTTGAGTTACCTGGATTGTTTTCTGGGGCAATTATTATTGAACAAATTTTTAACTGGCCAGGGATTGGTGGTATTCAATTAGAAGCACTAAATTTCCGTGATTATACAGTATTGATGGCATTTACGATGTTTCTTTCTTGTTTAACAATCGTTTCAAATTTTTTCGCAGATATCGTATATGCAGTTGTTGATCCACGAATTCGGTTGAAGTAAGGGGGGAACGAGATGGAAACTGTTACAGCGATTACAGAGAAGAAAGAAAAAAAGAGAAGAAAAAATGAATCATCACCATGGCGACAAGCTATTAAACGGATAAAGAGAAATAAGATGGCACTCGTAGGATTGTATGCATTAATTTTTATGTTTTTATTTTGTTTTATCGGTCCATTCTTTTCGCCATATGCATCAGGGAAAATACAAGTTGCGTTAATTAACAAACCACCTAGTTTTTCTCATTGGCTCGGTACAGATCAATTAGGAAGAGATATTTTAACGAGACTTATGCAAGCGGGACGAATTTCATTAACAATTGGCCTAGCTTCAATGGTTTTATCAGTAATACTAGGAGCTGTATTAGGGGCTATTGCAGGATTTTATCGTGGCATCGTTGATAATATTATTATGCGTCTTGCAGATATTTTAATGTCGATGCCAGGATTACCGTTACTTATTATAATGGGGGCGATTTTATCAGAGTGGAAAGTACCGTCTGATTATCGTCTGTATGTCATTATGATTATTTTAAGTTTAGTAGGTTGGCCGGGGCTTGCACGTCTTGTAAGAGGTCAAATTTTATCGCTTAGAGAGCAAGCGTTTATGCAAGCTGCTGATGTGCTAGGAATAAAAGATTACCGAAAAATTATCTATCACTTAATTCCTAATGTTTTACCGATATTAATTGTTGTATCCACATTAGGCGTTGCAGGTTCTATTTTAGGGGAATCCGCACTAAGTTACTTAGGTCTCGGCGTCGTTCCACCTACACCATCATGGGGGAATATGATTAGTGCAGCTAACTCGTTAATTGATTTCCAAAAGCGTCCTTGGTTATGGATTCCGCCTGGTTTTGCAATTTTTATAACAGTTGTATCCATTAATTTACTTGGTGATGCACTTCGTGATGCGTTAGATCCAAAGATGAGACGGTAGGTGAGAAGGTATGAGTAAAGCGGTAGTGGAGCTGAAAGACTTACAAACACACTTTCAGACAGAAGAAGGAACAGTAAAGGCTGTGAATCATGTTAGTTTTACAGTTCGAGAAGGTGAAACGGTTTGTGTTGTAGGCGAATCGGGTTGCGGGAAAAGTGTAACAGCTTTATCTATTATGGGACTTATTGCTGAATCAGGCAGTGTAGTAGGTGGAGATATCTTATATGAAGGAAAAAGTCTTTTAGGAATGAAAGAGAAAGAGCTTCGTAGTTTACGAGGAAATGATATTGCGATGATTTTCCAAGAACCGATGACATCGCTAAATCCTGTCTTCACTGTAGGTGAACAAATTGTAGAGACGTTAAGAGAGCATGAATTACTTAGCAAAAATGAAGCGTATAAGAAGGCGATTGAGTTAATTCGTAAAGTTGGTATAGCTCGTGCGGATGAAATCGTCCATTCTTATCCGCACGAACTGAGTGGTGGCATGTTACAACGTATTATGATTGCTGTTGCACTTAGTTGTAATCCGAAGTTATTAATTGCGGATGAACCGACAACGGCTCTTGATGTTACGATTCAAGCCCAAATATTAGACTTATTAAGACAAGTAAAAGAAGAATTTAAAACATCCATTCTATTAATTACACATGATTTAGGTGTTGTAGCTGAGATGGCTGATTACGTTGTCGTTATGTATGGCGGGAAAGTTATTGAAGAGGCACCAGTACTAGAAATATTCCAAAATCCGAAACACCCGTATACGAAAGGGTTGTTGAAATCAAAACCGGTGATGGGAAAACGAATAGATAAATTATATTCTATTCCAGGGCAAGTTCCTAATTTAGTTGGTTTGGATGAATTCTGCTACTTCAGCGGTCGTTGTGAGCATTGTATGGAAATATGTAAAGAAGAAGCGCCAAATCTGAATGTACATGATGAGAATCATAAAGTAGCTTGCTGGTTATATGAGGAGCGTGCGGGACAATGAGTGAACCATTATTAGAAGTAAAAAACTTAAAAACATATTTCCCAATTAAAGGCGGCATATTTAGTAGAACGATTGGACATGTGAAAGCAGTTGATGGAGTAAGTTTTACTATTAATAAAGGCGAAGTGTTCGGTCTCGTTGGTGAATCAGGAAGCGGAAAAACGACGATAGGAAAAACAATTTTACGTCTCGTTCAAAAAACGGAGGGAGAAGTGAAGTTTAAAGGACACGATGTTCATTCTCTATCAAAAGAGGAATTGAGAAAACATCGTCCTAATATGCAGCTTGTGTTTCAAGATCCATTTAGCTCATTAAATCCGAGAATGCGAATTGGAGAAGCACTTGGCGAGCCGATGTTGGCTCACGGACTAGCGACGAAAGAAAATATTCGTGAAAAAGTGACAGAAGTATTAGAGTTATGTGGCTTAGCCCCATATCATATTGACCGGTATCCTCATGAGTTTTCTGGTGGACAACGTCAGCGTATCGTTATCGCAAGAGCTATGGTATTAAATCCGGAATTTATAGTAGCTGACGAACCTGTGGCAGCACTAGATGTATCTATTCAAGCACAGATCATTAATTTATTTAGTGAGTTACAGGAGAAAAAGGGACTATCTTATTTGTTCATTTCACATGATTTAAGCGTAGTAGAGCACTTATGTACGAAAATTGGAATTATGTATTTAGGAACGATTGTGGAAACAGCGCCGCGTGATGAGTTATTTACGAACCCACTGCATCCGTATACAAAAGCATTGTTATCAGCTGTGCCAATACCAGATCCAACAGTGAAGCGAGAGCGGATTATACTAGAGGGTGATATTCCAAGTCCAGCAAATCCACCTTCGGGTTGTCGCTTTCATACACGTTGCCCGTTTGCAACAGATATTTGTAAACAAACGGTACCAGAATTCCGTAATGTTGGTGAAGAGCATTTTGTTGCTTGTCATCATGTATAAAAGAAAAGGACCCTTTCAAATTGAAAGAGTCCTTTTTTTATTTACTAGATGAAGTTTGTTTCAATACAAATTTCTCGATTGCGTGAGCAACACCATGCTCATTATTTGTTAATGTTACGACATCACATAGTTTTTTTACATCTTCTTCAGCATTTCCCATTGCAACTGATAAGCCAGCTACTTGTAACATTGGCACATCATTAAAGTTGTCTCCGATCGCAATAGTATCTTCAATTGGTATATTGAAATAAGCAGCCATTTCTTGTAGACCGTTCCCTTTATGACCATGCTTATCCATAATTTCTACATTAGTAGGAGCTGATGCCGTAACTGAAATATCAGTGTCTTCTTGTAACATGCTTAATAGCTGTGCACGATGCGCTGCATTAAATGTCAAAATGAAGAATTTAGATATTTCTAATTCTGGATTATTTACAACATCTTCGATTTTTTGGAAATCAGTAATTAAGTTTGATTTCTTTTGTTTTTCTGTAATTCTTTCAAGTTCTTCAAGTGTAACATCTAGTGCATGCTTGTTTTCTTCGAACGCTTGCATGACTTGATCTTGCCATGTATATGGAGAATAAACTCCTTTATTCGTATATAGCTTATAAGGAAAACCTTCAGATTCTAGTAATTTTGCAAGCTTGTATACTTTATCGTTTTGTAAACAACGCGAGTTAATTACTTTTCCATCCACATAAACAATTGCCCCATTGCTCGCTCCAACTGGAAGAGATAGTTTATATTCTTCCAATAATTTTAAAGCATCCTCTTTTGCACGACCAGAACAAATCATGACTATATGACCAGCCTCTTTTGCAGTTTGGATAGCTTGTAAGTTCTCTTTGGAGATTTCAAGATTAGATGATAGTAGCGTACCATCCATATCTAATGCGATTAATTTCAAAATGACCACCTCTTTGCTTTTATTATACATAGTTATATAGAGGAAACATATAAACTTATCTTGGAAAGATCGTATTTTATCTTGCGTGAACCGTCAGTAAAAATTTGATAGGCGCCATCTTATTACTTTGAATATGCACTTTAATTTGTAATAAAAATAGAGGTAGGTATGAGGGTGTTTCGTTATATGACTGTAATATTACAATAACATTACAAACGCCAACTTAGTAGAAAGTGCATTAAAACAAGGTTTTTAAGGGTGTTTATAAAAAAACGTAAAAAAGTGTAATAAAATTTACGTAATTATATTGCAACGTAACAATAGTTATGTTACATTAATGTTACAAACGTTACGTTAATAACTTTAATGTAACGCTAACATAAAAACTATGAAATAAACATTTCTTAGAAATTACATATAGATAACTTATTAAAAAGGAGGATACATAAAATGAAAGAGCAAGTATTACAAGTAACAAAAGGTGACTTCGTAGGATCAGCAAGTGGAGCAGTAGTATTAACAGCATTAATCGTATTTCTATCAAGCGTATTAGTATAATAGAAGTTTTGTAACAAAAGAAAAAGAGAGGAGAATGAAAGATATGAAAGAGCAAGTATTACAAGTAACAAAAGGTGACTTCGTAGGATCAGCAAGTG
>NZ_JBYTDP010000012.1:0-20340 GCF_058791555.1 Bacillus sp. EB106-07-01-XG149 | reverse complement strand
ATGAAAGATATGAAAGAGCAAGTATTACAAGTAACAAAAGGTGACTTCGTAGGATCAGCAAGTGGAGCAGTAGTATTAACGGCATTAATCGTATTTCTATCAAGTGTATTAGTATAATAGAAGTTTTAAATCATACAAAATGAAAGGAGAATGAGGAATATGAACAGTGAACAAGTGTTACAAGTAACAAAAACAGATTTATTAGGATCATTAGGTGGAGCGGTAGTATTAACATCATTTATTTTATTCCTTGCAAATGTATTAGTATGAGACATATAAATACAATCATTCAAAAAAAATAAAGACTCTAGCATATTAGTAAGTAGTTAATATGTTGGGGTCTTTTTTGTTTTCCTCTCATATATATCTTCAAGTATTAATATTCCCTCCGTCATGTAAAGAGAAAAAAGTCGAATTTTATATGTAAGAAAAAAAGAGGAATTTGACAGAAAAGATAGAAAATTTTAAAGGTCAGAATTTGTTAGCTTGCTAACTAATTTCTATTAATTGATGTTGGAAGCGTTTTCGGTTGGTTTTAAGTATGGACCATTTAATCTATTTACAGGGGGATGAGGATTTTATGAAACAAAAATCTATGGATACGCTAGCTGCACAAATGGAGGACTTTTTTCCGGTACGTGATGTAGATCATTTGGAATTTTACGTAGGAAATGCAAAGCAATCAAGTTATTACCTTGCGAGAGCATTCGGTTTCAAAATTGTGGCTTACTCTGGATTAGAAACTGGTAACCGTGAAAAGGTATCTTATGTTCTTGTGCAAAAAAATATGCGTTTTGTTGTGTCTGGAGCTTTAAGTAGCGATAATCGTATCGCAGAATTTGTAAAGACACATGGTGATGGTGTAAAAGATGTTGCTTTACTTGTTGACGATGTTGACAAAGCATACTCGGAAGCTGTGAAACGTGGTGCCGTCGCGATTGCTCCACCTGTGGAATTAACAGACGAGAACGGTACATTGAAAAAAGCAGTTATTGGTACGTATGGTGATACAATTCACACGCTTGTAGAGCGTAAAAATTATAAAGGAACATTTATGCCAGGATTCCAACAGGTGGAGTTTAATATTCCGTTTGAAGAGTCAGGTTTAATTGCTGTAGACCACGTAGTTGGTAATGTTGAGAAAATGGAAGAATGGGTTAGCTATTATGAGAATGTTATGGGCTTTAAACAAATGATTCATTTTGATGATGACGATATTAGTACAGAGTATTCAGCATTAATGTCGAAAGTTATGACAAATGGAAGTCGTATTAAGTTCCCTATTAACGAGCCAGCAGATGGCAAGAGAAAATCGCAAATTCAAGAATATCTAGAATTCTATAATGGAGCAGGTGTACAACATCTTGCTTTATTAACAAGCGATATCGTTAAAACAGTGGAAGCACTTCGTGAAAATGGCGTGGAGTTTTTAGATACACCTGATACTTATTATGATGAGTTAAGTGCGCGAGTTGGGAAAATTGATGAAGAAATTGATAGGTTAAAAGAATTAAAGATTTTAGTAGATCGCGATGAGGAAGGATACTTACTACAAATCTTTACGAAACCAATTGTAGATCGTCCAACTTTATTTATTGAAATTATTCAACGTAAAGGTTCTCGCGGATTTGGAGAAGGGAACTTTAAAGCATTATTTGAATCAATTGAAAGAGAACAGGAACGTCGCGGAAACTTATAAGATTTGTATCCACCAGCAAAAGTCTCTTTGCTGGTGGAAATTTCATTTTTATAGGGAGGAATCATGATGAAATTTGTTACATTTCGTCTTCCTTCGAAAGAAATGCGAGCTGGATGGCTGGAAGGTGACAAAGTAATTGATATGAATCTTGCTAGTGATGGAAAATTACCTTCTTCTATGTTCGCCTTTTTAGAGAAAGCGGATGAGTATGTAGAAGTATTGCGCAATATAGAGAATCCAGAAAAGGGTATATATTCCTTAGAGGAAGTGCAATTAGCGGCGGCAATTCCTAATCCGAGTAGTATTCGGGATTTTTACGCGTTTGAACAGCATGTAAAAACGGCCCGCGGCCGGAGAGGGCTAGATGTTGTACCTGAATGGTACGATATCCCGGTTTTTTATTTTACGAACCATCGTGCTGTAATTGGTCCGGATGATTTTGTAATTGGTCCGAAGAAATCTAAAAAGCTTGATTATGAGTTAGAGATCGCTTGCGTAATTGGGAAAGAAGGAAGAAATATTTCTCGTGAGCAAGCAGAGGAATACATTTTTGGTTATTGTATTATGAACGACTGGAGTGCAAGGGACTTACAAGCAACAGAAATGAAGGTAGGACTTGGTCCAGCAAAAGGAAAAGATTTTGCAACTTCATTAGGAGCGCACCTTGTTACGAAAGAGGAATTGGATGTTTACCGTAACGGTGACCGTTATGCGTTAGAGATGACTGCTCATGTAAATGGAAAGCTATTATCAAAGGGGAACTTCCAAGATATTTATTATACATTTGCTGAAATGATTGAACGTGCTTCGGAAGACGTTACGTTATATCCAGGCGATGTGATTGGTTCTGGGACAGTAGGAACAGGTTGTGTTTTAGAACTGGGTACGGAAGAGTGGCTGCAAGATGGGGATGTTGTAGAACTTACGATTACTGGTTTAGGTACGTTATGTAATACGGTCAAAAAAGAAATGGAAGCAGGTGATGGGCATGTTTTATCGTCACATGGGGGAGCTACCTCATAAACGACATGTACAATTCCGTAAAAAAGATGGGTCGCTTTATCGCGAACAGGTAATGGGAACAAAAGGTTTTTCTGGTACGCAATCTATTTTGTACCATCATTATATGCCAACGGAAGTAGGTCATGCGGCATTATCTCATTCTTGTCAGTTGCAGTATGAAGAAGATGTAGCTCTTGCTCATCGTCATTTTCGCACAAAAGAAAATAAAAAAACTGGCGATGCAGTAAGCGGAAGGAATTTTATGCTTGGGAATGAGGATTTATTAATTGGAGTAGTGGCTCCAACAGAAAAAATGGACTATTTCTACCGTAATGGTGATGGTGATGAAATGTTATTTGTTCATTATGGAACAGGGAAAATTGAAACGATGTTTGGAACGATTCACTATCGAAAAGGTGATTATGTAACAATCCCAATTGGAACGATTTATCGTGTTATTCCAGATGAAGGAGAGACTAAGTTTCTCGTTGTAGAGGCAAATAGTCAAATCACAACGCCGCGTCGCTATCGGAATGAATATGGACAATTGTTAGAGCATAGTCCGTTTTGTGAGAGAGATATTCGTGGTCCTGAAAAATTAGAGACGTATGATGAAAAAGGTGAGTTTGTCGTAATGACAAAGTCGCGAGGGTATATGCATAAACATGTTTTAGGGCACCATCCGTTAGATGTTGTTGGTTGGGATGGTTATTTATATCCGTGGGTCTTTAATGTAGAGGACTTTGAACCAATCACAGGTCGTATTCATCAGCCACCTCCAGTACATCAAACGTTCGAAGGTCACAATTTCGTTATTTGTTCTTTCGTACCACGTTTATACGACTATCATCCAGAATCTATTCCGGCACCATATTATCATAGTAACGTGAATAGTGATGAAGTACTGTACTATGTAGAAGGAAACTTTATGAGCCGGAAAGGTGTGGAAGAAGGTTCTATTACACTTCATCCGAGCGGAATTCCTCATGGGCCGCATCCTGGAAAAACAGAGGGAAGTATAGGGAAGAAAGAAACACTTGAACTAGCTGTTATGATAGACACGTTCCGTCCGCTTCGTATTGTAAAGCAAGCACATGAAACAGAAGATGAAAAATATATGTATAGCTGGATTGAAGAAGGTTCACATACTGTGAAATAGGTAAAAAGAGGCATGCTCAATAAGTGAGCATGCCTCTTTTGTGGAATCGACATGTATAATAATACCAAAAAAAATTACGGAAAGATATATAGAAACAACGATAAGGATATTGTATGTTCCGAAAGATTTCTACTTATTTCGACAAAAGTATTGACTGGGGAAAGTGCAATGAGTAAAATAAAAAGCGAATTAAAAATTTTCAGAAAATTTAAAACTTGGAGGAGCATGCTATGAAGCAAATTTTTCAAAAGAAGCCTATTGCAAAGCTAATGCAAGAGAGTAAGCAAAAGACGTTAGCAAGAACATTGGGTGCATTGGATTTAACTATGCTTGGAATCGGGGCAATTGTTGGAACAGGTATTTTTGTTCTAACGGGCGTGGTAGCAGCAAAACATTCTGGACCAGCTATTATATTATCATTTGCGATAGCCGCTTTAGCCTGTGCCTTTGCTGCATTTTGTTATGCTGAATTCGCTTCTTCAGTTCCTGTCTCAGGCAGTGTGTATACGTACACATATGCGACGATGGGAGAGGTATTCGCATTTTTAATTGGATGGGACTTAATGCTTGAGTATTTACTCGCTACATCTGCTGTAGCAAATGGTTGGTCCGCTTATTTTCAATCTTTATTAAAGGGATTTGGGATCCATATTCCTACCATTCTCTCCTCGGCCCCTGGTACAGGAAAGGGTGGAATAATTGATTTGCCTGCGGTTCTAATTATTTTAGTGATGACAGTTCTTTTATCTAGAGGTGTTCGTGAAAGTGCACGAATAAATAACATTATGGTGTTTATTAAATTAGCGGTTGTTCTCATATTTATCTTTGCTGGTTTTAATTATGTAAAACCTGAAAATTGGACACCTTTTATGCCGTTTGGCTTAGATGGTGTAATGGCTGGAGCTGCTACAGTGTTTTTTGCATTCATAGGGTTTGATGCAGTTTCAACGGCAGCAGAAGAAGTGAAACGTCCACAACGTGATTTACCAATTGGCATTATTGCATCTTTATTAATTTGTACGGTTCTTTATATTGTTGTTTCACTTATTTTGACAGGAATTGTTCCATACGGACAGTTAAATATATCAGATCCAGTTGCTTTTGCACTTCAATTTATTGGACAAGATAGTTTAGCGGGAGTAATTTCAGTAGGAGCAATTACAGGAATCACAACAGTAATGTTAGTTATGATGTATGGGCAAGTACGTGTTTCGTATGCAATGAGTAGAGATGGATTATTGCCGAAGCGCCTTGCTAAAGTCCATCCAAAATTTAAAACACCATTTTTAAATACATGGACAACAGGAATTATTGCAGCACTTATTTCAGGATTAATAGATTTAAATGTGTTAGCGCATCTTGTAAATATGGGGACTTTATCAGCCTTTGCACTTGTAGCTGTTGCTGTTATTGTAATGAGAAGAACTCATCCGGATTTACCAAGAGCATTTAAGGCACCGCTTGTACCATTTTTACCAGCATTAACGGTGATTTTTTGTTTATATTTAATGCTTCAGTTATCCGGAACTGCTTGGATTAGTTTTGGGGTATGGATGGTTATCGGTATTGCGGTTTACTTCTTATATAGCCGAAAACATAGTGCTTTAAATAATAGTAAAGACGAAGAAGATGCAGCAAATTTATAAGTTGAAAAATCCATTCTAATTCTGTTAGGATGGATTTTTTTGTTCTGAAAATTTACATTTTTCTGATTGTGTATATAATATAATTGTTGGGGAACTGAGGGGGGAATGTATGAAAAATACGTGGCGTGAGTTAAGGGAGATGGACCGAAACATATGGATTCGGTTTATTGGCGAAACGTTAAATGGAATTGCAATGATGATGTTGATGCCTTTTTTTGCACTATATTTAAAAGATAAGGTGGATTCGTTATTGGAAGTAGGGGTTATTATGGCACTTTCTCCGATTGCCGCAAGTTTCGGTTCTCTTCTTGGTGGGAGGATTGCTGATATATATGGAAGAAAGCCAATAATGATTTTTTCAATGGTGAGTAATGCTTTGTTCATGCTAGGTTTTTTATTTATAGAAGGATTTATTCCTTATGCTATTTTATCTATTTTTTTAGGGCTCAGTAATTCATTATTCCATCCCGCTGCATCAGCAATGGTTGCGGATGTAACAGCACCTGAAAAAAGAACAGAAGCATATGGTTTATTACGAATGGGGCACAATATAGGTGCTGCAATTGGCCCGATAATGGGTGCTTCAGTAGTTATGTTGTCGAAGAACCTTGTGTTTATTATTGCCTCGTCTACGATGTTATTTTATGCATTACTTGTATTCATTCTTATTCAAGAGACAATGCCAAAGAGTGCGAATAAAGAAGAGAATAAAGAAAAGGAATCAGGGGTGGTTTGGAAAATTGTAATGAGAGATAAGGCACTAATGATTTATTTGTTAGCAGGTATCATTATTTCGATGGGATTTTCTCAAACAGAAGGCATGTTGCCGCTGCACTTTGATAATGAAATGAAAGGCATTTTTGGAACTAACAATCCATATCCATATTTAATGGCTTTAAATGGACTATTAGTTGTGTTGTTCCAATTTCAAATTTCAAAATGGGCCACAGATAAACCTGTCGGAAAGACGATGTTATATGGTGCATGTTTGTTCGGAGTTGGTTTGTTCTTTATAGGATGGTTACCGAAGTGGTTTGGAGAATTTGATGCAAATGCTACGATTATTTTAATAACGTTGCTGTTCGTTTATGCCATATATACGTTAGGTGAGATGATTATGTCGCCTGTACAGATGACGTTTGTAGCGAATTTGGCCCCTGAGCACTTGAGAGGGACTTATATGGGAGCTGCCAGTTTGCAGTGGATTACAGGAGGCGCATTCGGTCCACTTCTTGGCGGTTTTTTATTGGATCGATTACTTGGCCACTTTCTATTTACAATTTTAGCTGTAGGATGTGTAGTTGCAGGTATTGTATATGTTTCTTTAGATCGTCTCGTTGAGCAAAGGCAAAAAGGCACACTGACCAAACAATCTTCTTAATGAGTAGATGACATACACAAAAAGGGGATTTCTACATATTTTAGGTACATAACTAGATTGGATTACAATTTTATCCCGCTATTTGTGGGCAGTAAGAATTCCACCTCAAAATTCGGCGGGAGATAACTGCCCGATTGGTGCGGGCTGATAATTAGTGGGGATGGCCCCTCGTTAATTAAAGTTTCACTGTATTTTAGAATTTAATTTTGTATATTTATGAAGAAAGTTAAGTAGAAAAAGTATAGAAAACCAATAAGTGGTGTCATTTAATTATTTGTGGAAGTTACATTTTATTTCAAATAGGAACTACCTATTTTTATAAAAAGTGCTAAAATAGAAAAATGAAAACAATTGGTTAGGGTGATTTCAGTGACAAAAATTAAATTAGGTTTATTATATGGTGGAAAATCAGCTGAGCATCAAGTTTCGCTACAAACGGCTCTTGCTGCTATTAAAGCATTAAATCAAGATAAATTCGAGATTCATCCAATTTATATTACAGAACAAGGTCAATGGGTTCGCGGTGAGCGTATTGAAGGTGAAGTAACAGATGTTGAAGTTCTAAAAATGAGCGGCGCAGAAAATGCGATTTCTCCGTTATCATTAAGCACAGAAATCATTCCATCTGCAGCTTCTGAGGAAAATGCTATCGACGTTATTTTCCCATTATTACATGGACCAAATGGTGAAGATGGAACGGTTCAAGGATTATTAGAATTAATGAACATTCCTTATGTAGGAAATGGTGTTCTAGCATCTGCTGCTGGTATGGATAAAGTTGTTATGAAAAACATCTTCGCAGAAGCTGGATTGAAACAAGCGAAGTATGCATCGTTTATTCGTAGTGCGTGGGAAAAAGATTGTGAAACAGCATATGAAAAAGTAGAAGAAGTTTTAGGATATCCTTGCTTCGTAAAACCAGCAAACCTTGGTTCAAGTGTTGGTATTAATAAGTGTAAAAATCGTGAAGAGCTTGAGAATGCATTTGAAGAGGCATTCCAATTTGACCGCAAAATTATTGTAGAAGAAAATATCGTTGGACGTGAAGTAGAAGTTGGTGTATTAGGTAATGATGAACCGAAATGTTCAGTTGTAGGTGAAATCGTACCGAAAAAGGACTTCTATGATTATAAGTCGAAATATATCGATGGCGATACAGCATTAATTATTCCGGCTGAAATGACAGAAGAAGAGTCTAATGTCATTAAGCGAGATGCAATTATTGCATTCCAATCGTTAGATAGTGCTGGCTTAACAAGAGCTGATTTCTTCTTAACGAAAGATGGAGAAGTATATATTAACGAAGTGAATACGATGCCAGGGTTTACGCCGTTTAGTATGTTCCCTCTACTATGGCAACATACTGGATTACCGTATCCGGAATTAATTGAAGAGCTAATTCGTTTAGCGATTGAGCGTCACGAAGAAAAACAAAAAATTAAATATACAATCTAACAAAAAAGGAGGAAGCACTATTCGCAGGAATAGTGCTTCCTCTATGTAAGGAGTGTTCTCATGATAAATCGAACGTTAAAACAAGTAGAACAGATGGTAAATGGTACGGGATTAGCAGAGCAATATGAGGGAATTACTATACAAGGAGTGTCTATTGATACGAGAAAAGTCGAAAAAGGCAACCTATATGTTCCGATTCAAGGTGAACGTTTCGATGGACATGCTTTTGTAGATAAAGCCGTTGAAAATGGAGCTGTGGCGACATTATGGATGAAAGATGTAGCAAATCCACCTGAGAACCTTCCCGTTATTTTTGTAGAAGACACGCTATCGGCATTACAAATGTTAGCGAAAAACTATCGCGATCAATTGGATGTGAAAGTTATTGGTGTGACAGGGAGTAATGGTAAAACATCTACAAAAGATATTGTAACAAGTCTTCTTGCGACTAAATTCAAAGTTCAAAAAACAGAAGGAAACTTCAATAACCATATTGGGTTACCTCTTACTATTTTAAACTTAGAAGAAAATACAGAAGTAGCTGTATTAGAGATGGGTATGTCGAGCCGAGGGGAAATTGAATTCTTATCTAAGTTAGCACGTCCAAATGCAGCTATCATTACGAACATCGGTGAGGCGCATTTAATGGATTTAGGCTCTCGTGAAGCAATTGCTGAAGCGAAATTAGAAATTGTGACAGGATTACAAGAAGGTGGAGTATTCGTATATAACGGAGATGAGCCATTATTAACAAATCGTGTTCCTGAAATGAATTTAATAGCTGAAACAGTTACGTTTGGTGATGCTAGAGCAAATGATTATTATCCAACGACTGTAGCATTACAGGCGACTGGGACACATTTTAAAATGAATAGAGATGAAAATATTTCATTCTACTTACCAGTATTGGGGAAACATAATGTGTATAATACGCTTGCTTCAATGGCAATTGCGAAACATTTTGGTGTAACATGGGAAGAAATGAAACAAGGTTTAGTAACACTTCAAATGACGGGCATGCGTATGGAAATTGTAAAAACGGATAGTGGATTAACAATTATCAATGATGCTTATAATGCAAGTCCGACAGCTATGGAAGCAGCATTCGACTTAATGAACGGTTTAGATGGATTTGCTAAGAAGATCGTTGTACTCGGTGATATGTTAGAGCTTGGAAATCAAGAAGTACAGTTTCATTATGAAGTCGGTAAATTAATCGATCCAGCAAAAATTGCATATGTGTTCACATATGGTAAATTAGGGGCTCAAATTGCTGAAGGAGCGAAAATTAATTTCCCTATTGAGCGTGTAAAAGCGTATGATAATAAAGAAGAGCTAGTAAAAGAGTTACAAGCAGTAGTTGATGTGAAAGATGTTGTATTAATAAAAGCATCTCGTGGCATGAAATTGGAAGAAGTAATTACGATGTTGAAATAATTGGTGTATATAAATAGGGATGATAGATGCGAAAATAGAAGAAACTTATAATAAGCGCTTACAGTAAATATAAAAAAATAAAAGTGAAGAAAAAAACTCTGAATATGAAAATAAGGTAACAGTTGGGTTTGCTTTTTGCACATACAAAACTTATAATTGATAAAGTGTAATAACGTTTAGAAGTATTTTCGCGAAGAATATACGCCCGTTTATATACGTGAGCATTCAGGAAAAGGGCTTTTCCGCAAATTCGGAAAACGCCTTTTTTTAAATGATAAGTATAGGATAGAAAAGGAGAAGTAACATTGACAACATTTCGAGAATTAGGATTAAGTGAGTCTTTACTACAATCTGTTGAAAGTATGGGCTTTGAAGAGGCTACGCCGATTCAAGCTGAAACAATTCCACATGCATTGCAAGGTAAGGATATTATTGGGCAAGCGCAAACAGGTACAGGGAAAACAGCAGCATTCGGATTACCACTATTAGATAAAGTGGATACAAATAAAGAAGCAGTTCAAGGTATTGTTATCGCGCCAACGCGTGAATTAGCAATTCAAGTTGGAGAAGAGCTGTACAAAATTGGTAAACATAAACGCGTTCGTATTTTACCAATCTATGGTGGTCAAGATATTAACCGCCAAATTCGTGCTCTAAAAAAACACCCACACATTATTGTTGGTACGCCGGGTCGTATTTTAGATCATATTAACCGTAAAACACTTCGCTTACAAAACGTAGAGACAGTTGTTCTTGACGAAGCGGATGAAATGTTAAACATGGGCTTCATTGAAGATATTGAAGCGATTTTAACAGATGTGCCAGATACACATCAAACATTATTATTCTCAGCGACAATGCCAGATCCAATCCGTCGTATTGCTGAGCGTTTCATGACTGAGCCTCAACACATTAAAGTAAAAGCAAAAGAAGTAACAATGCCAAACATTCAGCAGTTCTATTTAGAAGTGCAAGAAAAGAAAAAGTTTGACGTGTTAACACGCTTATTAGATATTCAATCTCCAGAGCTTGCAATCGTATTCGGTCGTACAAAGCGTCGTGTTGATGAATTATCAGAAGCATTAAACTTACGTGGTTATGCAGCAGAAGGTATTCACGGTGACTTAACACAAGCGAAGCGTATGTCTGTATTACGTAAATTTAAAGAAGGTGCTATTGAAGTTCTTGTTGCAACAGACGTTGCTGCACGTGGTCTTGATATTTCAGGCGTAACACATGTATACAACTTCGATATCCCACAAGATCCAGAATCATACGTTCACCGTATCGGTCGTACTGGCCGTGCAGGTAAAAAAGGTATTGCAATGTTATTTGTAACACCACGTGAATCAGGACAATTAAAAAATATCGAGCGCACTACAAAACGTAAAGTTGATCGTATGGAAGCACCGACACTTGACGAGGCATTAGAAGGTCAACAACGTTTAATCGCTGAAAAACTTCAAAGCACAATTGAAAATGATAATTTATCATACTACAAGCGTATTGCAGAAGAAATGTTAGAAGAGAATGATTCTGTAACAGTAGTAGCTGCTGCTTTAAAAATGATGACAAAAGAGCCAGATACAACTCCAATCGCTTTAACATCAGAACCACCAGTTGTTTCAAGAGGTGGCGGTTCTAAAAAACGCGGCGGTAACGGAGGCGGATACCGTGATGGTAACCGTAATCGTAGTCGTGACGGACGCGGCGGTGGCGATGGTCGTAACCGTGATCGCAATCGTGACGGACGCGGTGGTGGCGATGGCCGTAACCGTGATCGTAATCGTGATGGTGGTAGCCGTGGTCGTAAAGGTGAAGGTCAAGGTCGCCCTGGATCTTCAAATGGACGTGGCGAAAGAAAACATCATAGCCGTCCACAAGCTTAATAAAAAAAGAGAATGCCCTTTGCCGGCATTCTCTTTTTTTATTTCTGTAATTGTACATACTACATAATAACTTGTGTAGAAAAGAGGTGCTACATGCTTGTAAGACTTGGGTATGTTGCGATGAGTGTACATTTAAAGAATGCATCTCCATCTCAAACGATGACATATGCGCAGTTTCAACGAATTGATGATAGGGAGGCTGCAATTCGTAAACTCGAAAGAATTGCTAATTCGAATTTAGAAAATTGTTTACGGTTATTAAAGCATAATAAAGGGCATGATATATCTTTCTTTCGGCTTAGTTCCAAGCTTGTTCCTTTAGCGAATCATGAGGAGTTGTTAGAGTGGAACTATATTCGCCCCTTAAAAGAAAATTTAAAAGTACTAGGTGATTACGCTATTCGAATGAATATGCGTATTGATTTTCATCCAGATCATTTCGTTGTGCTGAATTCACCTGAAGAGAATATTTTTAAACAATCTGTAAAGACATTGCAGATGCATAAAAAATTATTAAAAGGTATGGGGATTGAACATAAGCAAAGATGCGTATTACATGTGGGTGGAGGTTATAAAGATAAGGAACTCGCATTAGAACGCTTTATAGAAAATTGGTCAAATGTTCCAAGAAGTATCCAAGAGATGGTCATATTAGAAAATGATGATACGACCTTTTCTTTAGAAGAAACATTGTATTTAGGTGAAAAATTAGATATTCCAGTCGTGTTTGATTTGCATCACCATATGATGAATAATGATCGAGAAGATTGGCATGAAGATTGGGCGCGTGTTGTACATACGTGGGAATCGTCTTTGTTACCAGTGAAAATGCACATTTCTAGTCCTAGAGAGGGAAAAGACCCGAGAGCGCATGCGGACTTTATTGATGTAGATACTTTTTTATCTTTTTTAAAAAAGATAAAGGGAAGTGTTTCGCAAATTGATTGTATGATTGAGGCGAAGAAGAAGGATGAGTCTTTATTTCAACTAATGAGAGATTTAAGTAAACAAACAGATGTAGAAATTGTCGATGGTGCGAGCTTTTATATTAAATAAGCTCTGCACCATCGAATTTTTTTGTTAATAAAGGAGTGCAAATACCACCAATAATCAATCCTGTTAAATGGCTTATAGGGTTAGCGGAGGGATTGAAGAAAGTGAATAGTAGTAATATACATATCATGATTGAAAAAATGGCAATGTCTCTTGGATTGGAAGAACGATATCGACTATACAATAGAAATAATTGTGCACCTAGCAATCCGAAAATACCACCAGATGCCCCGGCATGAATATATTCAAGAGGCATAATGAGATAAGAAGAAATATTTCCAAGAATGCCAGAAAGGAAAAAAATAATGATGAAAGAAAAGTGCCCTAGTTGTTTTTCAATAGAAGAGCCAAGCACAAATAAACAAATACTATTAGAAAGGAAATGTTGTAAGTCTACATGTACAAGTAAGGAAGTTATGAGACGCCACCATTCTCCTTTAGCGATATATTCATTGTAGGATGCCATGGGAAAGAGAAGAAAGTCGCCTAACATAATCATGACTAATTGTATGAGAAGTAAAGCGATGACGATTGGTTGTAAGGAAATGCGGGCAGAAGGTATTAGCATGTTGTGAGTATCACTCCTTTTGCATCAGAAAGATTCTCTGTTATTCTTACAATATGAAAAAAGAAAGCTAAATAGAAGAAGGGGATTTTGAAATGATTGTAGGGATTGGAATCGATATTATTGAATTGAATCGAATTGAAAAAATGCTAGATGGAAAACTTAAATTTATGGAGCGTATTTTAACTGAAAGTGAACGTAATGTTGCTAAGGAGCTGAAGGGAAGTCGCCTTACAGAGTTTGTAGCTGGAAGATTTGCAGCGAAAGAGGCGTATTCAAAAGCGGTAGGAACTGGTATTGGAAAAGAAGTAAGTTTTTTAGATATTGAAGTAAGGAATGATGATAGAGGTAAGCCGATTCTCGTTACAAGTACAGAGCATATTGTTCATTTATCAATTAGTCATAGTAAGGAATTTGCTGTTGCTCAAGTTGTTTTAGAAAGCTCGTCACGCTAGTCTGCATATTTTATATCTTTGTCTCATATATTTGATGTAGCGATAAGGAAGGTACATCTTCCATTCATTTATAGGGGCAAAGGGGCTGAAGTGATGAAAAGGCGTCTGTTTTTAGTTCTTGTCGGTTTATTAACCGTTTTTGTGTTGGCGGGTTGTATGGAAAAGAAACAAGATGATGTTGTGAGAGATTTAGAGGCGAAAGTAAAAGGGATGAAAAGTTATCAAGCTGAAGCAAAATTATCTATTAAAACAGGGAATGAGCCTCAGGAGTACAAGGTAGAAATATGGCATAAGGAACCTTCTTTTTATCGTGTGAATTTGCAGAATGCGAAAAAAGATCAAAGCCAAATTATTTTAAGAAATGAAGAAGGGGTATTTGTATTAACGCCAGCACTTAATAAGAGTTTCCGTTTCCAAAGTGATTGGCCGCAAAATAGTAGCCAGGCTTATTTATATGAATCCCTTGTGAGAGATATTTTGCAGGATAAGAAAAACCTTACTTTTGAAAAAACAGATAAGTATTATATTTTTAAAACAAAAACAAACTATCAACATCAAAACATGTTGCCGAAACAAGAGATTACATTGAAGAAAAGTGATTTAACACCAGTTTCGGTGAAGTTAATGGATAATGATCAAAATGTTCTTGTGAAAGTAGATTTCTCAAAAGTGAAATTTGATGCGAAATTTGATAAAGGTGCATTTGATACGAAACAAAATATGTCTAGAGCGCAAGTAGATGTTCAAACAACAGCGAAAGAAGACAAACCATTTGCTATTTTGTATCCGCGTGATACGCCGCAAGGTATGGTTTTGAAAGATGAAAAAGAGTTGAAGACAGACAGTGGCAAGCGTGCGATACTCACATACACTGGAAGTAAGAAATCCTTTACTTTGATACAAGAAAAGGCAAAAGTTGCAGAGGCTTCGTCAGCGATAAGTGTGAGCGGAGAATTGGTTGATCTTGGCTTTACAATTGGGGCATTGACGAAAGATTCTTTAACGTGGTCGCATAACGGAGTAGAATATATGCTCGTGTCTAAAGGTTTAGAGCCGAAGGAGCTATTAATGGTTGCTCGTTCAGTTACAGAGAAGCAAGTGAAGTAAACTTCTTAGACGTGGTGATATATGTGCACCACGTCTTTTCTTAGTTTGAAGGGTGGATTTCATAAAAGAAGCATATAAAAGAATAAGCGTCGCATATCGTGTATAAGGAAGTGTATTTATGGAAGGAGCACCATTTTATCGTGACACTTGGGTGGAAGTGGATTTAGATGCGATCTATAACAATATTACACACATTAAAGATTTCATTCCAAGTGATGTAGAGATTTTTGCTGTAGTCAAAGCAAATGCATATGGACATGATTATGTACCGGTAGCTAAAACGGCATTAGAAGCAGGGGCGACAAGGTTAGCGGTTGCCTTTTTAGATGAAGCTCTAGTGCTTCGAAGGGCTGGTATTACTGTGCCGATTTTAGTGTTAGGTCCTTCCCCGCCTCGTGATGTCAATGTAGCTGCTGAAAATGATGTAGCGTTAACTGTTTTTCAAAAAGAATGGGTGGATGAAGCGATCAAACTTTGGGATGGTTCATCTACAATGAAATACCATATTAATTTCGATAGTGGTATGGGGAGAATTGGAATACGCGAACGAAAAGAATTAAAAGGATTTTTAAAGAGTTTAGAAGGTGCACCATTTTTAGAATTAGAAGGAGTTTATACACATTTTGCAACAGCGGATGAGGTGGAGACTTCTTACTTTGATAAGCAATATAACACATTTTTGCAGCAGTTAAGTTGGTTGAAAGAGTTCGGAGTGGATCCTAAGTTTGTCCATACAGCTAATAGTGCTGCAACGCTACGTTTTCAAGGGATTACATTTAATGCAGTACGAATTGGCATTGCGATGTATGGATTATCCCCGTCTGTAGAAATACGCCCTTTTTTACCGTTTAAATTAGAACCAGCGCTATCATTGCATACGAAAGTTGCTCATATTAAACAGGTGATTAAAGGGGATGGGATTAGTTATAACGTCACTTACCGAACGAAAACGGAAGAATGGATTGCAACTGTTGCGATTGGATATGCAGATGGCTGGCTTAGAAGATTACAAGGGTTCGAAGTGCTTATAAATGGTAAAAGGGTACCGATTGTAGGTCGAGTAACAATGGATCAATTCATGATACACCTTCCTTGTGAAGTGCCGCTTGGTACGAAAGTTACACTCATTGGAAAACAAGGTGATGAGTATATTAGTGCTACTGAGGTTGCTGAATATTCTGGGACTATTAATTATGAAATTATTGCAACGATAAGCTTCCGTGTGCCGAGAATATTCATACGGCACGGCAAGGTTGTAGAAGTAATCAATTATTTGAATAATATATAGAAGGTAGTATGATTTGCTTCTTGTCATTTGAGAGGACTGTTCATTGGTTAAGAATAAGCTCATTTTTGATGAGAAGCTTTTTACTTATCATTACTTTTAACATAATTTAATGTGAATTTTGCTGGGAAACTCTTGCGTTTCTTGTTTGTAATAAGATAAAAATAAAAGAATATGAATGTTTTGTTTGTGAATTGGAAAACATAAGCAAGGAATAAGGAAGTCTTTGCAACAGGCTCCATACAATGGTATTATTACAATAGGTGTCATATATATATTTGGGTGTGTAGTTGACGGTGGAGGTGTATTTTTGTGTCCGAATCAAGTGTAACTACTGAAATCGTGGTTCGGTTGCCAAAGCAAATGGTAACGGAATTGGACGGAATTGGAAAACAAGAGAATAAGAATCGCCATGAACTAATTTGCCAGGCAACACAACTGTTATTGCGTCAACATAAGACGAAGAAACGCTACCAACATGAATCAATGCGACGTGGGTACATTGAAATGGGAAAAATTAATCTTGGTATTGCATCGGAAGCTTTCTTAGCAGAGTATGAAGCAGCTCATACAGTAGAACGCTTAGTTAGCGGGGGGTAATATTTTGATTGTAAAACGCGGCGACGTGTATTTTGCAGACCTTTCCCCAGTTGTTGGTTCTGAGCAAGGAGGCGTTCGTCCGGTTCTTGTCATTCAAAATGACATCGGAAATCGTTTTAGTCCAACGGTGATTGTAGCGGCTATTACTGCACAGATTCAAAAAGCTAAATTACCCACTCATGTGGAAATTGATGCGAAAAAGTACGGTTTTGAGAGAGATTCTGTTATTTTACTTGAGCAGATTCGAACAATCGATAAGCAGCGCTTAACGGACAAAATCACTCACTTAGATGAAGTGATGATGATTCGTGTAGATGAAGCGCTACAAATTAGTTTAGGACTAATAGATTTTTAAATCGGCAGTTTAAGTTGCTCTCTTTACAGGGCAACTTTTTTTTATTATAGAGGAGGTTACGGTTGTATATGGAAATGGTAGATAATCGACAAGCGTTAATGAAAATGTTAGTGAAGGAATTAGGCTTTACCGAAAAGCAAGTTCGTCATGTTATTCAATTAACAGAAGAAGGTAACACAGTTCCATTTATTGCTCGTTACCGAAAAGAATGGACAGGCTCTTTAGATGAGGTGCAAATTCGTACAATTTTAGAGAGATGGCAATATATGATGCAGCTTGAAGATAGGAAAGAAGAGGTTCTTCGTCTTATTGATGAGAAGGGGAAACTGACAGGAGAGTTACGTCAGCGAATTGTTAAAGCTGTAAAGTTGCAAGAAGTAGAAGATTTATATCGCCCATATAAAGAGAAAAGAAGAACGAAAGCAACGATTGCAAAAGAAAAAGGACTAGAGCCGTTAGCTGAATGGTTATTGTTATATAAGAAAGAAGATCCAAATCAGAAGGCAGTGGAGTTTATTAATGCAGAGAAAGAAGTGCAATCTGCAGAAGAAGCATTACAAGGTGCCCAAGACATTATTGCAGAAATCGTTTCAGATGAAGCAGCTTATCGTAGTTGGATTCGGAATGTTACTTTTAGAAAAGGTGTTATGTCTTCGTCCGTAAAAGATGAAGAGAAAGATGAAAAGAATATATATGAAATGTATTACAGTTATGAAGAACCGTTGCAGAAAGTAGTGCCGCATCGTGTATTAGCGATGAATCGCGGTGAGAAAGAAGATATATTGAGAGTTTCTGTTGTTCCACCAGTAGATGAGATAGTAACTTTCTTATATAAGAGAGTAATTCGTGATAACGATTCTAAAAGTGCACATTATGTAAAGTTAGCAATTGAGGATGGTTATAAACGATTAATTCAATCCTCCATTGAAAGAGAGATTCGAAAAGAATTAACAGAAACAGCTGAGGAACAAGCGATACATATTTTCTCTGAGAACTTACGTAATTTGTTATTACAACCTCCAATGAAAGGAAAGGTTGTGTTAGCTGTAGATCCTGCATATAGAACGGGTTGTAAATTAGCTGTTGTAGATGATACGGGGAAGGTTCTATATATTGATGTTATTTATCCGCATCCACCTGTTCGTAAATATGAAGATGCAAAAACGAAAGTTCTTTCTATTATAGATAAATATCAAGTTGAAATGATTGCGATTGGGAATGGTACAGCTTCTAGAGAATCGGAAGAATTTATAGTTGATGTATTACAAAATGTGAAACAAGAAGTCTTCTATATTATTGTGAACGAAGCTGGTGCGAGTGTGTATTCGGCCTCTGATTTAGCTCGTGAGGAATTTCCGAATTTACAGGTTGAAGAAAGAAGTGCTGTTTCTATTGGGAGACGTCTGCAAGATCCACTTGCTGAACTTGTGAAGATTGATCCTAAATCAGTTGGGGTTGGACAATACCAACATGATGTATCTCAAAAGAGGTTGAATGAATCATTAACATTTGTAGTAGAGACGGCAGTTAACCAAGTCGGTGTGAATGTAAATACAGCTTCAGTTGCGTTATTGCAATATGTTTCGGGTTTATCGAAAACTGTTGCGAAAAATATTGTGGCAAAGCGTGAAGAAGAAGGGAAATTTACAAAACGAACAGACTTAAAGAAAATACCGCGTCTAGGTGCGAAGACATATGAACAATGCATAGGTTTCTTACGTATATTAGAAGGGGCAAATCCGTTAGATCGAACGGGTATTCATCCAGAACAATATAAAAATGTTGAATTGTTATTGAAGAGTCTAGGGTTATCAAAAGATGACGTAGGGCAATTGCAATTACAAAAGAGCTTAGAAGAAGTGGAGATTTCTAAGTTATCGCAAGAAACGGGAGTTGGGGAGCCAACGTTAGTTGATATTATAGATGCGCTCATTAGTCCAGAGCGAGACATGAGGGATGAGTTGCCTAAACCGCTTCTGAAAAAAGGGATTTTGAAATTAGAAGATTTAAAACGTGGTATGGAACTGGAAGGAACAGTTCGTAACGTTGTTGATTTTGGTGCTTTTGTTGATGTAGGTGTAAAACAAGATGGTTTAGTACATATTTCTAAACTAAGCAAACAGTATGTGAAGCATCCGTTAGATATTGTATCTGTCGGACAAATCGTAAAGGTATGGGTAGATGATATTGATACGAAAAAAGGTCGCGTTGCACTATCCATGTTGCCGATAGAATAGTAAGAGAAGAGAGCAGATGAAACTGCTCTCTTTTTTTATGGGATAAAACGTGTAATGGATTATGAGCTTTGATGTATTTTGCTATAATAAAACCAGCATTCATTTAGTAATTTAATTTGATACCGGTTTTTTTCAAAATATGCGCGTTGCATTTGTTTTTTTAGCCACGTAGGCATAGGAATCCCTCCTTGTTTAATCCTACTCTCAAAAATCTAAGGTACTATTGATGAGAGGTTGGTGAGTGGATTTCTATTCATGCTATATTTTTAGAAACCACGCTTCTTGAATGAGGATGGGTATATGTACTATTTAATATATGTATAAGGGAGGAGAAAAGTGTAAAAATATTTTTTAGTTTAGGAGGAATGAGAGTGGATGAGCAAGAAATACAGCGTCTGGTGGAAGAAGTATCACTACAATACTTCGGAATGCCATTTTTACATAGAGCTATGTTCAATAGTAGGTTGCGTACAACTGGTGGACGTTATCTATTGAATACACACAATATTGAACTGAATTATCGATATTACGAAATGTATGGGAAAGAAGAGTTAGTCGGAATCATTAAACATGAGCTTTGTCATTATCACTTACATATTACAGGAAGGGGCTATAAGCACCGGGATAGAGATTTTCGTGAATTGTTAAAAGAAGTTGATGCGCCACGCTTTTGTAAACGAATAATTAATGAAGAGAAGGAAAAAAAGGTTTATACGTATGAATGTATGGGCTGTTTGCTTCAATATGTAAGAAGACGTCAAATAAATACAAAAAGATATGTCTGCGGAAAGTGTAAAGGGAAACTGAACCTGATAAAGAAAACATCTTGACAGTGAAAACGCAATCCAGTATATTATAAACATGTCACGTTTGTACAAGATGTTGTGAAAAAACATCTTGACTTACGATAAGAAATTTTATAAGATACAAATTGTCTTTATTATTCCGCAGTAGCTCAGTGGTAGAGCTATCGGCTGTTAACCGATCGGTCGTAGGTTCGAGTCCTACCTGCGGA
>NZ_JBYTDP010000011.1:15368-101017 GCF_058791555.1 Bacillus sp. EB106-07-01-XG149 | reverse complement strand
CCCATAAAAAAATCCCCTCCATAGTAAACAGGTTAGTGTTCTTTCTTTTTCCTGTCTACTATAAGGGGATCATATCACTATCGGTAGGAACCTTTTTATTAATGAATGATTTTACTTCCTTTTGCATTCTCAACGAATTTTTCACTTGATTTGTTAATTGGTGTTTTCAGTAATAACGCAGCAATAACAATGACTACTACGAACACACTTAAGACAAGTAAATCTCTAATAACTATATCCCAAAGCATTCCACCTACTGTTTCACGAATTGCACTAATTGCATATGTGAATGGTAAGAACGGATAAATTGCTTGGAAGAATGGTGGTGTCATTTGAATTGGGAACGTACCACCCGATCCTGCTACTTGAAGCACAAGTAAAATGATTGCCATCGATTTCCCAACGTTTCCGAAAATAGAAACGAGTGAGTACACGATACAAACAAATACTCCGCCAATAAATAAACTAAATAACACAAACCAGAATTTATCGACTACGTACGTACCGAGTAAGAATATATCCCCCATAGATACGATAAATGCCTGCGAAAGACCTATCGTTAAGAATGTTAATAAACGTCCAAAGTATATTTCATGGCTCTTATAATTCGCGCCCTCTTCATGTACTTCTACCGTTAATAACGAAACCATTAATAGTGCGCCTACCCATAATGCAAGCACTGTGTAGAATGGTGACATCGCTGAACCGTAGTTCGGCATTGCAAATAACTTATTCTCTTTTAAATTTACTGGATTCGCGAAGTAATCACTTTGCTTTTCAACATCATTTTTCAATAAGCGTATGATGTCTTTTATATCCTCTTCTGATTCAAAATCACGAATTTTATTTGCTAAGTCTTTAATCTTTTTCTCAGTCTCCGGCATGTCAGCTTTAATGTCTGCTAATTTCTTTCTACCGTCTACTAAGCCTTTTGATGAATCTTCTAGTAGCTTTTTAACATCTGGAAGCTTTTTGTCTGCATCATTTAAAATTTGAGTTGTATTTTTCGACATCTCTTTTGTACGAGCAATTGCTGTATTGAAATTAGGTACAATTTCTGAATCATACGTCGATAATACATCTGTTAATTGAGCTGACCCGCCCTTCGCAGCGTTGTTAATACTTTCAATTACATCTTTTGTAGGTTTCTGTCCATTGTTAAGAAGTGTAATTCCCTTATTCGTTGCATCTACACCTTTTTGCAGACTACTTTTTGCTTTATTTAATTTTGCAATTCCATTATTAAGGTTTTTATCACTACTTACATCTGCTAAAACCTTATTTGTGCTTTCTAGAACAGGAATCATATCATCAATTAAACCGATTCCAGATTGGAATTGTCCATTTAAGCTATTTAAAGCTACTTTCGTTGAATCTAAACCGTTAATACCTCTATTTTGTACATCTTCTTTCGCCTTTTGTAAATCTGCTTTTGCACCTTCAAGGCCATTTTTTGCTTTATCGTAATCTGCTTTCGCATTATCATATGCTGCATTTGCATCAGCTTTAGCTTGATCGACTGTGCTAACTGCTTTTTTATAATCTGCTACAAACGTTTCATTATAATCTTTTTCCGCTTGATCAATTAATCCATTTGCTGCATCTAATTTTTGATTTGCTACATCTGTTACATCTTTCTTTACTTCTTGTCCTGTACCGATAACATTTACAATATCTTTAATACCGTTGTTTGCATTTTCCATACCTTTTTTAACATTAGTTAAGTGATCCACTCGCCCTTTGAAAAAGCTAATTCCAAAATCAGTCGTCGCTGAGTTTTGAAGTTCAGTAAAGAAATTAATAAGATATGAAATACCATCTGTACCCGTTTGCAATCGATCTGATACCGCATTTAAATCTTTCTTTGCTTGTTCAGGGTCAAATTGGCCATTTTGTAAGCCATTTAAAACACTTTTCCCATAAGCTGTTCCTGCACGTGATGAACTTAAAACATTATTTACTGTTTGATTAATACTTTGCGCTATACTCTTATAACCATCACTATTCAACTTAGAAAGATCCGGTCTCGCTGGGAATTCAGGTAATCCATTCATTCCAGACAAGTCAGGAATATTTAATTCTACACCTGGATTCATTAAAAAGTCAGTAAATGCAGCTGCACTATCCATAACGCCTTTTGCTGCTACTAAATCATTTCTTATCGTCCCTGGAGCATTTTTTAATGTTTGATCTTGTCTTGCAAAGAACTTATCTAAATTTGCCAATGCTTCCTGTCCATCATTTATGACACTCTCTACAACAGGTAAATCTTTTTGCGCTACTTTCACAATATCCTCTGCTCGAGTCGCATCATCTAACGCCTTATCCATAAGTGTATTCATTTCTGGGAACTGCGCTTCTAACTTAAAGACAAGATCCTTGACCTTCTCAATACTCGGTAAGTTAGTTTCTAAATCGATTCCAAGATCGTTGAAGATTTCAAAAATCTCGCCGTTTGCTGTTTTAACAAAGTTTTTACTAATCTCTTCTGTCAGCCCCGATGCACCTTTAGCTGTAATCTTCGGCGCAATGGCATTGACCTTTTCATTTACGTAATAATCAATTTCTGGTTTCTGTGGATTTTCATTCAAGACTGTTGCAATCTTTTCAGAGAAATCCTTTGGAATAGTAATACTTGCAGAATAATCTCCACGCTCTACCCCATAAATCGCTTGCTTTTCATCGACAAACTTCCAACCAAAATTTTTGTCCTTCTTAAGTGAATCTACAATTTCTTTCCCGATGTTAATATCTTTCCCTCTTAAATTTGATCCAACATCTTGGTTAGAAACTGCAATCTGGATTCCTTTCGTATTTCCATAAGGATCCCAAGAAGCTTTAATGTTAAACCATGCATATAACGATGGTAAAATCATTAATCCTAAAACAATAACAATTGCAGCCCAATGTTTAGCTACATTCCGTAAATCTGTCTTATAAATACGCCAAATTTGTTTCATAGAAGTTATCACCTAATTATATATTTTTCCTTCTTTAGAAAATGATACATACATTTTGCAATTATATCACTTTCTACATCGTGGATTAACCAAAAACGAACTATTTTTTCCCATTAACTTTAACTTACTACATTATATAACGAAGTCAGTCAAAGTATGAATACAAAATGACCAAATCGGTTTTACATTCAATAATAACAAATATATAGGAAATGTCATAAAAAATACAAGTATTTTCTCTTGGAAATACTTGTATTCCTCAAAAAAATCCTCACAGCTTTTCATCATCTGTGAGGATTTCTTCTATTATATATCTACTTGTACTTCTACACCGAAATGATCTGAAATTACCTTTCGGTTTATACCATTAAAAATAACTTTTGAAGAACGAACTTTTTCACTTCGGTTACACAATATTAGATCGATTCGCAAATTATGTTTATTTTCATCCCAACCAGCAATTTCACCTTGGACAGTTGTTCCTTCATCCTTCTCTATTGCTAGTTCATATGTGTCGTACAAACCTTTTTGTATCATATATTCATAGCCTTCACCTTGCAAACGGGCGTTATTATTAAAATCACCCATTAAGAAGGATCGTTCATTACTATCTACACGCTCCATTAAACGCTCAACTTGAGCTTTGAATGATTCTTCTTCATCATTCCACCAACCGAGGTGGCAAGAGTAAAACGTGATGTTCTTACCATTATAAGCAATTGTTGCACTTACAATTTTACGTGTTTTCCAATACGTTGTATCCTTATTTTCTGAAATAAAGAACGTATCTTCTTTTATAATACTATGCTTCGTTATAATCGCTAATCCTTCTTCATACACATCATAACCAATATGAGAGAAATCCCAAGTAATATTGTAATCTTTTACATGTAACGCTTTTAACTCTGCTAATAGTAAAAGCCCAAAATTATCTTCTTTCTTGTTACCGCATACATTTTCAGCTTGTATCGACTGACTTACTTCTTGCAATGCGATGACATCGTACTCTTCTTCTTGAATGACTTTAGCAAGATATTTTATCTTTTCCATTTGATTCTCTTCTTGCCAAGAGTGACAGTTTAAAGTTAGCAATTTCATCTTATTACGCACCTAACATATCTTGAATGTCTGACTTTAATACGTCAGCTTTCGGACCATATACTGCCTGTACACCTTTATCTTTTACGATAAGTCCTAAAGCACCATTTTGTTTCCACTGTGCTTCTGGTGCAACAACATCTAAATCTTTTACTGTTACACGTAAACGCGTCATACAAGCATCTACGTCAGCAATATTTTCTTTACCACCTAATAAATCAATAACTTTTGTTGCTAATGAACCATCCTGTACATTTCCTGTTCCTTCTGATGACTCATCTTCATTATCAATATAGTTACCTGCACGTCCTGGTGTTGGTAAATTGAATTTTTTAATTAAGAAATTGAATAATGTAAAGTTCAGACCGAAGAACACTAATGAAACGATAACGAAATTGATTAAATCTCTTGTTAGTCCTGCGTTAACCATCATCGGTGTACGAGTAATTAATTCAATAAATCCAAATGCGTGAACACGTAAGTTAATTAAATCTGCTAATGCGAATGCAAGTCCTGTTGTAATTGCATATACAACATATAATACTGGAGCAATAAACATGAACATGAATTCAATTGGTTCTGTTACACCTGTTAAGAATACTGCTAATGCAGCTGATAAGAACATTGGTTTATATTTTGCACGTTTTTCTTTATCAACATTACGGAACATCGCGAAAGCAATACCCATTAACGCTGCTGTTGAGCCAATAACTTGTCCAGCTTTGAAACGAGCTGGTACAACGTTATTTAATAAATCGTTATATGCTTTCGTATCTCCATTTGCTAGTAAATTATTTAAGTCTGTAATCCATGCAAGCCATAAAGGATCTTGCCCTGCTACAATTTGTCCAACTTTTGAGCCAGTTAACATCGTATATGTTCCGCCTAGCTCTGTGTAGTTCATCGGAATCGTTAACATATGATGTAAACCGAATGGTAATAGTAAACGCTCTAACGTTCCATATACAAATGGTGCAACAACTGGTGCACTATCTTTAGATGCTGCAATCCAGCGACCGAATTCATTTAATCCACTTTGGATGAACGGCCATAAAAGTGATAATACAATTGCAGTGACTGTAGACCAAACAATTACAACGAATGGTACGAATCGTTTTCCGTTAAAGAATGCTAATGCCTGTGGCAGTTTATTATAGTTATAATATTTGTTATATAGAGTAGCTCCTAAGAAACCTGTGATAATCCCTACGAAAACTCCCATGTTTAATGCTGGTGCACCAAGTACAGAAGTAAAGTAATCTTTTACAACTAAATCTCCTGCTAATACTGAAGAAACTGTCGCTTTTGAATCCGCTAACATTTCAGCGTTTACGCCAAATATAGCTCCTGTAATTCGGTTTGTTAAGACGAATGCTAATAGCGCTGCAAATGCACCACCTGCGCGATCCTTCGCCCAAGATCCCCCAATTGCTACTGCAAATAAGATGTGTAGATTTGTAATAATTGCCCAACCTATGTCTTCCATTACGCGAGCGATTGTATGAACTGCGTTAATATCCCCAGCAGACATCCCAATTAACTTACCGATAGAAATCATTAAACCAGCTGCTGGCATTACAGCTACAACAACTAATAATGCTTTTCCGAACTTTTGCCAAAAATCAAAAGACGTAATTTTCATCTGTTCTTCCTCCCCTTTATTTATAACAACATAATGATTTAAATTATAATTTCTGTTTCTCTTATGAAAACGATTCCTTATGTTACTTTATTTTTATCTTTACGCAACCGTTTTCATAAATCTATTTTAATAAAAGCGTTTTCACTTTGCAATAGAAATTTATTTTTTTTCATAAAAAAAGATGCTCTAAGAGCATCCTTTTTTATTATGAAATGCGATAAACCCTTGTTTCATAAGGCTTTAACGTGATTGAAGTTACTTGTTCATTTTCCGCAACTTTATAGTTATTTAAAAGCAAACGTTTGCGTTCTAGTGCAAATGAACCCTCATTATACACAGCTTCCTCTTTTGAGATATTGCTAATTACAACGATTTTTTCATCGTTTAATGTACGAGTATATGCATAAATTTGCGGATCATCTTCTAGAAGTAAATCGTACGTACCATAATTCAGTACATCGTGCTCTTTTTTCAAGGCAATCATTTTTTTATAGAAATTGAAAATAGAGTTCTCTTCATTCTTTTGCTTTTCAACATTAATTTCTTTGTAGTTTGGATTCATACTAAACCAAGGCGCACCTGCTGTAAAGCCAGCATTCATCTCATCGTTCCACTGCATTGGTGTACGTGAATTATCGCGGCAAGAAGCCCATATAATTTCCATCATATCTTGATGTGATACACCCTCTGCAATTTTCTCTCGATATAAATTTTTAGTTGCTACATCATCATAATCTTCAATATTTAATAATTGAACGTTCGTCATCCCAATTTCTTGTCCTTGATAAATAAACGGTGTACCGTGCATAAAGAAGTACATTGCTCCAAGAGCTGTTGCACTTTCACGCCAATATTGTTTATCATCTCCCCAAGTTGAAACGATACGTGGCTTATCGTGATTCTCAATATATAAAGCATTCCATCCTTTATTTTCTAACCCTTTTTGCCATTTCGTTAATACCTTTTTCAACCCTACAACATCAAGATCTTTCTTCTTTTCTGCATCCCATAAACTTAAATGTTCAAATTGGAATACCATATTGAACTTGCCTTGCTCTTCGCCAACCCAAAGCTCAGCATCTTCAATCTTAACGCCATTCGCTTCACCAACAGTCATAATATCGTACTTAGAAAACGTATTTTCTTTTAACTCTTCTAGTAAAGGTTGAATACCATCCACATTCATATGTTTATCAAAAGATGGTACATACTTTAGTTCTTTTGGATTTGGCATATCTTTGAAACCATCTTCTTTTTTAATATGGCTAATCGCATCCACGCGGAAACCATCAATTCCTTTATCAAGCCACCAATTAACTGTATCGTATAACACTTCGCGAACTTCTTTATTCTCCCAGTTTAAATCTGGTTGTTTACGCGAGAATAAGTGTAAATAATATTGTCCTGTTACTTCATCATATTCCCATGCCGAACCGTTAAAAATACTTTCCCAGTTGTTTGGTTCCGAACCATCTTTACCATCATGCCAAATATACCAATCACGCTTCGGATTGTCTTTAGATGAACGCGACTCAATAAACCATGGATGTTCATCACTCGTATGATTAATAACTAAATCAATAATAAGCTTCATATCACGCTTATGAACTTCATCTAGTAAAGCATCAAAGTCTTCCATCGTACCAAACTCATCCATGATATCTTGATAATCACTAATGTCATAACCATTATCATCATTAGGTGACTTATACATTGGACAAATCCAAATTACATCTATACCTAAATCTTTTAAATAATCCAGTTTTGCAATAATACCTTGTAAATCTCCAATACCATCACCATTTGAATCCATAAAGCTACGTGGGTAAATTTGATAAGCAACTGCTTCTTTCCACCATGTCTTATTCATAATCATTCTCTCCTTTTGCATCCCATCGGAATTTTATGCAAACGTTTTCGTAACACTATCATAACAAAATATAAATAGTTTGCAACTGTTTTCATTGAACTCTATGTAGATTCCTCATTCTTATGCTTTATTTATTTCTCACAAAGGCAAATCTCATTCCTCACCTATTCTTGTCCACACAGGTTACATACGCTTTTCATATATTAATAAAAAGAACTGCTTATTTTAGAAAGGAGTGATCAATTGAAACAAACAAAATTAACAGGTCGTATCGTTGTTCCTTCAGATCCTGACTATGACGTAGCCCGAATGAATTTAAATTTAAGTATTCCAAAACTCCCTTGTATTATTGTTTTTTGCCAAAATAAAAATGATGTGTGTAACGCCTTAAAATGGGCACGTGAACGTCATATACCATTTCGCTTAAGAAGCGGACGTCATAGCTATGAAAATTTTTCTCTTCTAAATAGAGGACTTATTATTGATGTGAGTGAAATGCATCGCATTACTGTTAATACAGATAAATTAACAGCAACAATTGAAGCTGGTGCAAACCTTGGCACTGTTTATAAAGAGCTTTGGAATTATGGTGTGACAATACCGGCTGGTACAAGCGCAAGCGTTGGAATTGTTGGATTAACACTTGGCGGTGGCATCGGTATGCTTTCACGCTTATTTGGATTAACATGTGATCAATTAGTAGAAGTCGAAATGGTACAAGCATGCGGTAAATTCGGAGCAAAAATCATTCGTGCAAGCGAACTTGAAAACCATAACTTGTTTTGGGCGTGCCGCGGTGGTGGTGGTGGAAACTTCGGAATTGTTACTTCTTTAACTTTTCGAGTACATCCCATCAAAAATGTATCAATCTTCTCAATTACATGGGAATGGGAAGATTTTATCGCTGCATTTCAAGCGTGGCAGAACTGGGCGCCTTATATAGACAAACGTCTCACTTCATCAATTGAATTATTCGCAAAGCAACAAAATAAAATTGAAGCACAAGGTGAGTTTATCGGCTCTCCCTCTGAACTCCATTCCTTATTATCTCCTCTTCTTGAAACTGGTACCCCCTCTCTCTTTATAGATGAAGTTCCTTATATAAAAGCTGTTGAATTTTTTAACAGTGGGAATATCCCTGAAAAATTTAAGCGCTCCGGTTCCTACGTATATGAACCTATCCCTCTTAAAGGCATTCAAATCATGAAATATTTTCTTTCTCATGCACCAAATAAAGATGCAAGTATTTGGCACCAATCGCTCGTAGGTGCTGTTGAAAATATTCCCCCTACTGAAACAGCTTATTTCCATCGTAAAGCAATTATTGCACAAGAATACATTACCTCTTGGAAATGCGCTAATGAAGAAAATCGCAATATACGCTGGGTTAAAGATTTACGAGAAAGCTTAGATCCTTATACACTAGGTGACTATGTCAATTGGCCTGATATCGATATTATAAATTGGCAAACTAGTTATTATGGTTCTAACTTTCAAAGATTGCGTAAAGTGAAAACCATATATGATCCTTGCAATATTTTTCGTTTTCAACAAAGTATCCCTCCTTTTCATACGTAAAAAAGGAAGAACAGAATACTGTTCTTCCTTTTTACATTGAAAATCGTTCAATTGTTTGTTTCAAGTCTGCTGCTTGCTTCTCTAAATCCTTTAACAATTGATCGATTACTACCATATTTTTAGATTGTTGCAACGTCACACGTGCTACTTCTTGCGAACCAGCCGATGTTTCCTCAGCAATTGCTGCTACAGCCTTCGTCTGTGCTCCTGTTTGATGAATATGACGCACTTGTTCGTTCATATAGCCACTAATTTGCTTCGTTGCATCGGCAACTTCCATAATACTTGATGACATTTCTTTTAAAATTAATTCGGTAGCTTCCCCACGTTTCGCCTCTTCTTTAGCTGTTTTCACTTGCTCTGTCATTTTCAATGCGACTTGTTGCACTTCCTCTTGCATATTTCGTAATAATTGCGATATATTTCTTGCAGAATGATCGCTTTCATCAGCAAGTTTACGTACTTCTTCAGCTACAACTGCAAAGCCCCTTCCATGCTCTCCAGCACGAGCTGCCTCAATAGAAGCATTCAGTGCTAATAAATTCGTTTGACTAGCAATCTCACTCACAACGGAAACAATATGTTCTACTTGTTTCATTCGTTCTTCTAATTTCTGTACATTTTGCATCGAATTTTCATTTTCTTTTGCCAATGTTTGAATGCCTTGAATTAAAGAAGTAAAGACTCGTGTACTTTGCCCTAAAGCTTGAACCATTTCTAAAGACAACTCGTCAGACTGTTTTGCCTTTTCTTCTACTTCACTCGCAATAGAAGTTGTTGTATCAACAGCAGAAACAATCGCCTGAATGGAAGCAGCTGATTGCTCAGCGCCAGAAGAAATCTCTGCAAGTGTCTCAGATACACCTTGTGCTTGTTTCGTTGCTTCCCCTGTTTCCCTTCTAATTTGCTGAACTTGATTATTTGTATACGAAAATGTAGTATCAATATTTTTCACCATACCTCTTAAGTTCCCTAGCATCATATTAAATGCAACACTTAAAGATTTAATCTCATCATCTGTTTTTGGTAACGGGACATCTTCACGAATATCGCCATCAGCCGCCTTCCTTGCAGCCTCCTCCAACTTTCGAAGCGGTTTAATTAAAAAGATGGCTGCTCCATACGCTAAAATTCCAGACCATACTACGCCTAATAACATAACGATAATATTATAAACAGTTTGACTTACATAACTTTGAAAATAATCGTATATCACGTAAATAAAAAATATGCTTGTTGAATATGTAATAAAAGCTAAAATTGTAGTAAATAGCATAAGTTGTGTACGTAAGCCAAAGGAAAATGTCTTCCTTTCTTTTTCCATCTCTTCTTTCCTCCTTTTTATAAGTAATATAAGTACTACCTATATATTATTATCCATATTTTCGTTATAGAAAGATATAGGGATTTTAAAAATCATTATTCCCTTGAATATCAAATTACCCGAAAAAAATAAAGGATTCTGACAATTTATGACTAATAACAGAAATAAGGGGCAACATTTGTAAAATATATTTTGACTGGGGGTTTTGTATGATTCAGGTTCAAAATCTAGTAAAATCATTTGGCTCACTTGATGTTTTAAAAGGAATTGATTTAGAAGTAAAAGAAAAAGAAGTTGTTGTTTTAATTGGTGCCAGTGGTTCCGGTAAAAGTACATTACTTCGCTGTCTTAACTTTTTAGAAATGTATGATGAAGGTGAAATTCATTTACAAGGTGAACGAATTGATCCAAAGCATTCAAATTTAAACAAAGTCCGTGAAAATGTCGGTATGGTTTTTCAGCACTTTAACCTCTTTCCTCATATGACCTCACTAGAAAACATCATAGAAGCACCTATCCATGTAAAAAAATTAGAAACAGCAAATGCAAAGGAAATCGGAAATCAGCTTTTACAAAAAGTCGGCCTACAAGATAAAGCAGATGTAACTCCCCACCTCCTATCAGGTGGTCAAAAACAGCGTATTGCCATTGCACGAGCTCTTGCTATGAATCCTAAAATTATGCTATTTGATGAACCTACCTCAGCCTTAGATCCTGAACTTGTTGGAGAAGTATTGCAAGTTATGAAAGAACTTGCTGAAGAAGGAATGACCATGGTTATTGTCACTCATGAAATGAATTTCGCAAGAGATGTAGCTGATCGCGTCATATTTATGGATGACGGAAAGATTGTAGAGGACGCTCCGCCAGCACAATTCTTTTCAGCTCCATCACATGAACGAGCAAAACAATTTTTACGCAACGTTTTATAATGTAACTTCTGTTTCAAATGAAGAGAAATACATTCATACGGTGCACAACTAATTGTCCAAATAAAATATCTCAGTAACATACTTAAAACCATCCGTATGATCAATATATAGGAGGGGTTTTATGAAAAGAAAACTATTAACCATTGTTGCGAGTATTACATTATGTACATCCTTCATACTAGGAGCCTGTAGTAAGGAAAGTGCTACTACTTCTTCAAATGGTGAAAAAGAATTTCGTTATGCGATGAGTGGCTTATATAAACCTTTTAACTATAAAGAAAATGACGGAAAGCTTGCCGGTTTTGATGTGGAAATTGGTGAGGCACTTGCGAAAAAAATGAATATGAAACCCACTCCTATTACAAATCCATGGGAAACGCTAATTCAAGGTCTACAATCGAAAAAATATGATGCTATATTGGGCAGTATGGCAATTACAGAAGAACGCTTAAAAGCTGTTAGTTTCTCAAATCCTTATTATCGTTCTGGTGCCCAAATTTTTGTGGCTAAAAAGAATACATCTATCTCTTCTCCAGAAGATTTGAAAGGTAAGAAAATTGGTGTTGTAAAGGCTAGTACCTTTAAAGACCTTGTTGCAAAACATACAGATCAAATCACAGAATATGACAGCGATATTACTGCACTTATGGACTTAGAGCCTGGGCGTATTGATGCAGTAATCACTGATCAAATGGTTGGTTTACGTATGATCAAAGAAGGTAAATCAAATATAAAAGAAGCTGGAAAACCATTAAATCTTGATGAAATGGGAATTGCTATTCGTAAAGATAATAAAGAAATGGTTGAGAAAGTAAATAAAGCTTTAGATGAAATCATTAAAGATGGTACGTATGAAAAAATCAGTAAAAAATGGTTTGGGCGTAATATTCTCGGCGAAGAGGAAAAAACGAAGTAAATTAGCTAGTCAAATGTTTCATACATTATGCCCCACTTTTTATGTGGGGTATTTCATTCCCTACCAAAATCCATACAATATGAGGTGACACATATGTTTGAAATTTTTATGTCTACTTATCCCACACTCTTAAAGGCTACTATTGTCACATTACAATTAACACTAACATCCCTATTACTTGGTTCACTAATTGGATTACTATTCGCTTTTTTTCGAATCTCTAACAATAAGATTTTAAATAGTATTGCTCATGTATATATCGCCATTATTCGTGGTACACCTTTAATTGTTCAAATTGCCATTCTCTATTTCGGTATTACATCGATTATTGTCTTCACTCCTTTTTGGGCAGGAGCAATTGCTTTAGCAATCCATAACGGTGCATATATTACTGAAATTTTCCGCGGTTCCATTCAATCTGTCGACCGTGGACAATTGGAAGCTGCCCGTTCTTTAGGTATGCCTTATCCTTTAGCAATGCGTCGTATTGTGTTACCGCAAGCATTTCGTCAATCTCTTCCTCCTTTAGGAAATCAGTTTATTATTGGATTAAAGGACTCCTCTCTCGTTGCATATGTAGGATTGTCCGAATTATGGGGATCAGGTTTATCAATTGCTGCAAGTAACTTCCAACAATTAGATACATACATAATTGTTGGTTTATATTACCTCGTACTTGTTCTTCTATTTACTTATTTTGTTAATCTTTTAGAGAAACGATTACAAAGAAAAGAAACAAATTCAGTTCAATTTAGCAAAAAGAATAAAAAAGAAGTCTCTTTATAAAAAAAAGCAAGCCTGAAATGGCTTGCTTTTTCACTGCAAAATATATCAATTTTTACTGATTTACTTTTTTAATACTCTCTTCTTCCTCTATATGTTCCTCACGATATGAAATATTATGAGGATCTAGTCCATTTCCTAAAGAACCATAGAAATGCTCTCTATGCGGATCCACTAATTCACTTCCTTGATAATACACACGTGGTGTATTCCATAGCGCTGCCAAAGCTTTTGTCATTGGCATCTCATGATAGCGTTCCGGCCACATTTCTTTAATTTTATCTTTTACTAACGGATAGTATTTAGAGCTCATAGCAGGGAACAAATGGTGTTCTGTATGATATGAGAAATTGAAATGTAAAACGTCTACCCAGCGCGGCACTGTTACTGATAAACAGTTCGCTAACGGATCATTTACTGGAACAATTGGATTTAAGCGATGATTTGTTGCGATATATGCCATTACAATAAAGTTAGCAATTAACAATGGAATTACATATGCAAATAACCATTTTCCAGGTCCCATAATAAACAATAAACTAATCCAAACAGTCCAAGGCAAAAGAAGTTGAAGCCATACAGATTTTTGATTGGATGACTTAAAATCCTTTATAAAATGAAAGAACATTCGAGTCGAATGTAACGTAAATTGAATGGTTAGTGACAGAAAACTAAAGAATGAACGAACATGAAGAGGCATGCGATATACCCACCTTAAAAACTTACTCTTTTTCAGTTTCTCAAGTGTAGGCCATGCATCTGGGTCATTCTCTTCATGTTGTGTATGAACATGATGCGTTGCATTATGCCACTTTCTCCAAAGCTTCGGGCCAGTTGATAATGGCATAAATGCTATCGCGCCTAAAAAATCACGAAGCCATGCTTTTCTTACAACAGTTCCATGTAAAATTTCATGTCCTAAAAATCCAAGTGAAGCAAAACATAATCCAAGAACAATCGCAATTCCTAGATTCGCCCACACATTCAATTCAAATACACCAATCGATATTAACCCCGCCAATGCCACAAGCAAATAAGCCAGTCCACCAAATAAACGAGTAGGAACTGGTTTAAATGCTTTTTTCGGCAAATGTGGTGATACACGTGCTGCATACCACCCAAACGTATGAAGCTCCTTCATCCTTTTGCCCCTTTCTTATGCCGCGCCTTGCGCAACTTACATATATCAATTCTTGCTTCCAGATTGATTTTACTAGGTGATTAAAAAAGCATTTATTATAAGGAAAATAAACTCACTCTATCGTCACTTATTTTTCGCTTTTATTATCAATGAAAAACATTTCTCTTTTTACTCTCTATCAACCTTTCCACATGATGAATCATATCAATAGAATTTCTATATTGTCAACAACTTTTATGACCTAGTAATAAAAGTTGGTTATATTTTTATAATCATACTTTATTTCACTAAAGAAAAAACATAGATTTTATAAGGCTTCATCCATTATGCATATACATACACTGACATACTATAGACTCTATCTTATTCAAGAACTCTCTGTGTAAACAACAAATAAACTCATCTGAATCTAGTTTTACACAACTCCTACTTCTTCATACCGATACCACTAAATAATTATACTGAAATATTTTTATCTTTCTTTTAATAAAAATAGACTCCTTCTAAAACAGCACACATGAATTTCCTATCATATGGAAATATTAAAAGGAAAATTGTTCTAAAATCGGGAGGTTTCTATAATGACAAGCGATACATTTCCACAATTTCCATTATCCTATTGGATTGAATCTACTCAAGTCCCTGCTTTTCCTCATTTATCTGAAGATACAAAGGCAGAAGTTGCTGTTATCGGAGCTGGTATTACAGGCATTACTACTGCCTATTTACTTGCAAAAGAAGGTATGAACGTTGTTTTAATTGATTCTGGTCTTATTTTAAATGGAACAACTGGGCATACAACAGCGAAGGTAACAGCACAACACGATCTTATTTATGATGAATTAATAAATCATTTTGGTTTGGAAAAAGCGAGGCTTTACTATGAATCAAATAATCATGCTCTACAATTCATAAATGAGACGGTGAAAACATATAAAATCGACTGTAATTTCTCAAATGAAGATTCATATTTATATACAACTACTGATAATGGATTAAGAAGTTTATCGAAAGAATATGAAGCCTATCAAAAATTAAATATACCTTGTGACTATGTTCAATCTCTATCGATTCCGATTCCAGTACAATCTGCACTTGTCATGAAAAACCAAGCACAATTCCATCCCCTCCTTTATTTGAAAACACTTTTAGAAAAGTTTGTGGAGATGGGCGGAAAAGTTTATGAACAAACAACAGCTATTGATGTGGGAAAAGGTGATTATCCACAAGTCATTACAAAAGGCGGGCATCGCATCACTTGCAAATATGTTGTCTCTTGTTCACATTTTCCTTTCTATGATGCGAATAGCTTTTTCTTTACGCGAATGTATGCCGAACGCTCTTATGCTCTTGCAATCAAAGCAAAAACGGATTATCCAGGTGGCATGTATTTAAGTATTGATGACCCAAAACGTTCCTTGCGCTATACAACAAACAATGGGGAAAAATTAATTTTAATTGGCGGAGAAAGTCATAAAACAGGACAAGGAATAAACACAATGCTTCATTATGAAGCACTGTATTCTTTTGCGGAAGCAACGTTTGGAGTAGATGAAGTTCCCTATAGATGGTCAGCACAAGATTTAATCACGCTAGATAAGCTTCCTTATATCGGACATATTAACGAAAGAAATCCAAATATATTTGTTGCAACTGGATATCGTAAATGGGGAATGACAACTGGAACTGCTGCCGCTCATTTACTGAAGGACTCCATTCTAAAAGTCCACAATCCCTATAAGGAACTGTATGCACCATCACGCTTCCATGCAAATCCAGATATAAAAACATTCCTCTCCCAGAACATTGATGTTGCGAAACATTTAATTGAAGGAAAGATTGAAACCACATTACGTAAGCCAGAAGATCTCGAAGTTGGTGAAGGATCTGTCGTACATGTTAATGGGAAACGAGCAGGTGCTTATAAGGACAAAGATGGTAAATTACATATTGTCGATACAACTTGTACACATCTCGGCTGCGAAGTTGAATGGAATAATGGTGATTGTACTTGGGACTGCCCTTGCCATGGTTCCCGCTTTTCAATTGAGGGAGATGTTATGGAAGGTCCAGCAGATCAACCGTTAAAACGAGTTGATAATGAGTAAACAAATAAAGAAGTTCAACAGGATTCCTGTTGAACTTCTTTATTTGTTATAAAACCTTTTCAGATAAACTTCGACATAAGAAGGGAAATATTAACATCAAATAAAATAATATATTTATCTATAAATAAAAGGAGGGAATACTATGCAACCTTCAGCTCCACCTCATCTAGAATCTACAAAAACTATCTTTTCAAGCTCTATTACAAAACTTGTTGTTTTTATTTGTTGGCTAGCCATTCTAGCTGATGGATATGATTTAGGTATTTACGGTGCCGTTCTGCCAAAGCTCCTAGAAGACAAAAGCTGGGCACTTTCACCGGCACACGCTGGTACAATTGCTAGCTATGCTTTATTTGGCATGTTTATTGGCGCTATTCTAGTTGGAACCATCACAGATCTAATTGGACGAAAATGGACGCTTATATGCTGTTTAGCACTTTTCTCCATCACGATGGGCCTTGCTGCACTTGCTCCTTCCCCTGAATTATTTGGTTTATCTCGATTTATCGGAGGAATCGGATTAGGCGGTGTTATTCCAACAGCTTCAGCACTTACTGTTGAATATTCACAAAAAAAAGACAATCTTTTATTTATGCTCTTATGTTTACTGGCTACCCTTTAGGTATCGTGTTAGGTGCTATTTTGTCTATGTTTATGTTAGAAGATTTCGGATGGAGAATTATGTTTGGCATCGGAATGATTCCACTGCTCCTCATTCCTTTCATCATTCGTTATTTACCTGAATCCATTCAATTTTTATTATCACGTAATCGCCAAGAAGAAGTAGACCAAATCCTTAATCGTTTTCAAATTGAATTCCATGAAAAAGATGAAACTCATCAAGCCCCACCTAATATACGAAAGAAAAATGGATTTCTTACGTTATTCTCAAAAGAGTACATAAAAGCGACGTTGCTTTTTTGGATTACTTATATAATGGGAATGTTTTTAATATATGGTTTAAATACTTGGTTACCGCAGATGATGCGCCAAGCAGGATACCCTCTTGGATCTAGTCTATCATTTTTACTTATGCTAAATATTACTGCCGCTATCGGTGCATTATTTGCTGGAGCAATAGCGGATCGTATAGGGGCTAAAATTGTTATTAGCATCTCCTATCTTATGGCAGCTATATGTATTGGACTATTAACAATTAAACCATCTGTTACAATCATTTATCTTTTAATTGGTCTTGCTGGAATTGGATCAGTCGGTATTACTCAAATATTAAATGCATATGTAACACAATACTTCCCGTCTCATATCCGAGCTACCTCCTTAGGCTGGGGACTTGGACTTGGCCGAGTTGGCGCGATTGCTGGTCCTATTCTTGTCGGTATTATTATAACAATGCAATATGACTTAGCATGGAATTTTTACTTATTCTCATTCGCGGGTCTTCTTGCAGCTATATCTGTTTTCTTTATTCCTACAAAATAAAAAAAGAGCACAAACTCACTTGTGCTCTTTTTCATATACTGCAAACAACATATCCCGAAACAATGTATTTAAACTCTCAATATCGATCCCTGATCCCTTTTCAATTCCTTTTACATATTGCTGGTAGTAATGAATTTGTTCTTCTAAAAATTGATTCAACACCTCAATTTTTAATCCAACATCTAATTCAGTACCTGCCTTTTTCTTTATTAACAACTGTTCAATTTCATCTAATACACTGCGTTCTAATGATAACTCTGTAATCAATCGATCGAATTCTACAGGTGGTAAAGTCTCTTTCTCCTCTAACCACTTACAAGCTAAAATAGGACGTAATACATAAAAGTACTTTTTCAACTTTACATTCTCACCTTGCAAAAATTCACGATAATTTTTTGAAGCCATATGTAAGTAATGATATATCGTTGCTTTTGGATCAAAGTGCTTATCACTCATTTGCTGAAGTTGTTCTGGAAAATGAGAGTTTTTCGAATAAAAAATCGGTGATCGAATCCATTCGAGTAAAGCTGGGTTTGACTTTGCGAATAATTGTAACGCTTTTTTAATATCCCATCCGCTTATATCTAAATCATCACTAATCGGATACTCAATTACATCTCGTTTATCATGAATTGATAAATACCATTCGACCGGGTGCATATAAACGAATCTAACATCATAATCACTATCTTTCGATGGAAATCCCCAAGCACGACTCCCTGATTCCACTGCAAATAAAATTTTCACATCATTCTCTTGTTCAATTCTTGCTAACTCCAACCTAATTTTCTCTCTCATTTCATACCCTCTTCATTTTTTGATTATTTCCTTGGAAATTCGACAAATATACTACTAAGTTTACTACATACTAAAATAGCTGTCAGAAAATTCCCGACAGCCTACCAAAGTTCCTTATTTTTTACTTGTTCTTTTCTGTTACACTAACCGCAATTCGTTCAAACTCTTTTTGAATCTCCTCTTTATATGCGTCTACTTTTGAAAAATCCATAGCAGCAATATAAATTCTTTCTAATTTATCACGAACTGATTTCGCTTTCGCCAAGAAAGACATCGCCTCATTCATTTTTGCTTTATATTGAATCGACACGTCACGAATTTCTTTCGCATACTTCTCATCTGTTCCTGGTGTCACAATTAAGGCATACATATCTATAATTTCATCACCTTCGCGGCTCGGAAAATATTCATGTGGTGCGGTGCTATCAAAAATTGCAAACCCTAATTCTCTTACGATAACCATATCAAGACTATTTGGATCAAATCCACAATGATATACTTCAACTTCAAATCCTTTTTCTTCTGCTGCCTTAGCTAATTTTTTAAGCATTGTTGATTTCCCAGAGCCTGGGCGTCCTTTTATAAAATAACGATGTGGTAATCCCTCTGTTAAATTAGGAACAAAATCAACTGCTCCTTTCGGTGTAGCTGCCCCTAAAAACCGATGTTTCACAAGCGATTGTTTCCCGCCTTTATCTGTAAATAACTTCTGAATCAGCTGATCGGTTAGTTCATTTGCTTTATTAAAATCAATATTATTAATATATATTTTCTCCCACTCATCATGTATAACTAGTGCCTCGTTAAAACAAGCGTAAGCAGTTTGAAAAGCCTTGCTTGCTTCTGAAACAAATCGTTCAATTTCCACCTTCTGCTTTCTTAATTTATTTGAGTCCCAAGCAACCCCTAAATTAATATACTCTTCGACAACTCCTGGCATTTTCGGCTCAATAACATGCGGTGATGTTCCATCAACAATTCCTACTTTTAACTTCGGGATAATTACACCATCAACCGATTTATTATCAGAAGAACAGTGTAAAAATTCAATATCATATCCTTTTTCAACCCACTCACGACCTATTGCTTTGATTAAAGAAGATTTCCCGGTTCCAGGACCACCCTTTAAAATAAATAACCTGTTTAGCCCTTTTAAATTCTCGTCGTATAAATTATGAAATCCTCTAGCTGTATTTCCACCAGCGTAATAATTCAATACATTCCCTGTCACTGCACTCACTCCTTCGCAGCATTCTATTTACATAAGCTACAATATGCGAGCAACTTTATTTGGGTGAATACCTATTTTGTATTGCACGAAAAAAGGAAATGAATTACAATTTAAAAGTAGTGAATATTCAGAAATTAAAACTTAATATGTCTTTATCAAGAGAGGCAGAGGGACCGGCCCTTTGAAGCCCAGCAACCTCAGTTTATATAAACTGAATAGGTGCTAATTCCTGCAAAATGCATTGCATTTTGAAAGATAAAACGTAACTATTGTGTGCAAAACTCATCTTTCTTGATTATGAAAGGTGAGTTTTTTATATTTCAAAACATATATTGGAGGTATTTAAAATGAAAGTAATTGACCTATCACAAACATTTGAAAACAATATGTCTCAATTCCCTGGAACACCAAAAATCAATTTAGGAGCCATTACAAGCGTTGAAGAGACAGGCTATCAAGTTACAGATTTTCATTCTGTCGTTCATGTTGGCACGCATTGTGATGCTCCTGCTCATTTCATTTCAGGCGCAACGACTATTGATCAATTACCCCTAGATCAATTTGTAGGCGAAGCTGTTCTTATTGATGTAACTCATGTACAAGAACGAAAACTACCTAAAGAAGTATTACACAACGCTGACATAAAAGAAGGAGATATTGTTATTTTCCATTCCAATCTATCTACTAAATGGAATACAGAGGCGTATGAGCAAGAAGCTTTTTATCTTTCTGAAGAATTAGCCGTGGAATTAGTTCAATTAAAAGTAAAATCGGTCGGCCTAGATTTCATTTCTCCTGATGAGGTAACGACAGAAACATCACCAATTCATCACATACTACTTGGGAATAATATTTATTTAATTGAAAACTTAACAAACTTAGATGCCATTCACACGAAACGTTTCTTTTTCTCAGCGGCACCTTTAAAAATTAAAGATAGCGACGGTGCTTTTGCAAGAGCATTCGCTGTAATTTTTTAAACAAACTATACAAAAAAGCAAAGATCATCATTGACCTTTGCTTCTATTTTTTTTATTTAAACTAAGAAAGAATTGCTCAACACGAGGACGTAACCAAGCTAAATAATCTTTCTCTTTCTTCTTTGTACAAGCTATTTCTTCCCCATCTACCATTCCAACAAGCTCTAGCTCTAACAGTTGCCTCGTAAATGCTAACATATTTATTTCTTCTTCTGGATACTCTTCTTTTAATTTCTCCTCAATTTCCCCTAATAAAAAACCGTCACGCATCATTGCCAATGCATCAATCCAAAGTGGCGGCATTTCATATTTTTCTCCTGTAATTGTATCTTTTACAATATAATTCTTTTGCTCTTTTCGAAATTGAATCGTGTGTAAACATACAGTCGAATTTAATGTTAATTCCATCATACCACCTCTTTCATAATATCTGCATAGAAAAAAGGATGCGCGTGCACCCCTTCTTTCTCTAACACTACCGAACCGTTACATGAATAACAAATCTCATGTCGATATTTTCCTCCATTATAAACGAAGTATTTTATAAAAAAAACCCTTCTTGAAACATTTTATAAAATGTTTATATTTACACAACAAGAACACTTTTCTGAAAAATATTTTCCTCTAGCACATTATGCTGTCGGTAAAAAATTTCCACTTTTTCCCTATTCCCATGCTACTTGGAATCGCAGTACTTCCTTGATGTTCCTTAATAATTTTATATGTGACCATCAATCCAAGTCGTTCCGTACTATTCTCCTTTGTTGTGTAAAAAGCCTTTCCAACCTTCTCTATACCAAAGCCTTGATCTTCAACAGGAATACACAAATGCCTTTCAGTTTTTTGATATGCACGAATATGAATATCTCCACCTTCTGGCATTGATTCTATTCCATTTTTAATAACACTTGTTTTAATTTTTTATCATCACCATTTATAACAGGTAGATTTCCATCTACTTGCACATGAAATTTCACTCTATATCGCGCTGCATAACTTTCCATTAGCTGTACAACATATAAAAGGATTCCCGTATATTACACCATTCATAATTCGTTGATTTCGGTTTTCCTAATAACATCAATTCACTAACAAACCCGTTAATTCTTTCAAATACTTTTAAGGCTTCTTTTTCCTCATAGATAAAGCTTTTAAATTTGTTCATATAAATACTCCTCATGTTCTATACAAACACTCTACATATTATCTCCTTAAATTATCAGTATGAAATTGCTTTCAGGGCAATAAGAAAAGGAAGGGGATCCCCATCCCCCTCCCTTTTCGCTATAACTTATATCCATCTTACCCGATCATGTAGCAGTCCATCCGTAAAATCATTTCCCCCTACTACAAAATCCTTCATATATAAATTTAAATATTCTCCATACTTACTTTCTGTATTTAATAATAATTCCTCTACATAATAGGCACCTTGTTTAAAGTTATCGAAAAGTAAACTACACAAACCAGCATAAATTCCGCATCCTACTTGAAAGTAAGTTGCATTCGTTTTATATTTACGAAAAACTTGACTGCTATTCATCACGTTATACATATATGTCTCGCTATTTTCATAAACGAGTAATACACCAACTAGATCCTCGCCAGCAATCTCTTCTTCCGCTGGATTAAATACTTTACGATTCCAGTTCCATAAATCTTCTACCTTATCTAAATTCTGCCTAATTACATTTGTTGTATACTCGTTAATTCGGTAAAGAAACCCAACTTCCATATTGAAGTTTTTCCCTAAAATTAAAACTTCCTCATGTGGCATTAAACAGCCATAAAACTCTTTCTCTCCTAACTTTACTTTATACTCTGAAGCATATACATCTTCATAAAAATAAAGGGGACGATGATGACTCATATACATCGGATAACTCCATATCGCTTCATCTAGAAATCGCTCTACTGCCCATGAAGCATACAGTGTATGAGGCTTTATTAGTGCTGTATCATTCAAAAATGACGTATCATGTTCTACTATATAGCATGCTCTTGGCTTTTCATTTGGGCGTTCCTTCATAAGTTCAACAACCATCCACTGAACAACACCTGGATTCATACCTGATCCTATAATTGCTTTTGTATTTGTAAATTTCTCTTTCTCCTTCTCAAACCTCGTATATCTTTCCGTAAGCTGAAAGCCGATTAAACTATCGTCCTGATCTACTGCCTCATTTTCCAAAGCTGAATTAATATAACAAATTCCAAGTTCATTACAACAACTTAATACTCTGATTGTATCTGCCCCTGAAACATCAATAACAACACTCGTACTACTTTCTTTTAAATGCTGTTTAAATGTCACTACATCTTGAAGGTCGATTTCGTATAAAAACAATTGATTTTTTAAATTTGGAAACAACTCATCATAATAAGTCCTATCTTTTTGTTTTATATCAACTAAATGAAATGTAACATTCTTTATCGTTTCATAAATCGTGTCTTTTTCATTTACTATCGCTTGATTTAAAATTGCTAAAACTGCTTTTGCTGCTCCACCAGCACTACCAAGTAATGTAATCGATAACGAATTTGGAAACTGCTCCACAAACAAAACCCCTTTAATATATTAGTTGAACAGTTCTCCCTCAAAAAAAAACAAATTGAATATATGAAAAAATGGCTCGTACATATTTTTTATAATTTTGCACAAGATTAGCTCTTCATAGGTAAAGCTAACATATTTCTATTCAATTCATTTTCCCCCTCATATTCAAATCGAGCTAAACAAATAGGCTCGACCTTTTCTTCTGCATATAAAAGAAAAAGCCAGCCCTTTCAACTAGTCTACGGACAATGGACAGATTTCACGTGTTGAATATTCACATACATTTTTGCATCACGTGCTTTTAATATTTCAATATGCCCTTCATCAATCTTTGCCATCTTTCCGATCTTATTAGATTCCTCACCTAAATCGAACACCATGATTTTGCCGGACATTTTAATAAGCTGTTCTTCAAATGTTCTAGCTAACGTAATATTTAATGGATTCACGGGGAGTTCATTTTTATTGAGGGCGTACGGGACTTGATTTTCTTTATACGGAATTAACCATTTCAAATGCTTTAAAGATATATATACTGTTTTATAAACTGGACTATAAAAAACAATATAATCGTTCATTATACTTGTGACATACCCATGTATTGGAGCATTTCCAGCTACATAAATTTCTGTAAAAATCCCTTTAGAGGTACTTAATACTTTCCTCAAAGAAATTGAAGGGGATTCCCTCTTAATTACAGAATCAACATCTGGCTTTGATATTTCTTCATCATATGGTCTTAAAAATTTATAATATTGTACATGGTATAAAGATATATATACGTAGTCTTGTCCATTGTAAAGAACAACGATATCATTTCCTACGTCTATTAATACACCTTTAAATCTCTTTTCACCGATTAATTTAACATATATATTTTCTCCAATACTTTTGTTTAACTCATTCATCTATATCCTCCTTCCTATGAAATTACAATTTTCCTTTCTTTTATTCTAAAAATAATCAGGGGCAATGTTCTGTTTTTTAATAGTAAGAAACCCTTTTCATATATCCAAAAATAATTACAGAGAAATATGAAATTGTTCTTCACTTTCAATCATAATGCCCCTTTTATTTATTAAACATTATTCTTCTTCATTCTTTTTGTTTTTAACTATTTGACTCACACTCTTAATATGGGAATTAATCACATAAATGACCTCATCACCGTTAACTAGTGTAATATTTCCATCATGTATATCACTTAATAAACCTTCCACACATTCTGGACCGCCACGATTAATTTTTACCCACTTATACTTCAAGTCATTTAATACATCTAAAAAAGTATCTTCTTCCGCATAAAAACATGAACCATATTCTCCTTGTGCCTCTTTCACTTTTCTGACTAGACTCTTCACATGTTTCAGCTGATAATACACTAATTCTCCCTGAGGTAATTGTAGTGTAAGGTAATCTTTTCCTAACAATGACAGTACACCTACTCGACTTTCCGGTCCACGAAGATTTACTTTTACATTCTCACCAACTAAACCTTTGATTTGATCACAGCATAATACATCCTTCAAATTCATACCCTCCTTTCTGTTTTATCTTCCTCTACTTGATTGTCTTAGTGCGCGAGCCCGACTTGAATTATTGCTATTTTCATTACTTTTCTCATTGCTACTCTCATCACTACTCTCATCACTCTCTCCACTTACCGGTGCATTATAATTAACACTCTTAATATGAGATAGTGCAATTAACACAACTTCTTCTTTAATAATCAATGTTACATAACCGCCAGAAACATCTTGTAAAATACCTTCAATTTTCTCTGGTCCACCACGGTTAATTTTCACCCAGCGGTATTTGAAGCTTTGAAGTAGCGTTTCAAAGTCTTCTGCAATGTCTTCTTCCACCCATTCTAAATCACCTACTCCACCATCTTTCGTATTTTGGGTAATGCTTTTCAGATGGCGAAGCTGGTAGTAATGGTTCTCTCCTTTTTCATTCTCTAATCCGAAGTAGTCCACACCTAATGATACTATTGTTCCTTTTTGAGATTCTGGTCCACCTCTGTTTACTCTTACATAAGATCCAATTAAGTCTTTCAAAAAATCCCAATGAAATAAACTCACGAGAAAACCCCTTCCATTAATTTATAAGCTTTTGCACTGATAGTATATGTATCTGTACAGGTTACGTTCTCTATGTTTGTCCTAGCTATAAAAAAATATGCTTTTAACATGGTAGACTACTACCTATCAAACTCCCGAAAAATCCTGGGGACTCCTTAAAATTTTGATGTCTTGAAATAAAAAATCCCGTATGAAGATACATTTCTGCATATCTTCATACGGGATCTCCCATAGTTTAATCTTCGTCTTTAACATCCATATCTTCTGGAATTGGTTCGTTCAATATATCTTCCACTAATTGCTTATATTTCTCCATTTGTTCTAAATGTGTATTGAATTGTTCTTTATTTAATAAATATTGCTCTCCATCAAATAATGCACGAATTTTCTTTTGCTGAATTAGCTCTTCAATATACGACTTTGGTAAATTCAAATACTCCGCAGCTTCTTCTACTGTTATATACAACGCGTTCATTCCTTTATTATTTTTTCATATATACTGTATCTTACTTTATTTTTGTAAACAAATAAAAAAGATTTTGTAAATGCAATTTAAAAAGAAGGTGGATGCATTCCATATATTGTATAATAATATAGTAAGGATTTTTTAAATATAGAATGGTATTACCCATTTACACAAAGGAGAGTTAACATATGGCTACTCGTCACATCATTACAATGTTAGAAAAAACATTACAGGTTGAAACTGAAAACACAATTTCTCATTTAACTACATCTTTATCTAATCGTATTCTTTCTCAAAGCTCAGTAATACATGAAAACAATTGTTACCATACAATTGGGGAATGGTACAAAAATCATTTTTTATTCCAACAAGATGATTTCCTTTGGGCTAAATACGCTTTCTATGACGCATATTGTGAAGCTATAAAGGGACAAGGACATCTTACAAAACGCGTCCGCCAAATATTAGAATCATTAGCTCGAATGCACGGAAAACAGTATATTGCGTCTATATTAAATATGCCATTTCCTAACGAACGAGCTAAAGGGACAGCATAATGTAATATTGTTCTGCGTCAGCAAAACATAGATTTATTGTTTTCTAGGAAGATTTACAAATAAAACGTTCATATCACATGAACTGATGAAACCGGTGTCATTATAATGATTGAAAATATAGTAAACAGGAAAACCCCCATTTACCTCTCTTATCACTCGAATAGAGAAGTAAATGGGGGTATACTTGTTTTTTTATTATTTCATCATCTGCTTGATCAATTCACGATTTCTCTTCTTAAATACTTCATTATGCGAAGAAACCATTCCGTACTCACTTGCATCTGGTTGAATAAATTGTTTCGCTTTATTTACAGCATTTCCAGCATCTTGGAATGCTCCCGCGATTAAGTGTAATTTCCCTTCGTGCTTTAAAATATCTCCCGCAGCATATAATCCATCTACAGAGGACTCACTATTCGCATTACCTGCAATATAATAATTATCTATAATTGCAACGTCTAACTCACTATTTTCTAATAACGTAATGTCACGTTCATATCCATGGTTAATAATCACTTCATCAATAGGTAAATGTGAAATTTCACTTGTTTCATGATTCGTTAATTCTACATATTCGATCGCTTCATGATTATCACCAGCAATGAGTTTTGTAATCGATGTATTAAAGAAACACTCCGCCGAGCTGTTCAGCAGTTGTTTTACTTGTGCTTCATGACCAGATAATTCTTCTTTTCTATATGTTACATACACTTTTTTCGCAATTGGTTCTAATTCATTTGCCCAATCAACAGCAGAATTTCCTCCGCCGGAAATAATGACCGTCTTACCTTTGAAACGCTTTAAAGATTTCACTGTATAATTTAAATTAGATACTTCAAATCGCTCAGCACCTTCAATTGATAACTTTTGAGGTTTCAATATACCACTTCCAGTTGCGACGATAACTGTTTTTGAAAAATGTTCTTCTCCAGTGCTCGCTTTTAACGTAAAAGTGCCATCTTCGTTACGAATAATCGATTCTACTTTTGTATTTAATACCACTTCTGGCTTAAATGTTAGCCCTTGCTGTACAAGTTGTTCAATTAGTTTATCACCTGTAACTGGCAGCAGCCCTCCTACATCCCATATCATCTTCTCTGGATAAACATGTATTTTTCCACCTAACTGTGGTTGAAATTCTATTATTTTCGTTTTCATCTCTCTGAGTCCACTATAAAAAGCTGAATAAAGCCCTGCAGGTCCTCCGCCTATCACAGTTACATCAAACAATTCTTCTTGATTCATTCGTGTCACTCCTCAGCTACTAGTCGTTGATTATCATTCTCAATAAAATATAACCTGTTTCCGCAAAATTTACAATCAAAATTACTATTGACAATACACCTATATAAAATTATATTATTTAAAGAATCAATAGTGATAATCATTATCAATTTGTTAATAATTAGCAAATTTGAGATTACATCTTCTTTTATTAATATGGTTAATACTATATTGTAGTATCTCATATTCAAGATTTTTAATAAGCATTTTGCATTACCACTACTCTTTCAAAAAGATTGCAGTTAAACAAATTATTATATACACATATCATCTATGTTAAAGGAGAAAGACAATGAAAAAGTTATTTATTTCACTAACAGTTCTTTTCGTTCTTGTTATGAGCGCTTGTAGTAATGGCTCTACAGACAAAAAGAACGATGCAAAAGGTAGTAAATCAGAAACAATTACATACCAATCTGAAAATGGTAAAGTAGAAGTTCCTGCAAATCCAAAACGCGTTGTTGTTTTATCATCATTCGCTGGTAACGTAATGTCATTAGATGTAAATCTTGTTGGGGTAGATTCATGGTCTAAACAAAACCCACGCTTTGATAGCAAACTTAAAGATGCTGCTGAAGTATCAGATGAAAACGTTGAAAAAATCGCTGAACTAAATCCAGATTTAATCATTGGTTTATCAAATATTAAAAATGTTGATAAGTTAAAGAAGATCGCTCCTACTGTAACGTACACTTACGGAAAAGTTGATTACTTAACACAGCATTTAGAAATCGGTAAGTTATTAAACAAAGAAAAAGAAGCAAAAACTTGGGTTGATGACTTCAAGAAACGTGCACAAGACGCTGGTAAAGAAATTAAAGCAAAAATTGGTGAAGATGCAACAGTTTCTGTTGTAGAAAACTTCAACAAACAGCTTTATGTATACGGCGAAAACTGGGGCCGTGGAACAGAAATTCTGTACCAAGAAATGAAATTAAAAATGCCTGAAAAAGTAAAAGAAAAAGCATTAAAAGAAGGTTACTACGCATTATCTACTGAAGTATTACCTGAATTTGCTGGTGATTACTTAATCGTAAGTAAAAACAAAGATACTGATAACTCATTCCAAGAGACAGAATCATATAAAAACATCCCAGCAGTAAAAAATAATCGCGTATACGAAGCAAACATGATGGAATTCTATTTCAATGATCCACTTACATTAGACTTCCAACTAGACTTCTTCAAGAAGAACTTTCTTGGTAAATAATACAAACATGAGGAATTCTTAATTTAAGAATTCCTCTTCCTTTATTCTATGAACAGAAAAGATGTGAAACGAATGACAAAAGATCACGACAATCCACGTTCTATAGCTTTTACATACAAACTAATTTTGAGCATAATTGCATTCTTTCTTATTTTTATGGTGGCAATGGTATTAGGTGCTGCAGATACTTCAATAAAAGACGTATGGTTAGCACTTACTTCCTCCGCTAAAGGGGACAAAATATCTATTATTCGCGAAATACGTTTGCCACGTGAAGTTGCTGCTATTTTTGTAGGAGCGGGCCTAGCTGTTTCTGGAGCAATTATGCAAGGATTAACACGAAATCCACTTGCAGATCCTGGATTATTAGGGCTATCTGGTGGAGCAAATGCTGCGCTTGCACTGACACTTGCTTTCAATCCTTCCATCAGCTATCTTTACTTAACATTTGCTTGCTTTATCGGTGCTGCAATTGGCGCAATTATGGTATTTGGAATTGGTATGGTGAAAAAAGGCGGGCTGTCCCCTCTTCGAATTGTATTAGCCGGTGCTGCCGTTTCAGCATTTCTACTCGCAATTTCAGAAGGAGTCGGTATTTACTTCAAAATTTCACAAGATGTATCACTTTGGACTGCTGGGGGCGTAATTGGAACTACTTGGAGCCAATTGAAAATTATTATTCCAGTCATTTCAATTAGTATCTTTATCGCTATCTTACTAGCAAAAAAATTGACAGTTCTTAGTTTCAGTGAAGAAGTGGCTATTGGACTAGGTCAAAAAATTATTGTTATTAAAACCATTCTATTTATCATTATTATCTTACTTGCTGGTGCTTCTGTAGCGCTTGTCGGAAATATGGCATTTATCGGTTTAATGGTACCTCACATGGTACGCCCAATTGTCGGTCCAGATTACCGATTTGTTATACCGATGTCAGCAATTGCTGGAGCTTCCTTTATGCTACTTGCAGATACAATCGGACGTACTATTAACGCTCCATATGAAACACCAGTTGCCGCTATTGTCGCAATTGTAGGGCTGCCATTCTTCCTATTCGTTGTACGTAAAGGAGGAAAAACATTCTCATGATGCAATCTATTCTAAGAAAACAACGTCTTATTATACTCGCTTTACTAATACTGACCATCACCACCATTGTAGTTGGAATGGGACTTGGTTCAGCATCTTTATCTTATGATCGACTACTCCCAACATTAATGGGACAAGGGACTTTTAAAGAGGAGTTTGTTTTATACTCTTTAAGACTACCTAGAATTGTTATTACATTATTAGCTGGTATGGCTCTCGCTTTATCAGGGGCTATCTTCCAAGGAATTACTCGAAATGATTTAGCTGAACCTGGTATTCTCGGAATCAACTCTGGGGCCGGTGTTGCTGTTGCTATTTTCTTTTTATACTTTCCAATAGATGTAGGTTCATTTCTTTACTTACTACCAGTCGTTGGATTTATCGGGGCTTTTCTTACAGCTGTTCTAATCTACGTATTTTCATATAGCAAATCAACTGGGCTTCAGCCAATCCGACTAACATTAACTGGTATTGGTTTTTCATTTGCACTATCTGGAATGATGATTGTCCTTATTTCATCCGCTGATCGTATGAAAGTGGACTTTATCGCCAAGTGGATTGCCGGAAACATTTGGGGAGATGACTGGGTCTTCGTTTTAGCAATGCTCCCATGGTTAATCGTATTAATTCCGTTCGTTTTCTATAAAGCAAATCGATTAAACATTCTAGCATTAAACGAGCCAGTCGCAATCGGTGTTGGAATTGAAATTGAAAAAGAACGCAGATACTTATTAGTTGCAGCCGTTGCGCTTGCTGCTGCAGCTGTTTCCGTAACAGGAGGAATTAGTTTTATCGGACTAATGGCTCCTCATATCGCGAAATCTTTAGTAGGTCCAAGACATCAAATTTTCATGCCTATCGCCCTTTTAATCGGCGGATGGCTATTGCTATTAGCAGATACAATTGGCCGAAACATCGTTGAACCTAATGGCATCCCAGCAGGTATTGTCGTTGCTTTAATTGGTGCTCCTTACTTTATGTATTTGTTGCTTAAGAAGGCGTAAAGAAACCCCCTCAAGATTTTTTCTTGAGGGGGTTTTTATTTCATTCTACTGCTGCCCATACCCTTCAAACTTCTTAGCCAAATTCGCCATCTCATCTTCTGGCAATAGCTTCGGCTCTCCGACGCTTTTTGTTTGATAGTAAATTTGCGCACAAAACTCGATTTCTTCCGCAACAGTAAATGCCATTTTTATGTTATTTGCACCTGCAATTAAACCGTGGTTCTCAAGTAAAACGGCACGACGATCAATCATGCCTTCAAAAGCAGCATCTGCTAATTGCTTCGTACCAAATGTTTCATACGGTGCACAGCGTACATTCGGGCCTGCGAAAGCGATTAAATACGATACTGCAGGAAGTTCCCATCCTAATGATGCAATCGTCTTCGCATAAGGTGAATGTGTATGCACAAGCGCATTTATATCTTCACGATTTCTATAATAAATAAGGTGCATGTCTAACTCGCTTGATGGCTTTCTCTCTCCCTCTACCACTTCACCATCTAAGTTTAATATAACTACATCTTCAGGTTTTGTTTCATAATACTCTAAACCACTTGGGCTAATTGCAACAAGAGCTTGCTCGCGATTGAAAATACTAATATTGCCGCCTGTCCCCTTTGTTAAACCGCTAGAAATCATTTTCTTTCCATACGCTACAATTTCTTCTCTTTCTTTTTGTAATAACATATACATCCCCCTAAGTATGAAGCTTATGATGACTGACTTTTTAAATCTATCTACTTATTGAAATAGCTTTTTTAAATTCTCCGTAAACGGCGCTTTTACAATCCCTTTTTCCGTAATAATCGCTGTTACATTTTCATGTGGTGTGACATCAAATGCCGGATTATATACTTTACTTTCTTTCGGAGCAGAATATTGTCCGAAGCGATTAATCACTTCAGAAGCATCTCTTTCCTCGATTGGAATTTCTTTTCCTGTCGGTGTTTTTAAGTCGATTGTCGGTGTTGGTGCTGCTACATAAAACGGAATGTTGTAGTATTTTGCTAAAATAGATACGCCTAATGTCCCAATTTTATTTGCTACATCACCGTTTGCTGCCACACGGTCGCACCCAACGATTACCGCATCAATCTTCCCTTGTGACATGACCATAGCTGCCATATTATCCGTAATGACAGTAACATCAATCCCCGCTCGTTGTAGTTCTAATGCTGTTAACGTTGAACCTTGTAATCTAGGACGTGTTTCATCCGAAAAGATTTTTAAGTCCCATCCTTTTTCTTTCGCTAAGTACATTGGAGCTGTCGCAGTCCCATACTTAGTCGTCGCTAACGCACCAGCATTACAATGTGTTAATACTCCCATTCCATCATGGAATAATGTTAATGCATGTTCTCCGATTTGACGGTTAATTTCTTCATCTTCTCTATGAATCTCTTTTGCCTCTTCTAGTAATCTATCTTTCAACTGGACGATTGATAAATGTGAGTTCTCTGTCGCTACCGCTTCCATTCTTTCAAGTGCCCAAAATAAGTTTACTGCTGTTGGCCTTGATGTTGCCAAATATGCACATACCTTTTTGACTTCCTCTATAAAGTCTTCCATCTTACGTTGAATAACTTCCTTTGTTCCTAAATACACACCATACGCTGCTGAAACACCAATCGCTGGTGCTCCTCTTACTTTCATTACTTGAATGGCATCCCACACACTTTCAGCTGTCTTGAAAGATTCATAGACAACTTCATTCGGTAGTAATGTTTGATCTAATAAAACTAAAGCATTATCTTTCCACTGAATGGGTATTAATTGTTCTTCCATCATCTTCTCCCCTTACTTCGCATAGTGCATTGACTGTTCTTTTAACGTTTCTACAAAGCTTGTGCCTGTTTTATATTGATTCGCTCGTAAAATAAACTTCTTCGCTACTTGAAGACAAATGCGTTCCGCTCTAGCACGTGTTTCCTCATTCTCAATACAAGTAATATCTTTCACTTTCGCTAGCCCAACAATACGACGAATTAACTCAAGGCCCGTCACTGCAGCCGTATCTTCTAATACAGATTGTAAATATACTTCGTTAAAGCCTTCTTCCTTCGCCATGATCTCGGTCACATGAATATTCCAAGCATCTAAAAACTTCTTCTTAAATAAATCAATTACCTCTACCATTGTCGATTGTAGCCAACCCATATACGCATCTTTCTCAGCCCCAGGCTTCATAGTCGCATCTGCATTCACCCAAGCAAACATTAAATTCGCCATTACATTCCCAACGTCATATCCCATTGGTCCATAAAAGGCAAACTCAGGATCAATAATCTTCGTAGAATCATTTTTCACAAAAACAGAACCCGTATGCAGATCACCATGAATAAGCGCCTGTGCATTCGTCATAAAAGCAAACTTAAGTTTTGCTACTTCCATACGAAGCCCTTTATCACTATAAATATGCTCTCTAATCCATCCTTCATTTAACGGAAATAACTCGTTACGCTTATTATGATTTGTAAATGGCTCAGCGTAGACGAGGTCTTCTGTAATTTCACATAACTCAGGATTTATATAATTTTTCACAAGTTCCTTCTTCTCTTTATGATTCATTACAACATCTGATGTTAATAAGAGTGTGTTTACCAAAAAGGTCGTTACATCATCCGCAAGCTTTGGAAACATTTGATGATTTATAAGTGCTGTACGTAATATTGTATGGTCCGATAAATCTTCCATTACGCAACAATTCATCACACTATCAAACAAATATACCTTTGGAACAAGCCCAGGTGCTAACTCCTCCTCTAACTGTAAAACATCTGATTCTATACGAATACGATTCGTCGACAACTTAAACTCATCTGAAATGCGTGCTGTATGCCCAGCTTGCTTTACAATGACAGAAATATTCTTCTGTTCATCCCAAACGCGGAATACATAATTTAAATTACCATCGCCTATTTCTTTACACTGTAACCCCTTTGCATCCTCAAACTTACATAATTTCTCTTTCACATATACAATTACATCGTTAGCTTCCATTAAAAAATACTTTGTGAACTTAGACATGGTTTCCCCTCCACACTAATTGTAAGCGTTTTCTAAAGGTCGTAAAAAATAATAGGGTGAAATTTTTTCATCCTATATTATATCTTCTTTTTGAAAGGTATATCTAGATTTTATTATATCTTGTTAGCACCTTGAGTCAATGTTTCTATATCATTGCAATATGCTTCCTAATTATATATTTGAGATGACAAAAATTGTTCAAAAAGATTTTAATTCATTTTATTTTATTTATCACACAATTCTTTGTAAAATAGAAATAAGCAATCCTTTTCAACTCCACAACTTCTAAGAAGTATTCTCTTCCTAACAATTTATACTTACACCATGTCTCTAACATACACACTACTCTTTTATATACTCATTGAAAATTGATTACATGAAAACTACCTTTTAATTCTCTAACAACCTTAATTGAGAATTAATATTAATTAAATTGATATAAAGTTGGTTTATTCTCTTGACAAAATAACCACTTCTATATGATAATTAATATCGAATTAGAATTATTATAGTTAATTAAAAAATATATTTTATGAGCACACTATTTTTTGATGCTCAAAACCAACATTTAGGAGGAATTTTAATATGTTATTAATCGGCACAGAAGTAAAACCGTTTAAAGCTAATGCTTACCATAATGGAGAATTTATCCAAGTTACTGACGAAAGTTTAAAAGGAAAATGGAGTGTAGTTTGTTTCTACCCAGCTGACTTCACATTCGTTTGCCCAACTGAACTTGAAGACTTACAAAACCAATACGCAGCTCTTAAAGACTTAGGCGTTGAAGTATACTCTGTATCTACAGACACTCACTTCACTCACAAAGCATGGCATGATAGCTCAGAAACTATCGGCAAAATCGAATACATTATGATTGGTGACCCAACTCGCACAATCACTACAAACTTCAACGTTTTAATGGAAGAAGAAGGTCTTGCTGCTCGTGGTACATTCATCATCGATCCAGACGGCGTTATCCAATCTATGGAAATCAATGCTGACGGTATCGGCCGTGACGCAAGCATTCTTGTTAACAAAATTAAAGCAGCTCAATACGTACGTAACAACCCAGGTGAAGTTTGCCCAGCTAAATGGCAAGAGGGTTCTGCAACACTTAAACCAAGCCTTGACCTTGTAGGCAAAATCTAAGGAGTTCGATCAAAATGATACTAGATGCAGATATAAAAACACAACTATCCCAATACCTTCAGTTAATGGAGAACGATATTTTACTTAAAGTAAGCGCTGGAGACGACGACGTATCTAAAGATATGTTAGCTCTAGTAGACGAATTAGCTACTATGTCATCTAAGATTACAGTAGAAAAAGTTGAATTAGAGAGAACACCAAGCTTTAGCGTAAATCGCCCTGGTGAAGACACTGGTGTCGTATTCGCTGGTATTCCATTAGGACACGAATTTACTTCATTAGTGTTAGCTTTACTACAAGTAAGTGGACGCGCTCCAAAAGTTGAACAAAAATTAATCGATCAAATTAAAAACATTCAAGGCGAATATCATTTTGAATCTTATATCAGCTTAAGTTGTCATAACTGTCCTGATGTTGTACAAGCTCTTAACGTAATGAGCGTTCTAAACTCTGGTATTACACATACTATGATTGATGGCGCTGCATTCAAAGAGGAAGTAGAAAGCAAAGACATCATGGCAGTACCAACAGTTTTCCTAAACGGCGAATCTTTCGGAAGCGGTCGTATGACACTTGAAGAAATTTTAGCTAAAATGGGTAACGGTCCAGATGCATCAGAGCTTTCTGATAAAGATCCATACGATGTTCTTGTTGTTGGTGGCGGCCCTGCTGGTGCAAGTGCAGCAATTTATGCAGCACGTAAAGGCATCCGCACTGGTATCGTTGCTGAGCGCTTCGGTGGTCAAGTAATGGATACTATGGGCATTGAGAACTTCATCAGCGTAAAACGCACTGAAGGTCCTAAGCTAGTAGCAAGCCTTGAAGAGCACGTAAAAGAATACGACATCGATGTAATGAATCTACAACGTGCGAAACGTTTAGAGAAAAAAGAACTTATTGAAGTGGAACTTGAAAACGGCGCTATTCTGAAAAGTAAAAGCGTAATCGTTTCAACAGGTGCTCGCTGGCGTAACGTTGGCGTACCAGGTGAAGCTGAGTTCAAAAATAAAGGTGTAGCATACTGCCCACACTGTGACGGTCCATTATTCATCGGAAAAGACGTAGCAGTTATCGGCGGAGGTAACTCTGGTATTGAAGCAGCTATCGACTTAGCAGGTATCGTTAAGCACGTAACTGTTCTTGAATTCATGCCAGAATTAAAAGCTGATGCTGTATTACAAGAGCGTCTTAACAGCTTACCAAACGTAACTGTTCTGAAAAACGTTCAAACGAAAGAAATCACTGGTACTGATAAAGTAAACGGTATTTCTTACATCGATCGTGAAACTGAAGAAGTTCATCACGTTGAATTACAAGGTGTATTCGTACAAATCGGTCTTGTGCCAAACACAGACTGGTTAGGCGAAACAGTTGAACGCGCTCGCGGTGAAATCGTAACAGACAAGCACGGCGCTACAAACGTACCAGGAGTGTTTGCTGCAGGTGACTGTACAAATAATCCGTACAAACAAATCATCATCTCTATGGGTTCAGGTGCAAACGCAGCTTTAGGTGCATTTGATTACTTAATCCGTAACTAATTTAGACATAGTAGTAATTTTTTCATACTTGTATAACATTTTTGTTAGCTCAAAGTATAAAAAATTTCTTCATAAAACACTGTACTATTTAACAATTAGTACAGTGTTTTTCTGTTTTAAAACTAGTATAGTTTTTTTCACAAAATATCTATTCAATTCATCAAAATAATTATCAATCTGCAATTTCTTTTTTTACTGGATTACTATTAAATAATATTATTGAGACAGTTCTTTGTCCGTAATTTGAGGCATCAACCAGTACTGTTTCTGGATAAAAACGATTAATTATACCAAATATTCATTTTCTACAAAGGAGATAACCGTTATGGAAATAATAAAAAATAGTTTATTTTTTATAATCTCATTTCTCATTAAGTTAATTTTTTCTGCATTTATCGTTATTAAATCAGTGTTTGCCTCCACTATTCTATGTATTATTTTTCAGTATATATTTTTATTTTTTATCATTATACTTAGCTTAGCCGTACTCCAATTTATCACTCATGGAATCAGGTTCAAAGTATTGAAATACCTATATCATAAATTTATTAGAAACAAAAATCTAAAAGTAATACGATTAATAACTGAATTATATTATCTTTCAGATAAACTTTTGTACTTTATCTCTCCGCGAGTCCTATATGCATCTGCATATAGGGAAGATACTTCAGTTGACAAAACTAAACCATTTAGCCCTATTCATTGGTACAATTTTCTTAAGTCATTTATAAGTACAATGTTCCAAATTTCATTTGTGAATATTTTAATATGGTTTATTATTTTATTATTTTATCAACCTACTTTAATACAAAATATTAATGAGATTTTACATTGGAATAATATTTCTAATACAATAAAACATCTAGATTATAAAGCAATTAATGCTATAACAGGATGTTTAGCACTTCTTATATCTACGTTTACATTAATACTATTTAGAACAACAATATTAACATCAAAAGCAAAAAAAAAATTATATGATGAAAGATATGAACAAGCTATTAAATCTCAATTAAAAATCTCTGCATCATTAAGTACTTGCTTATACAAATCCAAACAAAACATTAGTACTTTAGAACGGCAAATTGACCTGATAACAGATCAATTTTGCAAGAAACTAGCTCATTCTGAAAGTTATATTTTTTCTAATGGAAAATTGCAGAAGGATTCTAGAATAAAATACTATCGCCCCTCTAATACCGTAGAATTATTTAAATCTTATAATTCGTTAAAAAAGGAAGTAGAGGAGATACTAGATTCCTTAATAGAAATTAATAATAGCTCACTCAACAATATATACTTTAAATTAAATAAACACTCTAAATATGAAGTTGCAAAATTAGGAATTGACCCTTTAAATAAGTCTTTAAATTTAGACGCACTTCTTCTTAGTCAAGAATTTTTATTAAATACCTTTACTAATACTCTCAATTACTATAAACCTTTACATACTCGCTTTATCAAAATTAAAGAACTACAATCAGGATTCCTACCCAAAGAAGAGTTTATGAAAGAATATAAATACCACTCACAATCCATTGAGGATATAATTGCTATGGAAGAAAATGATTTGCAACAAGCAATAATTGATTTTCGGAACTCACTTATCAACAGTTTTGAAGAATCTATTTACTATTATGTAATTACCCAACAATACGTTAATAACTCATACAAAAAATCTCGTTTAAGTCTTTCTGATTTATTTTTTGGAAAATAATAACTTTATAGTTACAGAAAAAAGTAAGGTATCTAAATTCTTTCCTTACTTTTTTCTACAAGTATTAATGCTCCAATCTATAAACTAAAAATCTCTCATTCCCATTCCTCTCATAAGCCCCAGGCAACCTTACTTCCCTCTTCAATTCAAACGCAGTCTGGTTCTCTAAGAAGAAAATATAATCTTCAGAAGGATAGTATAAAATAATATCCACTTCTCTCTCCGCTTCTTCTACCGAAAGTAAAATGTTATTTACTACGTTCATAAACACTTGTACAGAAAATGGATTGAAGAAATAAAACCGGTTATCACGTGGATCAATTTCATATTCCTGAGCTAAACAGCATTCAAACCGAATTTTATCTTTACTGTTTCTTACCTTTCGTGCATAGCGCTCAAGATTATCCATTGCTTCTTTATAAAACTCTTCATTCATTTCAATTCCAACCGCTGAAGCACCACACTTATGGTGCATGTAAAAGTTTAATCGTCCTTTTCCGCATCCAAAGTCTACAACCTGGTCGCTACTTCTTATTTCATATTGATTCAATAACTCATCTAATCCGCTATACGGCGTCGGTTCATAACGATGATAATGCATAGACTTGTTAAAACCCTTTTGCTCACCGACAGTTTTTATATGTAATACAGCATCGTAATATTGTTCGTTCATTCGTCTTCTCCTATTAGAAAATGGTACTTATTATTATACACCATGTACCGGAGACTCATTTTGCATCAAGCTAACTGGTACGTGAAATTATATTAATGATTTTCTGAATATATCTATCGTAACTTAGAATATATCGACTTAACGACAAATTCCTACAAAAAAAAAACAGGAGCTATCTAGCCCCTGTCCTCTAATACTTTCCATACAGTTTGTTTCAATATTTCTACTCCATCCATAATACAACTATGATCGAACTTCATATATGGATGGTGTAATCCAGGTTGTAGGTTGGCCCCTAGTCCAAGCATGACAGCTTTTAAATGTGGTCTCTTCACTGTGTAGTAATGGAAATCATCGCTTCCTGTCGTATACAGTGGTCCAGTGCATCCCTCTTCTCCGTACACTTCAAGAATGCCTTTTCGCATAAAGCGCTCAGCTTCTTCTGACACTTCAGCTCCTGGCGCGAGATCGATCCACTCATAAGATACTTTAGATCCCATTGATTCCGCTGATAGAATTACTCGCTCTATTTTTTGCTTCAATTCATTTAGTAATATGTTATTTTCTGCTCTTACATCTAAACTAAAATGCCCGTTACCTGGAATGATATTTAGATTATCCCCGCCAGCTTGACACCTTGTCATCTTCACTGAATATGAACTTTGCGGTGGTAGCCATATATTTTTCAAACCGATATTAATCATAGAAATGACATCAATTGCATTTATCCCTTGATGTGGGCGTGCCCCATGTGCATCATCTCCATGAATCGTTCCTTCTAAAAATCCTGCTGCTCCGTGACGAATAGATGGGGCAGCTTGTTTCAAAGGTAGTTCTTCAATCGGTCTTAGATGAACACCAAATAAGAAATCAGCATCATCCACAGCACCCTTATCTACCATCTTTAAAGAACCATTTCCTTTTTCCTCTGCTGGCTGAAAAATAAATCTAACCGTCCCACTATCCCATCTCATATTTTTCAATTGTAAAATAAGCCCCATCACAATGGTCATATGAGCATCATGACCACATGAATGATTCGCTTTAAACTCTCCGTCCACTTCTTGCCAAAGTGCATCCATATCGGCACGAATTGCAATAACTGGATTTCCGCTTCCAATTTCAGCAATCACGCCTGGGCAATCATCAAATATTTTATATGAAATTCCTTCTTCTTTTAAAAAGTTAGTAATATACGCTGTCGTTTCATACTCTTTCCAACTCACTTCAGGGTTTTCATGTAAATGCTGAAAAATTTCAGTTAACCGCTCTTGTAGTTCTAATGTTTTCAAAGCTACATTCTCCTTCCCAAATTCCAAAACCATTCAGGTTAATTATACTTATGAAAAACAGATGTTTTTATGAACATATTGAATTTTAAGAAAAAAGTCAATTGTTTATTTTTAAATACGATCGACAACTCACTTCATAACGATAGAACATTCCTTATTTTCTGTTTTTTATTGACGCTCATATCGATTTTTAGTTATTATAATTTAATAACGTCTATTTTGCGACAATTCTAAAAATACAAACATAAATAATGAGGAGGCAGTTTATGAAAAAAGAAATACCTTTTGGCGTAGCAATGATCCCTATTATCATTACAGTTGCAGTTATGATGGTTACAATTGTTGTATTAAAACAAAGCCCTCACGTCCCACTTATTATCGGTACAACCGTTGCTTCTATCGTCGCTTGGCGTTACGGTTACAAATGGCACGATATCGAAGAAGCAATGTATAAAGGAATTCGCCTCGCATTACCCGCTATCGTTATCATTATTCTAGTAGGTTTAACGATCGGTGCTTGGATTGGCGGCGGAATCGTCGCAACAATGATCTATTACGGTTTAAATCTTTTAACTCCATCACTATTTTTAGTTTCAATTACAATTATTTGTTCTATTGTTGCATTAGCTATCGGTAGCTCTTGGTCTACAATGGGAACAATTGGTGTTGCAGGAATGGGGATTGGCCTAAGTATGGGAATCCCAGCTCCAATGGTTGCCGGTGCTATCATTTCCGGTTCTTATTTCGGCGATAAAATGTCACCGCTTTCAGACACAACAAACTTAGCCGCAGGATTAACAAATACAGATCTATTCACACATATTCGTCATATGTTATTTACTACAATTCCAGGTTTAATTATTACTCTTATCGTTTATGCTTTCTTAGGAAGAAGCTTCGGCGATAACAATATTGATGCAAAAGGTATCGATCAAACGTTACAAGTATTGCAACAAAACTTTGTTATCTCACCTTTCCTACTAATCATACCTGTAGTCGTTATGGTATTGGTCGCTAAAAAGGTTCCTGCTATACCAGCTATTCTCGTAGGTATTATTTTAGGATTTTTATCACAAGTCTTTATTCAAGGTGGTTCTGTCTCCGCATCTGTCGGTGCACTCCAAAATGGATTTGTCATAGACACTGGCAACAAGCTAGTAGACGAACTCTTTAACCGCGGTGGCTTAGATTCGATGATGAATACAGTTTCTATGACAATTGTCGCTATGACTTTTGGAGGAGTATTAGAACATACTGGCATTCTTCGCTCAATTGTAAATCAAATTTTAAAATTAGCGACATCAGCAAAAGGACTTATCGCTTCTACTATCGCGTCTTGCTTTGCAACCAACCTTACTTGCTCTGAACAATATATTTCGATCGTTGTTCCTTCAAGAATGTACGCAAATGCATACACAGAAAAAGGACTACATTCTAAAAATTTATCCAGAGCATTAGAAGATGGCGGAACATTAACTTCTGTTTTCGTACCTTGGAATACATGTGGTGTATTTATACTCGCAACACTTGGAGTTGGCGCATTCGAATATGCTCCTTATGCAATATTGAATTTCATCGTACCTATTATTTCAATCATTTACGGTATAACTGGTCTCACAATTACGAAACTATCAGACATTGAAAAAGCGGAACTACTAAAAAAACAAAAGGCACAACTAGAAGCTTAAAGATACCGGTAAATTCATTTCATATATTGCGCGAGGGCGCCCTTGTTGATAGGGCATTTCCTCGCCGCAAATATGAGCATACCCATAATCAACTAGTTTCTTTAATAACCGTTCTGTCGATCGCCGAGTCACTTGTAAGTATTCAGAAAGATCCGCTGCTGTAAACTTCAATGACGGATGTGATTGACTAAATTGAATAATTTTTGATAAGTTTGCTGGACTCAGTTTCGTTTCCTTCGCTATTTTCATGAGTTCCGGGTTTTCATTCTTCAAACTTTGTACTCTCTGTTCTTTCGGGAACGGACCAAATAGTTCTTTATCACTTGTTAGTATATAAAAACAGTGGTCTATTGGATTATTCTTCGCGAAACTTTGAGCTATTTTAGCATTTTGCTCTGCTTCCTTCACAGTTTTTCCGTAACCAAACCCAATAGCTATCGTTCCTTTTATACTCGCAAATAAATTATTTATCATATTTGTTTTTATAATCGATTCAATATCACCACGAGTCGTATACAAAATGAACGTCATTTCATCAACTTTTTTAAATGAACCACGCAGTTCTTTTGAAATGACATCTAATTGCTCAAGCAAACCTTCTCGTAATTCTAAAGAAGAAATCATACAAGCACCAACAGTAGCTGAATGGCTTTTCGCTAGCTCAGCTTTTATTTTCGCATCTTTTAACCCATTTATAATCGATTGCTTCAGATCTATCATACGCTCTGAAGGAATACCTATTTTTTGAAGTTCATCATAGACAGCATGAATACTAGTTAAAGCTAAATGAGCTTCCCCAGATCGATGTTTAGTTACATGAAAATCAATAACTCTCTTTATTTCATCTTTACTCCACAGCATATTTTCATAATCAAACACTTGTGGACTTTCTTTTATACCAATATCATGGAACACATTTGTAATAAATGAGCGGTCTACTAAATCAATTGAAATGTTATGTGGTTGAATCCCTTGGTGATACATGACAGAAAGAATGGAAGATGCGACAGTTGTCTCGTCTTGCTGTAAATACGTACTTGGAATTCGTAATTGTTCTCTTATTTCTTTTGCCATATAATAAGGTAAAGCACCTGAGAAAAAGATGCAATCACAAGGCTTTAAACGCTTTAAAAGTTCAGAAGATTCCGCCGGATGAAGGTAAATATATGGATCAATCTCTATTTCTTCTAGTTTATGAGCGACAGGTAAAAGTGTCTCCATAAACTCTTTTGAACCGACAACTGCAATTTTTATCATCATTTCTCTAACTCCTTATCATTAATTAACGACTATTTAACGTCAACTATATCAAATGTACAAAACTATTGTAAACAGGAAGGGGTCTCTACCTAATGAAAATTACAGCTATTCATCTTTACGCAATTCGTTTACCACTTCGCGATCCGTTTGTTATTAGTTATGGTTCTTATTCTGATATGCCTTCTATTATCGTCAAAATGGAAACAGATGAAGGCATTATCGGATACGGTGAGGGCGTCGCTGATGATCACGTTACAGGCGAATCATGGGAAAGTACTTTCCATACTTTAAAACATACACTTGCTCCTGCGCTCATTGGGCAAAATCCAATGAATATCGAGAAAATACACGATATGATGGACAATACAATTTACGGTGTTCCTACTGCGAAGGCCGCGATTGATATTGCTTGTTTTGATATAATGGGCAAAAAACTAAATCAACCTGTATATCAATTAATTGGCGGACGCTACCATGAAGACTTCCCTGTCACTCACGTCTTAAGTATCGCCGAACCTGAAGACATGGCTGAAGAAGCTGCTTCCATGATTCAAAAAGGTTACCAATCTTTCAAAATGAAAGTCGGTACAAATGTAAAAGAAGATGTAAAAAGAATTGAAGCGGTACGTGAACGTGTAGGAAATGATATTGCGATTCGCGTTGATGTAAACCAAGGATGGAAAAATAGCGCCAACACATTAACAGCACTTCGTTCATTAGGTCATTTAAACATCGACTGGATTGAACAGCCTGTTGTCGCAGACGATATTGACGCAATGGCTCACATTCGTTCTAAAACAGACCTTCCGCTTATGATTGATGAAGGATTAAAAGGTTCTCGTGAAATGCGCCAAATCATTAAATTAGATGCGGCTGATAAAGCAAATATAAAACTAATGAAATGCGGCGGCATATATCCCGCTGTAAAACTCGCTCATCAAGCAGAAATGGTCGGCATTGAATGCCAAGTTGGATCCATGGTCGAATCATCCGTTGCCTCTTCCGCAGGATTCCACGTCGCTTTCTCGAAAAAAATCATTACGAGCGTTGAACTTACAGGTCCATTAAAGTTCACGAAAGACATCGGAAACCTACATTACGACGTACCATTTATTCGCCTAAACGAAAAGCCAGGACTCGGCATTGAAATAAATGAAGATACATTACAAGAACTAACCGTCTTTCAAGACGTTGTACGCTAAAGGAGGACTAACACATGACAGTTCTATACAAAGGATCATTAAAACAAAATAACGCGTCATTTCACGTTACATTACTATCACTAGAGAACATCGAACAAATCTTATCATTACAAAACGTCGTAGTTGAGGCGCTAGAGGATAAAAGTCGCTTACAACCACTCTCGCTAGAAGAATTTCAATACATTCTAGAAGGAAACGGCATGATGATCGGTGCTTTTATCGAAAACGAACTCATCGCATTTCGTGCCCTACTCGTCCCTCCTATTGACGATGAACATTTAGGATTTGATATTGGCATACCAGAAAGCGAACTACATCGCGTCATTTATCAAGAAATCTCAAATGTTCACCCGAGCAGCCGAGGAAATGGGATGCAAAAAATATTAGCGACAGTCATCATGGACGAATTACAAAACGAAGATAGCAAATACGATTACGTTTGCTGCACCGTTGCTCCTTTTAACATTCCAAGTTTAAAAGATAAGTTTGCGCAAGGAATGGAGATTGTTGCATTGAAGGAGAAATATGGCGGGAGTATGCGGTATGTTTTTGTGAAGGAATTGCGTGGAGGTAAGGAAAGAAATTGGACGGATGTTAAGAGTGTTCCGATGAGTGACGCTGTTGGACAGCAGGCTTTACTTTCGGAGGGGTATCGTGGGTATGGAATGGAGAAAGTATACGGAGATTTTGTTGTGAAGTTTGGACGATGATTTATATACCTGAAAAAAAGGAGATGTTTGCTGTGACATCTCCTTTCACTTTCTCTTCATTGAAAAATTCATTGATAAATGAAATTATATAAGCGTTTTTTTGAACATATCGATTGTAACTCCAAATATATCAGCGATTTTTGAAATATATCGACCTACCGACAAGTATTGATAATAATCGCAACCTATATAAAGTTCACCATTAAACCGTCATCTTCCAACTAGATAACGCTAACCAATTCTCCATTTCCTTATAATCGGGCATTATTTTCCCGACAAGACGCCAAAAAGATCGATCATGATTTAAATGAACCATATGGCACATTTCATGAACAACTACGTAATCAATTACTTGCTGTGGTGCCATCGCTAGCTTCCAATTGAATGTTAGTTGTAGATTTGAATCACAAGTTCCCCACGTACGACTACTATCTGTAATACGAATAGAACGCGGTTTTGTTTTGAAGTTACTTTGATGCACTTTAATACTCTTCTCTACTAATGACTTACACTGCTTATAGTAAAATCGTTTTAAAGCCTGCTGGACTTTCTCATCCTTAAGCTCTTTCACATAAATATTTAGCTTATTCCCTTCAAACACTGCATTGTCTTGCGTAATACTTGCATCTTGGGAGATCTGTATCGGATACGTATGTCCTAAATACAGAAAGCCCTCTCCTTGATCATAATCCTTTTCCTGTGGTCCAAGCACTCGCTCCTGCATTTCCTTACGTGTTTTCTGAATCCAATCCCACTTCTCCTCCAGCAACTGGACTAAGTATTCAACAGGTGTTCCCTTTGGAGCCTGCACTTCCACATTTCCGTACGAATCTACAAAAAGACGCACCGACTTTTTCTTTTTATAAGTTATATGAAAATTAATTGTCTCACCTAAATATGTATGTACCATTTCATCACCTAGTGTATTATTTTACAAATAAAAAAGAATAGGACACAAAAGCCCTACTCTACCTATTATATCATTTACCGATTCATCGGACTCATTACCCTCTATACTTTACACCTAATCCCTTAATGAAATTCCTTGCATATCTATCGCCGCACTCTTTGTAATTTTTATGGCCTTTTTTTCTTAATAGGGCGCCTAGTTCTCCCTTTGTTACTATAACGCCTACGCTATCTAATATATCAAGTACATCCTCACTCGTTAAAGATAGTGCGATTTTCATTTTCTTTAGCAGAAGGTTATTCGCACTCTCTTTGCTTTGTACAGGTGCCGGTTGTCCTGGTTTCGGATCTTGCTTCCCTCTTTTTAAAGTAATAAATCCATTGAAAAATGCCTCTAACATCATCATATCGCATGTTTTTACGTACTCATCTTCGATTACATCATCATTTTCAGATTCATGCTGAGGAGCTCTCTTTATTTTTGTAAGCATATCAACTACGTCTTCTTTCGTTACTTCCATACCACCAAGTTTAAAGATTTCTACCATATCTATATCTCTTATATCTAAAGCGTACCTTACTCTTTTTAATATATCGTTGTTGCTCATTGCCATTATTTTGCCTCCTGAAATGTTGATTATAGTAATGCTTTTAGCATGTATAAATTAATGTCGTCAAGTTACTACTTTAACATTTTAATGGGAGGTTTTGTAGTCTTAGGTGGATTAATGCTTATGGGGGTGATTTTATTTATTATTAAGAGATATTTCTAATAACGAATTTATTGTATTAGAAATTAAGAAAGATCCTATCGATAGAAACGCCTTTAATCAAATACTGTAAAAGGTATTTTAGTTGGTAGTGGGATAGCTCCTTCATTTAAGGATGATATTAATAAAGCAAAAAAGGATGGGGATTTACTATTAATTAACACACTTAAAAATGGACTAATCTGATATAGGTTAGTCCATTTCTTTTTATGCAACTCTAATTTAGTGGGCGACTCCAACGTGAATGTTACGTAAAATTCAGGTGAAATATATTGATTATATTTACTTAATTTTTACTTTTTATTTGTGGTACAGTTCACCTTAATTAAAATGAAACAGTGTAACTTTCAAAAGTTACACTGTTTCACTACCTTCTACCACATTAACACTCGCCTCAAACTTATCAAGTAATGCGCGTACTTCATTCGTTGATTTCGTGCTCATCAATTGATTTCTCAATTCAGCAGCTCCAGGGAAGCCTTTTACATAAATTTTGAAGAAGCGATGAAGCCCTGTGATGGAGCGTGGCAGTACTTCTGCATATTGATCTTGAAGATCAAGTTGTAGTCTTAAAAGATCTAAGTGTTCTTTACTGCTATGCTCTCTTGGCTCTTTTTCGAAAGCAAACGGATTTTTAAAGATACCTCGTCCGATCATTACGCCATCAATACCGTATTTTTCAGCAAGTTCCAGTCCAGTTTTACGGTCAGGAATGTCTCCGTTGATTGTTATTAGCGTATTTGGTGCAATGCGATCACGTAATTTTTTAATTTCCGGAATTAGTTCCCAATGCGCATCTACTTGGCTCATTTCTTCTCTTGTACGTAAGTGAATAGAAAGGTTTGCAATATCTTGTTTGAAAATATGCGTTAACCAATCTTTCCATTCGCTTAACTCTTTAAAGCCCAGTCGTGTTTTTACGCTGACAGGTAGTCCGCCCGCTTTTGCTGCTTGAATAAGTTCTGCCGCAACGTCTGGACGTAGAATAAGACCACTACCTTTTCCTCTTGATGCTACGTTCGGTACAGGGCAACCCATGTTAATATCAATACCTTTAAATCCTAACTCTGCCATACCAATACTCATTTGACGGAAATATTCAGGATTATCTCCCCAAATATGCGCCACGATTGGTTGTTCATCTTCTGTAAAAATTAAACGGCCACGTACACTTTTCATACCTTCTGGATGACAATAGCTATCCGAGTTTGTGAACTCTGTGAAGAATACGTCCGGGCTACCAGCTTCACTTACTACGTGACGGAAAACAACGTCCGTTACATCTTCCATTGGTGCAAGTACGAAAAATGGTCGTGGTAAATCACGCCAAAAATTATCTATCATTTCAAATTCAAATCCTCTCACTATGAATACAATTTCAAACTCTCAATAAACCAAAAAGCAGATGGTATAGATTTTCCTATATCAACTGCTTTCCTATTATACCAACTTAAGCCAAGCCACACACTCCACATGAGTCGTATGCGGGAACATATCAACAGGTTGTACTTCCTGCGTTTTATATCCGCCTTCTTCTAGTACTTTTAAGTCACGTGCTAATGTTGCTGGGTTACATGATACGTATACGACGCGTTTTGGTTTCATGTCGATGATTGTGTTTAGTAGTGCATCATCACAACCTTTACGCGGTGGATCTACGACCATTGTGTCGGCGATTATGCCTTCTTTGTACCATTTTGGAATAACTACTTCTGCTTCTCCTACGCCAAACTCAGCGTTTGTCATGTTGTTTAGTGCTGCGTTTCGGTTTGCGTCTTCGATTGCTTCTGGGACGATTTCAACGCCGTACACTTTTTTCGCTTTTTGCGCTAGGAATAAGGAAATTGATCCAATTCCGCAATAGGCATCAATTACTGTTTCGTTGCCATCTAGTTTTGCATATTCTAACGTTTTATCGTATAACACTTTCGTTTGTTCTGGGTTTACTTGATAGAATGAACGTGCTGAAATTGCAAATTTAATGTCACCGATAAAGTCATAAATGTATTCTGATCCGTACAGTACTGTCGTTATGTCTCCAAAGATTACGTTTGTACGTTTCGTGTTTACGTTTTGAACAATCGATTTTACTTCTGGGAATTTCGCTGCAATTTCTTCAATGATTGCTTTTTTGTTTGGTAATTCTGCTGTACGAGTAATGAAGACAAGCATGATTTCCCCTGTTACTTGTCCGTAACGAGCCATTACGTGGCGAAGTGTTCCTTTGTTACGCTCTTCGTTGTATGCCGAAATACCGTGTTTTTCACAAATACGTTTTACTTCCTGGATTAATGTATCGTTTTCTTCTGCCTGAATTAAACATGATTCCATATTAATAATGTCATGTGTTCCTTGGCGATAGAAACCAGCGACAAGTCCACCTTCACGTTCTCCAATTGGTACTTGTGCTTTGTTACGGTATACCCATGGGTTCTTCATACCAAGTACAGGGTGCACAGGAACATCGCTTAATCCGCCTATGCGCTGCATAACGTCACGTACTTGTTTTTCTTTCGCTTGTAATTGTCCTTCATATGTTAAGTGCTGAAGCTGACAACCGCCGCACTGATTGTACACTGGGCATTCTGCATCTTTACGATATGGGCTCTCTGTATGAAGCTTCATTAAACGACCGAATGCGAAGTTTTTCTTCACTTTAATAATTTTAATTTGTGCTTCTTCACCTGGTAATCCGTTTTTAACGAAAATAGGATAGCCCTTTACTTTCGCAACACCGGCACCATCATGGGTTAAATCTTCAAATACTACATCTATAAAATCATTTTTTTCAACTGGTGGCGTCATTTTTGTACTCATTTTCCGACCTCTCTTTTTCATAACACTGCGTTACATTTTATCATACTTATATGGTCTATTTCTATCGGAAGAAAAAAAGCTATTGACGATAGTTCTCTGTTAATGTTACGCTACTACTAATTTAATACGGACGATGTTACCTCATATATATTCGATAATATGGATCGAGAGTTTCTACCCGGCAACCTTAAATTGCTGGACTATGGGGAAAACTAATGAATATTAGCCTATGTGCAAAAAAGGACTCATATTGATTAGCTTTCTCTCATAGATGAAAGTGAATCCATATGGGTCTTTTTTTATTTTTATTTTTCTAAAAGGTCAGACATCTTACGTATGACATAAAACCTCTTTGTTTTATTTTTAGTAATATAACGAGCGTTTTATGTACAAACTTTATACGAACTTCTGAAAGGGGCAACTACATGCAATATGTAATGAGCATTATCGGTATTCTTGTCGTTTTAGGTTTATGCTTTGCTTTGTCAAACAATAGAAGTAAAATCAACTTCCGTGCAATTGCTATTATGATTGGTTTCCAAATTTTAATCGGTTGGTTTATGTTTGGCACAAAAATTGGTCAACAAATTATCATCTTCATTAGTAAAGTTTTCAACAAACTAATTAAACTTGGTACGACAGGTGTCGATTTTCTCTTTAATGGAATTCAAAGAGATTTTGTCTTTTTCTTAAATGTATTATTAATTATCGTATTTTTCTCAGCACTACTTTCTATCTTTAGTTATTTAGGTGTTTTACCATTCATCGTTCGCGTTGTCGGCGGTGCAATTTCAAAAATTACTGGTTTACCACGCGTCGAGTCATTCCACGCAGTAAACTCTGTATTCTTCGGTTCAAGTGAAGCGTTAATCGTTATTAAAAACGATTTACAGCATTTTAATAAAAACCGTATGTTTATTATTTGTTGTTCTGCAATGAGTTCCGTTTCTGCTTCTGTTACAGCATCATACGTAATGATGTTAGATGCGAAATATGTACTAGCAGCTCTTCCACTAAACTTATTCTCAAGCTTAATCGTTTGTTCGCTATTAACACCAGTTGATACGAAAAAAGAAGATGAAGTGATTCAAAAATTTGATAGAACTTTATTCGGAGACAGCTTTATCGGCGCAATGATTAACGGTGCGCTTGATGGTTTAAAAGTAGCTGGTATCGTTGCCGCATTAATGATTGCCTTCATCGGTGTGATGGAAGTTGTAAACTACGTAATTAGCGCAGCTTCAGGTGCAATGGGATATGCTGTTACTTTACAACAAATCTTCGGTTATATACTTGCTCCATTCGCATTCTTAATGGGTATTCCAACTCAAGATATTATCCCAGCTGGTGGAATTATGGGTACGAAGATTGTATTAAACGAGTTTGTAGCAATTCTTGATTTAAAAGGTGTTGCATCAACATTATCTCCACGCACAGTTGGAATCGTTACAGTATTCTTAATTAGCTTCGCAAGTATTAGCCAAATTGGTGCGATCGTTGGGACAATCCGTGCTCTTTCTGAAAAACAGGGAAGTGTCGTATCTAGATTCGGTTGGAAAATGTTATTTGCATCAACACTTGCTTCTATCTTATCTGCAACAATCGCTGGATTGTTTATATAATAAAAAACTCCACCTTACTTCTCCTTTTTCAAAAGGAAATTTAGGTGGAGTTTTTTTACTTTCTTCTTTATGTATTTTTATGTAAACTCCATCAGAAAAATATAAGGTTTTTTCCGAATTATTCCAAAAATGTATTCCCCTCTATATTCTATAGTGATATGATGTACAAGGGTATAATTCAAATTTTTAAAATCGAAAATTTGAGTTAGTGTCACTTATACGAATGATAATTTCAAGACATAAGTGATGATAATTAAAACACAATAGAAGGATGATAGAATGAAAAAATATACATATATCGCTTTACTTTCTTCTGCTATTCTCGTAGGTTGTACCACTAGTGGCACTAGTGGTACACAAATAAAAGAAGCAACGGCGAAACAAACAGTTGAACAAAAAAAAGCGAAAGCGGTTGAACTGCCTTTAACACAAGGGATTATTACATGGGATCCGTATGAATATAACGCACAAAACACCACGCTTTATACAAAGGATTTAAGAGATTCATTCACACAAGTACGTTACAATATTTGGCGTACTGCTGATGGTCCTGAAAGCAAACAAACTTTTACTTCACAAGAAAAAGAACGTGACTTTGCCCTCCCACTACATTTAAAATCATTTCATTTAAAACGTGGCGAATTTCAAATTGAAACAGTAGGAATCAAAGAAGATCATACTGAAACAAATCTAGTAACATCTAAAATTACATTCCAGCAACATGTACCCGTATTAATGTACCATGCGATTGAAAAATACCCTGGACCAAGTGATGGGGATTACGGCTTATACGTACCACCTGAGCAATTCGAAAAGCATATGCAATATTTGAAAGATAACGGTTATACGATGCTTACGTTTGAACGTTGGAATGATATAAATCGTGTAAATAAACCTGTTTTTGTAACGATGGATGATGGTCGAAAAAATAATATGAATGCTCTTCATATTTTACAAAAATTAAAGGATGATAGATTCCAACCTACGGCTACTGAATTTCTTACTGCAAATGAGATAGACAAACCAAATCGTCTATCAACAGATGAGATAAAACAAATGATGGATTCAGGCATTTTTTCTATTCAATCGCATACTGCTAATCATACGATGATGGCTCATTCAAGTAATTATGATGAGGAATTACGTAGTTCGAAAGAAAAAATCGAAGCCCTTACTGGTAAAAAAGTCATTGCTCTCGCCTATCCAGTAGGTTCTTATAATGACCCAGCTGTTCAAGAAACAAAAAAACATTATGAGTTCGCAGTAACTACTGATCACGGTAATCACATTACAAAAGGGATGCCAAACGAACAATACTTAATTAAACGCCACTTTGTAGGGCCTAATACATCAATGGAAAAATTCATATCTCTTATAAAGTGAAACTTTAATCAGTGGGGGGTTTTGTTCACCCCACTGATTATTAGCCCTCACCAATCGGGCTTTTACGGGCAGTTGATCCCCCACCTAACCTCTTTGCTTTTGCTGAATTCTGAGGTGGGGTCTTACTGCCCACAAATAGCGGGATAAAGTAAACTTTACTAAAAGATGATAGAAATAGCTCTATTAAAAGTCACTAACCTATCTCGTTACTAAAATAATATGATGAACAAGGGTATGTCCCCACCTCTCTTACAGCGGTGGGGATTTTAAATACGTATGCAACATAATACACAATAGAAGGTGATTTTATGAGAAAATACGCAGCAATCGCTTTATGTACGTCTGCCATTCTAGCAGGTTGTAATACTAGCGATGTAAGTCAAGAGCCTAAAAAAGAGAAAAAGGTTCAAGAAGTTAAGAAACAAGAAGAGACTGTGCAAGAACAAGGTAAAATTTCTTATCATCCGATTACACACGAATCTACAAACACTACTATTCATATGACAGATATAAAGGATACTTTAAGTGAGGTACAATATAAAATTTGGCGCACAGCTGATGGGAAGGAAAGTGCTAAATCTTTTTCTTCTAAAGAAAAGGAGAAACAATTTACACTTCCTTTTGACATAAAAGAATTTGAAGGAAAACGCGGTGAGTTTCAAATTGAAGCAATAGGAATGAAAGAAGATGGGAAAAACATTCCACTCACAAAATCTACTATTACTTTCGAGCAAAAGGTTCCCGTTCTTATGTACCATGCAATCGATGATTATCATGGACAAGGCATTAAAGACTTATTCGTATCACCTGCTAATTTTGAAGCCCAAATGAAATATTTAAAGGACAACGGCTATACATTACTAACTTTTGAACGTTGGGGCGATATTAATAAAGTAAATAAACCTATCTTTGTTACATTTGATGACGGTATGAAAAATAATATGAATGCATTTCATGTTTTACAAAAACTAAAAGACGATACGTTTAAACCTACAGCAACAGAATATATGATTGTTGATAACGTTGATGTAGAAGGATCACTTTCTACATCTGATATAAAAGAAATGGTTGATTCCGGCATTTTCTCTATGCAATCTCATACTGCAACACATGCAGACTTGCCGAAAATTACAAACTATGAAGAAGAATTAAAAGAATCAAAGGAAAAGCTAGAGAAAATAACAGGTAAGCCTGTTATTGCAGTTGCTTATCCATTCGGTCATGTGGATGATAAAGTTGTTGCAGAAACGAAGAAATATTATCAATTTGCGACGACAACAAAACCCGGAAAGTTCATTACGAAAGGTGAACCCGATGAATTACTAAAAATGAAGCGTGTTCGCATACACAATTCGACGACTGTAGAACAATTTGCTTCTTCGATTAAATAACGATGAGAGCTCAATATATTTTGAGCTCTCTTTTCACGCTATATTTATATATATTTTTTGAATTTTCTTGTATTATATATAGTAAGAAATCTTTCAAATTAAAGGAGATTATACATATGTCATTTGAACAAACGTTAGAGAAATATGCTGCCCTTGCAGTCAATGTTGGTGTTAATATTCAACCAGGACAAACATTATCAATTAGTGCACCTCTTGAGGCTGTACAATTTGTACGCCTCGTTACAGAAAAAGCATATAAATCTGGTGCAAAACACGTATATGTGGACTGGAATGATGAGACGTTAACACGCTTAAAGTTCGATCTAGCTCCTGAAGAAGCATTCGCTGAGTTCCCATCTTGGAAAGCACACGCTCGTGAAGAATTAGCAAAAGAAGGTGCTGCATTTATGTCTATTTATGCAGAAAACCCTGATTTATTAAAAGGTGTAGAATCAACGCGTATCGCAACAGCTCATAAAGTAGCTGGTGAAGCAATGAAAGTATACCGTGATTACGTACAAGCTGATAAAGTAAGCTGGTGTGTCATTTCTGTTCCTACGAAAGAATGGGCTGCGAAAGTATTCCCTGACGTTGCACCAGAAGAACAAGAAGCAAAACTATGGGATGCTATTTTTAAAGCTACTCGTGCGGATTTAGAAAATCCTGTGGAAGCATGGAAAGAACACGATGAAACGTTACATACAAAAGTTGATTACTTAAACGAAAAGCATTATAAAGCCCTTCACTATACAGCTCCTGGAACAGATTTAACGATTGAACTTCCAGAAAAGCATGTATGGGCTGGTGCTGGTAGCTTAAATGAAAAGAACGTACCATTTATGGCGAACATTCCAACTGAAGAAGTATTTACAATGCCACTTAAAACAGGTGTAAACGGCCAAGTATCTAGCACAAAACCGTTAGCATTTGCAGGTAACATTATCGATAACTTCACGTTAACATTTGAAAACGGGCGTATCGTAGACTATAAAGCTGAAACTGGTGAAGAGGCTTTAAAACATTTAGTAGAAACAGATGAAGGCTCTCACTTCTTAGGCGAGGTTGCTTTAGTACCTCATGATTCACCAATTTCAAATACAAATATTTTATTCTACAATACACTATTTGACGAAAACGCATCTTGCCACCTTGCAATCGGAAGTGCTTATGCTTTCAACTTAGTTGGCGGAAAAACAATGTCTAAAGAAGAACTTGCCGAAAACGGAGCAAACAATAGTATTACACACAACGACTTCATGATTGGATCAGCTGAGCTTGATATCGATGGTATTACAGATGATGGAAGACATGAACCAATCTTCCGTAAAGGTAACTGGGCATTTTAATAAAAACAAAAGGCTATCTTCCACACCGGAAGATAGCCTTTTATGATGCCGATGAAACCTTAAGCCCAATTACTCCTAAAACAATAAAAAGAATACAAAATGCTTGGAATAAGTTAATGTGCTCTTTGAAGAAATACACGCTAATAATTGTAATAAGTAATGTTCCTACACCAGACCAAATCGCATAAGCAATACTTAAATGAATTTTTTTGACAACAATAGCAAATACGCTGAAACAAATTCCATAAAATACGAAAATAAGTACACTTGGAACAAGCTTTGTTAAACCATTTGATAGTTTCATCGCAATTGTTCCAGCTACTTCAAAAATAATTGTAACAAGTAATAATAACCAATATACCATACTAGAATCTCCTTCTCTGTTACCTTATAGAGATTCTAGTATACTACTTATAGTCCTAATGAAATATATTTAATTTCTAAATATTCCTCGATACCGAAATGCCCTCCTTCACGGCCAATACCACTTTCTTTAAAGCCACCAAACGGTGCTTGTGCAACTGATGGAAGTCCATCATTTAATCCGATAATACCGTACTCTAATGCCTCGCTAACTTGGAATGCTTGACTAATATCTTTTGTGAAAATATAAGCAGCTAAGCCATATGGTGTATTATTTGCACGTTCGATTACTTCTTCAACCGTTTTAAATTTCGCAACTGGTGCAACTGGACCGAATGTTTCTTCATTCATACAAAGCATCGTATCGTTCGCCAATCCAATTACAGTTGGTTGCATAAAGTGTCCATCTAGCTCTGCAACCTTTTGGCCACCAAATAAAACTTTTCCACCCTTTTGAATAGCATCTTCAATATGTTCCTGTACTTTCGAAACTGCATTCTCGTCAATAAGTGGTCCTACAGTCGTTCCATCACCGAAACCGTCTCCTACTTTTAACTGCCCTACTGCCTTTTGAAACTTCTCTGCAAATACTTCATACACTTCTTCCTGAACAAATACTCGGTTTGTACATATACACGTTTGTCCTGCGTTACGGAATTTCGAACCGATTACCGCCTCTACCGCTTTATCTAAGTCCGCATCATTCATAACAATAAACGGCGCGTGACCACCTAACTCAAGTGAAACCTTTTTCATCGTTTGTGCAGCACTAGCCATTAATTCTTTCCCAATCTCAGTTGATCCTGTAAAGGAAACTTTTCGAACACGTCCATCTTCCATCCACGTATCAGCAATTGCTTTCGCACTGCCTGTTACAATATTTATTACGCCTTTTGGAATGTCCGCTTCATGGGCTAATTCAGCTAATTTCAAAGCAGTTAACGGCGTTTGGCTTGCCGGTTTTACAACTGCCGTACATCCCGCTGCAAGCGCCGGGGCTACCTTTCTCGTAATCATAGCAGCCGGGAAGTTCCAAGGTGTAATAGCGGCCATAACTCCAACCGGTTGTTTCATAACTAAAATACGTTTATTCGGATGAGAAGCAGGAATCATTTCGCCATATACGCGTTTACCTTCTTCTGCATACCATTCAACAAAGCTATTGGCATAATTCACTTCACCAAGTGCTTCTGCAAACGGCTTTCCTTGTTCTCTCGTCATAATCGCTGCAATCTCTTCTTTATTTTCATCGATAAGTGTGAACCATTTTTTTAACTTCACTGCACGGTCTGCTGCTGTTAACTTAGACCATGATTTAAAAGCTTCATGAGCAGCATCAACAGCTTGCTTTGCCTCTGTTACCCCGCCCTTTGGTACCGTCGCAAATATTTCTTTCGTTGCTGGATTATTTACTTCGATTTGTTGTTGCAATGTAATCCACTCACCATTTATATACATCGCCTTTTTCTCTACATTTACAAACGTCGCTTTTTTATCCAATGTGTTCTTCCTCCTCTATAAGTTTCTTTATCTTCCTAGTGGCAGCAGATTGACTTATTTTTAAAAACTCCGCTACTTTATAACTCGATCCATATGTTTTATATGCTTTCAAAATAATATTCCGTTCTACTTCTTCTAACATTTTATAGAGACTTTGGCCGGACTGTTCAACCGTTGATTCTTGCATTGCTATTGGCAAATCTTCTATCGTAACGATATCATCAGCAGTTATAACAATTCGCTCAATCACATTTTCAATCTCTCTATTATTTCCTTCCCATGGGTAACCAACAAACATTTGCAATGTGCTAGGCGCTAATTTTACATTCCGGCCATATTTTTCGTTAAAGTGCTGTAAATAATGATAAATGAGTGGCAAAATGTCTTCGGTTCTTTCCCTGAGTGGTGGAATTACAATTGGAATGACATTCAGACGATAATATAAATCTTTCCGGAATGCTCCTTGTTTCACCATCATATTTAAATCTCTATTTGTAGCCGCTACAATTCTAACGTCCACCTTTTTTAATTCTCTTCCGCCAATAGGACGAAACGTTTTTTCTTGCAACACTTGCAAAAGTTTCGCTTGAATTTCAAGCGGCATTTCGCCAATTTCATCTAAGAAAAGAGTTCCTTTATGAGCTGATTCTAATAGTCCCTTTTTCCCTTCACGATTCGCACCTGTAAAAGATCCACCTGAGTATCCAAAAAGCTCTGATTCAATTAAATTCGTTGGCAATGCCGCACAATTAATTTCATAGAAACTTTCATTCTTCCTGTTACTCACTTCATGTAAATGACGTACTAATCGACTCTTCCCTACTCCTGTCTCACCTAAAACGAGAACTGTACTATCTACCACAGATACTTTCTTGATTGTCTCGACTATTTTTTGCATAGCGATACTTTTAAAAATAAGTCCTTCATGTTCATATGTTTCTCTTAATTCTTTTTTATATGTTTTTAACTGATTATCCATTTCCTCTACCTTTTGACGTAATTGGTAGAGTTCTGTAAGATCACGGGAATAACTAATTACCCTTCTTAAATTTCCCTCATTATCAAAAACAGGCCTTGTACGAACATGTAAATACTCTCCTGATTTTGTCGTTTGAACGAGTTCAATCGGTCTCTTTTTTTCAATTACTTCTAACGTTGCTGATGGATAAAAGATACCATCCTTCTGCAATTCTTTCACATGCTTACCTACTAACTCTTTAGCAGCTAGTTGATAGTGCCTTTCACATGTACTATTTACACGCACAACGATTCCCTTTTCGTCAGTCACAAAAATTTCGTCAAACGCATATTCAAATACATCTTGTAAATCCATTAACACTCGTTCCTTTTCTCCAACCATCCTAGCCACCCCTAACTTCCAATACATCGATTCACTTCACTACCTTTATTATAAAGTGAATTTTCTGCATTTTATATAGAGTCAGCTAGAATGTTTGCGATTTATTATTTAGCTTTTAAACACGAGCAGTATTTGCTTTCTCATAACAGACTTGCAATGATTCTTCAATTATTGTTAATCCTTCTTCAAGTTGCTCATCTGTAATAACTAATGGCATTAACACACGAATAACATTACCATATGTCCCTGCTGATAGTAGGAGTAATCCGCGTTTATTTGCCTCTGCGCACAAATTAGCTGTTAACGTTTTATCAGGTGCTTTCGTCTTCCGATCTTGAACAAGCTCGAATGCACACATTGCTCCTAAACCACGCACATCACCGATGCAATTATATTTATTTTTCATCTCTTCGAATCGATTCATTACAACTTTCCCCAATTCTATCGCTCTATCATTTAAATTCTCTTTTTCTATTACATCAAGCACTGCTAATGCTGATGCACATCCTAGTGGGCTTCCTGCATACGTTCCACCAAGCTCTCCTGGCGCAGACTCATTCATAATTTCCTTGCGCCCAATAACGCCACTAATTGGTACACCAGCGCCTAATGATTTAGATACCGTAATTAAATCTGGAACGACATCATAATGATCAATGGCAAAGTATTTTCCTGTACGGCTAAATCCTGTTTGAATTTCATCAGCTACAAATAAGATGCCGTGTTCTGAACAAATACTGCGTACTTCTTGCACAAACTTCTTACTTGGAACGATAAATCCGCCTTCCCCTTGAACAGGTTCCATTACAACGGCTGCAATTGTTTCTGGTGCTACCTCTGATATGAAGAAATTCTTAAACTCTTCAATAATAAAGTCATCGTACTGCTCTTCCGTTAATCCTTCTGGACGGCGATATTCGTACGGAAACGGCGCTTTATATACTTCTGGAGCGAATGGGCCAAATCCAAATTTATATGGCTTTACTTTACTTGTCATCGTCATTGTCATTAATGTACGCCCATGGAATCCTTTAGAAAATGCAATAATACCAGGTCTTTTTGTATATTTACGAGCAATTTTCACTGCGTTTTCAACCGCTTCTGCACCACTATTTAAAAATAGTACTTGCTTATCAAAACTTCCTGGTGCTAATGCCGCAAGTTTTTCTGCTAATTCAATATATGGCTCATACATCATGACATTAAATCCAGTATGAATGTATTGATCTACTTGTTTATGGAGCGCTTCTTTAACAGCTGGATGACAATGTCCTACGTTAATTGTTCCGATTGCTCCCGCGAAATCAATGTACTGATTGCCATCAACATCTGTTACAAGAGAACCATTTGCAGATTGTACAAACGTTGGGATGCCGTTACTTACTCCTTTTGGTACTATATTTTGGCGGCGTTCTAATAAAGACGCTGCTTTCGGTCCAGGAATTTGTTCATTTACTTTAGCAAATTTTTTTGTGTTCATTACGTACCCCATCCTTTTCTTTACATTGTTTTCTCTTTTCATTGCAAAATGTATGCCAACGTTCTTTCCCAGCATTCATCCTGCATACCTTCTATGTCGACATAAAAAATAAGTCTATAAAGACTCATTAAGAGTCCTTATAGACTTATTTTTCTTACACATTAGACTTTCCTTGTTCCCAAATCAACTCACCCGAATGAGAAATAAACTCCCCTACAGATTGTACTACTAAATCCGCAAGTGGTTCTAAAGTTTGACGATCTCCTGTGCCAGACAGTACTCCAATGGCATAGCAATCGCCGCCATTTCTCGCTAAATATAAATCAGTCGGTGTATCTCCAACGATGGCTACTTCACATGCTTCTAAATGAAACTTCTCACAAAAAGACTCTACAATTCTTTTATCTGGTTTTTGTGCCGGAAACGTATCTGAAGCTACAACATAATCAAAAAAAGACTCTAATTGATACTGTTTTAAAAACAATTCTGTCGGTGCAAAATCATCAGCTGTAACAACACCTAAAATAAATCCTCTATCCTTTAAACCTTGTAAAATTCTCGGTAAATCCGCCGTCATTTTCATATAGGAACGATGCTCATACATAAGAGAAAATAACTTTTCACTTACCCACTCATGCATCTCCTCTTCCTTAGATGACGTAATATACTTACAAAGCCCCTTTGCAACATCAAGGCTCGTTCCAGCAGCTATTGCGCTACGAGGATGAACAAATGCCCCATCCACACCGATTTCTTTTAATAAAGCCTGCTGCATTGACTGTGGGAGTTGATATAATTTTATACATTCAGCGACAAGCTCTTCAGCTACTTTTATCCAAATTGAATGAAAATCCATTAATGTCCCGTCTTTATCAAATAATATTGCTTTTACCTTCTCCATAGCACCCTACCTCTCGTTTCTTATCTCCTCCAGTGTATCAATAAAGTATGGATATAAAATAAACGAATTGTAAAAATACCATAAAAATCAAACTAACTTCCAATTTACAATTCCTCTATATAATAAAAAGGATGCCTTTACAGGGCATCCTCTTGTTGTTCAGGAACAAATAGTTCAAGACAATGATATATATTTTCGAATTCCATCGGTGCATCTCCACCGTATTCACCATCTAAATTAATCATTAGTTTATCTGGTGAATGCACTTTAATTCGGTTTGCTTGCGTGTATAGCACTTTTGGATTGTTAATATGTTCACCACGCTGCGCTTGTGTTGCTGCTTTAATTAAGTCAGCGATAGAACCTTTTTTCAGTACTAATAAATCAAATAAGCCATCATTAATCGATGCATATGGTGCTACTTTTTCGAATCCACCAACTGAACGAGTATTCGTAATTAAAAACATCGTAATTTCTTCTTGTAGCAACTTTCCATCATACTCGATTTCAACATATGTTGGATGTAATGATGGTAGCATTTCGATTCCTTTTAAATAATAAGCAAGTTGGCCTAATACCGTTTTTAGCTTGCTTGGCACTTCATATGTTAATTCTGTAATACGGCCGCCACCTGCGATATTAATGAAATATGTATCATTCGCTCTACCAAGATCTAACGGAACTGTTTTCCCTTCACAAATAATATCCGCAGCCTCTTCAATAGCACGAGGTACACCGATCGCACGCGCAAAATCATTTGTCGTTCCAACTGGAATAATTCCAAACTTTGGACGATGTTCATGTCCTACTAAACCGTTCACCACTTCATTTAATGTACCATCACCACCAGCTGCGATAACAACATCAAACTTACGATCCGCAGCTTGCCTCGCTGCCACAGTCGCATCTCCAGGACCAGTTGTCGCATGACAAGACGCTTCATATCCAGCTTGTTCTAATTTTTGTAATACTTCCGGTAAGCTCTTCTTAAATAGCTCGCGCCCAGAAGTAGGATTATAAATAATTCTTGCTCGCTTCATCATTTATTAGCACAGGAAATTTCTTTATATATTGAAAAAGAACATACCGAACTTCTATTCAGTATTCCCATGCCTACCTCCTCTCATCTTCCTATCCTTCTTTTATCTCGCTCAAACAGGCAGTAAGAACCCGATTCGTGTAGTCCATCAAAAGTAAATATTCATTTCAATGGTTTTGTTTTATTTTACAAAAATTTATGTCCATCTATTTCCTCACAACAATTTACATGTAACGAATAATAATTATCTATTATTTCATGAGATGAAAAAAACCTCTATGTCTAGATTTATCATTATTCCCACCTTTTTGCAACTATCATACCATAGTTGCTATACAAACATTTTTCCACTTTTGACAGTTAATCAAACGTTTGTTTAAACGATCTTCTCTCATTTAAACAAACGTTTGATTAACCTAGAAAAACACCCATGTACGGGTGTTTTTCTGCTTAATCTTTACAAGTTACTATTATTATCGCTTATTAATCTCTTCAAGTAAGATTTTGTTAACAAGCGGCGGATTTGCTTGTCCTTTTGTAGCTTTCATAATTTGACCAACTAAGAAGCCAATTGCACGGTCTTTACCGTTTTTAAAGTCTTCGATAGATTGCTCATTATTATCAAGAATTTCTGTTACAACTTTACGAAGTGTACCCTCGTCAGAAATTTGAACAAGACCTTTTGCTTTAACGATTTCCTCTGGGTCTCCACCTTTTTCAATTAATTCGTTAAATACTTTCTTCGCGATTTTAGAAGAAATTGTACCTTTTTCAATTAATTGAACCATTTTAGATAAACCAGCAGGCGTTAATGCAACGTCTTTTAATTCTTTTTGTTGTTTGTTTAAGTATGCAAGCACTTCACCCATTAACCAGTTTGATGTTAGTTTCGCATCTGCTCCATCTTCAATTGCTGCTTCAAAGAAATCAGACATCTCTTTCGTTAATGTTAATACGTGTGCATCATAAGCTGGTAAGCCAATTTCTGCAACGTAGCGAGCTTTACGTGCATCTGGAAGTTCTGGAATCGAAGCACGAATTTCTTCTTTCCACTCATCATCGATGTAAAGTTCAACTAAGTCTGGCTCTGGGAAGTAACGGTAATCGTCAGATCCCTCTTTCACACGCATTAAGATTGTTTTCTTCGTTGCTTCATCATAACGACGTGTTTCTTGTTGGATGATACCACCAGATAACAATTCTTTCTCTTGACGCACTTGCTCGTGCTCAAGACCTTTTTGTACGTAAGTGAATGAGTTTAAGTTTTTCAGTTCCGCTTTTGTACCGAACTTCTCTTGTCCAACTGGACGAAGAGAAATGTTCGCATCACAACGTAGAGAACCTTCTTCCATCTTACAATCAGATACGCCAGTGTATTGAATGATTGATTTTAACTTCTCTAAGTATGCATATGCTTCTTCTGGCGTACGCATATCTGGCTCAGATACGATCTCGATTAAAGGCATACCTTGACGGTTATAGTCTACTAATGAACCATCAGCTGTATGCGTTGATTTACCAGCATCTTCTTCTAAATGAAGACGTGTAATACCGATACGTTTCTTTTTACCGTCTACTTCAATTTCAATCCAACCATTTTCACCAATTGGCTTATCGAATTGAGAAATTTGGTAAGCTTTCGGATTATCTGGGTAGAAATAGTTTTTACGGTCGAACTTCGTTTCCGTTGCGATTTCACAGTTTAATGCCATTGCAGCTTTCATTGCAAAGTTAACTGCTTCTTTATTTAAAGTAGGAAGTACCCCTGGGTATCCTAAGTCAATTACACTTGTTTGTGTATTTGGCTCCGCTCCGAATTCTGTTGGACTCGCAGAGAAAATTTTCGAATTTGTTTTTAACTCAACGTGAACCTCTAAACCAATAATTGTTTCTAAATTCATCTATGCTCGCCTCCTTACAGACTTGCTTTTTTTGTATGATAGTCTGTTGCTTGCTCAAACGCATGTGCAACGCGGTAAATTGTCGCTTCATCGAAGTGTTTACCAATGATTTGTAGACCAAGTGGCATGTTGTTAGCACCGAATCCACATGGAACAGAAATCGCTGGAACACCCGCTAAGTTTACTGGGATTGTTAAAATGTCATTTGCATACATTGTCATTGGATCATCAACTTTTTCGCCCACTTTAAATGCCGGAGTTGGCGTTGTTGGTCCAATAATAACATCGTAGTTAGCAAATACATTTTCAAAGTCGTTTTTAATTAATGTACGTACCTGTTGTGCTTTCTTGTAGTATGCATCATAGTAACCAGAGCTAAGTGCAAATGTACCAAGCATAATACGACGTTTTACTTCATCACCAAAACCTTCGCTACGTGTGTTTTTGTAAAGGTCTAATAAATTATTTACATTATCAGAACGAACACCGTAACGTACGCCATCAAAGCGTGAAAGGTTAGCAGATGCTTCAGAAGAAGATAATAAGTAATACGTTGCTAGAGCGTATTTAGAGTGTGGAAGAGATACTTCCTCCCAAGTTGCGCCCATACCTTCTAATACTTTTAAAGCAGCTAGTACTGACTCACGAGCTTCTTCGCCAACACCTTCTCCTAAGTATTCTTTCGGTACAGCAATGCGTAAACCTTTAACGTCGCCTGTTAAACCAGCTAAATAGTTTCCTACTTCAACGTTAGCAGAAGTTGCATCCATACGGTCAATACCTGAAATAGCTTGTAATAAGTATGCATTATCTTCTACTGTACGTGTAATCGGTCCGATTTGGTCAAGTGAAGATGCGAATGCTACTAATCCGTAACGAGATACGCGTCCGTAAGTTGGTTTTAAACCTACAACGCCGCAATATGCAGCTGGCTGACGGATAGAACCACCCGTATCAGAACCTAGAGAGAATAATACTTCTCCTGCTGCTACAGCTGCTGCAGAACCACCACTAGATCCGCCTGGAACGTAATCTAAGTTCCATGGATTTTTCGTAGCGTAGAAACCTGAGTTTTCATTTGAAGAACCCATTGCGAACTCGTCCATATTTAACTTACCGATTGTAACTGTGTCAGCAGCTTTTAGCTTTTGCACAACTGTTGCATCATAAATTGGATCAAAGTTTGCTAACATTTTGCTCGCACAAGTTGTACGAAGACCGTTAGTTACAATGTTATCTTTTACACCAATTGGCATACCGAATAATAAACCATTATCTTCAGCACCAATTTTCGCGTCTAATTCTTTCGCTTTCGCGCGTGCGTTTTCTTCATCTAATGTAAGAAAAGCTTTTACGTTATCTTCAACATCCGCAATACGTTTGTAAGATTCTTCTACTAAATCCGTAACGGAAATTTCTTTGTTGTTTAACTTCTTATGTAACTCTGATACGGAATGATCAAATAATGACATCGAAATTCCCCTCCTCTATTCTAATACTGCTGGAACACGGATTTGATTATCTTTGTGATCCGGTGCATTTTTTAATACTTCTTCGACTGGTAAACCTTTTTCTGGTACATCTTCACGCATAACATTTTTCATAGTTAATACATGAGTTGTTGGTTTTACATCAGTTGTATCTAATTCATTTAACTGTTCTGCAAATGTAACAATTGCATCTAGTTGTTTTTGAAATTTTTCAGCTTCTTGATCAGTAATTGCAAGACGTGCTAAATGTGCTACGTGCTTTACATTCTCAACGGAAATTCTTGACACGGCTAGGCCACCTCCATAATATATCGTTCAATCTACAATACTATTGATGATACCAAATTTTCAGTACTTCAAGCAAGTCAACACACGGCACTTACTGCATTTTTACATAAAAAAAGAAAGGCAAACGCCTTTCTTTACGATTTACTCTTTATCTAACGGTTTATTTTTCGGAAATCTCTCGTTATCTTCTTCATTATCACGAATTGTTTTTTGTAATACAAAACAAGACATCGTCAAAAATAATGTTCCAATTAAATAATATCCTTTTACACTAAGCGTTTCATCTAACGTATAAATCCCAATTAGCATACCTGAAAGTGCACAAACAAATGAAGTCCATGCTAAAAACGTGAACGCTTGCGTATTACGTCTTCTCATCGTTCTCCCCCTCGTTAGCTATACATCCATTATAGATAAGTATATTTACCATGATGGATTTTTATGTAAGTTCTAGTTTTATATTTATACATCCATCATAAAAGAATACTATTTTAAAGTTAGTTTTCTGTCTAATCTGAAAAAACAGTTAAAATTATTGACATTTATTTCAATTCTGCATAAAATAAAAACAAATATTACGAACCTCGAAATATACGGGAGTGGAAATAATTGTTGCAATATGAACATTTTTTAGACTTACTGCTAGATAACGCCAAGAAACTTTTTTATCCTGAAGAATGGGTAAGCCTAGATTTAACACTTTCTAAAACAGAAGTATTTTGTTTACTTTGGATGGAGCGAAATACAGATATTACAATGACAAAAATTGCTGACCTTCTTGATATACCGATGAGTACAACGACAGGTGTTGTAAATCGCCTCGTAAAAAAGGGATATATTGAAAGGTACCGTGATGAAAACGACCGACGCATTGTATTAATTCGTTTAACAGAAAACGGCGTAATGCTCGTCCAAGAAGTAAAACAAAATGCAGCCCATTACTTTAACCTAGTGACAGAAGCATTATCAGAAGAAGAAAAAGCATTCTTACTACAAATCTTCCAAAAGATCATGAATCACATCGCTACGTCACAGCAAAAAACAGAAGAAAAGGTTTCTACACCTAAAATGAAAAACATTCCGATTGAATAAAACCCTAGTTGGGTTTTTATTCAATATTTTATTTCGGCACTCGTAATATTCGACACTCGAAACAAAGGGGATAGAATAATGAGAATTATTTTGTATACAGGTAAAGGCGGCGTAGGAAAAACTAGCATTTCAGCAGCAACAGCACTTCAAAGCGCAAAACAAGGATTAAAAACATTAGTAATGAGTACAGATCCTGCTCATAGTTTAGGAGATTCATTTGGTATAAAGCTATCTTCTGAGCCATTAGAAATTCGTGAAAATTTGTGGGCACAAGAAATTAATACGATTTATGAGATGGAAAAAGGCTGGGGGAAATTACAGAAATATATTACACTACTCTTCACTTCCAAAGCAGCTGATGATATTACAACAGAAGAATTAACAATGTTTCCTGGTATGGAAGATTTAATTAGCTTACTTCGCGTACTCGATTATTATAAACAAAACACATATGATGTTATCATCATTGATTGCGCTCCAACAGGAGAAACATTAGCAATGCTCAGTTTTCCAGACATGCTCGGCTGGTGGATGGAAAAACTCTTTCCTATTAAAAGAAAAGTTTTAAAAGTTGTTCGTCCTGTAGCTCAACCACTTCTTGGTGTCCCCCTTCCAACCGATGATATTATGGACGAATTAACGAATACACTTGAACAGCTCGGAGAAATGAGAGATATTTTATCAAATCGAGAAATAACAAGTATCCGCATCGTTGTAAATCCCGAAAAAATGGTCATTAAAGAAGCTCAGCGTAGCTTTACGTATTTAAATTTATACGATTATAACGTAGATGCCATTATGATTAACCGCGTCATCCCTAATACTGTCATCGATCCTTATTTTCAAGCATGGAAAGATACTCAAAAAAAATATAAAACATTAATTCAAGATAGTTTTCAGCCGCTTCCTATTTACGAAGCTCCTATGTTTGAACAAGAAGTTGTCGGTTTGTCCATGTTAGAGCGTGTAGGAGACGCTTTATTTAAATCAGATTCTTCTCCTACGGAAGTGAAATTTAACGGTCGCACTCAATATGTAAAAAAAGATGGCGATGAATATATTTTTGTACTTTCCATTCCCTTCTCTAACAAAAGTGAACTTGCATTAAATCAAAAAGGTGATGAGCTTATCATTCGTGCTGGTTCTGTGAAACGGAACATCACATTACCAAAAACATTAACACACCTTTCTATTCAAGGAGCAAAATTCGAAGATGATGTACTAAACATTCGATTTGGAGGTGTAGTGCATGCGTGAGGAACTACTAAGGAAGGTAATTCGTACAAAAATAAAAGTCGGTATGAATATATTAGAAGAGTTACCTCCCCCAATCCAGCAATCAGCTAAGCAAATACTAAATATTTTGCAAGAGGAGCTATCTTCTTATGTTGCCGAACAACCACAACCTGAGAGTAATTTAAAAAGTATTGTAATTGAATAATCATATCCTTATAGAAGGCCTTTTCCTATAGGCTTTCTATCCCTTTATTGGAGCTGATGTAAATTGATAAAAACTTCTTCTGCAAGACACTTTACTACTCTTACAATCTGGCTAATTCCCTTTTTATTTTTCATTCATAACCTTGAAGAATCTTTCCAGATGCCACGATATCTTGCTAATCAATTTTCGATTACTTTTATAACTAGTCAACAATTTTTCATTGCGATTTCTGTATTAACTCTCTTTGTTTTACTTATCGTCTTTCTATATCAACTGAACTTCTTGTCTTCTATATACTGGATTATTTTTATACAAGGGGCTATCTTCTTCAACTCTGTTCAACATATTATTTTGTTTTTTATTTATCGTTCCTATAATCCTGGCGTAATATCAGCTGTTTTCATTGCTATTTTTTCTATTTTCTTTTTTTTATCCCAAAAATACTTAATTCACAAAAAGCAATTCGTAATTACACTTATTTTCAGCTTATTTTCTTACCCCATTATAATTTGGATTATCTTATTACTCGCTAGCTACTTTCAGTAATAAAAAAAGACCAGGAAAACTCCTGGTCCATCACTCTACTTAACAAACATTGGATTCTACGTTATACAGAATTGGAAGGTACAGAATTAGGGTTTTGTTTGTTAAGTAGATTATATGTTGAACGAGCTAACAGCGGAGGGGTTCCTACTGTTAATCGTTAAACCCGATAATTATTTTACGATTTTTTCAAGCTCCTCAAGTGAAAGATCTACTGAAATGGAACCATCATTTGTTTCTTTCTTAATTGCATCTGTTACTTCTTTTGAATGATATAGTTCAATTACTTTTTTCAGTGTTGGATCATCTTTATCTTTTGTACGAGCTGCGAAAATATTAATATATGGCTTCGCATTTTCATTCTTTGGATCTTCTAAGAAAATTGGATCCTTCGCTGGATCTAATCCAGCTTGACCAGCAACACCGTTATTAATAACTGAAGCTGCAACATCTTTTAATACACGAGGTGTTTGCTGTGCGATAACCGGTGTAATTTTTAACTTCTTCGGATTTTCAGCAATGCCGCTTGGATCTCCGAATAAGCCAAAGTCTTTCTTAAGCTTTAATAATCCAGCTGCATCAAGAAGTTTTAATGCACGAGCTTGGTTCGTTGGATCATTTGGAATCGCAATTTCTGAACCATCTGGAATTTCATTTGCCTTCTTATATTTTTCAGAGTATAAGCCCATTGGTGCAATTTGCGTTGTACCAACAGCTGTAATATCTAACTTATGCTCTTTTTTAAATTGCTCTAAGAAAGCAACGTGCTGGAATGAGTTTAGTTCAATATCTCCATCAGCTAACGCTTTATTTGGCGTTGTGTAATCAGAGAACTCAACCAGTTTAATTTTAATTCCCTCTTTTTCAGCTTTTTTCTTTAAAATTTCCCAAGCGTCTCCATCTGTTCCGGTTACGCCAACGCGAACTACTTTCTCTTTTGCTCCTGCCCCCGTGTCTCCACTTGAGCAGCCGCTTAACGCTGAAATTCCTACAATCGCTGATAATGCAAATGCTAAAATTTTCTTCATTTTCTTTTCCCCTCTTCCTTTTTATGTTCTGCGTAAAAAGACTTTCGCAAAGTAGTTTCCTAAATTTTGAGCTACCTGTACAAGAATAATAAGTAAAACGACCGTTACGAACATAACTGATGTATCAAAACGTTGATAACCATATGTCATCGCTAAGTCACCAAGACCGCCACCACCGACAAGCCCAGCAACTGCAGAAAATTCAATTAAACCAACTGTCATAAACGTAACACCTAAAATCAATGGCGCTAACGCTTCTGGCACAAGGATTTCAAAAACAATTCTAATTGGTGAAGCCCCCATCGCTTGAGCTGCTTCAATGACTCCCTTTGGAACTGAAACAAGGTTTGTTTCAACCATTCTAGCAATACCGATTGATGCAACTAACGTCATCGGAAAGATTGCTGCTGCTGTTCCAATCGTCGTTCCGATAACACTTCTTGTTAGTGGGCTTAAAGCTACTAAGAAGATAATGAATGGAACCGGACGAATTGTGTTAATAATGATATTAAGAATAGAAAAGACCCATTTATTTTCTAAAAAGTTCCCTTTTCTCGTTACATATAATAGTAAACCTAGAGGTATACCAAGAATTGTAGCAAATATAAGGGTTACAATTACCATTAAGAGGGTATCCCCCGTCGCATCTACTATGCGGGGCCAAAATATACTCCAATCAACTCGCATGAGCTTCTACCTCCTTCAGCTGCACTTGTAGTCGTAGATGTTGTAATGCTTTTTGAATTTCTTTCTGCTCACCTTGCAGTTCTACAAGTAGATTTCCAAATAGCACATTTTGAAGTTCAATAATATTTCCGTACAGTACGTTTACATCGACGTTATAGTTTTTCGCGATATATGATAGTACCGGCTGCCCTGTCTCTTCACCAGTAAATGTTAAGCGATAAATTTGTCCACCATTTTGAATTTTCCCTAGAACACTTTCCGGTAAATGATCATTAATAATGGAGCGTACAAAGTTTTGAGTTGTCTTTGTTTTTGGTTGTGTGAAAACGTCAAACAGTTTTCCTTCTTCAATAACCTTTCCCTTCTCCATTACAGCTACACGGTGACAAATTTCTTTCACAACATGCATTTCATGTGTAATGAGTAGAATCGTTACATTGTATTCTCGATTTACTTTCTTTAATAAGTTCAGAATCTCTGTCGTTGTTTCTGGATCTAAAGCTGATGTTGCCTCATCACATATAAGAATGTCTGGCGATGTTGCAAGTGCTCTAGCAATGCCAACACGTTGCTTTTGACCACCTGATAGTTGCTCTGGATAATAGTTTGCTTTATCTTCTAATCCTACAAACTTCAGCAGTTCATTTACTCTTTCTTTTATCTCATTCTTTGGTACTTTCGCTAACTTTAATGGGTATGCAATATTCCCAAACACTGTTCTTGAATTAAATAAATTAAAACTTTGAAAAATCATCCCGATTCTTTGTCTTAGCTTTCGTAATTCTTTCGTCGATAGTGATGTAATATCTTTATCATCTATTGAAATCGTTCCTGCCGTTGGTTTCTCTAACATATTTACTAGGCGTAATAACGTACTCTTTCCAGCGCCACTAAAACCGATGATACCGAAAATTTCGCCCTTCTCAACTGATAACGTTACATCCTCCACCGCATGAACAGATTGCCCACCTGATTCATATACTTTACTTACATTGTTAAAAGAAATCATTTTCTTCCCTCCTATATGCTGTAAAAACTTGAAGTAGAGCTTTCGAGGTAAAATAAAAAGTGCTCTCCTTCTTATCAACCGTAAAGATAAGAAGGAGAGCACTTATATGTACTCGTTCACATCTTCTCATCTTCCAAGCCTTTCATAGGCTTGCTGGAGTTAGCACGGTATTAAAAAACCCGTTGCTGAGGTATCGTAGGGCCAGTCCCTCCACCTCTCTGGATAAGAATGTATCGATTTAATTGTCGTTTAATTAATTCTCATTATAGAACTCAGAATAATAAGAGTCAATACATTTTTTAGAAAAATATTAATTATCCCTCTATTAAAATTTTCAAATAAAAAATCACATACAATAATGATTTTTAAAGTTATGTTAAATTCTCCTCCTTCATATTTTTTAAAAGGAGAATCCTTTCTATAAATTGAATACCATTATTTGAATATGAAATCGGAGGAAGATAAATATATGAAAACAGCTCTTTTACTCGTTGATATTCAAAATGATTATTTTCCACATGGAAAGATGGAATTGCGTAATCCAGTAGAAGCAAGCCAATATGCTAGTCAGCTGCTACAACTCTTTAGAACGAAAAACGAACCTATTTTTCATATCCAACATGTAGCAATAAAAGATGACGCTACTTTTTTCCTACCCAATACAGAAGGTGTACATATTCATGAAAGCGTACGTCCACTTAGAGAAGAAACCGTTATACTCAAACATTATCCAAATAGTTTTCGCGAAACTGATCTTCTAGAACAATTACAACGTTTAGACATTGAGCACGTCATCATATGCGGGATGATGACTCATATGTGTATTGATGCTACCGTAAGGGCTGCTTTTGATTTCGGCTTTCCATGTACCGTTATACATGATGCTTGTGCTACAAAAGATCTTTCTTTTAAGAATGCTACTATACCGGCCGTTTATATTCATAACACAATTTTGGCTAGTTTAAATGGAGTATATGCAACTGTAATGAGTACAGAGGAGTTTTTGGCTACAAAAAAACACTCCCTTCAGTGAGCAAAACCGAAAAGAGTGTTTCTTGTCAAACCATAGATTTTCTTTCAAATTGTATTATACAGGAAATTCTTAAAATGAATACTAAAAAATATGACTAATAAGTCAACTTTTCTCGTTGTTTTGTTTCTATTTACATGTTTATCCCGATATTAATAGGGTTTAGCTAGTTCTAAGTACCGAATAGTAATATATGGTACTTAGAACTGGTTTCTCCTATCAAAAACGTAACATATTATTTATCTGTTTATTTTTGCTTCTTTTTCAAATACTCCGCACGCAATTTTTCAATTTGCTGCTTTTTATCAAATTTGGCAGGCGTCTGTTTTTCATGAAACTTTGCCACGGCTACCTGACTTTTGTAATCCAATTGATATTTTCCCACTTTGTTCACCTACTTTTCTTGTCTTTAAAGAGAATCTATTCAACAAATATAGTATACCTTATTTACTGAAGTAAACCTTATTACTTTATTAGTTTTTCTACTCATATCTATCTTGATCCAAATATAGAAACTTTTTCAAAAAAAAAAAAAAGAGATCTTCGCAGACTGCGAAGATCTCTTCTACTATTTCTTATAAAGTTTCAGAAGTAGTTTTTGCTTGCATGTGAAGTGCTAAGTAGTCAGGGCCACCAGCTTTAGAGTCTGTACCAGACATGTTAAAGCCACCGAATGGTTGGTAACCTACGATTGCACCAGTACATCCACGGTTGAAGTATAAGTTACCCACGTGGAATTCTTCACGTGCTTTTTCAATATGGTCACGGTTGTTAGTAACAACAGCACCTGTTAAACCGTATTCTGTATTGTTTGCAATTGCAAGTGCATGATCAAAGTCTTTTGCTTTACAGAATGCTACTACTGGTCCGAAGATTTCTTCTTTCATTAAGCGAGCATCTTCTGCAACGTCAGCAACGATTGTTGGTTGGATGAACCAGCCTTTAGAATCGTCTCCTTCGCCACCTGTTAAGATTCTACCTTCTTCTTTACCAATTGCAACATAGCTCATTACTTTATCGAATGCAGCTTGGTCATTAACAGGACCCATGTTTGTACCTAATACAGCTGGGTTAGCAACTGTTAATTCTTTCGTTAATTCAACAGCACGATTTAATACGTGATCGTATACATCTTCATGGATTACTGCACGAGAACATGCAGAACATTTTTGTCCTGAGAATCCGAATGCTGATGCAACGATAGATTTAGCTGCTAATTCAAGATCTGCTTCTTTATCAACAACGATTGTATCTTTACCACCCATTTCAGCGATAACGCGTTTTAACCAAATTTGGCCTGGGTTTACTTTCGCTGCGCGCTCATAAATACGGATACCTACATCACGAGATCCAGTGAAGCTCACGAAACGTGTACGAGGGTGATCTACTAAGTAGTCACCAACTTCAGAACCATTACCTGGAACGAAGTTTACTACGCCAGCCGGTAAGCCAGCTTCTTCTAATACTTCCATGAATTTCGCTGCTACTACAGGAGTTGTACTAGCTGGTTTTAGTAATACTGTGTTACCAGAAACTAAAGCAGCTGTTGTCATACCTGCCATAATTGCGAATGGGAAGTTCCAAGGAGAAATGATAACACCTACTCCTAATGGAATGTAAGAGAAACGATTATATTCAATTGGACGGCTTTCTACTGGAATACCGTCTTTTAATTTTAACATTTGACGACCATAATATTCCATAAAGTCGATTGCTTCTGCTGTATCAGCATCTGCCTCATTCCATGGTTTACCTGCTTCTTTTACAAGAATAGCAGAGAATTCATGTTTTCTGCGACGAACGATTGCTGCAGCACGGAATAAAATGTCTGCACGCATTTCTGGCTTTGATTTTCTCCAAGTTTGGAATGTTTCATCCGCTACTTGCATTGCTTTTTCAGCTAACTCACGGCTTGCTTTTGAAACGCGACCAACAAGTTCCTCTTTATTTGCAGGGTTTACAGAAACAATTTTGTCTTCTGTAGTGATTTTTTCTCCCCCAATAATTAATGGATAGTCTTGTCCAAGATAAGATTCTACTTTCTTTAAACCTTCTTCAAACGCTAATTTGTTAGCCTCCACTGAAAAATCTGTAAATGGCTCATGTTTGTATGCTACTACCATTTTTTTAGCCTCCCCTTAGAAAAACGTTTACATTTTACAACATTATTCTACACGATAATTTAGATTTATTCAAATATTCCTAGACTTATATTTTAAAAATTAATAAATTTTTAAAATATAATAAAAAAATAGAGTTATACAAAAGTATAACTCTACAAAATATGAGTATATTCCAAAACATTTTTTCCGATTAATAAAATAGTTACTAATAAAAATAAAGTCCTAACATATCCAACACCTTTTTGAACTGCAAACTTTGATCCAAAATAAGCACCTAAGATCATTGATAATCCCATAATAATACCGTATTCAAAATGAATTACGTCTAAAAATAAAAAAGTAATTAAAGATACGATATTACTAACAAAGTTCAAAAGTTTTCCAGATGCTGCCGCTTGAATAAAATCCAAACCAATTAATAAAAATGCAAAAATTAAAAAAGATCCTGTCCCTGGGCCAAAAAATCCATCGTAAAACCCTATCATTAAAATAACAAAGAAAAATATTAATGTTTTTCTTTTCGTCATCTTCTTATAGGTGGATACACTTCCCCAATCCTTTTTCGCAATAATATAAATGGCAATAAACACCAACATCACAAGCACTAACGGACGTAAAATATCCGGCGGAATAAACTTTACTACTAAAGCACCTGCGACCGCTCCTATAACAGTTAACGGGATTAACTTTCCTACAATTTTAAAATCGACCTTTCCTGATCGAATAAAATAAATTGCACTCGTAAACGTCCCCATCGTTGCCGCTAATTTATTTGTTGCAATTGCCGAAGCTGGTGGTAAACCAACAAACATAAGTGCCGGAAGCGAAATTAATCCACCACCACCAACAACTGAATCAATAAAAGCTGCTAAAAAGCCGAATGCAATTAATAAAATAATGACTTGAAAACTTAATTCGTCCATGTGCCTTACCCCTTAGCCCCATTATTTATAACATTTTAAATTATAACAAAATTCCCCAAGAAAAAAAGCCGTTCCATAAAAGGAACAGCCTTTCTATTTAATCTAAAATTTTCACAAATGGTTCATCTTGCTTCGCTTCACGTATAATAATCGCTTCTGGGCGTTCTACAGATTTAATCGTTACTTGTACTTTCATATAATTCGGGAAGTATTCCATAACAAGCCCGGCTACATATTGTGTAAAACCAATTATTTCTGCTTTCCCATTAAACTGGACAGGAATATCAAGCTTTATTTCTCTTAATTCATCGTCTCTATACATACCAGTACCGATAACAGCTGTATAGTCGCCTTGGAAATAATCGCTTAGTTTTGCTTTAAAGTTCGATACTCTCGCAAGGTCTTCACGTTTATTATCTGTTTTCGCTTGTTCAGATGGGAACAAATAATATTTCTCATTAATTTGTTTCCAATCCTCAACCGTTTCACTGCCTTTTTCAACATTCACATAAGAAACAAAGTTACCTGGCACGAGTGAAGCCTTTGGAGCCTGACGATAAATTGCAAATGTTATCGGAACATTTTTTGTGTCAGGTTTTTTTTCATGCATAAATTTCAAGACTTCTTGCGCCATTTTTTTCCCTTCAGCTAACATTTTTTCTTGCTCGATTTTAGCTTCACGCGGATAACCATGCTCTTCCTCGTAATAATGAACCGAATTCATTGCTAAACCAACTACAATGCCTTGGAGTTCATCTGTTCCGCCTTTTTTCACATAATAATCATGCTCTAAAATATTTGAAATATATATTGGATTTTTTTTATTTTTTGCCTCTAATGATTCAGATCCTCCACTTAACGCTGGGTTTAAACCAATGTTTGGAAATTTAACTGCATCTTTTTTTAATTTGTCCTCTAGTTCCTTTTGTTCAGCATCTGTACGCTTTCTTTTAACAAGCATCTGTAAATTTTGAGTATCTAGAGCACTTCCACCTTTAAAGAAATGATCTTTCGTACTAAAGGATTCTTTTGCAATACGCATTAATCCTGTTTCAAATTCATCTATATCAAGACGATTACTTACTCCTTGTACAACTAAACCACGTGCTGCTCCTGCTTCAAATGGAATAGTCGTCTTATAATATTCATCCGAAATAGAGTACTTCGGAACGATTGCTTGTCCTTTTGCTTTCCCCGATTTCTCAACCACTTTGTCATCTTTGTCGGCACCTGCACTACACCCACTTACAAGTAGACCAAGGCTTAATACCGCTAATGCTATTTTTTTCATGGTAAGTTTGCACCTCTTACTTATTTAGCTCTTGTAAGAACCTCTCTTCATTCCAAACCTCAACATTATGCTTCTCCGCTTGTGCTAATTTCGAACCTGCCGCTTCTCCTGCAACAACTAAATCCGTACTTTTACTAACACTTCCTGTTACTTTTCCACCTAATGCCTCAATCTTCTTCTTCGCTTCACTACGTCCCATAACTTCTAATTTACCTGTTAAAACGACAGTTTTTCCTGTGAAGTACGACTCAACGTTTTGTAAATCAGCAATTTTTATACCTTTGTATGCCATATTCACGCCATACTCTTTAAATTGTTGTAATAACTCTAATACGTCTTCATTATCAAAATACGTCACGACGGATTGAGCCATTTTTTCACCAATCTCATTAATTGCTTTTAGTTCTTCTTCCGTTGCTTTCACAAGCGCATCCATCGTTTCGAAATGCTCTGCAAATGTACGTGCTGCTTTTGCTCCGACATGGCGAATACCAAGACCAAATAATAATCGCTCTAATGAGTTTTCTTTAGAATTCTCAATTGCTTGCACTAAATTCGTTGCTGATTTTTCACCGAATCGTTCTAGCTGCAATAATTGCTCTTTCGTCAACGAATATAAATCAGCAAATGTACGAATATAATCCGCATCAAAGAGTTGTGTAATGACACGTTCTCCAAGTCCATCAATATTCATTGCGTTTCTTGAAACGAAATGAATTAATCCTTCTCGAATTTGAGCTGGACAAGTTGGATTTATACAACGAAGTGCTACTTCTTCTTCTAAACGAACTAGTTCACTCTCACATGCTGGGCAATGCGTTGGCATATGATATTCTTCTTCCTCACCAGTACGCTTATCGAAAATAACGTTCACAACTTCAGGAATAATATCTCCAGCCTTCTTCACTACAACATAGTCACCAATTCGAATGTCCTTTTCACGAATTAAATCTTCGTTATGTAAAGAAGCACGACGAACGATAGTACCAGCCACTCGCACTGGCTCTAGCTCTGCTGTCGGTGTTACAACCCCTGTGCGACCAACACTTAATTCAATGCCTGTTAATCTTGTTACAACTTCTTCAGCCGGGAATTTATAAGCAATCGCCCATCTTGGACTCTTTGCTGTAGTTCCTAAACTTTCTTGAAGAGCAACATCATCTACTTTTATAACGATTCCATCAATCTCATAATCAAGATGCGGACGTTTTTCTTGCCATTCTTCTACATAAGCTATAACTTCTTCAATTGTCTCACATGTACGTCGATTTGGATTTGTTTTGAATCCAAGTTCACCTAAGAAATCAAGCGATTTACTATGTGATGGAATTGTTTTTTCTTCTACATTCGCAAGACCGTACACAAACATAGATAAGTTACGCTTCGCTGCGATTTTTGGATCAAGTTGGCGTATTGAACCTGCTGCCGCATTACGCGGATTCGCAAATACATCTTCACCATTTTGTTCTTTTTCTTCATTTAACTTAACGAATGAACGCTTCGGCATATAAGCTTCGCCTCGTGCTTCTAATGTTACTTCTTCATTTAGACGGAGCGGGATCGCTTTAATCGTTTTTAAATTTTGGGTAATATCTTCACCTGTTACACCATCACCACGTGTTGCCCCTTGAATGAAGCGTCCTTTTTCATAATGAAGTGAAACAGCAAGTCCGTCAATTTTTAATTCGCATATATATCTTACATTCGCATCATCAATTCCTTGGCGTACTCGTCGGTCGAAATCACGTAAATCTCCTTCGTTAAATGCATTTCCTAAACTTAACATCGGTGACTTATGTGTTACTTTTTCAAATATATCAAGAACAGTTCCCCCAACGCGAATGGAGGGAGAGTCTTCACTCATAAACTCTGGATTCTCTGCTTCTAATTTTATAAGCTCCTGCATATTACGGTCATACTCCGCATCAGAAACAGAAGGATTGTCTAATACGTGATACTGATAGTTAAATGTATTTAACAAATCACGCAGTTCTTCTATACGTTGTTTTGCTATCTCTTTTGACATATCCTCATTCCTTTCCTATTGTTTCGTCACAGGTGCAAATTTTGCTAACAAACGTTTAACACCAATTGGGCTTGGAAACGCAATATCTAATTCTTTTGCATCACCTTCACCTTTTACACTGACAACTGTACCGACTCCCCATTTTTGGTGGGAAGCTTTATCGCCTACTGCCCAGCCGATTTGCTCGCCACCTGTCGTCTTAGCTGCAGGACGCGCGAAAGCTGAACGAGAACGTGTTGTAGTTGTCGTTGTTGTTCTACTGCTACTCGCCGTTCTTCCTTTTGCACCAAACGATGTTTCGCGCTTCGGCGCTGTTTCATTTAACGACTCCACTAGCTCTGCCGGGATTTCTGTAATAAATCGCGATGCGGCATTCATACTTGTTCTACCAAATAAAGTACGCATTTGTGCATTGGATAAATATAACTCTTCTTCTGCACGAGTAATACCTACATAAGCAAGGCGACGCTCTTCTTGCATTTCATCTTCTTCCATTAGAGAACGAGTATGCGGGAATATTCCTTCCTCTAGCCCAACAATAAAGACAACTGGGAACTCTAGCCCTTTCGCTGAATGCATCGTCATTAAAATAACTTCCTCACCAGCAGTTGGATCTTCATCGACACGATCAATATCAGCAACAAGCGCTAAGTCTGTTAAGAATGCAACGAGGCTCTTATCTTCGCTTTGAGATTCAAATGTTTGCGTAACAGATAAAAACTCATCTAAGTTCTCTAGACGACCTTCCGCTTCTAAAGTACGCTCGTTTTTCAACATATCGCGATAGCCTGTTTTTTCAATAACTTCTTCTACCAACTCTGTAACAGATAAATACTCTTGCATATTTACCCAGTTGTGTAATAAACCTGCGAATTCTTTTACTGCCTTTGTTATTTTTGCACTTACACCAACATGCTCAATCTCATCGAATACAGCAGTTAATGAAATTCCATTTTGTACACCGTAATTAATAATTTTATCGATAGAAGTCGCACCAATTCCGCGCTTTGGCATGTTAATAATACGTGCGAAACTAATCTCATCATCTGGATTCCCAATTAAACGTAAATACGCCAAAATGTCTTTAATCTCTTTACGATCGTAGAACTTCGTACCGCCGACAATTTTGTAAGGAATATTAGATTTTAGGAAAATCTCCTCGACCATACGAGACTGCGCATTTGTACGATATAACACTGCAAAATCAGTATATTTTCGTTTTCCCATTTGAATATCGTCACGAATTTTTTTCGCAACAAAATATGCTTCGTCTTTTTCCGTCGCAGCACGGTAATATGAGATTTTGCTTCCAACTTGATTGTCTGTCCATAATTTTTTCGGTTTACGGTTTGAATTTTTTTCAATAACAGCATTCGCTGCATTTAAAATATTTTGTGACGAACGATAGTTTTGTTCTAACAGAATAACTTGCGCATTCTCATAGTCTTTTTCGAATGACAAAATGTTAGAAATGTCAGCCCCGCGCCAGCGGTAAATAGACTGATCTGAGTCACCTACAACACATAAATTTTTAAAACGTGCTGCTAAATGTTTTACAAGAAGGTACTGCGCTTTGTTCGTATCTTGATACTCATCCACGTGAATGTATTGGAACTTACGCTGATAAAACTCTAGTACTTCTGGAACACGTTCAAATAGCTGAATCGTTGTCATAATTAAATCATCAAAGTCTAATGAATTATTTTTCAGAAGACGTTTTTGATATTCTGTATATACATCGCTCGTTAATTTTTCATATGGATCAGCAATTGTAATTTTTTTCGCATATTTATCTGCAGATAACAATTCATTTTTTGCATTACTAATACCAGCTAAAATAGAACGAGGCTCAAATTTCTTCGGATCAATATTGCGCTCTTTCATAATTTTTTTGACTACAGTTAATTGATCGCCTGAATCTAAGATTGTAAAGTTGCGATTAATACCAATACGATCGATATCACGTCGTAAAATACGTACACACATAGAGTGGAACGTAGAAATCCAAATATCTTCTGCCTCTGGTCCAACAAGTGTATCAATACGCTCGCGCATTTCACGAGCAGCTTTATTTGTAAAGGTAATAGCTAGTACATTCCATGGCGCTACACCTTTTTCACCAAGTAAATACGCAATACGATGTGTTAACACACGTGTTTTACCACTACCTGCACCTGCCATTAATAGTAGTGGTCCGTTCGTTGTTTGCACTGCTTTTTGTTGCTGCGGATTTAAACCATTTAATAACCTATCTGTCTTACTCATATACGCCTGCACCTACTCTCCTTTTACTGCTTTAACTGTTTTTAACGCTGCTTTTATATCATCATAAATAATATTTCCAACAACTATTGTATCAGCATACTGCGCCATTTCTTTCGCTTGTTCTGCATTAGAAATACCGCCACCATAATACAACTTCGCTTGTTTTAATTCTGCTTTTACATTTTTAACAAGTTCACTGTCTCCATACGTACCGCTATATTCTAAATAAAATATCGGTAAACGTAATAGCTTGTCTGCTAAACGCGCATATGCAATCACATCATCTTCTGTTACATCACATTTCGCATCTGTAAGCTGGGCTACTTTCGCTTCAGGATTTAAAACACAATACCCTTCCATGAAAATTTCGTCCCAATCCATAATATCCCCAAATTCTTTCAAAGCCTCATGATGAACACCAGTTACCCATTCTACCTTTCGGCTATTTAAAACGCTTGGGATATAATAAAAATCAAATCCTGGTGTAATTGCTTCCACATCAGAAACCTCTAACACACAAGGAACTGCATATCTACGAATGCTAACTAGCATGTGTAGTACATTATCAATTGTTATGCCATCACTTCCGCCTACAATAACAGCATCTGTTCCAGACTCACAAATCATTTCTAAATGTTCGTCACTTAACTCCTTATTTGGATCAAGCTTAAATACATGTTTCCACCCGGAAATATCGTACATGAAAACACCCTTTCTTTTCTCTATTTATATATATTCCTGTTCAAAATAACAGTTTATTTTCATTAGGATTTTTTAACTTCATCTTACATATTTGTTTAAAACGGAGAATTAAATTTGGAATTCCCTCTTCCATAGTTTTTCAAACGAGAGGATTTAACTTTGAACTTCCTTTTATGCATTCTTTCATTATAACAAAAAAAGCTACTTACACACACGCACATTCCAACATCTTTTTCAACGTCAAATGTTGGATTACATATCCCAAAAGTCACACGGGATACTAATAAGAGAAATAGTATTATCTATTTCAACTTTCATAAAAAGGAGTGTTTTTCTAATGAAGCAAAACATCGGTACAATAAATGCCCTAATTCGAATTACACTCGGACTTATCCTCTTCGGCTGTAGTAGCGCTAAACTTGTACGCAAGCCGTGGTGCACTTGGTCTAACGTCTTGCTATGGATTGGTGCAATGAAAATCGCAGAGGGAATTGTTCGTTTCTGCCCCGTTGTTGAAATGTGGAAATTCGGAAAATACATGAATATGGGGGCATTTAAAATGCCTAGCATGAATTTTACTGAAAAGGGACATGCTAAAGAAGAAGTGAATCAAACTTCCAATCACGACAAACCACAGTCAAATGGAAGTTTTGACGCTTCTGACAAAGAGATTGAGTCAGCGATTGAAGATATAATCCTGGCAAAACCGCTTTGAATCATTTGTCACGATGCAAGATGCTCTCAAAGGGACTTAGCTGCTGCAGTGGGCGGTTAAGTCTTCTTTATTTTACCATAAAACAGAACGTACATTCTCGTTTCAAACCTCAAAATATACATAAGAGATACCTAATCAATAATTTCAGAAAATTAAGTGTAAAGCCCTTGCATAAAATGATATAAAAGTGATATCATTTTTATATCAGGAGGCGATCATATGAAAGAAAAACAAGTTTTTTATGTAAATGGTTTTCTCGGTATTATCGGGATTTTAATTTTAGCCGCTATCGGTGTATTTTTCCTTGTACAAGAAATTTTCATAGGAGCGGCATTAACTATTATTTTAGCGGTCGTTCTTGCTACAGGTATTGGTATTGTTCAACCAAACCAAGCAAAAGTTATTACGTTTTTCGGTAATTATTTAGGAACAATTCGTCAAAACGGTTTATTTTTAACAATTCCATTCGCATTCCGTCAAACTGTATCGTTACGTGTTGAAAACTTTAATAGTAAGAAGTTAAAAGTAAACGATATTGAGGGAAATCCAATTGAAATTGCAGCCGTTATCGTATATAAAGTAGTTGATTCTGCAAAAGCAATGTTCGGTGTTGAACATTACGATCGATTTGTAGAAATTCAAAGTGAAACAGCAATCCGCCACGTCGCAACAAAATATCCTTATGACAATTTCCAAGATGAAACTTGCATCACGTTACGCGGAAATACTGAAGAAATCTCTGAAGAATTAAAACGTGAGTTAGAAGCGCGCCTTGAAATCGCTGGCGTAGAAGTATTAGAAACTCGTTTAACACATTTAGCTTACGCAACAGAAATTGCCCATGCAATGCTACAACGTCAACAAGCAAAAGCAGTATTAGCTGCTAGAAAAGAGATTGTTGAAGGTGCTGTGAAGATGGCGAAAGATTCAATCCATATGTTAGATGAGGAAGGCGTACTTGAATTAGATGACGAGCGTAAAGCAAATATGGTGAACAACTTATTAGTTGCCATCGTTTCAGATAAAGGTGCGCAACCAGTTATTAATACAGGAAGCCTATACTAAAGGGTTGTAAATCATTATGGCTAAAAAGAAAAGCTTTCCATTACGTATTGATCCTGAATTACACGCAGTCATCGAAAAATGGGCGAATGATGAGTTTCGTAGCGTCAATGCACACATCGAGTATTTACTTCGAGAAATGGCAAAGCAAAAAGGAAAATTGAAAAAAGATAAAGATGCATAAAAAATCCCGCTGAGAAATCAGCGGGATTTTTACATATTAGCTTCTCGTCATCTCATGACCAATTGCACGATATCCTATATCACTTCGGTAAAATAGACCATCACTCTCAATTTTGCCGATTTCTTTATACACCTTATCTTTCGCTGTTTGTAAACTGTCCGCCTTACAAGCGACAAATAGTACACGGCCGCCATTTGTTACAAAGTCACCATGCTTCATCGCTGTACCTGAATGGAAAACAATTACATCTTTCAGTGCATCTAATCCTTTAATAATGTCACCTTTTTTATATGCTTCCGGATATCCTTTTGAAGCAAGTACAACACCAATTACCGCTTCCTCTGACCACTGTAACGTTAATTCACTTTCATCTAATACAGCGTTACATACATCAACTAAATCATTTTCTAAGCGAGGCAATACTACTTCCGTTTCAGGATCACCAAAGCGTGCATTAAATTCAATTACCTTCGGGCCATCGTTTGTTAAAATAAGTCCCGCATATAAAATTCCTGTAAACGAACGGTTTTCTGCAATCATTGCCTTGGCAGTTGGATGTAATACCATTTTTATTGCCTCTTGAACTGCTGATTCTGGAATTTGTGGTACTGGAGAATACGCACCCATTCCGCCTGTATTTGGACCTTTATCACCATCAAAAGCTCGTTTATGATCTTGCGCAATTACCATCGGATGCACAGTTGTTCCATTTACAAATGCCATTAATGAAAATTCTTGTCCATCTAAAAACTCTTCAATAACGACCTTCTTGCTCGCTTCGCCAAACTTCACATCTTGTAGCATCTCTTTCACAGCTTGTAATGCCTCTTCAAGCGTCATTGCTACCGTTACACCTTTACCAGCAGCTAGGCCGTCAGCTTTAATAACGATTGGCGCACCAACTTTTTGAATATACTGTACTGCTTCTTCATAGTCTGTAAAAGTTTCATATGCTGCAGTTGGAATATCATATTTTTTCATCAATTCTTTCGTGAAAGCCTTACTACCTTCAATAACAGCAGCCGCTTTATTTGGGCCAAACACACGAAGTCCCTCTTCTTTAAAACGATCAACAATTCCATTCATAAGCGGAATTTCTGGTCCAACGAAAGTTAATTCAACCTTATTCTCTTTAGCAAATAAAACTAATGCGTCAAAATCATTTTCATCAATATCAACTGGTGTTGCAACATCGCGCATACCTTCATTACCCGGTGCTACATATACCTTTTCCACCTTTTCAGATTGCGCAAACTTCCAAGCTAAAGCATGCTCACGCCCACCGCGGCCAATTACTAAAACATTCATATTTCATCCCCCAATACTTAAATAAGTACAAACTAGAAGCTCTGCTCCTAGTTTGTTTTCATATCAATAAAGGTTTAAAAAGGAGGATCAGAGAACCGAGCAGGTCGAGGCGCATTTGACAGGAGGACACGGAATGTAGCTTTCCTACATGAGTACCGCACTGGCAATGCAACGACGACATGCGACAGTTATCTTGACCGGACCTTTTAAACATCCATATCAATAGAAGTTTAAAAGGGAGGATCGAGAGAACCGAGCAGGTCGAGGCACATTTGACAGGAGGACACGGAATGTAGCTTTCCTACATGAGTACCGCACTGGCAATGCAACGACGACATGCGACAGT
>NZ_JBYTDP010000011.1:0-15270 GCF_058791555.1 Bacillus sp. EB106-07-01-XG149 | reverse complement strand
GTTATCTTGACCGGACCTTTTAAACATCCTCTACTAGTGTTTGAAATGACGTACGCCAGTGAACACCATCGTAATCCCATACTTATCCGCCACTTTGATAGAATCTTCGTCACGGATTGATCCGCCTGGTTGAATGATTGCTGTAATCCCTGCTTTTGCTGCTTCTTCTACTGTATCTGGCATTGGGAAGAAAGCATCAGATGCAAGTGCGCTACCTTGTGCTTTTTCACTAGCTTGTGTAATTGCGATTTTTGCAGAACCTACACGATTCATCTGTCCTGCACCTACACCAACTGTCATGTTATCATTCGCTAAAACAATTGCGTTTGATTTCACATGTTTTACAACTTTCCAAGCTAGTTTTAAATCTTTCCACTCTTGCTCTGATGGTTCACGTTTTGTCGGAATTGAAATTGTACTTTCATCTAATGATAACGTATCTTCCTCTTGAACGAGAAGACCACCTTGTACAGAAGTTAGTTTTTTGCTTGCACTTGTCGCTTTTTCAATATTTACAGTTAGTAGACGTAAGTTTTTCTTACTTTGCAATACTTCTAAAGCTTCTTTTGAGAAAGAAGGTGCAATAATGATTTCTAAGAAAATTTCGTGTAACTTTTCTGCTGTAGCTTTATCAATTTCACGATTTGCTGCAATAATACCACCAAAGATTGATACTGGATCTGCTTCATAAGCGCGTGTGTATGCTTCATGAATATCAGTACCCACTCCAACACCACATGGATTCATATGTTTTACTGCTACTACTGCTGGCTCTGTAAATTCTTTTACAATACTAAGTGCTGCATCTGCATCGTTAATATTGTTGTAAGATAATTCTTTACCGTGTAATTGTTCTGCGTATGCAACAGAAGAAGTTACAGCGAATGGTGCTTTATAGAATGTTGCTTTTTGATGTGGATTTTCTCCATAGCGTAAATCTTGTTTTTTCTCAAATGTCACTGTTAATGTTTCTGGGCTTTCTTCACCCATTTGCTCTGTTAAGTAGTTAGAGATTAACGCATCATATGCCGCTGTATGACGGAATACTTTCGCTGCTAATTTACGTTTCGTTTCTTCTTTTACTTCACCGTTCTCTTTCAGTTCTGCTAATACAACATCGTAATCTACTGGATCTACAATTACCGATACAAATTTATGATTTTTCGCAGCAGAGCGAATCATTGTTGGACCACCGATATCAATATTTTCAATTGCATCAGCAAATGTTACATCAGGCTTAGCGATTGTTTCTTTGAATGGGTATAAGTTAACAACAACAAAATCAATTGGCTGCATACCTAACTCATTCATTTGCGCTACATGCGTTTCATTATCGCGAACTGCTAATAGACCACCATGAATATTTGGATGTAATGTTTTTACACGACCATCCATAATTTCCGGGAACCCAGTTACTTCAGAAATACCGATTACTTGTAAGCCGTTTTCTTCTAGTAATTTTTTCGTACCACCTGTTGATATAACTTCGATCCCTTGTTCTAGTAAACCTTTAACAAATTCCACTACTCCTGTTTTATCTGAAACACTTACTAATGCACGCTTTTTCATCTATCCTTCACCCCTGGTTGTATGTTAGTTAACAGTTGGTTCTTTCACAGATTGAACAATTTGATTCACTGTATTTACGTATAATTTATGTTCAACTTGTTGAATTTTCTTTTGTAAGCTTTCTCTCGTATCCCCTTCAGAAACAACTACTGCTTCTTGCGCAATAATTGGTCCTGTATCCATACCTGCATCTACATAATGAATCGTTACTCCAGTTACTTTCACACCTGCTTCTAACGCTTGACCAACAGCATCTTTCCCTGGAAAACTCGGTAATAGTGATGGATGAATATTAATAATCCTTCCGCCGTAAGCTTCTAGTAATGTCGGCCCAATTAAACGCATATATCCAGCTAAAATAACATAATCAATTTCATACTCTTCTAGCTTCTTTAATATTTCTTTTTCAAACGCTTCTTTTGATCCATATGCTTTCGCTGAAAAAGCGAAACATGGAATATGATGATAATGTGCCCGTCCAACAGCGCGTGCTTCTGGTTTATCACATACTAATAAACTAATATCTGCATCTAATCTTTTTTCTTCTACCGCATCGATGAGAGATTGAAAGTTAGAGCCGCTTCCAGAAGCAAAAACTGCTAATCTACTCATAGTGCTGTGCCCCCATTGAAGGTAACGCCAGTCCCTTGTACAGTACGTCCAATAATACGAGCTGTTTCTCCTTGCTCTTCAAGAAGACAAACAATATCTTTTGCCTCTTCTTCCTTCACTGCTACTACCATACCAATACCCATGTTAAAAATATTGAACATTTCTTTCTCTTCTAGTTTTCCCACTTCTTGAAGTAAACTGAAGATCGGTTGAATTTTCCAAGATCCTAATTCAATTTCTGCACCGATTCCTTCTGGTAACATACGTGGAATATTTTCAATGAATCCGCCACCTGTAATATGCGCCATACCGTATACTTCATATTTCTTCAATAGTTCTAAAATAGGTTTGACATAAATTTTCGTTGGTTTTAATAATTCTTCACCAAGAGGTAGTTCTAAGCGTCCGTAAATGCGATCTAAAGATAGTTCTCCATCTTCTAGTAATACTTTTCGTACTAAAGAATAACCATTACTATGAATACCGCTAGATGCTAAGCCAATTAACACTTGACCAGCTTTAATTTTTTCACCTGTTACAATTTTCTTTTTATCAACAATTCCAACTGTAAAACCAGCTAAATCGTATTCTTCCGTAGAATACATTCCTGGCATTTCAGCTGTTTCTCCACCAATTAATGCACAACCAGCTTGGCGACAGCCCTCTGATATACCTTTGACGATGTTTTCAATTTTACTAGGTTCAGCTTTACCACAAGCAATATAATCAAGGAAGAAAAGCGGCTCTGCTCCTTGGACAACAATATCATTTACACACATTGCTACTGCATCAATACCAATTGTGTCATGTTTATCTGCCATAAAAGCGAGCATCAATTTTGTCCCCACGCCATCTGTTCCAGATACTAATACAGGTTCTTCTAATGCAAATTTTGATAAATCAAACATACCTCCAAAACCGCCTAGACCGCCTAGTACTTCTTTTCTCATTGTTGTTTGTACGTGTTTTTTCATGCGAGATACCGCTTCATATCCAGCTTCAATATCTACTCCTGCTTGCTTATATGCATTCGCCATCGTTATCTACACCTCGTCTTTTAATTTCTCCCTATTCAGGGCGGGCTGTTTTAAGAAAGAAGCTAGCTTCTACATCAAAAGAAGTAGAAGCTTTTTTCTTCTTATTTCATACTTTCTAAAAGCTCTTGCTCATAATCATAAAGAGCTGTTGGATAATCTCCATTAAAGTACGCCATACATAGACCGCCGTATTTCCCTTCATATGGACGTCCAATTGCATCTACTAATCCATCTTCACTTAAAAATGTTAAAGAATCTGCTCCGATGATTTGACGGATTTCTTCTATTGAATTATTTGCTGCGATTAATTCTTTTCTCGTTTGAATATCAATGCCATAGAAACATGGATACTTAAGAGGTGGTGAAGCAATTCTTACATGGACTTCTGTCGCTCCAGCCTCGCGAAGCATACGAACAATTCGTTTACTCGTCGTTCCTCTTACGATAGAATCATCAATCATCACAACTCGTTTTCCTTCAACTACGCCTCTTACTGCTGAAAGCTTCATCTTAACCCCTTGCTCACGCAGTTCTTGAGAAGGTTGAATGAACGTACGTCCAACGTAACGATTTTTAATTAATCCTAACTCATACGGAATTCCTGTCGCCTCCGCATAACCAATTGCCGCTGAAATACTAGAGTCTGGTACACCAGTAACAACATCAGCTTCAATAGGAGCTTCTGCCGCCAAACGTTTTCCCATGTTTTTACGTGCTGCATGGACGTTAATACCTGCAATATTAGAATCCGGACGTGCAAAGTAAATGTACTCCATACTACAAATTGCATGATCTACTTCATTTGTAAAACGATCTACGTGAATTCCTTCATCATTGATGATCAGTAATTCACCTGGTTCTACATCACGAATGTATGTTGCACCTACTACATCGAAAGCACATGTTTCTGATGCTACAACGTAAGCATCTCCCATCTTTCCAATTGAAAGAGGACGGAATCCATTCGGATCTAGCGCAACAATCATTTCATTTCCAGTTAGTAAAAGATATGCAAACGCACCTTTCACTTTATTTAGGGCCTCTTTTACACTTTCAATTAAAGTATCTTTCGTACTACGTTTAATGAGATGTAAAAGTACCTCTGTATCTGAACTTGTTTGGAAAATACTTCCCTCTGCCTCTAATTCACGACGAAGCATCTTTGCGTTAATTAAATTTCCGTTATGAGCTAACGCCATACTATGATCAGAAAAACGGAATAATAATGGTTGAACGTTAGCAACTTCACTTCCACCAGCTGTCGCATATCGTACGTGTCCAATTGCTGATTTTCCGTTTAAGCCTTCTAGTTCACCTCTTGAAAATACTTCCGATATTAAACCTAACCCCTTGTGACCGACGATTTTCTCACCATTATTTACGACGATGCCTGCGCCTTCTTGTCCACGGTGCTGTAAACTATGCAATCCGTAGTACGAAACTTGTGCTGCATTTTCATGCCCCCAAATTCCGAAAACGCCACATTCTTCATTTAACCCCTTTATTTCAGCAAGCATGGGATTGCCCCTTTCCAAGCCTTTCTCATTTCATCTACATTTGCTGTAAGTAATACTTCATTTTCTTCATTATGAATTGTTACTTCATTTGTATTTGTCACTTCTCCAACTTGAATTGCTTCTACCGCCGTCTCGAACGCTTCTTTATTTTCACGTTTTACAGTTATAACGAAGCGAGATTGTGATTCAGCAAATAATGCCGCTGTTGCTTCTCCGTCTAGTTTCACAGTAGCACCTAAACCATTTGCACCAATTGCACTCTCAGTAATTGCAACTGCTAAACCACCTTCTGCAACATCATGAGCAGATTGAACAAGGCCAGCTTGAATTGCTGCTAATACTTGTTTTTGGCGCTTTAATTCTACATCTAGATCGATGCTTGGTGATTGACCGAAAATTTTGCCGTGAATCATTTTCTGTAATTCACTTCCACCAAACTCAGCTTTCGTCTCTCCAATTACATAAACTAAATCGCCAGCTTGTTTAAACTCTTGTGTTGTTACATGTTTTAAATCGTGTACAAGTCCAACCATCCCAACTGTCGGTGTTGGATATACAGCTTCACCACTACGTTCGTTATACATTGATACGTTTCCGCCGATAACTGGCGTTTGTAATGTGCGACAAGCTTCACTCATACCATCTACTGATTTCTCAATTTGCCAGAAGATTTCTGGTTTTTCTGGATTACCGAAGTTTAAGCAATCTGTAATTGCAAGTGGCTCTCCCCCAGAACATACGATATTACGTGCTGCCTCTGCTACTGCAATTTTACCGCCCACTTCTGGATCTAAATAAATGTAGCGAGAGTTACAATCTGTCGTCATTGCTAATCCTTTTTCTGTACCACGTACACGTACAACTGCTGCATCTGAACCTGGTGTAACAACTGTGCTTGTGCGAACTTGATAATCATATTGATCATAAACCCACTCTTTACTTGCAATCGTCGGTTGTTGTAATAGAGCGAATAACGTTTCTTTATAATTTTCTACTTTTGGTGTTTCCATTTTCATTGCCTGGAATTCAGCAAAGTATGCTGCTTCTTTTGATGGCTTATGATAAATTGGTGCTTCTTCTGCAAGAGCATCTGCTGGTACTTCAGCTACCTTTTCACCTTTATGGAATAAGCGAAGCATTTTGTCTTCCGTTACTTTCCCCATCGTAACGGCTGCAAGACCATACTTCTCAAATAAATCTACTATTTCTTGCTCTCTACCCTTTTTCACAACGATTAGCATACGTTCTTGTGATTCAGATAGCATCATTTCATATGGTGTCATTCCTGTTTCGCGCTGTGGCACATCATCTAAGTACATTTCAATACCCATACCTGCTTTACTTGCCATTTCTGCAGAAGATGATGTTAAACCAGCTGCACCCATATCTTGAATTCCAACAAGTGCATCCGACTGAATAAGTTCTAAGCAAGCTTCAATAAGAAGTTTCTCCATAAATGGATCTCCTACTTGAACTGCTGGACGCTTCGCTTCTGAGCTTTCAGATAACTCTTCAGATGCGAATGTTGCACCGTGAATACCGTCACGACCAGTTGATGCTCCTACGTACATTACTGTATTTCCAGCGCCGTGTGCTTGCCCCTTTTTAATATCTTCATGATTAATTAAGCCTACGCACATTGCATTTACAAGTGGATTTCCTTCATAACATGGATCAAACTGTACTTCGCCGCCAACAGTCGGAATACCGATACAGTTACCGTATCCTGCAATCCCTGCTACTACTTCTTCGAATAAATATTTCACACGTGGTGACTGTAATTCACCGAAGCGAAGTGAATTTAATAGAGCTACCGGGCGTGCTCCCATAGAGAATACGTCACGGATAATACCACCAACGCCTGTTGCTGCTCCTTGATATGGTTCAATAGCAGAAGGATGGTTATGACTTTCCATTTTAAATACAACCGCTTGATTACCACCGATATCTACAATTCCAGCACCTTCTCCAGGTCCTTGCAGAACGCGCTCACCTGTTGTTGGGAATTTTCGAAGTACTGGTTTTGAATTTTTATAACTGCAATGTTCAGACCACATAACAGAGAATAATCCTGTTTCTGTATAATTTGGCAGACGGCCTAAAATCTTTTCAACCATGGCAAACTCTTCGTCTGTTAGCCCCATTTCCGCATATATGCGCTCTTCTTTAATTTGTGTTGGATTTGGTTCAAGCATTAACGACATATGTTTCCCTCCACTGTTTTAAGATAGATTGAAAGACCTTTAACCCTTCAGCACCGCCAAGTAATTCATCTACAGCACGCTCTGGGTGTGGCATCATACCAAGTACATTTCCTTTTTCATTTACAATACCAGCAATATCTGAAACGCTTCCATTCGGATTTTCTACGTAACGGAATGCGATTTGATTATTCTCTTCTAATTGTTTAAGAGTCTCTTCATCACAATAGTAATTCCCCTCACCATGCGCGATTGGAATATTGATTACTTCATCTTTTTCATATTGTGATGTAAACATCGTTTCATTGTTTTCAACACGCAGCTGAACTGTTCGGCACATAAATTTTAAGTTTTCGTTTCTCATTAACGCTCCTGGTAGTAATCCTGATTCAACAAGAATCTGGAATCCATTACATACACCTAAAATCGGCTTTCCTTGCTCAGCAGCTTTTTGCACTGCTTTCATTGCATTCGCGAAGCGAGAAATAGCACCACAACGTAAATAGTCACCGTAAGAGAATCCACCAGGTAGTAAAATTGCATCATATTCATCTAAATTCTCTCTATCGTGCCAAACGTAATCTACTTCTTCACCAAGCTCATCTTTAATTGCATGGAACATATCGACATCACAGTTCGAACCTGGGAATACTATGACTGCAAATTTCACTGTGCGACAACCTCCTCAACTTCATAACGGAAGTCTTCCATTACAACGTTTGTTAATAGTTTTTCACACATTTCTTTTACCTTTGCGTCAAGGTCAGATACTGATTTATCAATTGTTAATTCCATATATTTTCCGATTCGAACGTCTTGTACTTCTGTGAACGAAAGACTATGAAGTGCCCCTTTTACTGCTGTTCCTTGTGGATCTAATACGCTTTCTCTTAACGTTACATATACCTTAACTTTATACATGTGAAATTCCCCCTAAACGTTTTAAAATCTCTTCATAAGCTTCTGTTAAATTTCCAAGGTCACGACGGAATACGTCTTTATCAAATTTTTCATTGCTCGTTTCATCCCATAAACGGCAAGTATCTGGTGAAATTTCATCTGCTAAAATGATTTCTCCTTCATCTGTTACACCAAACTCTAATTTGAAATCTACTAGTCTTACACGACAGCTTGCGAAATGATCAATCAACACTTGATTGATTTGTAGAGCCATATCTCGTAATACGCTTACTTGCTCTGGTGATGCAACGTTTAATACACGAATATGATCTTCCGTTACAAGCGGATCTCCTAAATCATCATCTTTGAAGTAAAATTCTACGATTGGTTCTGCAAGTACAGTTCCCTCTTCCATTCCTAATCGTTTTGAAAGACTTCCTGCAATTACATTTCTTGTGACAACTTCTAGAGGAATAATACTCACTTTTTTAACAAGTTGCTCTGTTTCAGATAACTTCTCTACAAAATGTGTTTTTATTCCTACTTCTTGTAACTTTCTGAACAATAAAGTTGTAATCTCATTGTTCAAACGACCTTTTCCTGTAATCGTCTCTTTTTTCTCCCCATTGAAAGCAGTCGCACTATCTTTGTACTCTACCCAAACCATATCTGCTGATTCTGTACGATAAATTCTTTTTGCCTTACCTTCATACAGCAATTCTAGCTTTTGCATTTCGCAAGCCCCCTGTAGTTTGAAAAATGTGAATAATGTTTTTATAAAGAATGGCACAGAATGACTCTATTCTGTGCCATATGAAATTTTACGCTTCGTTTAACCCAAGGCGTTCAAAGATTGTATCAACGTGTTGCATATGATGCTCATAGTTGAAGCATTCATTAATTTCTTCTTGTGATAACTTGCTCGTAATACGCTCATCAGCTTCTACAAGCTCTTTAAATTGTACTTGTGTTTCCCAAGCTTCCATCGCTTTAGGCTGTACGATATCATAAGCTTCTTCACGTACCATACCTTTATCGATTAATGTAAGCATTACACGTTGAGAATAAATTAAGCCGTATGTTCTTGTCATATTGCGTTTCATATTCTCTGGGTATACAGTTAAGTTTTTAACGATATTACCAAAGCGATTTAACATGTAATTTAATGCGATTGTAGCATCTGGTAAAATTACGCGTTCTGCCGAAGAGTGAGAAATATCACGCTCATGCCATAATGGAACATTCTCATAAGCTGTCATCATATAACCACGGATAACACGAGCTAAACCAGTCATATTTTCTGATCCAATTGGATTACGTTTATGTGGCATTGCAGAAGAACCTTTTTGGCCTTTTGCGAAAGCTTCTTCAACTTCACGTGTTTCACTCTTTTGTAAACCACGAATCTCAACTGCCATCTTTTCGATAGATGTTGCGATTAGTGCAAGTGTTGACATGTAATGAGCATGGCGATCACGTTGCAATGTTTGTGTTGAAATCGGTGCTGCTTCTAATCCTAAGTTTTCACAAACATACTTTTCTACGAATGGATCGATATTTGCGTATGTACCAACCGCACCAGATAATTTACCAACGCGAACTGTATCAGCAGCTTGTTTGAAACGCTCTACGTTACGTTTCATTTCTTCATACCAAAGACCAATTTTTAAACCAAATGTTGTTGGTTCTGCATGAACACCGTGTGTTCTTCCCATCATGATCGTGTATTTATGCTCTTTCGCTTTGTTAGCTAAAATGCTTACAAAGTTTTCTAAGTCTTTTAATATGATTTCATTCGCTTGTTTTAAGATGTAAGATAACGCTGTATCTACTACGTCTGTAGATGTTAAACCGTAATGAACCCATTTACGTTCCTCACCTAATGTTGGTGTTTCTGATACAGCACGAGTGAATGCAACTACGTCATGACGTGTCTCTTTTTCAATTTCATAAATACGATCAATATCAAATGATGCATGCTCACGAATTTTTTTAACATCTTCTTTTGGAATATCGCCAAGCTCAGCCCATGCTTCACAAGCTAAAATCTCAACTTCTAACCACGCTTTAAATTTGTTCTCTTCCGTCCAAATTGCACCCATTTCTGGGCGTGTATAACGACTAATCATCTTTTTCCCTCCAACAGTTGTTCTTGATGGTCCCAAATATGCAAACTCTTCGCTTTTTCTAGAGCGACTTCAATATTATCATTTAAAATATTAACATGCCCCATTTTTCGCTGCGCTTTTGCTTCTTCTTTTCCATACAAGTGTAAATAGCACCCGGTTAATCTATTCACTTGTCTTAGGACCCCTTCTATATGTTCGCCTAAAATGTTTACCATGACAACTGGTTTTAACAAATTTGTTTCTCCAAGAGGTAAATTACAGATTGCTCGAATATGTTGACCGAATTGACTCGTTTCACATGCATCCTGTGTATAGTGTCCTGAATTGTGAGGTCTTGGTGCTAATTCATTAATATAAATCTCACCATCAGCTGTAGCAAACATCTCTACCGCTAGTGTTCCCACAAGTTCTAGTTCATCCGCGAGCACTTTTGCATAAGCAATTGCTTTTTGAGAAAGTTCTTCTGTAATGCGAGCTGGAACGATAGATTCATGCAAAATGTTATTTACATGAATATTTTCCGCTACCGGAAATACTTTCGTTTCACCACTTACACTACGAATCACAATAACTGATACTTCTTTTTCAAAAGGCACCCATTTCTCTAAAATACACTCTGCTGCATTCGCAAGCTCTCGTGCTTTATCAACGTCAGCCTCACTTCTTAAAACAACTTGACCTTTCCCATCATATCCGCCTGTCGTCGTTTTCAAGACGGAAGGATATGATAACTCAGTGATTGCTTCCGTAAGCTGATCTTGATTTTGAACTAATCTATACGTTGCTACTGGTAGCCCAGCTTTCTCAATCGCATTCTTTTCTGTAAAACGATTTTGTGTTTTACTTAACAACTGACTGCCTTGCGGTAAGTAAGCATGTTTTTCAAGCCATTGTAAACATCTATAATCAATATTCTCAAATTCATATGTGACAACATCACTAATCTCCGCTAAATGCTGAATTGCTTTTAAATCGTCATATGGTGCAACAATTTCAATATCAGCAACTTGTGCACATGGTGAATTTTTTGTAGGATCTAAAACAGCAATTTTATATCCCATCTCCTTAGCTGCCAATGCCATCATTCTTCCTAGCTGGCCGCCTCCAATAATGCCGATTGTTTTTCCAGGTAAAATGATTCTCGTCATACTAGCTCACTACCTTCGCGCACATCTTTTTTAATTGCTTCTCTTCTCAATTCTAATGCATCATGTATATCATCATGGAATGATCCAAGTATTTGTGCAGCAAGTAAACCAGCATTTGTTGAACCAGCCTTACCAATTGCAACAGTTGCAACTGGAACCCCTCCTGGCATTTGGACGATGGATAATAATGAATCTAAGCCGTTTAACGCTTTTGATTGAACTGGAACTCCGATTACAGGAAGATTCGTCTTCGCTGCAACCATCCCTGGTAAATGCGCTGCTCCACCAGCTCCAGCAATAATAACTTTCAACCCACGTTCACGAGCCGTCTCTGCATATTCAAACATATAATCCGGAGTCCGATGAGCAGATACAACTTTTTTCTCATACGGTATATTTAATTCATCTAAAATGTCACAAGCATATTTCATTGTTTCCCAGTCTGACGTGCTTCCCATTATGACTCCAACTAGTGATTTCATATTAGAATCCCCCCGATTCAAATAAAAAAAGCCTGAAATAGAACAGTTTCTCTTTTACTATGAGAGAAAGCGCTCTACTCAGGCATACGTATCCCTTGTGAATAGAAAAATACCGAGTGACTTTCCCTCATAGTCTAACGAATAACGGTCGTTAGGTAGAGACTTGCAGGCCATATCCCCGCGATTATATGAGGTCTTATATATTATTGTTTCTATGGCTATATTAACAATATTTCATAAACAATGTCAATAAATAATCGAATGTTTTTTTATTACTCACCAATAACGTTCGTGTTTTAGTTATATTCAAAAGAATAATTGTAACTATATGCAAGGAGGATAAGAAATTAGAATATATATTTCTAGAGATCTATTGTACACATAACAGTTTGTATACTTATTCCGTATGCTTTAATATAAAGCATATCATTTATATTCATTTTATTTATAAGGAAGACAATAATGAAAAAACGAACTACACTTTTTTCGTATTTATTCCTTTTTATCGCAGTCATTGCTGTAATTATTTAAAATATATACTTGTGGTAGAAATAACGTTTCCTATCATAGAGATTACTTTAGGAGTACTCGGAAAACCTGAAAAACAAAAAAATCATTACTATTACTTTAAATTGCTTCATTTTCATTCTTTTTTCTTCTTTAGGGTTATTAAATTTATGGATTATGACATTTGGTAAATAAAAATAAACAAAAAAAACCTAAGTCGAATCGACTTAGGTTTTTGCTTGGCGACGTCCTACTCTCACAGGGACAAGGTCCCAACTACCATCGGCGCTAGAGAGCTTAACTTCCGTGTTCGGTATGGGAACGGGTGTGACCTCTCTGCCATCATCACCAAACTATGAAGGCATATTCCTTCAAAACTAGATAACATTTGCTTCATATTATATGGTTAAGTCCTCGATCTATTAGTATTCGTCAGCTCCACATGTCACCATGCTTCCACCTCGAACCTATCAACCTGATCATCTTTCAGGGATCTTACTAGCTTACGCTATGGGAAATCTCATCTTGAGGGGGGCTTCATGCTTAGATGCTTTCAGCACTTATCCCTTCCGCACATAGCTACCCAGCTATGCCCTTGGCAGAACAACTGGTACACCAGCGGTGCGTCCATCCCGGTCCTCTCGTACTAAGGACAGCTCCTCTCAAATTTCCTACGCCCACGACGGATAGGGACCGAACTGTCTCACGACGTTCTGAACCCAGCTCGCGTACCGCTTTAATGGGCGAACAGCCCAACCCTTGGGACCGACTACAGCCCCAGGATGCGATGAGCCGACATCGAGGTGCCAAACCTCCCCGTCGATGTGGACTCTTGGGGGAGATAAGCCTGTTATCCCCGGGGTAGCTTTTATCCGTTGAGCGATGGCCCTTCCATGCGGAACCACCGGATCACTAAGCCCGACTTTCGTCCCTGCTCGACTTGTAGGTCTCGCAGTCAAGCTCCCTTATGCCTTTGCACTCTACGAATGATTTCCAACCATTCTGAGGGAACCTTTGGGCGCCTCCGTTACACTTTAGGAGGCGACCGCCCCAGTCAAACTGCCCACCTGACACTGTCTCCCGGGTCGATAAGACCCGTAGGTTAGAATTTCAATACATTCAGGGCGGTATCCCACCAGCGCCTCCACCGAAGCTAGCGCTCCGGTTTCAATGGCTCCCGCCTATCCTGTACAAAATGTACCAAAATTCAATATCAGGCTACAGTAAAGCTCCACGGGGTCTTTCCGTCCTGTCGCGGGTAACCTGCATCTTCACAGGTACTATAATTTCACCGAGTCTCTGGTTGAGACAGTGCCCAAATCGTTACACCTTTCGTGCGGGTCGGAACTTACCCGACAAGGAATTTCGCTACCTTAGGACCGTTATAGTTACGGCCGCCGTTTACTGGGGCTTCAGTTCAGAGCTTCGCTTACGCTAACCCCTCTCCTTAACCTTCCAGCACCGGGCAGGTGTCAGCCCCTATACTTCGCCTTACGGCTTCGCAGAGACCTGTGTTTTTGCTAAACAGTCGCTTGGGCCTATTCACTGCGGCTTTCCGTTAAGAAAGCACCCCTTCTCCCGAAGTTACGGGGTCATTTTGCCGAGTTCCTTAACCAGAGTTCTCTCGCACACCTTAGGATTCTCTCCTCGCCTACCTGTGTCGGTTTGCGGTACAGGCACCTTTTATCTCGCTAGAAGCTTTTCTTGGCAGCGGGGAATCAAAGACTTCGCTCCATAAGGAGCTTCCCCATCACAGCTCAGCCTTCACGATAAGCGGATTTGCCTACTTATCAGCCTAACTGCTTGGACGTGCACAACCAATCGCACGCTTCTTCTATCCTTCTGCGTCCCTCCATTGCTCAAACGATAAAGAGGTGGTACAGGAATATCAACCTGTTGTCCATCGCCTACGCCTGTCGGCCTCGGCTTAGGTCCTGACTAACCCTGAGCGGACGAGCCTTCCTCAGGAAACCTTAGGCATTCGGTGGACGGGATTCTCACCCGTCTTTCGCTACTCATACCGGCATTCTCACTTCTAAGCGCTCCACCAGTCCTTCCGGTCTGACTTCACTGCACTTAGAACGCTCCCCTACCACTGATACCATTGGTATCAATTCGCAGCTTCGGTGGTGTATTTAGCCCCGGTACATTTTCGGCGCAGAGTCACTCGACTAGTGAGCTATTACGCACTCTTTAAATGGTGGCTGCTTCTAAGCCAACATCCTAGTTGTCTAAGCAACTCCACATCCTTTTCCACTTAATACACACTTTGGGACCTTAGCTGGCGATCTGGGCTGTTTCCCTCTTGACTACGGATCTTATCACTCGCAGTCTGACTCCTAAGGATAAGTCATTGGCATTCGGAGTTTGACTGAATTCGGTAATCCGATGAGGACCCCTAGTTCAATCAGTGCTCTACCTCCAAGACTCTTACACTTAAGGCTAGCCCTAAAGCTATTTCGGGGAGAACCAGCTATCTCCAGGTTCGATTGGAATTTCTCCGCTACCCACACCTCATCCCCGCACTTTTCAACGTGCGTGGGTTCGGGCCTCCATTCAGTGTTACCTGAACTTCACCCTGGACATGGGTAGATCACCTGGTTTCGGGTCTACGACCACGTACTAAACGCCCTATTCAGACTCGCTTTCGCTGCGGCTCCGCCTCTTCAGCTTAACCTCGCACGGGATCGTAACTCGCCGGTTCATTCTACAAAAGGCACGCCATCACCCATTAACGGGCTCTGACTATTTGTAGGCACACGGTTTCAGGATCTCTTTCACTCCCCTTCCGGGGTGCTTTTCACCTTTCCCTCACGGTACTGGTTCACTATCGATCACTAGGGAGTATTTAGCCTTGGGAGATGGTCCTCCCAGATTCCGACGGAATTTCACGTGTTCCGCCGTACTCAGGATACATTCAAGAGAGAACGAAGTTTCGACTACGGGGTTGTTACCCTCTACGACGGACCTTTCCAGGTCGCTTCGTCTACCTCGTTCCTTTGTAACTCCGTATAGAATGTCCTACAACCCCAAGAGGCAAGCCTCTTGGTTTGGGCTATGTTCCGTTTCGCTCGCCGCTACTCAGGAAATCGCATTTGCTTTCTCTTCCTCCAGGTACTTAGATGTTTCAGTTCCCTGGGTCTGTCTTCCTTACCCTATGTATTCAGG
>NZ_JBYTDP010000010.1:0-106678 GCF_058791555.1 Bacillus sp. EB106-07-01-XG149 | reverse complement strand
TGAGTCCATATAAATATAGAACTCAGGTTGCTTAGTTGCGCTTTTTTAATACTGTCTACTTGACAGGGGTCACTGCAATAGAGGTAGGAACCTTTTTATTTAATCAAATTTTAATTTCTTTAATGCTTCTGCGAATGGATTATTTAATGGTTCTTCCTCTTTGTTCTGTTGTTTCATATATTTTTGGACGTCACGTTTATCAGCTTTGCTGCCGGATTCTTTTTTACGTCTCTCTTGGAATGTAGAAAGTTTCTCGCGATAGCCACATTTACATGCGAAAATTTGTCCGGCACCTTCACCACGTAATTCTAACTTCTTCTTACATTGTGGGCAACGAGCGTTTGTTGTACGAGATACATTTTTACGATGACCACATTCACGGTCTTGGCAAACGAGCATTTTTCCTTTTTTGCCGTTTACCTCCAGCATTGGTTTACCACAGTCTGGACAAGACTTCGTTGAAATGTTGTCATGTTTATATTTTTTATCACTTGATTTAATTTCAGAAACAATTTCTTTCGTATAGTTCTTCATTTCTGAAATGAATACTTCTTTTTTCAGTTTACCCTTCGCAATTGCTTCAAGCTTTTGTTCCCATTCACCAGTTAGTGTAGGTGATTTTAACTCTTCTGGAACTAAATCAAGTAACTGACGGCCTTTTGAAGTAATGTGAATATCTTTACCACGTTTTTCAAGTAAGAATGAATTGAATAGCTTGTCGATAATATCAGCTCGTGTCGCTACAGTACCTAATCCACCAGTTGATTTTAACGTGTCAGCAAGTTGTTTGTTTTGCGTATCCATATATTTTGTAGGATTTTCCATTGCTGAAAGTAAAGTCGCTTCGTTAAATCGTGCAGGTGCTTTTGTTTGACCTGATGTTTGCATAATTAACTTTACAGTTAATGTATCGCCTTTTTCAATGTGAGGTAGAAGTTGTTCTTTTACGTCATCAGTTATATCATCATCTTCAAAGCGATTTTCATATACTTCTTTCCAACCGGCATGTAGAATAGTTTTTCCACGTGCGATGAACGTTTCATTGCCAACTTTTGTGCGTAACGTTAGTTGTTCATATTCAAAGGCCGGGAATAAAACAGCTAAGAAACGTTTTACAACTAAATCATAAATTTTACGTTCTTTATCTGTGAAGGCCGAGAAGTTAACGTATCCTTCTGTCGGAATAATTGCGTGATGATCACTTACTTTACTATCATCAACAAATGACTTATTAGACTTGATAGGCTTTTGTAATACTTTATGTGCTAAAGGACGGTACTCTCCAACGCCACATGCTTTTAGACGTTCTGGAAGTGTTCCAACGATATCAGATGAAATATAGCGTGAATCTGTACGAGGGTACGTTAGCACTTTATGTTGCTCATACAATTTCTGCATAATGTTTAACGTTTCTTTCGCAGAGTAACCGAACTTTTTATTTGCATCACGTTGTAATTCAGTTAAATCGTAAAGACCAGGAGAGAATGACTTCTTCTGTTTTTTATCAATTTCCACAACAGTAGCATTATGTTTATCTAAACCTTTTACAATACCATCAATTTTTTCTTTATTAAAACTGCGGCTATTACCATTTGCATCTTGCCAAGTTAGTTTTAACTGATTCGTTGTTTGTGCTTCGATGCCGTAGTAAGTTTGAGCTTTGAAGTTCTTTATTTCATCTTCACGATTAGCGATCATAGCGACAGTAGGTGTTTGCACGCGGCCGCAATTCAGCTGGGCATTAAAGCGAGTAGTTAATGCTCGAGTCGCATTAAGGCCGATATACCAGTCAGCCTCTGAACGTGCAACTGCTGAAGCGTATAAATTGTCATATGCTTTACCTGGTTTTAAATTTGCAAAACCATCTTTAATTGCTTTATCAGTAACAGATGAAATCCATAAACGCTTAATAGGCTTCTGTATTTTAACTTTATCGATAATCCAACGTGCGACTAATTCGCCTTCACGTCCAGCATCTGTCGCTACAATAATTTCATTTACATCTTTTCTAAGTAGCTGACTTTTTACAGCATTAAATTGTTTCCCAGTTTGTTTAATAACTGTTAATTTCAAACGCTCAGGTAGCATCGGTAAATCTTCTAAATTCCACTTTTTATATTTCACATCATAGCTTTCTGGATCTGCTAATGTAACAAGGTGACCTAAAGCCCAAGTTACAATATATTTACTACCTTCAAGGTAGCCGTTTCCCTTTTTATCGCACTTCAGTACGCGAGCGATATCACGTGCAACAGAAGGCTTTTCAGCGATTATAACGCTTTTTGACATATTAAAAACATCCTTTCAAATTTCCATACGTTAACTATAGCATACATCTTCTTGAGATTCAGTTTCGCTCCATGTTTGATCGGTTTTTTGTGGAGTGAACAAAATCTGTTTGAAATCAAATGATAGCGACAGAACATAATATGCAATATGATGAGACTATGAAAAATAGATCCTTATTTATTATGCTTATTGTTTTATCAGTTTCTTCTATAATTAAATAGAAAAGTAAAGAACTTGTTATTTTAGTAGAATAAGAGTAGACTTTGAAGTAGATGAATACTAAACACATGGGAGTTTGTGGATGCAAACTGAGAGTATGACTAATCCGTCATTGACCATTTGAACCTGTTGGATAATGCCAGCGTAGGGAGAGTGTAAAAGCACATGTTCAGGCACTTTGCGTACGCGCAAAGTGCCCTTTTGTGTATCTCCCATCACAATAGTTAGGGGATGAGAAGGATGAATATGAAAGAAATTAGTAAAGTAGTGGATTTGGTGAGAGAATCTAATCCGCTCGTTCATAATATTACAAATGTTGTTGTAACAAACTTTACAGCTAACGGTTTGTTAGCGTTAGGGGCATCGCCTGTAATGGCGTATGCAAAAGAAGAAGTAGCAGAAATGGCTAGCATTGCTGGAGCGTTAGTATTAAATATGGGGACACTTCGTCCTGAAGAAGTAGAAGCGATGTTACTTGCGGGTAAATCAGCAAATGTGAACAATGTACCAGTACTGTTTGATCCAGTTGGTGCAGGAGCAACATCGTATCGAACAGAAGTTGCGAGACATATTCCGGCTGAAATTGATTTAGCGATTATTCGCGGAAATGCAGCTGAAATAGCAAACGTTATTAATGAGAGCTGGGAAATTAAAGGGGTAGACGTCGGTGCTGGAAATGGCAATGTCGTAAGTATTGCAAGGCAGGCAGCGGATGAATTAAATACAGTAGCGGTGATTACTGGAAAAGAAGATGTTGTTACAGATGGAGAGCGAGCGATTCTTATTCGAAATGGTCACTCTATTTTAACGAAGGTTACGGGAACTGGTTGTTTACTAACTTCTGTAATAGGAGCATTTGTAGCAGTAGAAAAGGATTATGTAAAGGCAGCAGTAGCGGCATTAACGTTTTATGGTGTAGCTGCGGAACTGGCAGCTGTTAAGACAGTGGAAAAGGGACCTGGTAGTTTCCAAATTGAATTTTTAAATCAGTTAGCAAATACAACTTCAGATGATATTGAGAAGTATGGGAAGATTGAGCTTATATAGTAAGGAGGGGAACTAGATGTCGCGTATTACAAAGGCTGAAATGTCTAGATTATTATCAGTATATTTTATTATGGGAAGTAACAATTGTGCGAAGGAGCCACTACAAGTATTGAGAGATGCACTTGAAGGCGGTATAACAATTTTTCAATTTCGTGAAAAGGGGGGAGGCGCTTTAACGGGAGAGAAACGTATTTGTTTCGCGAAAGAAATACAAGCAGTCTGTAAGGAGTACGGTGTACCATTCATCGTAAATGATGATGTGGAACTAGCTCTCGAGTTAGATGCAGATGGCGTGCATGTTGGACAAGATGATGAAGGAATTACTTCTGTTCGTGAAAAAATGGGAGATAAAATTGTTGGTGTATCTACCCATACAATTGAAGAAGCACGCTGGGCAATTGAAAACGGAGCTGATTATTTAGGTGTTGGCCCTATTTTCCCAACGAGTACGAAAAAAGATACGAAAGCAGTGCAAGGAACGAAAGGTTTAGCTCATTTTAGAGAACAAGAAATTATAATACCAATCGTTGGGATTGGTGGGATTACAATTGAAAATACCGCTTCGGTTATAGAAGCCGGTGCGGACGGTGTTTCTGTTATTTCCGCGATTAGTTTAGCTGAATCTCCGTATGAAAGTACGAAGAAGCTAGTAGAGGAAGTAAATAGGAGTTTGTAGGAAAAGGGAACTTCACAAAAATAGTAAAAAACATAATGGACGGTTAAAAATATTTAAACAAACGTTTGATTAAAAAAGCACAAACCCTTTAAAATTGTAGGTTTGTGCTTTTTCTTTAAAACATAATTGATATTAAGAGCATTCCAATTCCGATAGAAGTGAATGTTGCGATTAGGCCTGGAATCATAAAGCTATGATTTAAAACATATTTACCAATGCCTGTTGTACCAGTGCGATCAAAGTTAATGGCAGCAACGATCGTTCCATAGTTTGGAATGAAGAAATATCCATTTACTGCAGGGAACATTGCGATTAGTAGTGCTGGTGGAATACCGAGTGATAATCCAAGAGGCATTAAAGCACGTACTGTTGCTGCTTGGCTATATAGTAAAATAGATAGAATGAATAATGCGATGGCAAATAGCCATGGTGCACTTGTTACTAGGTGCTGAATTGATCCTTGAATCATATTTAAGTTTCCGTTAAAGAAAGTATCTCCCATCCAAGCGATACCGAAAATAGCAACAACTGCTGTTGCCCCCGCTTTAAAGACGTTACCAGACACGATGCTTTCTACATTTGGTTTGCAGAAAATAATAATAAGAGCTGCGATAGTTAACATAACCATTTCAATTGTGTTTGGCATGGAAAGACGAACTAACTTCCCGTCAACCACCCATCCTGGACGAAGTGCTTCAAATGAACCGAGAAGTACGACAAGGAAAGTTCCTACTAAGAAAAGGATAACGGATAGTTTAGCGCCTTTTAAACCAACAAATTCTTTCTTCTCTTCAATTTTAGGAATCATTCCTTCTTTTAAACGTTTCAAGTATTCAGGGTCTTCATTTAATTCTTTCCCCATTTTGCTAGCAACAAATGCAGCTACCATACAAGCGATGAAGGTAGAAGGAATACTTACTTTTAAAATATCTAATAAAGTGATTTTATAGTCAGCTAGCATTGCTAAAAGTGCAACTGTCGCAGCTGATATAGGGCTAGCTGTAATTGCTTGTTGGGAAGCGATTACGGCAATTGACATTGGTCGTTCCGGTCTAATCCCAGATTCGCGAGAGACTTCTGCGATAACAGGAAGTACAGAATAAGCAACGTGACCAGTTCCTGCGCACAGTGTAAATAAATAAGTAACAATTGGAGCAAAGAATGTAATGCGCTTTGGATTTTTTCGCAATGCTTTCTCAGCCAGATGAACAAGGTAGTCCATTCCTCCAGCAGCTTGCAGTGCACCGGCAGCTGTAATTACTGCTAAAATCATAAGCATTACATCAATAGGAGGAGCTGTAGGTTGTAAGTGGAAGACGAAAACAAGTATTGCCATACCAACGCCACCCATTACTCCTAGCCCAACTCCGCCTAGGCGTGCGCCAATAAAAATGCAGAGTAGTAACGTAAGAAATTGTAGCCAAAACATGATAAACTACCTCCGAAATTCATTAGTTAAGATATATTTGAATAATTTAATTTGAACGAAAATTAAAACAAATACTCAAAATAATCCTTGTGTTATATACATTTTTTATTATATAACACAAGAAATGTAACATTCACGAACTTTGTTAAATTATTTCGAAAAAATAATGCATTGAAACTTTACATTTGCATCTCTAAATAGGTAGACATTTTAATTTTTATGTTGTAATCTTTGATAGAGAATAATTTAATTCTCATAGAACTCCCATATCGTTCAACTCGTTCAGCGAGAAAGGCAAACTGATGGAAACATTAGGACGCAAAACTACAGGAGCTAAGGCCGAAAGGTTATGCTAGCCAGTTACCGGACGGATAGGGTTGGTCTTGACCAATGCTCTTTTCATTGGTCTTTTTTTTGTTTATAAAAAAATGAGAACCGTTATCGTTTATTAATAAGGTGTATATTTTAATAGCGTTACTTTATAGTAAGTTAATTAAGAAAGGTGATGTTAATGAGAAAATATTGGCATAAGCTATCATTTCTTCAAAAAAATGTATTGTTAACTGTGTTAGTTATTTTGACGCTTGTTGGTACTATGGGAGCGTTAAGTTTTAACATGTTTCAAAATAGTATGATGTCTATATTTGAAAGGCATTCTTTTGAAACAGGAGATACGGTATTACATAAATTAGACGAACAAATAGTGAGAGATGTTACAAAAGACCCAGTGGCACAAAGAGAAAAGAGAGAGAAGTTAACAGAGAAATTAGATGAAGCAACGGAAGAATTGAATAGTGTTGGACAAACGTATATTGTTGGAGCAAAAGAAAATGAAAAAGGTGAGCTACAAATCATTGATTTGTCTACAGGTTTAGCAAATGTTGTTGAAGTAAGGCCGGGAGAATATTATAAACAACCAGATCTTTGGATGAAAGCATATGATAAAGTAATGAGCACGAAAAAAGCAAACATGACAGTAGTATATGAAGATCTATTAGGGTCATGGGTAACGATATTAGAGCCAATTAAAGATGGAGACGGAAATATTGTGGCAATTGTTGCAGCCGATGTAGATGCTTCGATTGTTCCTATTACAAAGGAAAAATTCATTATACAAGGTTTAATGTTTATTTGTATTTCTGTTTTAATTGCAACTGTTATTCAATTCTTAATTGTGCGTAACGCACTTGCTCCATTGCGAGATTTACGTGAAGGATTACGCAAAGTCGGTGAAGGTGATTTAAGTATTAAGTTAGAGGAAAGACCAGATGATATTGGTATTATTAATTCGTATTTTAATAATACCATCGAGAAGTTTAAAGGAATTGTAGATAAAGTGAAGCAGACAGCAGAACAGGTTTCCTCATCTTCACAAGAATTGTCAGTGAGTACGAAAGAGAATAGTATGGCGGTTCAAGAAATTGTAAGTTCTATGGTTGAGTTAAGAGCTAGCGCTCAGTCACAAGAAACGTCAGTACCACAGTATTTAGGTATTGTATATGAAATGGAAGATAAGATGGAAGAGATAAAAAATGCTGCAGAACAAATGGCGAAAGAGTCTGAAGGTATGGAGCATCATTCAGTAAAAGGAAATGGTGTTATTGAAAAGACGATGAATCAAATGATTATAATACAAAATGCAGTACAAGATTTATCTTCTATTATGTATTCTTTGGAAACAAAATCAAAAGAAATTAGTGATATAGTAACTGTAATTACAGGTATTTCAAATCAAACTAATTCGTTAGCGTTACATGCTTCTATTGAAGCTTCACGTGCTGAAGCAACCGGAAAGGGATTTGCTGTTGTTGCTGATGAAGTGAGTAAATTAGCAGAGCAGACGGAAGCATCAGCAAAAGATATAGCAAAATTAATAGGGGAAACACAAGCTGAAACGAAAGAAGCTATTGTTTCAATACAAAAAGCTTCAAAAGAAGTAGAATCTGGAATTGAATTTGTTCAAAGTAGTGGTGCTTTCTTTGAAAAAAATTCAAAATCAGCACAATCTGTTACAAATCAAGTTAGAGCTGTTTTTAGCAATTCAAGTGATATATTGCAAAATAGCCAAAATATTGTTCGTGTCGTAAATGAACTATCACATATCGCAAATATGTATGCGAATAGTAGTAGTAATATTGAAACGAGTATGAAAGAACAGGAAATGTCTGTACAAGATATTGCCGAATTAGCGAGTTCTTTAAGATGGCTTTCACAGGAGTTACAAGAGTTAATTGGGGAATTTAAAAGTTAAATGAAATGATTATACATGCTTTTGTTTGTTCAATAAAATAAATCATGCTACAATGAAAACGAATTAAGGACCGGGGAGCCAATTGGCTGAGAGGATGTAAATAAACATCGACCCTCCACCTGATCTGGATAATGCCAGCGTAGGGAGTTACTTAAAGTGATGTAGCATATGTTATTCTATAATAACTTGCATACAAGGCTTTCCTACGCAGTAGGAAAGCCTTTTCTTGTTTTAAAATTTTAATTTTATAAGGGGGATTTTACTATGTCACAACAAGTTACAATGTCATTTTCAGTAGTACCACAAGCAAAAACAAAAGATGTATATTCTGTTGTTGATAAAGCAATTGAAGTTGTACAACAATCGGGAGTTCGTTATGAAGTAGGAGCAATGGAAACAACGCTGGAAGGAGAATTAGATGTACTTCTTGATGTCATTAAACGTGCGCAACAAGCTTGTGTAGATGCTGGAGCAGAAGAAGTGATTACTTCTATTAAAATCCATTATCGTCCAAGCACTGGTGTAACGATAGATGAAAAGGTTTGGAAGTACCGTGATGAATATGCAAAACCAGAAGCAATCTAAAATAATTACAACAATTTGGCTTATCCTTCTCATAGCGATATGGGAAGGATCTGTTTCATTATTTAAAATTGAACCGTGGATTTTACCGAAGCCTTCTGCCATTGTTCAAGAATTAATTGGAATGAAAGATTTACTATTACCGAATACGATGCAAACACTGCAAGAGGTTTTAATTGGACTATTCTTTGCAATTTTAATTGGGACAAGTATTGCAATTATTATGGACGTTATCCCTTTATTTCGTATTTTAATAAATCCGTTGCTTGTTATTTCGCAAACAATTCCAATCGTTGTACTTGCACCGTTATTTATTATTTGGTTTGGATATGGAATGCTACCGAAAGTAATGGTAGTAATACTCGTTTGTTTCTTCCCGATTGCGCTTAGCATTTTAGAAGGTTTTCAAACAGTAGATAAAAATATGTTGAAGTTGTTGCAAACGATGAAGGCAACGAAATGGCAAGTTTACCAGAAAGTAAAGTTTCCAGCAGTGCTTCCATACTTTTTCTCAGGTTTAAAAATTGCAGTTACATATAGCGTAATGGGAGCGATTATTGGGGAATGGCTCGGTGCCAGTGAAGGATTAGGAGTTATGCTTACGAGAGCTACAAAATCCTTTTTAACAGCCCGAGTATTTGGTGTGGCAGCAATTATTGTTATGGTGACACTATGTCTGTATTTTATCGTGGAGTTTATGGCAAGAATAACAGCACCATGGATATATAGAAAGGACGGCAGGAAATGAAAAAAGGTTTAAAAGTTATGTTGGCTGCCTTATTAGCAGTAGGTGTGGCTGGATGTAATCCGGCGAAGAAAGAAGAAAGTGCAAGTAAAGATCAAAAAGTAAAAGTAGTATTAGATTGGTTTCCAAATACGAATCATACTGGCTTATATGTAGCGCAAACGAAAGATTATTATAAAAAGCAAGGCTTAGATGTAGAAATTATTCAGCCTGGTGATAATGTGACAGCGGAGCAAATGATAGCTTCCGGAAAAGCTGACTTCGCAATAAGCGCACAAGAAAATGTAACGTTGGCTCGTGTAGAAGGTATTCCTGTTGTATCTGTCGGAGCGATTATTCAGCATAACACTTCAGCTTTTGCATCGCTTAAGAAAGATAACATGACTTCACCGAAAGATTTTGAAGGTAAACGTTACGGAGGCTGGGGAGGACCAGCAGAAGAAGCAACGCTGAAGACAATCATGGAGAAGCATCAAGCTGATTTTAATAAAGTTGAAAAAATCATCTTAGGACAAACAGATTTCTTTAAATCAATCGGTCGTGATGCAGACTTTGAATGGATATATTACGGATGGGATGGAATTGAAGCGAAGCGCCAAGGAAAAGAGTTAAATACGATTATGGTGAAAGACTTAGACCCAGCGCTTGATTTCTATAGCCCTGTTATTATTACGAGTGAAAAACATACGAAGCAAGATAAAGACTTTGTGAAAAAGTTTATGAGTGCAACGACAGAAGGTTATAATTTTGCAATTAAAGAACCGAAAGAAGCTGCTGATATTTTAATTAAAGCAGTTCCAGATGTGAATAAAGAATTAGTACAAGAAAGTCAAAAATGGTTAAGTACGAAGTATCAAGATGATGCAAAAGCGTGGGGAGTACAGAAGGAAGAAGTTTGGACGAATTACATGAATTTCTTATATGATAACAAAGTTATTAAGAAGAAAATTGATGTGAAAGATGCCTTTACAAATGAGTTCCTTCCAAGTGAAAAATGAGTGGATTACAAATAAAAGAGATTGTAAAAGCTTTTGATGGAAAGAATGTATTGGCAAATATTAGTGCTTCTATACGAGAGGGAGAGTTCGTTTCCTTTGTAGGACCGAGTGGTTGCGGGAAAAGCACATTATTAAATATGATTGCAAATGTTGAAAGCCCAACAAGTGGGAATGTAACGTATAAGGATAGGCACGTACAAGAGCAAGATGTTGTAAGTTATATGCCGCAACAAGATTTATTATTACCTTGGCGATCAGCTTTGCAAAATATAGTTCTTCCATTGGAAATCGAAGGGAAACCGAAAAAACAAAGGCTGACAGAGGGAATGGAAGCATTAAAGCAATTTGAACTAGATGAATATGCAGACCATTATCCAGATGAATTGTCTGGTGGTATGCGTCAAAGAATTAGTTTTTTGCGCACATATTTATGTGAAAAGCCAATTATGCTACTTGATGAGCCTTTTGGAAAATTAGATGCCTTTACAAAAATGGAAGTACATAGCTGGCTTTTAAACTCTTGGCACCAAGAGAAGCAAACAATCGTTATGGTTACACACGACCTAGATGAGGCAATCTTGCTTTCAGATCGCGTATTTATTTTATCTCAAAGACCAGCCTCAATAGTTGGTGAGGTACAAGTGAAATTACCTAGACCGAGAACGATGGATATGTTAACATCACTTGAGTTAAAGAAGGATAAGGAAGAAATTCTGAGAGTATTAGCTCCTTATATGAAAAAATAGAAAAAGTCTTTTAACAGTTTTTGGTATAATTACTGTTAAGAGGCTTTTTTATATAGGGGGAGAAAGATGAAATCTATAGAGAAAATAGTTGATTCATTAACGCCGGACAATCTTGAAGAAGGAAAGTCCTTATTAAAAAATCATATTTTATTAATGAAGTATGGTATGGAACATCATGAATTAAAAGAAGAAGAGATGTCAGAAGTTTTAAAGTGGGTTCAAGGCCGGAATCAATTGAGAGAAGATGTTCCAGAATTACGCGATTTACATTTAATTAAAAAGTTTCAAGTGGTATTAGATGAATTTATTCATTCTATAATTTCAAATGGTTATGTGGAAGATGCGGTAGAAGTTTTAGAGAGTGTATTAAAAAGTATGGGAGCAGTCGCTCATATTGTAAAAATTATGTTTGTTGGCAAAAGAAAAGTTAATAGAAATTCTTTAGAAATGGTAGAAGAGTTAAAACGAGAGTGCTACAACTTAATGGAACAGCGTGCTGCTGTCGGGTTGCATGCTCAAATCTTTCATGTTTTAGGTTTTGTTCATTCCATTCAGTTTGATTTAGAAGAAAGGTCGCAGGAACATGGACGAACTGTAATAGGCCTTTTAACGGATTTTAAGACGAAGGAATTGAAATCTGTACAACAATTTCAAAACGAAGAACATATTCCAGAAGTGAAAAATATGGTTAGTAAAGAGTATGGGGTAGAACTACAAAGAAGAATTTATATTTGGAAATCGTTAACGCTCATCTTTACAAGTCCATATGCATTAGAAAAGATGTATAAAGAAATTTACGCAGAAAATGAAAAAGCGGAGAAGGAACAAAAGAAAAAATAGAGAATAGAATATAACAGAGTAGTTTATACTCTTAATATAACAAATGTTAAAGGAGTGAAAGGATAAAATGACTTTATCAACTGTTCTTCAAATGGTTTTAGCTTGATGCGGGAGAAGTCTGCCCATTTTTAACGATTAAGCTAAATTGAAGACAGCAGGTAAAGAACCTTAATCCTTTTTTACTATAATATGTAATGGGTAAGGTGTATTCACCTTACCCATTTTTTATATATACAATTAAATAAGGCTTTATACTGTTGCTCTCTCTATTTAGCTTATGAACTATAAGTAGAGGAGAGAAAAAAATGAGTATATTAACAGTAGAAAATGTAAGTCATTCGTATGGTGAGAAAACCATTTTATATAATGCGTGTTTTCGACTATTAAAGGGCGAGCATGTTGGGTTAGTTGGGAAAAATGGAATTGGAAAATCAACATTGTTAAGGATTTTAACAGGAGAACTTATACATGATGACGGAAACATTGAATGGTTTCCACATGTGAAGATAGGTTTTTTACAGCAGCATATGGATTTACAAGAAGGAATAACAATTGAGGGATACTTACAAAGTGCATTTTCTAATTTGTATGCGGTTGAATGTGAAATGTTAAAAATTGCTGAAGAAATGAATGGAGCAGGAGAAATAGAACGACTGTTAGTAAAGTATGGAGAATTACAAACTATATTGGAAAGTTCTAATTTCTATCAAATTCATACAGAAATTGAAGAAGTAGCAATCGGTTTAGGTTTATTTGAAATCGGGCTTAAAAAGGATGTTTCACAGTTAAGTGGAGGACAGCGAACAAAGTTATTACTTGGGAAGCTCCTTTTAGAAAAAGCTGATGTTTTATTGCTAGATGAGCCAACAAACTATTTAGATACAGCCCATATAGAATGGTTGCAATCGTATTTGAGACTGTATGAAAAAGCTTATGTGATCATTTCACATAACGAAGTATTTTTGAACAGTATTACAAATGTTATTTATCATCTAGAAGAACGGAAAGTGAAGCGGTACGTAGGAAGTTATGAAAAATTTGTGCAAAGTTATCAATTGCAAAGGAAACAATTACAATCGGCGCATGCGAAACAACAAAAAGAAATTGCTCAGTTAGAAACATTTATTCAAAAAAATAAAATTCGAAAAGCGAAACAGGCCAAAAGTCGAGAGAAAGTATTGGAGAAAATGCAAAGGATTGAAAAGGTTAATCATGTACCTCGATCCCGTTTTGATTTCAATGTTTATGAGGAGCCAGTTAGTCGCATATTACAGGCTGAAAAACTAAGGATAGGATATAGTTCTCCGTTATGTCCAGAATTGAATTTGCAAGTGAAAAAAGGAGAAAAGATAGCGATTGTTGGTCATAATGGAATTGGAAAAACGACAATGTTAAAAACGTTATTAGGTCAAATAAAGCCGCTAAGCGGTTCAATTTCTGTTGGAGAACGAGTAAATCCTGCTTATTTTGCGCAGGAAGAGTTTGCTTTAGAAACAACACCATTAGAAAAAGTTTGGGCAGAACGACCAGATATGACAAAGAAAGAAGTACGCCAAGCATTAGCAAAGTGTGGATTGAAAGAAGAACATGTATTAAAACCTATTCGTTTATTAAGCGGCGGGGAACAAACGAAAGTACGTTTATGTGAACTTATCGTAACGAAAAGCAATGTTTTAATTTTAGATGAACCGACTAATCATTTGGATATAGAAACAAAGAAATCTTTGCAGGAAGGATTACAACAATATAAAGGAACAGTTTTACTTGTCTCACATGAGCCGTCTTTCTATGAAGCATGGATAACAAAAGTATGGAATATAGAAGAATGGGATGCTGAACGATATGAATAAAGAAAAGGCATTAGCTTGTATAAGCTAATGCCTTTTCTTTGTGATTAACATGATTTTCGAGAACTCTTACATGAGAATTGTATGAAGAAGCACTCTTATGGTGCGCTTATAAGCGTGCTTTTTCTTATGTTATGTTTATATTTAGATGCCTTTCCCTAACAGGCGACTATCTTTCTTTATATATATAGATAGTTTGAAATGGAATAAAAATAATTCCTATATGTAAAGGATAATGTGATTAGTATAGGAAGACAATAGAACTTAAAGGAAATTCATGTAAAATTCAGATGAACTTCACATGAACTTCATATTAGAAACTAAATATGATTATAATAGGTTATTGTAATATCGATTTGTGATTTTTCATAAAATTAAAAGTTTGAATTTAGGATAGAGCACTCAAACCTAAATTCAAACTTTAGTGAAATAATTAATGGAGGTTACGCTTAGTTTTCGCTAATGGATGCATTTACAAGTTCGGCGGGAGTGCCTGTTCCTGCTCCTCCGATTGTAATCGATCCACCAGGAAGAATTTCACCATTCCATCCTGCATTCGTAATTACGTAATGATTATTTATTTTACTACTAATTTTAGAATCCCAAACTTGTGTTAAATTGCCGTTATAATCAAATTCTAATTTCCAGTTTTTAATAGGGGTCGTTCCGCTATTTTTAATTACAATCGAGAAGTTGTAACCACTTCCCCAATTTGAAGTGACTGAAAAGGTAGCATTGCTATTTCCACCAGGAGGTGTTGTGTTAGCTTCATCTGTTTTTACAAGAATGGAAGTAGGCTGTGATTTATTCCCAGCAGCATCCTTTGCTAATACTGAAAAGGTGTATTCTGTATTAGGTTTTAAGTTTTTAATTGTAATACTATTTGTTGTTGTACTCCATTTCTCTTCTCCGGCAGTAATTTCATACTCATTAACTCCTACGTTATCAGTAGATGCAATCCAGTTTAATTGAACTAAGTTTGAATTTTTATTTGTAACAGCAATATTTTTTACGTTTGTTGGTGGTTCAGTATCTTTTTGAGTAATAGGTCCACCAAGTAATTCTTTTACTAGCGTATCAAGTAATTTTGGCCCACTACAACTATATTTTGGACTTGTACGGCAATCCCCGCTTATTTCCCAAAACAGTGCGCCACTTAAACCCTTTGTCTTTATATAGTCTGTTTTATATTTCATAGATTCGTTGTCATCATAGCTAATAAACGTGCCTGTAGTCGCATTATATAAATAAGGTACTTTCGCTACATCGTTCCAGTGGCGAACAAAACCATTTTTATTAACATAATTAGCTGCTAAATCACCATAATCGTACACACCTGTGTCACCGGTAGAATAATCATCCCAAGTACCTTTAGAAGCGAGCTTTCCGTCACTACCTGGTTTACAAGGTTGGTATTGCCCATTATTTTCTTTTCCGCAACTTTTCCATCCACGTCCGTAAAAAGGTACACCTAATACGAGTTTATCCGCTGGAACCCCTTCATTTGTATAAATGTCTATCGCACCATCTACGTAAAATTTCGTATCCGCCGCTGGGTCATTTGGATCTTTGTATAGTGCTGCATTATGGTTAGAAGTAGCTTCCCAGCCACCGTGGAAATCATATGTCATAATATTAATCCAATCCAGTATTTGAGAGGTTTTCTTTAGCTCTGTATGATCCGCATAACGTTGGCTTGCACCTGACGCGATTGTTAGTAAATATTGTTTCCCATCTTCTGCAGTAGCTTTCGTTAATGCATTTCGAACATCTTGAAGGAGTAGGGTGAAGTTTTGTTTATCTTCAGGACGATAACTACCACCAGGAATCGTTTCAACACCCGGGTATTCCCAGTCTAAATCAACGCCGTCAAATCCATATTCGCGAAGAAAAGCTACTGTAGATTCAGCGAATACTTTTCTTGTTTTTTCATCAGCGGCCATATCAGAAAAACGGTTAGACCAAGTCCAGCCACCAACGGAAATAATTGTTTTTAAGTGAGGATACTTAGCTTTTAATCGTTTCAGTTCTCCGAAATTTCCACAACGGGCGTATTTATCACAATCTTCCCAAGTAGTACCTGATCCCGGATAAGATTTTGTGACATCAGCCCATGGTTCACCGAGTACGAGAGTGCCATTAGGAACCTCTTTATTTTGCAGTGGTACACCAGACTCTTTACAGTTCCACGTTTGTTTATTTGGATTATCGGGGTGAGTAGAAGGGTTTCCATGTTTTCCATTCCAGCAAATATCAGCGAAAGCATAGTTTAAATGAGTTAGCTTTGATGCATCAATGTCTGCAACTTGATAATTACGTCCGTAAATGCCCCATGAAGGAAAATACCCAACAATTTTTTGACCTTGCTTTGGTGAATCTGCTAATGCAACATTTGGAGTAATAAAGTTTGTGAGAAAAAGAGGTAAGAAGAGTAGTAGAGATAGTAATAGCAGTGTGAATTTTTTTGAGCTCATAGTCATTTCTCCTTTCAAAATAAAAGATATATTTAAAGGCATGCGCCAATAAACCAAAGTGAATCTAGACGTATGAAACGTCTAGATAAAGTGAAACTTTAATCAGTGGGGGGGGCTTCATCCCCCACTGATTATTAGTTGAACCAATCGGACTTTTATGGGCAGTTGATCCCCCACCTAACTTCTTTGCTTTCGCTAAATTTTGAGGTGGGGGTCTTACTGCCCATTAAAGCGGGATAAAAATGATAAGACATCACGAAGTCTATACAAGGGAGCTGGGGGTGATTAAATCGTAGCAAATGTAAGATTTAGTGTAAACGCTTTATTTGATTCGGAAAGATTTTCTCAATATGAAATGGCTCTAACACAGACTACACATGAAAATAAAATATTGATTAGGGAGGAAAAGGCTCCTTGTAATTAAATTTGAGAAAAAATTGTATAAAGTCAATTTGTAAAAGCGTAGCAAGATGAGAAAATATCATGTAAAATAATAGTAAAAATATGTAAAGGAGCGAATGGTGTGGATGTCTTTTTGAACATTGCTGAAGAAAAAATTCGACAAGCAATACGGAATGGAGACCTTGATCATATTCCGGGAAAAGGAAAACCACTACAATTAGAAGACCTTTCAATGGTACCTCCAGAACTTAGAATGAGTTACAAAATCTTAAAAAATGCGGGTATGATTCCACCAGAAATGGAACTACAAAAAGATATATTAAAAATAGAAGACTTAATTGCGTGCTGTTATGATGAAGTAGAGAAAAAAGAATTACAAGAAGAGTTAACAGCAAAAACGCTGCGTTTTCAGCAGGTAATGGAAAAGAGAAAGATTAAAGATAATTCAGCTTTTCGTATGTATCAGGATAAAGTGAAACTTTAATCAGTGGGGAGGTTCATCCTCCACTGATTATTAGTTGAACCAATCGGGCATTTACGGGCAGTTGACCTCTCACCTAACTTCTTTGCCTCAGCTGGATTTTGAGGTGAGAGTCTTACTGCCCCGTTATGCGGGGTAAAGTATTTCTTAAATTACGCTAAGAGGGATAAGATGAATACATTTGAAACGATAGAAGAATTAGCGACATATATTGAAGGACAACAATTAGTACTGCTGTTTATTAAAACGGAAAATTGTGGTGTTTGTGATGTTATGCTAAGAAAAGTAAATTGCGTATTAGAGAATTATGATTACGTAGAGAAAGTAGAAATATTACTACAAGGCATGCAAGAGATCGCGGGGCGATATGCAGTATTTACAGGACCAACAGTTTTATTATTTTATAATGGAAAAGAGATCCTTCGTGAATCACGCTTTATTTCACTTGAAAATCTAGAAAGAACCATTCAATTATTCGAAGATTAAGGGAGGTTTTTATATGGAATTTATTATTGTCATACTATTATTTGTTGTAGTTGGAACAATTGTAACAGCAGTTCGATCGAACAAAAAGAAGGTAAATCTTACGAAACAAAATAACATTCATAATTCATCTAACAACTCATCACCATTATTTTTCTTTGCTGGATCTGATAATGATAGCTCGCATGGAGGTTCACATGATTGTGGAGGATCTTTCGGTGGAGATAGCGGAGGCAGCTGCGATGGTGGCGGAGGTGGCGGTGATTGATGAAAATGCGCCTTATATAGGCGTATTTCTTTTTAAACAAACGTTTGATTAGTTGGCTTACATATGCATAACAACAGTTAAACAAACGTTTGATTAATATTTTTAACGTACTAAGGGGAATAGAAATGAAAAGGGAACCGAAAGTGAAAAATAAGGGGAAAGTAGTGTTATTTTTATTAGCTGCAGGAGGCGTATTTCTTATTAAATTAGGATTTAAAATTGGAATAATACATATGATTCGAACGTGGTTTGAAAGTACGTTTTCTTAAATAAGGAATATAGCCTCTTGTAATAGAGGTTTTTAATTTGTTATTATTAGACTGAACGGTCGGTTTAAAGAGGTGTAAATATGAGAAGAAGTGCAGAAGAGATAAAGAAAGAAATTGCATATAAAGCAGAAAGTCTGTTTTCACAGAAGGGCTATGCAGCTACATCTATGGAAGAGATTTGTGAAATTACAGAGCGAAGTAAAGGAAGCATTTATTATCACTTTAAAAGTAAAGAAGAATTATTTTTATTTGTAGTAAAACAGCATACGTATGATTGGCTTGAAAAATGGAATGAAAAAGAGAAGTTGTATAGTACGAATACTGAAAAACTATATGGCCTCGCGGAATATCATGTCGAGGACATACAGCAACCAATTTCAAATGCAATAGAGGAATTCTCTATGAGCCAAGTTGTAAGTAAAGAGATTTTGGATGAACTATTGGCTTTAACTAGAGAATCATATGTTATGTTTGAGAAACTAATTGGAGCAGGCATACAGTCTGGAGAGTTTCGTGAAGATAATACGCGCGATCTTATGTATATTGTGAATGGATTATTATCAGGGCTTGGAGTACTTTACTACGAGTTAGATTATAAAGAACTGCAACGTATTTATAAAAAGGCAATAGATGTATTGTTAAAAGGAATGGCAGCTGAATAATAGGTCAGTTGCTTTTCTTACAAAATAAATTAGACCGAACGGTCGGTTTATGAAAGGGGAATGAAAATGAACGCTTTATTTAAAAACCGAGCATTTATGCTCGTTATGGCATCTGATATTTTACAACAATTTGCAATTTGGATTAGAAATATGGCTCTTTTATATTTCATAATGGAGCGAACGAATAATGATCCAGTTTCAGTTTCGTTGTTATCGGTTATGGAATATGCACCTATTTTTATTTTCTCGTTTATCGGTGGTGCACTAGCTGATCGCTGGAATCCGAAAAGAACGATGGTTGCTGGAGACGCATTAAGCGTACTGTCTATTATAGGAATTGTCTTGTTGTTAAAGTTAGATTATTGGCAGGCTATATTTTTTGCAACACTCATTTCCGCGATTGTAGGTCAGTTTTCTCAGCCATCATCTTCGCGTATATTTAAGCGCTACGTAAAAGAAGAGCAGGTAGCAAATGCGATTGCATTTAACCAAACGTTACAGTCATTATTTCTGATTTTTGGGCCAGTAGTAGGATCGCTTGTGTACACACAACTTGGTTTATTTACGTCACTATATAGCTTAATCATTTTATTTTTGTTATCTGCTATTGCTCTTTCGTTTTTACCAAAATGGGTGGAACAAGAGCAAGTGGCGAGAGATTCATTAAAAAATGATATAAAAGAAGGGTGGAAATACGTTCTTCATACGAAAAATTTACGTATGATTACGATCACTTTCACCATTATGGGCTTAGCTGTTGGACTAACGAATCCATTAGAAGTGTTTCTTGTAATAGAACGGCTTGGAATGGAAAAAGAAGCAGTTCAATATTTAGCCGCAGCTGATGGAATAGGTATGTTAATTGGTGGTATTGTTGCTGCAGTTTTCGCTTCAAAAGTGAATCCGAAAAAGATGTTTGTATTCGGTATGAGCATATTAGCGATGTCATTTTTAGTAGAAGGGCTATCTACATCATTTTGGATTACTAGTTTTATGAGATTTGGCACAGGTATTTGTTTAGCTTGTGTTAATATCGTTGTCGGTACGCTTATGATTCAACTTGTACCAGAAAATATGGTTGGAAGAGTAAATGGAACAATTTTGCCACTGTTTATGGGGGCGATGTTAATCGGAACTTCACTAGCTGGAGGATTGAAGGAGATGACCTCACTAGTTACTGTATTTTGTATAGCAATGTCACTTATTTTATTTGCGATAGGACCAGTTCTACGCATGCAAATAAATAAAGAAGATGTCGCTAATAAAGAGGAACTAACAAATTCGTTAGCCTCGAAATAGCTATTGTAAGGGAGCAGAATTGCTCCCTTTTCTTGTGGCAATCTTTTGACAATGACATGCCCCAACTATATACTGATGATGTAAAAACGATTTTACAGGTTAGGAGAAATGGTGTGAAAAATCAAATCTATGAATTACGCACTGAAAACAATATTTCACAAGGTGCATTGGCTGATAAGTGTAAAGTTTCTAGACAGACGATAAATGCAATTGAGAATAATAAATATGATCCAAGCTTAGCGTTAGCATTCCGTTTAGCTGAAGTATTAGGAACAACTGTTGATAAACTATTTTTGTACAAGTTGTAGGGGGAGTAGTTGTTGGGGAAAGAGAAAATAAGCCTTGTAGTTACGGCATTAGTAGCTATAAGTACGTTAGTGTTTGCACTTTATTATTGGTTAACTGAACTTCAAGTAAACTGGTATGCACTATTTATTTGTAGCATCACATTACATTATATGTTTAAAAGTTTGGCATCGCATAATGTGGAAGGGGCAACGGAGGAGAAAGAAGATGTAGAAAAACATGTATTAAAAACAAGTGCAAATGTTACGTATTATGTACTTGTTGTATTAATTTTTGGTTTGTTTTTCGCATCGGTAGGTTTTAATAAATGGATTGATTTTCATAACATACCGCTTTTGTTTGCGTTATGCGCTGCGATAGTTGTAAAGCCGGCTGTAGAATTTTTAATTGTAAGACGTTATCGCTAAAACTAAAGAAAAGATCCTCTTCTCATGAGAAGAGGATCTTTTTCTTATAGCGTTTTAGTTTTTGGACTAGGTGGTGTAACGGATGTATCATTTTCGGGAACTCTAGTTAGTAAGAATCCACCGATAACGAACAGCACAATAATACTAAGGACACCAGCGTTGGTTTTTCCTGTTAATTGCGTTGTAACACCGACTAATACTGGACCCATAATTGCCGCGAATTTACCAAAGATATTATAAAATCCGAAGAATTCATTTGCAGATTCTTTTGGTACTAGTTTAGCAAAATAGGAACGACTAAGTGCTTGAATACCACCTTGAGAAGTGGCAACTAACATTGCTAAAATCCAGAAATCGAGTGTCGTTTTTAAGAAATAAGCATATATGCAGATAATGATATAAATAATAATACCGACGTATAGCATTTTTTTACCTGTAAATGTTTCTGATAATTTTCCGTATAATAAGGCGAATGGACAAGCTACAATTTGTGTGACAAATAAGATGATTAATAGATTCGTTGCACTAATACCGAGATCTGTTCCGTAAGCGGTAGACATAGTAATAATTGTATCGACCCCGTCAATGTAGAAGAAGTAAGCAATTAGGAACATAAAGACCGTTTTATATTCTTTAATATTTTTAAAAGTATCAGCAAGGCGTTTGAAGCTCATTGCAATTGGTCTAGGGTGACGTTCAATATAGTGCGTTTGCTCTACGTTTTTTAGCATTGGAATTGTAAATAATCCCCACCAAAGAGCTGTTATTGCGAATGAAATTTGACTGGCAATGCCGACTGATAAAGGGATAGTGCCTTTTTGAGCAAGAATAATAAGAGCGATACAACCGATGAAAGGAATAGTACTCCCAATATAGCCTAATGCAAAGCCTCGTGTAGAAATTCGGTCCATTCTATCTTTAGAGGTAACATCTACTAAAAATGCATCATAAAAAATGTTTGCTCCCGCAAAACCGACTAATGCGAGCATATAGCAGCCTAATAATAAGTACCACTGAGACGTTGGGACGACTGCTAGCATACTTGTAAATACGATACCGAGTCCAAAGAAGAATGTGAAAAATCGTTTTTTAAATCCTTTATAATCAGCAACTGTGCCGAGAATAGGAGCAAGTATAGAAATTAAAAGTGTAGCGAAAGAGTTCGCATATCCCCAATATGCCGTTGAAGTTGCACCAGATAGTCCGGCTTCTTTTGCAGCTGCTTTAAAGTAAATTGGAAATAATGCAGTGGTAATGACGAGCGAATATACCGAATTCGCCCAATCGTATAATATCCAGCTTTTTTCTTGTCTGGACATTTTTTTCATATAATGTTCCCCCTTAAATTTGTTCTACTAACAGTGTACAAAAATAAAAATTATAAAAAGAGAAACAGTGATGATTTTTACATAAATTTTACATATATACACAGTTCTTTACAATTGAAGTAAATCCTCTACAATTGATCCGTCTGTTTCACCTAAGTGTAAACCGAGTAGTCTAGCGATAGTTGGACCTTCATCAATAAGTCTCATATACGGAATGGTAACGCCGCTTTTTATCCCTTTCCCAGCAGCGATAAAAATTGTTTCATAGTTAGGTTTTGTTGGAGAGTATCCATGCGTACCAAATGTATATTTTTTACTAGGCGTAACATCTTTTTCAGTAATTTCTTTTATAAAATCGCCTGTATAGTTTTCAGTGAAATAATATCCTTCTTGTGCTTCCAACATAAATAAACAATTACCATCTGCACCGCAGTCTTTTGCAGCCTCATCATGAAGCATAAATTCAATACCGTTTTGTTTATTTTGAAGTAACTCTTCAAGTAGTAGTTGTATTTTTCGAATTGTATCCGTATCATTTTTGTCCTTCACATATACATAGGCAGAGCCGTCGCAACTTTGGCAATAGACCTTCCAGTCTACTAATTTTCCTTTTGAATTTATAGATATAAGCCCTTTTTGATGAAATAGTACATTTAATTGAATGGCTTTGTTTTCACTTAAAGCGCTATGATCACCGAGAGCGATAATTGTACTTTCTTCGTATAGGTCACTGTCTTTTAAAGCTTGAATAATTTTTCCTAGCCGTTCATCATGTCTATGGATAGCAGCTATTGTTTCGTTAGATTCAAAGCCGTGATAGTGTCTTTGAGTGTCTAAATCGGTGAAATGTACAAACATGACATTAGGCTTCTTCGTCTGGATTGTATGCACAGCAGAAGCAAGTACGAAATCATCGAGTTCAGGCTGTGATAAGCCATTTCTTATATGACCAAAACGCTGATTCAAATCTAATTGATATAGCGGGCTACCGCTAAATAATGAAACTAAAATTTGATTTTGCCACGGTCTATTTGGAAAAATTTCAGGTAAATTGTAATCAATATTTGCTCTGCCGGTAACAGGCCATAGAAGGGCAGCTGTCGTTAAATTTGCTTTATGTGCTTCATCGTATAACGTTGTTCCTTTAATGGATTTTCGGTACCAATGCCAATCTGGTGACTCGCGTCCAGGTTGAAGTAACGTATTGCTAACTACGCCATGTTTATTAGGGTAGTTTCCAGTAACGATTGTTGAGTGACTTGGATATGTTACAGAAGGATAAATAGGTTCCACTTTTCTTGCCATCGCGCCCTTGTTTATTAATGTTTGAAAATTAGGGAGTTTTTGTAATATAGGAAAATCTAAAGCTGATAAGCAATCGAAAGATAAAATAATGACGTGATTTGTTAATGCTTTATCCATAAAGTTCCCTCCTGATTATATAAAACCTATTCTTATATATTACTATTAATACCTAGTAATAAAAATATATTTCTAGGTAAAAATTTATTATTTATTTTCAGAAAAATTAAACATATAATTAAGTATAAGGGAATGAATGGAAGGAGGGAATACTATGGATTGGCTAGATGGATTTAGTATCTTTTACATCATTGGCGGAATTACGATTATCCTTGTATTTGCTATTTCGTATTTACTAAAGAAACGGTTTCCAAACAAACAGTTCGATATTATATTTGCACTTAGTTTAATACTTCTGTGTTTAGCATCCTTTCCGGTTACAATGATGGTGATTGGTGGATGGGAAGGAATGGGATATGGATTTATTGGTTTCTTCGTTCTACTTGGTACACTTATCGGTATGATTGCACATCAACTGGTAAAAATCTCGCGAAAAAGCTACGTATAAAACTGCAGAAAATGAAAAGAATATATAAAGATGAGAAAATTAGCTATTGTTTTAAAAAAGAATTTGTATTATGATAATCAACAAATTTATTTCGTTATAACGATGAAAAAGGACTAGTACATGTTCAACCTTTTTAGCAGAGAGAGAATCCGCCAGGCTGAAAGATTCTTAAAAAGGCGATATGGAACCTACCTTTGCGTTCTGCATATGCAGCGGGAATTTCCCGTTATCAAAAAGAGAGCATGCACAATTTTTTGTGCATGAATCAGGGTGGTAACGCCGGCAAAGCTCGGTCCCTATTTAGGGACGCGGGCTTTTTTGTATTTTCAAAAGGAGGAAGATTGACTATGGCAAAAGAACAAGTACAGGCGATTACGAAGATGGAAGAGGATTTTGCACAGTGGTACACAGATATTGTAAAAAAAGCAGAACTTGTTGATTATTCAAGTGTAAAAGGATGTATGATTCTACGCCCGTACGGTTATGCCTTATGGGAAAATATGCAGAAAGTTATGGATGAAAAGTTAAAAGCAACTGGTCATGAAAATGTATATATGCCAATGTTTATTCCAGAAAGTTTATTGCAAAAAGAGAAGGATCATGTAGAAGGATTTGCTCCTGAAGTAGCATGGGTGACACATGGCGGGGATGAAAAATTAGCGGAGAGACTTTGTATACGGCCTACATCTGAAACTTTATTCTGTGAGCATTTTTCAAAAATTGTGCAATCCTATAATGATTTGCCAAAGCTATATAATCAGTGGTGTTCAGTAGTTCGTTGGGAGAAAACAACGAGACCATTCCTTCGTACAACGGAATTCTTATGGCAAGAGGGTCATACAATTCATGAAACAGCAGAAGAATCGCAAGCTGAAACGTTACATATTTTAAATCTATATGCTTCTTTCTGTGAAGATTACTTAGCAATACCAGTAATTAAAGGGCAAAAAACAGAAAAAGAAAAGTTTGCAGGAGCAAAGGCAACTTATACGATCGAAAGTTTAATGCATGATGGGAAAGCACTTCAAACAGGAACATCCCATAACTTTGGAACGAATTTCTCTGAAGCATTTGATATTAAATTTTTAGATCGCAACGGTAAGTGGCAATATGTACACCAAACATCTTGGGGTGTATCAACAAGAATGATAGGTGGACTTATTATGGTTCATAGCGATAATAATGGTCTTGTAATGCCTCCTAAAGTCGCACCAGTACAAGTTGTTATTGTGCCGATTGCTCAGCATAAAGAAGGAGTTTTAGCGAAAGCAACAGAGTTACAAGAACATATTCAAAAGGTTGCACGAGTAAAAATAGATGCTAGTAATAAAACACCAGGCTGGAAATTTAATGAGTATGAAATGAAGGGCATTCCAATTCGATTAGAAGTTGGTCCTAAAGATATTGAAAAGAATCAAGTTGTACTTGTTAGAAGAGATACGAAAGAAAAAGAATTTATATCAATGGATCAATTAGAAAAACGTATTCCAGCACTACTTGAGGAAATTCATAATTCTTTATTTAATAAAGCAAAAGTATTTCGCGATGAGAATACGTATAGTGCGACGAATTTCGAAGAGATGAAAAAAGTAGCTGATGAAAAGCAAGGATTTATTAAGGCAATGTGGTGCGGAGAATTAGCTTGTGAAGAGAAACTAAAAGAAGAAGTTGGAGTATCTTCTCGCTGTATGCCTTTTGAGCAAGAGCATTTAGCTGACCAATGTATTTGTTGTGGTAAAGAAGCTAAACAAATGGTGTATTGGGGAAAAGCGTATTAATGCTTTTTTGATAGATGATAAAAAGGACTTTGGGCTGCATAATAAAATGCAATCCAAAGTCCTTTTTAGTTTTGCAATTTGTTTCATGTATGTTTTAGATGGAAGGATGTGTTTTTATTTTGCGTTTTTACGGCGAATAAATAGTAACATACCGATTAGGAATGTTGAAAGTCCCATTAAAATAGATGCAGGATAATGCGTTGCCGTATTAGGTAACTTATCGCCTTCTTTTTTCACATTATCTTTTACATTACCACCTTGGGATCCGTTGCCACCTTGAGAACTGCTATCGCTTTTAACGCGGTTGCCGCCTTGAGAGCCATTACCACCTTGAGAACTGCTATCGCCTTTAACACGGTTACCACCTTGAGAACCGTTACCACCAGAACCGTTGCCACCAGAAGCATTGCCGCCAGAACCGTTACCACCAGAACCGTTACCACCAGAACCATTGCCACCAGAACCACTGCCGCCAGAACCGCTACCACCAGAACCGTTACCACCAGAACCGTTACCACCAGAACCATTGCCGCCAGAACCGTTACCACCAGAACCGTTACCACCAGAACCATTGCCACCAGAACCATTGCCACCAGAACCATTGCCACCAGAACCACTGCCACCAGAACCGTTGCCATCAGAACCGTTGCCGCCGGAGCCATTGCCACCAGAACCACTGCCGCCAGAACCGTTGCCATCAGAACCGTTACCACCAGAACCATTGCCACCAGAACCGTTACCACCGGAACTGTTGCCGCCAGAGCCATTGCCGCCGGAGCCATTGCCACCAGAACCACTGCCATCAGAACCGTTGCCACCAGAACCGTTGCCGCCAGAACCACTGCCATCAGAACCGTTGCCACCAGAACCGTTGCCACCAGAACCGTTACCACCAGAACCGTTGCCGCCAGAACCGTTGCCACCAGAGCCACTGCCATCAGAACCGTTGCCGCCGGAGCCATTGCCACCAGAACCACTGCCATCAGAACCATTGCCACCAGAACCACTATCGTCCTGAGAGCCACTGTTTCCTGGTGGCTTATTATTATCTTTTGAGTTGCCTTCTGCTAAATGATCGTTATTTTGTACAATTGCGTTTGCTGCTGGAGAGAAGTTTTCCGTTGCTGCATTACCGATATTTAAACCGCTAAAAAAAGATAAAGAGAGTGTTGATGCTAAAATGAAGATTTTCGTCATTGTTTTCCTCCTAAGAAATTAATATTCCATCTAAAATACATCCTTTTGTAATATTTCTTAGGAAAAAGAGTTTTATGCAAAAAAAACTATATATAGAAAAAGGTGGTGTATTTTTGAAGAGAGAAAAGAGTTAATGTAAACTCTTTATCCCGCTATTTGACGGGTAGTAAGAACCCCACCTGAAAATTCAGCGAAAGCAAAGAATTTAGGTGGGGGATGAACAAAACCCCACTGATTAAAGTTTCACTTTATAAATAGTAGAGCAGTGAGAATTTTACACTCATTACAGTAGAGGAAGTGACAGCAGATGAAAGAATATATTGCATTTGATATTGGTGGTACACAAATTAAATATGGAATTGTTTCAGAAACAGGAACAGTACTAAAGCATAAAACAGTTCCAACAGAAATTCATTTGGGTGGGGAACAAATCATTCAAAAACTTATTCTTCTATCCCGAAAATTAATGAATGAACATACAATTTCGGGAATTGGCATTAGTACTGCGGGAATTGTTAATATTCATAAAGGAGTTGTAACGGGAGGGGTGGAGCATATTCCGAACTACGCGACTATTCCTATTATTGATAGATTGCAAGAGGTATTACAAGTTCCTGTATCCGTTGAAAATGATGTGAATTGTGCAGCTTTGGGTGAGAAGTGGAAAGGTATTGGAAACGGAAAAAGAAATTTTATTATGCTTACTCTTGGAACTGGTATTGGAGGAGCGATTTTTATAGATGGAGAGTTATACAGAGGACATTCTTTTAGTGCTGGTGAATGGGGAAATATGTTAATAGAAGGAAAGCCGTTTGAAGGGGTCGCTTCCATTTCAGGGTTAATTCGTCTTGTGCGAAAATATAAAGGTGAAAGTGATTGGAATGGAAAAACGATTTTCGAACTGTATGATAAAGGAGATAGAGAAGTTACACAAGCGGTTGAGGTTTTCTTTAAACATTTAGCGATTGGAATTAGTAATCTTGCTTATATTTTTAATCCAGAAATGATTGTTATAGGTGGAGGAATTACTGATAGGGGAAATCAGTTCTTAAAAGAAGTAAAAGAAGAGGTAGAAAAATATTTAGATAAAGAGATTTATAGTAATTGTGAGATTGAACTTGCACAAAACGGTAATTGTGCAGGAATGATTGGTTCTATTTACCACTTCTTACATCATCATAAGTAAATTATATGAATGTTTTCATATAACTGAGAATTTATCCTTTTTATCATTAGGTAAATAATGCTACAATATAAGGGAAGAATACAATATTTTCCGCCTTGGAAAATGCTTTGTAGAAAGGAAGAAACTGCATGCCTATTATTTTAGAAAAAGGTCAAAAGATCGATTTAACGAAAGGACAACCAAAAGTAGCAAAACTACAGGTTGGCTTAGGCTGGGATCCAATTGGGCAATCAGGTGGGTTTCTGTCTTCATTATTTGGAAGTAAACCAAATGTAGATTGTGATGCATCTGTTGTTATGTTAGAAGGGGATCGTTTTTTAAACAAAAACGATTTAGTTTACTTCGGAAACAAGCTTTCTACTTGTGGTAGTATTATTCATTCAGGAGATAATTTAACAGGTGAAGGCGCTGGTGATGACGAAACAATTTTCGTAGAATTACATAAAGTTCCGAGCCGTATTAATCGTTTAGTATTCGTTGTAAATATTTATGACTGTGTAAATCGTCGCCAAGATTTCGGGATGATTCGTAATGCGTATATTCGTATTCAAAACCCGCAAACTGGTGAAGAATTAGCACGCTATAATTTATCGGATAATTATGCTGGCAAAACGACTCTAATTGCAGGTGAAATGTATCGCCACGGAAGTGAATGGAAGTTTTCAGCTGTTGGAGAAGGCACACAAGATAAAAACTTAAGTGAGATTGTATCACGTTATCAATAAAATAAACCGAGGAGGAATTGAATATGGCATCAATTTCATTGAAAAAAGGACAAAAGGTAGACTTAACAAAAACAAATCCAGGTCTTTCAAAAGTTCTTGTAGGACTTGGTTGGGATACGAATCGTTATGACGGACAAAACGATTTCGATTTAGATGTTAGTATTTTCTTAGTAGGTGCTAACGGTAAAGTTTCAGGTACAGAGGATTTCGTCTTCTATAATAATCCAAAAGGTGCGAATGGTGCTGTCGAGCATTTAGGAGATAACCGAACTGGCGAAGGTGAAGGCGATGACGAATCGATTAAAGTAGATTTAAAAAATGTACCTGCACATATTGAACGTATTTGTTTCTCAATCACAATTTACGATGGAGAAGGTCGTAGCCAAAACTTCGGACAAGTTTCTAACTCTTTCGTACGTATTTTAGATGAAGAAAAGAATGCAGAGTTAATTCGTTACGATTTAGGAGAAGATTTCTCTATTGAAACAGCTGTTGTAGTAGGGGAATTATACCGTCATGCAGGTGACTGGAAGTTCAATGCAATCGGAAGTGGATTCCAGGGCGGATTAGCGTCTCTATGTAATAATTTCGGTTTAGATGTAGAGTAATAGATTTTATATATCCATCGGTGAAACAGGTGTTTACTGATGGATATATTTTTTAAGATATAAAATATAGAGGTGAATATAAATGGTTATTCAATTGCAAAAAGGACAGAAGATTGATTTAGGTAAGACAAGCCCTGGCTTAACAAAAGCAGTAATTGGTCTTGGATGGGATATTAAATCTTATGACGGTGGATCAGATTTCGATTTAGATGCATCAGCATTCCTATTAGATGCGAATGGAAAATGTACGAAGGAAACTGATTTTATTTTCTATAATAATTTACAGTCTCCTTGTGAATCTGTTCTACATACAGGAGATAACCGTACAGGTGAAGGTGAAGGCGATGATGAACAACTTGTTGTGGATTTAAAGAAAGTTCCAGCAGATGTGCACAAAATTGCTATTACAGTTACAATTTATGATGGAGAAGGCCGTAGTCAAAACTTTGGACAAGTAGGAAATGCGTTCGTTCGTTTAGCGAATGAAGAAACGAATGAAGAAGTTCTTCGTTTTGATTTAGGGGAAGATTTCTCCATCGAAACAGCAGTTGTCTTTTGTGAATTATACCGTCATAATGGACAGTGGAAGTTTAATGCAGTAGGAAGTGGATTCCAAGGTGGTTTAGGTGCGCTTGTAAGAGCGTATGGCTTGGAAGCATAGGAAGGAAACGACATTCGTTTCCTTTTTTTGACCTTTCTATAAATCTAGCAAAGAATAGGGGATATAGGTAAGATGAGTATTTTGCAAGGAATCCTTGATACGTATGCTCAGTTTTTCGACTTGGACATGTGGATTAAAGTGTTGCAAGATCCAGTATCTTGGGGATTAATAGGTACACTTGTTGTACTTGAAGGGTTGTTATCTGCTGATAACGCACTTGTATTAGCGGTAATGGTAAAACACCTTCCGGAAGAAAAGCGTAAAAAAGCATTATTCTATGGACTTATTGGAGCTTATGTATTCCGTTTTATTGCAATTGGAATCGGAATGTTCTTAATTAAATTATGGTGGGTAAAACTTCTTGGTGCACTTTACCTTGCTTGGTTATCAGTGAAATACTTTATTGATAAGCGTAAAGGTGCAAGTGAAGAAGAAGAAGCTCATGGCATGAATCAAAATAGTATTCTCTTTAGAATGTTCGGTGTCTTCTGGGGAACAGTTGCGATGGTTGAATTAATGGATATCGCGTTCTCTGTAGATAGCGTACTTGCTGCATTCGGTGTATCTAATGAAGTTTGGATTCTATTATTAGGCGGAATGCTTGGTATTTTAATGATGCGTGGTATCGCTGGTGTATTCTTAAAATTGTTAGAGCGTATTCCAGAGCTTGAAACAACAGCATATATTTTAATCTTAATTATCGCATCGAAAATGCTATTGTCTCTAATTGATATTCATATTAGTCATACACTGTTCTTCATTATTTTAGTTGTAGCATTTGGAGCAACGTTTATACTTCACTACATGAAGAATTCTGGACAAGCTAAAGAAGAAGTTGCAGCTACTAAAAATAATCATAAATAATTGAAATGGGTTTGCTCGTTATGCGAGCGCCCATTTTTTATAACTAAAAATAGTTTATAATAGAAGAGAGACTTTATAAAAAAAGTAAATGTTTTTGGAGGTGAACTGTTGTGTTTTCACGTTTTACACTTCAACCATGTGCATTAAAAGACGAATCAGATTTAAAGCAATTTGAAGCGCTTTTAGAAAAACGCCCACAATATGAACTGACAGAGAATGAGATGAAGTTTAGTTATATAGCATGTCGAATCCTTGGCGTTCCTAATGATGTAGATGAATATTTTAATGAGCTATTTGATTATAGTGAAGCGAAAGGAATCGAAGTTTTACACGAACAAAATTTAAACAAAGTGATTGATTCGGAAAAGCTTCGTCATATTCAAGAAGTGTTCGGATTACATCAAGAAGCACCAAATGGTCTGACAGTAAATAGGTTAGTGGCACATTTATCTGGGAAACAACTTTTACCGAAAGTAGACAATCCTGACTTACAGCATTATATACATACGACGTTTATTTCTGTATTGAAATTATATGAGAAACAACATAACCAATCGTTAAAAACAGAAGGATTCCGTCGTTTCTTAATTGATATAATTAAATTAAGTGAAAATTACGTAGCGAAGTGGTTCTCTACGATTAATTATAAGAAACAAATGCCGCGCATTATTTGGTACGGTGATGCACAGGAAAGCCGTATATATTTCTTATACTTTCTTATTATGCTCGGTTGCGATGTACTTTATTATCACCCAGAAGGAAAAGATGGATTTGAGAATGTTGATGAGGAAGGAAGAAGTTTTGTTGTGTCTCATCCAGGTCGGATTTCTCTTGAGCCATTTCCAGATCGCCGCCGTGAGCGAGTTGCGACAGTAGCGTATCAGGCTTCAAAAGAAATTGAACAAGTACTTCACCATGATAACTCACTGCTGTACAAGCCATGGCAATTTCGTTCCTATACGCCTGTAGCTCGTACGCTCAAAACAACGTATGATGAACTCTTTTTAATTACGAAAGAAAAGGCATTTGTGCGTCCAACATTCTTTGTTGAAAATAAACACATTTATATCCCTTCTTTATTTGCGAAAATATCAGGTGTCTCAAAAAATGATAAAGAATATTTTCAGCGATTAAAGGCTATTACATCATTTGATAACAGTTTATTAATTAATACATTTCCGTTTACGAAAGAACAAAAAGCGAATTTCCAATATCATTACCGAGATGCGTTAGACCGCGGGGGGAAATTACACCCTGATTTAATTATGAACAGTCATTGGTGGCCACATAAACGTTTGCCAGAAGGATTGCAACATGGTATTGCAGAGGCGATCATCCATACGTGCGAAAGTGAAATGTGTAAACCCATTGCGAAAGAGACGAAACAAGATGTAGCACTGTATGTTTTCGCACAGCTTTCTCAAATACCGCCGAACATTTTAGAGCAACTTGAGAAATTTGATTACTCGCAAGAAGTACCGAAAATTGTTATATTTAATAATGAGAAGAGCGGAGAATTAAGCCGTTCGGATGCTGTTTTATTATTATTTTTAAATCAAATTGGGGTAGATGTATTCCACTTTAATCCAACGGGGAGAAATGATATTGAACCGTATATTGAAGCAGAAGCATTTGATTCCCATTGGCTTGAAGAAGTTAATTTCGATCTTGAGTTTCATGGTTCATCAGCCTATAAAAATTTATCACAAACAATAAAAGGACTATTTCGTCCATTTTTATAAGGAAAGGGAGAATGCCATATGAATAACCCAGTCATACTAGATTCGAAAACAGAATTAAATGAGCAAACGGCACAAGATGTTCGTTTACAACTTAGACAAGATGCAGAAGTACAACGTATTTATAATGCAGTAGATATTAAAGATCAGTTAGAATTAATCGAGCTTGGAAAAGAACCATCTATGGAAATTTCACGTTTCGCTGATCAAATTTTACATACAATGTCTTTATCAAAAATAGAAGACTCCGGAGAATTATTAAAACAGCTTGGTAAAATTATGGACAGATTCGATAGCAAAGACTTTGCGGAAGAGAAAAGCGGTTTCTTCTCACGTATGTTCAAAAAAGCTGATAAAATGATTGAACAGATCTTTAGTAAGTACCAAACAATGGGTCGCGAAATGGATAAAGTATACGTAGAAATTACAAAGTATCAAGATGAAATGAAAAAATCAATCGGTACGTTAGATGGTTTATATGAGCAAAATTTAAAATATTATTTAGACTTAGAAAAGTATGTAGTAGCAGGAGAAATGTTATTAGAGCGTTTAAATACAGAGTTGGTTCCAATGTACGAAGAGCGCGTGCGCAACAATGACCAATTAGCAGGTATTGAATTAGAATCACTGAAAAATTCTGTTGAAATTTTAGAGCAACGTATTGATGATTTAGAAAAAGCACGTATGGTTGCGCTACTTACAGCACCACAAATTCGTATGGTTCAACGTGGTAATAATAAATTAATTGGTAAAATCAATACAGCATTTATTACAACGATTCCTATCTTTAAAAATGGTATTATTCAAGCGGTGAATGCGAAACGTCAAAAGCTTGTTGCAGATTCTATGGCTGAACTTGATCGCCGCACAAATGAATTACTTAAGAAAAATGCACAAAATATTGCAACGCAAAGTGTGGAAGTAGCGAGATTATCAGGTTCTTCTAGTATTAAGATGGAAACACTTGAGGAAACTTGGAACATTATTTCAAGAGGTATGCAAGAAACACAACAAATTGAAGAGCAAAATAAACGTGAGCGCGAAGAAAGCCGCAAGCGTATGGCTACGTTAACAGAGAACATAAAAAAAGAATTACAAGGATAAAGTGAAACTTTAATCAGTAGGGACATCTCCCGCAAATAGTGAAATAAATGAAAAGGCAATGAGGAATAATCCTCATTGCCTTTTAGTTTCTCTTTACTAATTTAATGATCTCATTCACAACAAGTGGAATGATACTTAATAAGAGAACAAATCCCCAATCTCGCATCGTTAATGCGTGTACACCGAATATATTTGCAAGAGGTGGGATGGAGATAATACACACTTGCATAAGAACACCGATAAGAAGGGAGAAGACTAAATATTTATTTGTAAAGATCCCAATTGAAAAAATGGATTTCGTTCTTGAACGCAAGTTAAATGAATGAACGAGCTGAGAAAAACTAAGAACGACAAATGCCATCGTTTGAGCGTGTAATAGGGCATCTTCATCAATTTTCTCTGGGAAAAGAGGAAATAAATTTGTATCTCCGGTATAGAATTTTGCCCCGGCGATAAAGGCTGCTAACGTTAAAAGTCCAATGACAACCCCATTGAAAATAAGAAAAGGAACGCTACCACTAAATAAGCTTTCTTTCGCATGTCGTGGTTTTTCCTTCATCACATCTGGATCTTCAGGGTCAACCCCAAGTGATAATGCAGGCAGTGTATCTGTAATCAAATTGACCCACAAAATGTGAATAGGTCGTAGTGGTGTTGCCCAACCGAGTAAAATAGCTAAAAATAAAGCGATAATTTCTCCAAAGTTACAAGAGAGTAGGAAGAGAATTGATTTTTTTATGTTACGATAAATATTTCTCCCTTCCTCAACAGCTTTCACGATAGATGAGAAATTATCATCTGTTAATACTACATCCGCTGCCCCTTTTGCAACGTCTGTTCCTGTAATGCCCATCGCTACGCCAACATCTGCTTGTTTTAAAGATGGAGCGTCATTGACGCCATCACCAGTCATAGAAACGATATTTCCTTTTGCACGTAATGCTTTTACAATCTTTACTTTATGCTCTGGAGAGACTCTGGCAAATACATTTAAGTGATTAATTTTATTTGCTAGTTCTGTATCTGGGATGTTATCTAATTCAGTTCCAATCATAATTTCAGATATTTCTTTGGCAATACCAAGTTCTTTGGCAATTGCAAATGCGGTATCTTTATGGTCACCAGTAATCATAACTGTGCGAATACCGGCTTTTTTACATTCTGTAATGGAATCTTTTACTTCAGTTCGCGGTGGATCAATCATACCGACAAGACCAATAAAGATGAGATTTTCTTCGAGATGATCTATAACCACATCGTTTGAATTGTATTGTTTAAATGCGAATGAAAGTACTCTTAAAGCCTCTTGAGACATTGCCCCGGCAGCTTCTAATATTTGATTTTTATCAGCATCTGTTAGAACCTCGATTTTACCGTTTTTAAATATGTGGGTACATCGAGGTAAGAGTTTATCAATAGCACCTTTCGTCATGCTATAGTAGCTGTCATCGTATGTATGAACAGTTGACATCATTTTACGATCTGAATCGAAAGGCAGCTCGTTAACGCGTTCATGTATCTTTTCTAAATGATCTTTTTGCATGTTAAAAGTGTTTCCAGCAACAAGAAGGGCAATTTCTGTAGGGTCCCCTGTTTGTGAGTCGGAACTGTAAGAAGCATCGTTGCATAGCACCATATTTTCTAACAATAGACGTTGTACATCATTATTTACATTTAAGTTTTCTAAATGGTCGTATGTGTTATCACTATAAAAGTGAGTAACGGTCATTTTATTTTGCGTTAACGTACCTGTTTTATCTGAACAGATAATTGTGACAGAACCGAGAGCTTCGACAGCTGGTAGTTTACGAATGATAACATTTTGTTTAATCATTCGCTGCACACCAATTGCAAGAACGATGGAAACAATAGCCGGCAAGCCTTCTGGAATAGCTGCAACGGCTAAACTAATAGCAGTCATAAACATTTCTAACGTATCTCGTCCTTGTAAAAAACCGATGATAAACATAATGACGCAAATAGATACAGCAACAAAGCCTAAATACTTACCGACTTGTGCTAAGCTCTTTTGAAGTGGTGTCATATCATCGTCGGCTTCATGTAAAAGGGTAGCAATCTTACCAATTTGTGAGTTCATTCCAGTTTCAACAGCGACACCGACTCCGCGCCCATATGTTACTAGTGTCGACATAAAGGCCATATTTTTTTGATCGCCTAATGGTACTTGCTCATCACTTTGCATAGAAGGGTGGTAAATTGCATCTTTATCAACAGGGACAGATTCACCAGTTAGAGCAGATTCTTCAACTTTTAAATTTGCGGTTTCAATAAGTCGCAAATCACATGGGATATAACGTCCTGCATCCAGCATGACAATATCACCTGGAACGACTTGTTCAGATGGAATTTCTTTTAGTTCACCATCTCGCTTGACGATAGCTTTAGGTGTCGCCATCTTTTTCAATGCCTCTAAAGCTTGTTCTGCTTTCGATTCTTGGATGACACCGATAACAGCGTTTAAAACTACAACGAGCGCGATAATACTAGCATCAGCCCATTCACCTACAAAGGCAGAAATAAGGGCAGCAATAATAAGGACATATACGAGGACGTCATTAATTTGGGCGAAAATACGCTGCCATAACGTGCGTTTTTGTTTTGTAGCTAATTCATTAGAACCGTATTGCTTTAAACGTTCATTTACGATTTCATCTGTTAAACCGTGTTGTTCGTTTGTTTCTAAGTCGATTAATGTTTGATCTTTCGTCTTACTGTACCAATTGCTCATAAGTAAGCACCTCCAGTAAAAACAGTTAGCAATGGTAGTGTTGCTATTATTTGTGAGTAGTATGTATGGAGAAAAAATCTAAGGTGAGGTTCTACTTCCATTGTACAGTATTTTACAGTTGGTTGAGGGAAAGAGAAAAGTTGTCATGAATTTGTTGGAAATAAAAAAAGCCTCATATAAACGAGGCTTTTTTTACTTTTTAATTAATGTACCTAATTCTTCTGTAATAGCTTGCATTTCACTGATGCTGAATGTTTCACGTTTCATAACATGCTCGTAAATGTCACGTAAGTCTTCGTACATTTCTTCATTAAAGCTAGCAGCTCTCATCGCTCCAGCATTAACCATACGTAATTTTTCTTTAATAGCTTCGACCATATATTCAACGTTTTCTTCTGACTTTACGGATAAATCCACCGAAGTGTCCCCCTTTAAAATAACATAAGGATATCTTAACATTTTTTATCATTTTCGTTAATGAATCTTTTCAATCCTATTAAATTAGTAGGGATTTCCTTTATAATTAATAATTGGTTGTTTATACTATAAGTATATATAAAGAAATGCACCAAGAAGGGAAGAACAAAAATATGGTTCAAGTATTGTTTGTTTGTCTTGGGAACATTTGCCGTTCACCGATGGCAGAAGCAATTTTTCGAGATCTTGTCGTAAAAGAGGGACTCGAGGAGAAAATTGTCATTGATTCTGCAGGAACTGGAGATTGGCATGTTGGCCATCCGCCACATAAAGGAACACAAAAAATTTTAAAAGAAAATGCAGTCACTTTTGAAGGAATTAAAGCAAGGCAGGTAGAAAAAGAAGACTTAACAAAGTTTGATTATATTATTGCCATGGACAACAAGAATATAGCAGATTTAAAAAGTTTAGGTAAAACTGGAGGCTATATTGGTAGACTGTCCGATTTTGTTCCAGACGGTGGCTGGACAGACGTTCCCGACCCTTACTATACAGGGAATTTCCAAGAAGTATATGACCTTGTAACAGAAGGGTGTGCAAAGCTATTAGCTTTCATTCGAAATGAACAAGGAATATGAGGAAGCTTAGAAAGAAATACTTTCTAATATAAGAAATGAAAGGGTGAAGGAATATGGCAAAGAAAAATAATATTGCTCGAAACATTGCGATTGGTGTAGCTGCAGGTGTAGCTGTATCTATGTTGAAGAAGGAAAACCGTGAAAAAGTAAAAAATACTGCGGAAAAAGCAAAAACAAAGATGATTGAAATCGGTGAAAATGCGAAGATAAAAGAAAAAGTGCAAACTGTTACAGATAAAGGACGCGAACTCGCTGACTTCAATGTAGTAAAAGCGAAAGTAGCAGAAATTAAAAAATTGACGCCGTCTGTTGTAGAGACGTTAAAAGAAACGAAAGAAATTTTTAGTAAGAAAAAGGTTGAGCCAGCAGAGAAGCCAGAAACGATTGAAATTCAAGCTGTATCTTCAAAGGTAGATGAGCTGAAAGCAGAAGAAGAGCCAGTAGTTGCTGAAGATGGCGGTATGAAAGAAGCGCGTGAACTATTTATGAAAGACTCAAATGTAGAGGGAAAAAAAACTGAAGCGTACATTGAGTTGAAGCAAGATAAAGAAGAGAAGAAAAGCGTTTAAACATATATGAGAAAAATTTTAGAAAAGGTGAGGAGACATCGTACTTATTCGTTTGGTAAAGACTTATATGACCGAACGATGCGCGATGATGTAGCGGGCTTGGCAGCACAGCTCGCTTATTTCTTCTTGCTTGCAATTTTTCCTGGGCTCGTTTTCTTAATTACGCTTCTTGGATTTATTCCCATTCAAACAGAGGATGTGCTTAGTTTATTAGAGGTTTATGTACCAGATGATGCAATGAACTTAATTGAGGTAAATGTAGATAAAGTTGTAAATCAGCAAAATGGTGGTTTATTATCATTTGGTTTATTATCCATGTTATGGTTTGCCTCAAATGGTGTTAATGCGGTTATGAATGCTTTTAACCGCGCCTATGACGTGAAAGAAACACGTTCTTTTATTACAACAAGAGCGTTATCAATTGTGTTTACATTAGCTATCATTTTTATGATTGTCTTTGCTTTAATTGTCCCGGTATTCGGACAAGTTATTGGAGCAGCGGTGTTTAAAGCACTCGGTTTATCAGATAGTTTCTCTTTCGTATGGAGCATTACACGCTTAGTAGCGAGTTTCTTCGTACTATTTGCCTTGTTTAGTTTCTTATATACATTTGCACCAGATCGAAAGTTAAAAAGAAGAGAAGTCATTTCAGGAGCAACATTTGCTACTGTAGGATGGATTGTGGTATCGTACTCATTTGCTTATTATGTAGATAAGTTTGCGAATTACGCCAATACATATGGTGGTCTCGGTGGTATCATTATTTTAATGTTATGGTTTTACTTAACTGGATGGGTAATTTTACTTGGCGGTGAAATTAATGGTTTACTCCATCATTATAGGACGGGTGACAATAATTCCCGTAATGAAAAATGACCTCTTGTTCCATAATAATAGGGAACAGGGGGGATATTTCATGAGTAATAATAAAAAGAACCACAACAACAAAAATAACAATAAACAAAAGAGCAGTTCGCATCCAAAGCATAAAACGAGTAGTAGTGCGAACGGGCATAATAGCTACCATTAAAAAAACGGGTCCTCTATGAGGGACCCGTTTTATTTGTTTCCATTTAATAATCGTAAGCCATTTAAAATGACAAGAATTGTACTTCCTTCATGCCCAATCACACCGAATGGAAGAGCTAAAAATTGCAAGAAGTTTGAACAAATCAGCATTGCAATTACAGCTAGTGAAAAGATTACGTTTTGCTTTACAATACGGTTCATTCGTTTTGATAAGCGGATTGCTTGGGAAAGGCGAGATAATTCGTTTTTCATAAGTACAACGTCTGCAGTCTCTAAAGCTACGTCTGTTCCTTCACCCATTGCTACACCAATGCTGGCAGTAGCGAGTGCAGGAGCATCATTTATACCATCTCCGACCATTGCTACTGTCCCGTATTTTTCTTTTAGCTTTTTAATCGTTTCAACTTTTGTTTCTGGTAAGCATGATGCGTAATATTCCTTTATATTACTTTCAGAGGCAATTGCTTTTGCCGTTTCTTCATTATCTCCAGTAATCATAATTGCTTCGACACCAATGCTTTGTAATTCACGAATAGCAGCTATTGTTTCTTGGCGAAGCGTATCTTTTAAAGCGATAAGTCCAAGAATGCCTCTCTCATCACTAATATAAACGACAGTTTTACCTTCTTTTTCAAGGGAGGCAGAAATACCATTATGAAATGTCTTTGTTTCTTCACCGATAAAATCAGCTTTACCTATTTTATAAGCTTTGTTTTCAAATATTCCTTTGAGTCCAAAACCAGTTACATCTTCAACATTTTCTGGTTTTTTTAATACAATGTCATACGCATGTTGTGCATATTTAACGATAGATTCAGCTAAAGGGTGTGTAGAGTGACTTTCAATTGATGCTGTAATAGAAAGTACTTCTTTTTCTGTCATACTTTCTCGAACATATACATCTGTTACGGTAGGTTTTCCTTCTGTTAATGTTCCTGTTTTATCAAAGGCGATCGCTTTTACTGAAGCGAGGCGTTCTAAATGTATGCCACCTTTAAAGAGAATTCCATTTCTTGCTCCGTTAGAAATTGCAGACAATGTTGCTGGTGTAATGGCAGCAACGAGTGCACAAGGAGATGCGACTACAAGTAAGATCATAGCGCGATAAAACGTTTCATTCCAGCTCCAGTCAAGTAAGAAATGAGGGACGAACATCATAAGCGCAACAACGAGTAGTACACCTTTTACGTATGTTCCTTCAAACTTTTCGATGAATAGTTGTGATGGTGATTTTTCACTTTGTGCACTTTGGACGAGACGGATAATCTTTTGGAATAATGTTTGATCGCTCGGCTTCGTAATTTTAACTTCGATAGCACCGCGTAAATTTACGGTACCGGCAAATACTTCATCGCCATGTTTTTTTTCATTTGGAATAGGTTCTCCAGTAATTGCTGCTTCATCGATATTTGTTTCACCGTTATGAATCGTACCGTCAGCAGGAACGCGCTCACCTGGCTTAATTAAAATAATGTCGTTAATTTGTAATCGTCCAACAGGAACACGTTCTTCGGGTCCATTTGAAATACGTAATGCTTCTTCAGGTTGTAAATCAAGAAGCGCTGAAATTTCTTTTTGACTTTTACTTAATGTATAAGATTCCATCGCACCGCTTAGTGCGAAGATAAAGATTAAAATTGCACCTTCTGCCCAGTAGCCAATGATTGCAGCACCGATAGCAGCAAAGAGCATGAGCATTTCGACATTTAGCTCTTTCTCTTCAATGGTATCTTCAATACCTTCTTTCGCTTTTGCATATCCACCAACTATATAAGCAAGGATATAGCAAGTAATGCCTACATTCATTGCATCGTTCTTTGTGAATAACCAACCAGCTAAAATGAAAATACCAGATGCGATTGCAAATATAAGTTCATGATGTTTCGTTAATGTATCCCATAAAGAGGGATGAGAAATAGACTTTTGTACTTGTAATGTTTTTACTTCTGAGTTCATTACTACTCGCTCCTTCCAAATTCTTATTGAGAAAAAGAATCAAAATCGAAACCCCTATAAAACGACGAAAGCTGCCATCCATAATGGATAGCAGCATTTCTGTTGAATCTGATTTTAATAGTTATTATGTTGTAATTATTCTATAGTATAGCATATGTTTTCGTTAGATGATATGTTTTGTTTGCGTATAAACTGAAAACTTGTGTTTTCACACTTCCTTTGGTATATATGAATATTGTTCATAAAAAGATCGGAAAGGAAGACAACAAGTGAAGACAGAGAAATTTTTTACCCATCCGATTGGCGTACTAATTGCTGCAATAGTAGCGACTTTTTTGTGGGGGAGCGCATTCCCATTTATTAAATTAAGTTATGCTGAACTTGGAATTCAGCCACAAGAAGTTGGGGAGCAAATATTATTTGCTGGTTATCGTTTCTTTTTATCTGGAGTCATGCTCTTATTATTCTTTAAAGTGTTAGGAAAAGATATGAGCTTCAAAAAAGGAACGGGGAAGCAATTAGTACAAATTGGTTTATTTCAAACATTTCTTCAATATATATGTTTTTATATTGGAATGAGTTATAGTTCTGGTATTGAGGGAGCTATCATTTCAGGAACATCATCATTCTTTCAAATTTTACTCGCTCACTTTTTATATAAAGATGACGCTCTCAATATGAGAAAAATAATTGGGGTCTCTATTGGCTTTTGTGGTGTCATTTTAGTAAATGTACCGAGTGATGGTAGTTTGTCATTCCATTTCGGAATCGGTAGCTTATTACTTCTTAGTGCAGCAATGTTGTATTCATATGGAAACATATTGGCGAAAGAAGGTAGCAAAACATTAGATGTTGGCTATATGACAGCATATCAAATGATTTTTGGTTCTATAGGGCTATTATGTATAGGGGCTTTGCAAGTTGGAGCCATGCCACTTACATTTAGTGTACATGCAATATTTATGCTTCTCTACTTATCTTTCTTATCCGCAGCAGGCTTTTGCATTTGGAATACAATTATGAAGTATAACAAGGTTGGAAAAGTATCAATGTACATGTTCTTTATACCCGTATTTGGTGTGTTATTATCGAGCATGATTTTAGGAGAAGCAATTCATTCATTTGTATTATTCGGTTTGGCATGTGTAGCCGCGGGAATTATCGTGGTGAATCGGACGACAGCTAAGCAGAAAAGGGCGAACGAAAAACAAGTAGCATAGATAACAGGAAAACGATTACAATGGAAGAACAGTACTGTTCTTCTTTTTTTATATAGAAAAAGGATAATAGACTAGGTGTAACGAAAAAAGATACAAAAAGCATTTATTGAGGAGAACATGTTATGAATCTACTTTACATGGTGTTAATTGGACAAATAATTCTTTTTTTAATTGGTGCAATGTACGCAATAGGACAGACAAAAAAAACAAGAAATAATATGCCGTTACCTTTAGCGGTGCGTCTTATTCTTAGTTTTTCTTTAACAGGGAGTGCAATTTGGATATGGTTACAAGATCCATCAGTAGCGTATAGTACGTGGGTTGCACTAGGTATGACGTTATCAACTGTAGGAGATTTATTTATGGCAGGTTTGATTCCAATTGGTCATCGATTAATTGGAGGGATGATTACTTTCGCGCTTGCGCATTGTTTTTATGTAAAAGCATTTTTGCAAACAGGCATCTCATGGAATGGTTTTTGGATTGGTTTACTCGTATACGGGCTCTTTCTAATTATAGGATGGTACTTCTTTATACGAAATGATAAACAAGATAAATTGTTTACGATAGGAGCTCTAATTTACGGATTGTGGGTTGGAGGAATGGCTTGCTTTGCATTCGCCCTATACTATGAGAATACAGGAATATGGTGGATACCGGCTTTTGGTGGTTTACTATTTGTGATTTCTGATTTTATTATAGGTGTGACAGATATTGGAGGGCGCAAATTAAAGTATGAACCACTTTGGATTTGGTTTACATATGTAGCGGCTCAAATGTGTATTGTATATGTGGGAATATAAAAAGATACTCTCAAAAATAGTGGATAGACTATTTTGAGAGTATCTTTTTTTGTTACTATGCTACGATGTTTTTTTGTTGTAGGGCAGAAAGGCTATATTCATCAGCTGCTTTATAACCTTGAGCTAATAAATCATTGATGTAAAGCTTGTTGTAAATAAAGCAGAAGACTAGGTTAGAGAATCCGAACGTAAACATGCTAGCGATTAAAATAATTAAAAACCATTTCCAATCTCCACGGAATATAGCAGGGAAGAAACCAAAGAAAAATACAGTCCAACTAAAACCAATTTTTGCTTGTTTAATTTGGCCGGTATTTTCATTTTTAAGCATAACTTTCATAGAAAAAGTCCTCTTAAGTAAATAAAAATATAAAATAATATATTTTTGAATATTATTATTTAAAAGTTTGTAATATTACAATTTTATAATTCAGAATTTTATGGAAATTACACAGTTGAAGTCCTTATAATAAAAGTAAAAAGATGATGAGATGGTGGAATGATGCAAAAGAAAAAACGTTGGCGTGAATTCTTTGGAACAATTGCAATTGCATGTTTGTTAGTGTTTTTAGCGAAAATTTTTGTGTTTTTTCCTACGACTGTAAAAGGAGCGTCCATGAAGCCGACGTTACAAGATGGGGATAAGCTGATTGTTAATAAGTTAGCAAAGCAGTTTGAAAGTTATGGGAGAGAAGATATTATTGTTGTGAAGACGGATAATTTTTATGTGAAAAGGGTTATTGGTTTGCCTGGCGATGTAATCGAGGTGAGAAATGATCAATTATATGTGAATCATGAAGTGACACAGGAAGCTTATTTGTATAGTAATAAAAAACAAGCTGAAAAAAAACTTATGAATTTAACAGAGGACTTTGGACCGATTACAGTTCCTAAAAATAAGATTTTTGTTATGGGAGATAATCGCCTAATAAGCAGAGATAGTAGAAATGGTTTGGGACTTATTGATAGAGAAGATGTATTAGGAGAATTAGCGGCAATTTATTATCCATTTGAACATATGAAAATAATGAATTAAAGTAAAAAACCAAGCAAACTGAAATTTGCTTGGTTTTTTATGTTAAATCGTAGGAGACTCATTAAATTCATAGACGTCTTCATTGCTTTTGTTTGTACTTAAAACGAATTTGTGCTGCAATAGTTGCAGTTTAAAGAATGCTAACGGATCGTGATAAGTTTCTGGGTTGCTTCTTAATGTTGTTAATGTTTGCTCGTCTTCCTGTATTTCAAGTTGAGCTGCTTCTACATTTTGTTTCAATATGCTAAGTGGATCTTTAAAGAACATCATGATATCTCGTTCTAATGCGCCTTCAAATACTTCAAATTGAAGGAAGAATTGTTTTGAGATTGTTTGAGCAATTTCCGTATAGTCTTCCGTTTCAATGTATTGTTTATATTTGTTTGCGAGCATAGACTGATTTTTTTGCATGTTACCAAATAGTTTTCCCGCACTCTTTAAGAAAAATTGTGTCGGTGTAAAGCGTAATAAAATATTGATGTTCGTTACTGTAATTCTATTTGTCATGCGTACAACATCTCGATGCCAATCATCTAGTAATTTGAAATCACAAGGAAGTTTCATGCGTTCTTCTTTATATAATTTATTAAACGTTTCACTCATTTCATCTAAATAAGATTGAGCTTGAATAAATTCATTATGAGCTGTTTCAATCCACTCTTGAATAGAACCAGTAAATTTAGGAAGAAGTACTTGTTGTACATGTTTTTGAACTCGTTCGTTCATCGCAGTATTTAATTCTTCATGAACTAATTTGAAGTCGCTATCTTCTTGAACAAGGTCAGAACAACTCTGTAATAATTCAGGGATTTGAGAATGGATATCTCGTGTGATTTCTTCTTTCGTTAAAAGATAAGATTCTGTAATAGAACGAATTTTATCTTTTTCAAGGGCAGTAAGGTTGTTAATAAATCCATTTAATTTAACTGAGATATGTTTATTCCAGCGTACTGATTTCACTAATGTATTTTCTAACTCCACACGTTCATTTACAAGGTATGCGATTGTCTTTTGAGTAAACCATATTAGTTTTTCTATACGTTCTTGTTCCATGTTACGTTCTGCCAAATTAGAAAGAATAGACTCTGTCACGTCCCCAAGTTGCTGGCTACTCTCTTGTGAAGGAGAGTATGGGAAGAACTGTGCATTTGGGAAATGGACTTTAATCTTACTCATTAGTTTTTCATTATTGGTCGTATTATTTGTGTGTAATACGAAATGAATTTGTAAATTTGGCACTTGTTCCCGTAAATAAAGTAATGTATCAAGTTCTTCACCATGTAATGGTGAAGCAGAATTTAATACGTAAATAAGGCTATCTGCTGCTTGTAAGTATTCAAAATATGAGCTGTTTTTATCCACTTGCCCTTGAACAGGTGGCGTAACAAGAAATGCAAATTTATTTTTTCTTAAAAATCTACTTGGTAACTTAATTTCTATACATTTTTTCTCAAGTTCTGATCCGGAAGGTGTAGCCATTCTTTGATGGAATTCATCAAAGTTAGGTATATTGTGTACATCTAACGCAGTGAATTCTGTTATTTCAGTTTGGCTATCATCTTTAAATAGAATAGGAGTTGTTACAGTCTCAGTTAAGATGTTCTCTCCTAGTATTGAATTGATGAATGATGATTTATCCTGGTTACTAGTTCCCGCTATTAGTAATTGTGTAACATTTAAATCACACAGTTCGTGAACGAGTAACGTAAATTGATGACTTAAATCCACATCGTTTTTTTCAGCCCATACAGCAATTGTTTCGAATAAATGAGAAACTGTTTCCATATTTACATTTGTTTCAGCTGTTGAATTAGAAAGTAGGGCTCCAGCACTTTTTACGAGTAATGACTCTAAAGTTGTAGGTGAAACTTCATTCCATGCTAACACTGCAGCAGAGACAAATAGGGCATCTTTTGCTTGCGTTAAACTAAACCAATTGGTTAATAAATCTGGTACAAGTCCCTGCATTTCATGCATGAAATGCTCACCAGTAATTAACTCAAAGTACGTATCTTGATAGCGTTCAAAAATTTCATGCCAATCGTCATTGTTGTCTGTTTCAATATGTAAGAATAAATGATTTATTGTTTGAATCCAAGGTAGATGTAAGTTTTCATTTTGATAGCTGTTCCAAAGCGCAATAACAAGTTCTTTAAATTGGACTTGATCAATTGCATATAAAGCTTTTAAAGATTCATAGAAATATTCTGGTTTGATTCGTTTCGTGAATCCTTGATTCACATAATTGATTAAAGTATCGAACCAGTGTAACGATTTTGTTCGAATTCCTTCTTGAACGGCAAGTTCGATAGCATTATTCCAATCTTCTTGTTTTTCATAGAATGAGCGAGCAATTGCAGTGATATTAGGATAGTCAGGTTGAAATGCAACAGCCTCACTAATCGTCTTAAATGCTAGACCTAAACGATCTTGTTCGATGTAAAGAGAAAGAAGTTGTAAGGAAACTTCCATTGTAAGAGTTGTATCTTCCGTTTGAATAGATTGATAAATCTCTTCTGCTTTTGGCAAGAATCCTAGTTCAAAATAAGAATCCGCAATATTTTTGGTTGCCCAAAGTGCAAGTTCGTTATTTACTTTTTCCCATTTAAATATCGCTGCTTCAAAGTCTTTATTTTGGTAATAAAATTCACCTTGGGCAAAGCGGATATTAGAAATGTTGGAGAATTCATTTGTAGATTCATTTATATATGCTTCACCGAGTACTTCTGATACTGGAGTAGAAGTTTCTTCTGTTAAAAATGTTTTATAGTAAACCTTTTGGATAAATTGATTTTCAATGGTCATGTTCGTTCCCCCTGTATAATTTAGAAAAATGATGTTGTATGTAAAGGGTGTATGTTCTTTTAATAGGTAGAAGTTGCATTATATCGACCAAACTATGTTTTTGCTAGATATATCATTTTTCCTGAGAGTTAAACCGTTGCGAAAAGTAACTTTCCTTTATTGTAACAAAAAAACAAGCATATGAATTTTTATTTTTTAATCCGGCTATTTGCGGGTAGTAAGACTAGCGCTTCAAAAATCGGTGAATACAAGGGAAGTAGGCGGGAGTCGGGCGCACAATTGGTGTGTGCTAAAAATTAGTGAGGATGAGCAAATCACCACTGATTAATGGTTCACTTTCTTCCTGCTAAAGGAATGGATAGAAGTAGAGTTCATTATAAAAACAATGTATAGTGAATATGTATACCATGTTTGTCTGAAAGATAGAAAGGGCACAATGTGGAATAACGATCGTGCATAGGATGTGTTTTCCAAATGGAACAACATATTGGCGAGTTAATCGCGCATTATGGGTATTTTGGAATTATTATAGCGTTGGCCGGTGGAATTGTTGGATTACCGATACCAGACGAGTTTTTATTGACCTTCGTTGGTTATAACGTTTCTAAAGGAGTTATGTCAGGAACTGCTGCTTTTTTAAGCGGGATGGCTGGTGCGATGTTAGGTATTACATTAAGCTACATATTAGGTTTAAAACTTGGACTTCCTGTTTTAAAAAAATATGGGCCGAAGATTAGAATTAAAGAACATCACATTGAAAAAACGCATATTTTATTTGAAAAGTATGGCCCCTTTCTTTTAATGATTGGTTACTTTATTCCGGGAGTACGTCATTTAACAGCATATTTTGCTGGGATGTCGAATTTAACACTTTGGCGTTTTTGTTTGTATGCTTACGGTGGTGCGCTTATTTGGATAAGTGTTTTTATTGGACTTGGCTGGAAGTTAGGAGAGAAATGGCGTTTCGTTGAGTATAGTTTACATCATTATGGAATATGGATTTTATTCATTTCAGTAATTGTTATATGTATTGTATGGTTTTACATAAAGAAAAAGAAAAACCGCTAATAGCGGTTTTTTTAGCTGAAAGCAATAAATAATACACCAGCTGTAATAAAGACTACACCAACGCCAGTCATAAAGTTTAATTTTTCACCGAGTATAATCATCGCGAGAATGATAGAAAATACGACGCTTAATTTATCGACAGGAGCCACTTGTGAAACTTTCCCTGTTTTGAGGGCAAGAAAATAAAATAGCCATGACGAAGCACCTGCAACCCCACTTAATGTGATAAAGAGCAGTGCTTTTTTATTTAGCAGTACGTCGCCAATATTTTGAAATTTACCTTGGATAATAATAACGCCTACCATAAATAATGCCATAATAATAGAACGAACCGTTGTTGCAACATTGGCATCGATTCCATCTAAACCAATCTTTCCGAAAATAGATACAAGGGCAGCAGCAATTGCTGATAATAGTGCGAATAAGAGCCATGAACTCATAGTAAAATTCCTCCAATCTTACATTATTATACATGAAAACCATTCTCATGTATAAAGTGAAACTTTAATGAGTGGGATTTTACCGCCCCGCAAATAACGAAATAATCCCCACCTTATATTGCTAATAAGGTGGGGATTATTATACTACTCTGCAATTTCCTCATACAAAAAGTACGTTACATTATAAATATGTTCTACTTCATCGTCTGTCATAAACAATAATTCATCACGCTCAATCCCTTTTTTCTTTTCAATAAACTCAATCATGTTTTTACGTTCTTCTCTTTTCATCAATTTTATTTCTCCTCTCAATCTGTTTTAATACAGTGTATTTAAGTTACTGCTATTATATAACAGAATCTTTAGAAAGTTCCACCTATTTTATTGTTTTTTTCAGAAGAACTTTTCGACAAAACAAGCCCACCTAAAGGGGGCTTGTTTTATTTTATAGTCGTAAAAACTCAGGCTCCGTCGTACCAGCACCATCGATGTAATAAATTGTGTCGGGATTGATTTTTATTAATACGTAATTAGGGTCTTCAGGACCAAGTAACCAGCGTTTTAAGCTATTATTCCAAAACTTGTTTTTTAATGTGGAGTCTTCCTCGATGGAAGCTAAGCCTTCAACTTCAATATAATCTTCATCTAATTTTTTTCCTTCACGTCCAAGTAGTACATGTACATTTGGATTGTTTTCGATATCTGTTATCTTTTTTGATTTCCGATCTGTTGCAACATATAACACAAAATCTTCGTGGAAAAACATCATAAAGGTACTATGAGGTTTATTTTCACGTACAGTAGATAATACACCAGTTCGTTGACCGCAAATAATAGTTTCAATTTTTTCTTTTAAATGCATGCTTTTAGCCCCTGTTCATAATTTATTGTTTTCTCCGTTTAAACAAGATAATTTAAATATCTTTCATACTGTTTTCTTCAATCCGATTTTTTAAACGTAATTGTGATGAAATCGGACAAGTTAGGAGAAGAATAATAATAATATCGAGGAGAAATACATACGATGGAAGGATGAAAAGCATGTTTAATAAAATATTTCTTATAGTAGCACTGATCGGGGTACCACTTTCTGTACTTGGAAAAATGCTTCATTGGCCTCAAACAATTATGTTCGCTGTGTATTGTATTACTATTATCGCATTAGCGGGTTTTATGGGGAGAGCGACAGAAAGTTTGGCGATTGTCTCGGGACCTAGAATAGGCGGATTATTAAATGCTACTTTCGGTAATGCTGTTGAACTAATCATTTCGATTTTTGCACTTCAGGCAGGATTAATTGAAGTGGTGTTAGCCTCATTAACGGGTTCTGTACTTGGAAATTTATTATTAGTAGGAGGGCTATCCTTCTTTGTAGGAGGGCTTAAATACAAAAGACAAAGTTTTAATGTGTATGATGCAAGGCATAATTCAGCTTTATTAATCTTTGCTGTAGTAGTAGCTTTTGTTATTCCAGAGATTTTTTCAATGAAGATGGATGCTGGAAAGACCTATCAATTAAGTATCGGTGTTTCTATCATTATGATTATTATGTACCTTGCTGCACTGCTATTTAAGCTCGTTACGCATCGTGGTGTATATCAACATAAAGCGGATGAAGTAGCTCATGAGGAAGAACCAGAGTGGTCGAAAGGTAAAGCGCTACTTATTTTAGCAATAGCGACAATTGCGGTAGCTTATGTGTCAGAGGCGCTTGTGCATACATTTGAGACAGTTGCAAAATCATTTGGTTGGTCAGAATTATTTATAGGGGTTATTATCGTTGCAATTGTTGGGAATGCAGCGGAACATGCATCTGCAATTATTATGGCGTATAAAAATAAAGTAAATATTGCAGTTGAAATTGCAATAGGTTCTACGTTACAAATTGCCATGTTTGTTGCTCCTGTATTAGTACTGCTTTCTATGTTCTTTGCACAAAGGATGCCTTTAGTATTTACAATACCAGAACTTGTTTCTATGATTACAGCTGTTTTCTTAACGATTGCGATTTCAAATGATGGAGATACAAATTGGTTTGAAGGCGGTACTTTATTAGCGGCGTATGTCATTATGGGAATTGGTTTTTATTTATTATGAAAAATAGGCATAACAATTGTATTGAGAGAAAACAATAAACAAAGTAGTATATATACCTTTACGTAGGAAGGAGCCAGACAGGTGAAACGAGTATACAGCATATGTCTTTCAACTATGGTCTCGTTTATTCTATTATTTCCTAACATGAGTTTTGCAAAGACAACGGTAGAAACAAAAATGCCTTCATCTGTTTTAAATATTTCTAAAGACAATACGTTTCCAAATGATGCGCAAGATTTGCCGCGCTTACAACCGAGTAAGTTTGCTCAAGAACTATTGAAAACAGCAAATATTAAAATTGAAAATCCGGACTTAATTCGAATGTTTAATGAAACGACAATTTCGAATGCGCCGCTTGCGGTAGGGTACCGAGCAAAGATTTATTTAGGTCAATGGGCTTTGAATTATGAATCGGTTGAGACATCGATTAATTGGGAATATAAACAAGTAAATCGCAATGTGTACGATAATCGCGGAGGAGATCGCTTATATCCGCTACGCTATAAGCAAGAAACGCAAAAGACGGTTGAAGGTGATTTAACAGCAGATATGAAAAATACTGCGGATGTGAAAAAAATGATGCTTCTCAAAGCACTTGAAAAAGTACAATTGCCGCTTTCATTTAAAACGACCATTGGTTATGGTACTGGACATGAGCGTGTGTATAATATTAGTCCGAGTCAACTTGGATATTTATACGCTTATACACCAGCAGTAAATGAAAAAGGAAAAGTAACATTTGGAGAAGTGTATCTTGTGTTAAAGGGAAATCAAAAAAGGCTTGTTGTAAAAAATATTACTTCTCAAGGAATTGGAGCGGCGATTCCAATTCATGATCATTTGTATTTTAAATTCATTTCATCTTCTCACTCGCAATAATATGAAAAAACGTCAGCTTATAAGCTGACGTTTTTATTTATCCTGCTATTTGTGGGCAATTGGTTCAACTAATAATCAGTGGGGAATGAACAAAACCTCCACTGATTAAAGTTGAACTTTAAAATGTTATGTTTGCTGTTTTTGATAAGAAATCTTCTGTCGGATAGTAGCTATTTTTTACAAGAACATTTGGTCCAAGGCATTTTACTGCAGGACAGTGACAGCTTAATGATTGTGCTGTTTTTGAAGCACTCCATTTGTCATACGCTTCTTGTAGTGTGTTTGTTTGTACGTTACCTAGAAGGGGAACGTCACCGAAATCAGTTACAATAATATTTCCATCGAAAATGTTGACGTTTAAACGAGAACGACCATCTGGATCGTTACGAACTGTTACATTTTTGCTTTCTTGTAATTTCTTAAATGTGGCGATGTCTCGCTCATCATCGCTACAAGCGTAGAAAGGTAAAGTTCCAAATAACATCCATACATTTTCATCGCGAATTTCTAGTAAATGCTCAATTGCATCACGAATTTCAGCTTTTGTTAAAATTTCTAGATTGCTCGCAAAATCACTCGGATACATCGGGTGAACTTCATGACGTTTACAGCCCATCTCTTCGACAATTTGACGATGAATATGTTCAATATGTGGTAGAGTTCTTTTGTTTAACATCGTTTCAGCTGATACGAGTACACCTGCATCTGATAGAGCTTTACTATTTGTAATCATTCGTTCAAATAATTTTGCACGTTGTTCATAAGTAGGTTTACGTTCCATCATTGCAAATCCACCTTCAACGAAGTCATCAATTGTTCCCCAGTTATGGGATATATGCAATACGTCTAAATAAGGAATAATTTGTTCGTAACGTGCTAAATCTATAGTTAAGTTTGAGTTGATTTGAGTGCGAACGCCTCGTTCATGGGCGTATTTTAAGAGTGGTGTTACATAGTTGTCGACGGATTTCTTTGAAAGCATTGGTTCTCCGCCAGTAATACTTAAAGAACGTAAATGAGGAATCTCATCTAATCGTTTTAATAAAAGCTCCATCGGAAGCGGATTTGGATCTTTCGGCTGTAATGTGTAACCAACAGCACAATGCTCGCAACGCATATTGCATAACGTTGTCGTTGTAAACTCAACGTTTGTTAATAGTAGTTTGCCGTACTCTTCAAGGTCCATATACGCTTCCCATGGATCGTAAGAAGGAGTAATCGGCTTCATTTTTTGTGATATCGTCATATGAAATACTCCTTTGACTATTGAAATAACAATTTGTCCATTCTCTATAATAGAAGAATATGTACTTTTTATAAAGTGAAACTTTTTTGTGAAAAAAGAGAGAGGGCTTACATTTGAATGAATGACTGTGACAAAATTGATGAAATTTCATGCCCATAGCAATCATTTTTGCGGTATAATAAAAGCAACTCGAATTAAAAGGAGAGTGCCTTCATGGGAAAAGCAATTGAAGATAAAGATTCACAACTAGTATATTTAAAAGAACGTTTAAATATGTTCATTGAAGTAATTGATACAATTGAACCTGAAGAAGTAGAGTTAGAGGATGTAGATCGTCTTCTTGCGATGTTAGATGAATTAGAATTAAAATGTGAGCAATTTAAAAAAGACGAATAATATATTAAAAAGGCTGCCAATGCAAAATTGGCAGCCTTTTTCTGTATGGATAATAGAAGGACGGTAGAAAAAAAGGTATAATCAAGTTGTGAAAAATTTCATTTATGCTTTAATAGCGTGAAACAAATAAAAAGCTGAAGAGCATAACAATGGAATTTTCAGCTCATAACGTTTTGGTAGCGTTCACAATTGAGGGGGAAGTAACAATGGAAAAGCTTCAAGAAAGCATGTATCAACTAATTGTTGAAACGTCAACGAACTTACCGAAAGATGTTCGTCGTGCGATTCAACAAGCGAAAGAACGAGAAAATTCAGGGACTCGTTCTGCGATGGCACTTGGCACAATTACGAATAATATTAAAATGGCTGATGATAACATCTCGCCAATTTGCCAAGATACAGGGATGCCAACGTTTAAAATTTATACACCAGTTGGTGTGAATCAATTAAAGTTGAAGGAAGCTATCTATAATGCGCTTGAGCGGGCGACAAAAGATGGTAAACTTCGTCCCAATTCTGTTGATTCTCTTTTTGGAGACAATAGTGGAAATAATTTAGGACCAGGTACACCGGTTATTAAGTTTGAACAATGGGAAAAAGATTATATTGATGCACGCTTAATTCTAAAGGGTGGTGGCTGTGAGAATAAAAATATACAGTATAGCTTACCGTGTGAATTAGAAGGACTTGGACGCGCTGGTCGTGATTTAGAAGGAATTCGTAAATGCCTTCTTCATGCTGTATATCAAGCGCAAGGTCAAGGTTGTAGTGCAGGTGTAATTGGTGTTGGTATCGGGGGAGACCGCACATCAGGTTACGAATTAGCAAAAAATCAATTATTCCGTACATTAGATGATGTCAATCCAGTACCAGAGTTACAAAAACTTGAAGAGTACGTATTAGAAAATGCGAATAAGCTTGGCATTGGTACGATGGGATTTGGCGGAGAAACGACTTTACTTGGTTGTAAAATTGGCGTGTATAATCGTCTGCCCGCTAGTTTCTACGTATCTGTTGCGTATAATTGCTGGGCATATCGCCGCCTTGGCGTAACAATCGATCCTGAAACAGGTGAAATTATGGACTGGCTATATCAAGAAGGTGAGGATACACTTCAGCAAGAAGCGCAAGAAAAAATAGAGCAACGTGAGATCGTATTACAAGCACCAATTACAGAAGAGCAAATTCGTGAACTTCGCGTTGGTGATGTTGTAACAATTAATGGCATGATGTATACAGGTCGTGACGCAATCCATAAGCATTTAATGGATAACGATTGTCCAGTAGATTTAAAAGGACAAGTTATTTATCACTGTGGTCCAGTTGTCGTGAAAGATGAAAATGAAAACTGGCAAATTAAAGCGGCAGGTCCAACGACGAGTATTCGTGAAGAACCGTACCAAGGCGATATTATGAAGAAATTCGGTATTCGCGCTGTCATTGGAAAAGGTGGTATGGGTGCAAAAACATTAGCGGCTTTAGAAGAGCACGGTGGTGTATATTTAAATGCAATTGGCGGTGCAGCGCAATATTATGCTGAATGTATTAAAGAAGTAAAAGATGTTGATTTCTTACAATTTGGTATTCCAGAGGCAATGTGGCATTTACGTATCGAAGGATTTAAAGCAGTTGTAACGATGGATTCTCATGGTAATAGCTTACATGCAGATGTTGATAAAACATCACTTGAAAAATTAGCTAGCTTTAAAGAGCCAGTATTTAAGTAAACAAAAATGCATCTCGAATGATTCGAGATGCATTTTTTTGGTATATATAGAAAAACATGTTCAGCATGAAAGAATGCACGGCAACAGAAACTACAAGTACGATTATATATGGAAAGGAGACTATTTATGAAATATAAATGGTTATATATCGGTCTCATTTTTTCAATTATGATGGCACTTGTTCCAGTTTCAGCATTAGCTTATACAAATACTCCACATAACTGGGGAATCCCGCGTCCTAAAAATGAAACAGTACCAGATGCAGGAAAGTTATATACAGATTTACTACAAAAAAATGGTGGGTTTTATTTAGGGGATACAAAGAAAAAAGATATTTATTTAACATTCGATAATGGGTACGAGAATGGATACACAGGGAAAATCTTAGATGTATTAAAAGAGAAAAAAGTACCGGCAACTTTCTTTGTAACGGGTCATTATATTAAAACACAAAAAGATTTGTTATTAAGAATGAAGGATGAAGGACATATTATTGGAAACCATTCGTGGAGTCATCCTGATTTTACAACGGTAAATGATGCGAAACTTCGTGAAGAATTAACGAGTGTAACGGAAGAGATTAAAAAAGTAACTGGGCAAAAAGAAGTAAAATATGTACGTCCGCCGCGCGGCGTATTTAGTGAAAGAACATTGGCTCTTACGAAAGAAATGGGCTATTATAATGTATTTTGGTCACTTGCATTTTTGGATTGGAAAGTGGACGAGCAAAGAGGATGGCAATATGCACATAATAATGTAATGACGATGATTCATCCAGGATCTGTTTTATTACTTCATGCAATATCAAAAGATAATGCAGAAGCACTTGCGAAAATCATTGATGATTTGCGCGAGAAAGGGTATCATTTTAAAAGTCTAGATGACTTAGTAAAAAGCAATCAACCGTAAGCATGTATGCTTGCGGTTTTCTCATGCTATAATGATGTGTAAAAAGGATGGGGACACGTATGTGGAGCGAACATGTTACGTTAGAGTATCCGTATCATTTTGAAGAAGTATTAAAACGTTTATCTTTTGATCCTCTTAACGTCATTCAATTAGATGAGAAAGTCATTTATGTCCCGCTTTGTATAGACGAGGAACAGATTGTTGTTCGCTTGCAAGGGATTGGTACTGTTCAAAATCCACAGTTTTGGATCTCTAGTCAGGCAGGAGATCAAGAGAAAGTCATGAAACGAATGAGGGCCATTTTTCATTGGAATGAACCGTTTCAAGATATACAAAATCATTTTTTAAACACATCATTACGTCCACTATTTGAAACATATGCTTATACTCCAATTATTTTAGAGTTTGATTATTTTGCTTGTCTTCTTCGCTGTATCATTCATCAACAAATAAATTTGAAATTTGCTACTGTGTTAACAGAACAGTTTGTGAAACGATATGGAACAGAGAAGAACGGTGTATTCTTTTTCCCCACTCCAGAAATAGTAGCAAATATTTCAATAGAAGAATTGAGAGAGCAGAAGTTTAGTCAGCGAAAGGCTGAATATATAGTAGGGTTAGGTCGAAGTATTGTCAGCGGTACATTAAATTTAGCGAGTATAGAAACCAGGGCGGATGAAGAGGTTTCCGCACAATTGTTACCAATTAGGGGGATTGGTACATGGACAGTGCAAAATTTTTTAATGTTTGGGCTTGGACGGAAAAATATGTTTCCGAAAGCGGACATTGGGATTCAGCGTGCAGTGCAAGGAGTATTTCAATTAGATGATAAACCTGATGATGCATTTTTAGAAAAAGTGAAACAAGAGTGTGAACCATACTGCAGTTATGCAGCGTTATATTTATGGAAAAGTATAGAGTAGAGGTGTAATAATGATACAAAAGCAACATGAGAGTAAGTTGGAAGTTGGTCAAACGTTTCCTGTGACAATTAAACGTCTTGGGATTAACGGAGAAGGCGTTGGTTATTTTAAGAGACAAGTTGTTTTCATTCCAGGGGCATTACCAGGAGAAGAAGTTGTTGCTGAAACAACGAAAATTCAGCGTGGCTTCGCTGAAGCGAAAGTGAAAAAAGTTCGTAAAGCTTCACCACATCGTGTGAAAGCACCATGTCCGGTATATGAAGAGTGTGGCGGTTGTCAGCTGCAACATTTAGATTATAAAGAACAATTAAATCAAAAGCGTGATATCGTTGTACAAGCATTCGAGAAGTATATGAACAACAGTTTGGAAGAAAAAATTCGTCCAACGCTTGGTATGGAAAACCCATGGCATTATCGTAATAAGAGTCAATTACAAGTGGGACGTAAAGACGAAAAGGTTATTACAGGGCTGTATAAGCAAAACTCACATCAGTTAATTGATATTGCTCACTGTATGATTCAACATAAAGCAACGAATGAAGCGACAAAAGTTGTAAGACGTATATTAGAAAAATTAAATGTTTCTATTTACAATGAGAAAAAACAAAAAGGTTTAGTACGCACAATTGTGACACGTACTGCAGTTCAAACAGGGGAAGTACAAGTTACACTTATTACAACAAAAGAAGAATTACCAAATAAAGATCAATTTATCGCAGAAGTACAAAAACAGATGCCAGCTGTTAAATCAATTATGCAAAACGTAAACTGGCGTAAAACATCTGTTATTTTCGGTGATAAAACATTTAAATTAGCTGGAAAAGAAGTAATTCAAGAAACACTAGGTGATTTATCATTTGAATTATCAGCACGTGCATTCTTCCAGTTAAATCCAGAACAAACAGTTGTTTTATACGATGAAGCGAAAAAAGCAGCTGCTTTAACAGGCGATGAGAAAATTGTAGATGCGTATTGTGGTGTTGGTACAATCGGTCTTTGGCTTGCAAATGATGCAGCGGAAGTACGTGGTATGGATGTAATTCCAGAAGCGATTGAAGATGCAAGAAAAAATGCGAAGCGTCACGGATTTACAAATACGAAATATGAAGCAGGTAAAGCTGAACAATGGTTACCGAAATGGGTAAAAGAAGGATGGCGTCCAGATGTAATTGTTGTCGATCCACCTCGTACAGGTTGCGATGATAAATTACTGGAAACAATTTTAAAAGTGAAACCAAAACAAGTTGTTTACGTATCATGTAATCCTTCTTCATTAGCACGTGATGTACAAGCATTAATGAAGAGTTATGAAGTGGAATATGTACAACCAGTTGATATGTTCCCACATACAGCCCATGTAGAAAATGTAGTGAAGCTTGTTAGAAAGTAAAGTGTATTCATATTCCCTCACGATATGAGGGAATATTTTCTATGAAGGAGAGTAAAATGAATAATTATAAATTAACGATTCAGTACGATGGTGCACGTTTTAAAGGATGGCAACGTCTCGGTAATAACGATAATACAATTCAAGGGAAAATCGAGAGTGTCATATCTGAAATGATCGGAAAAGAAATTGAAATTATCGGTTGTAGTAGAACAGATGCGGGTGTACATGCTTTGAATCAAGTTGCTAACTTTCAGAGTGATGAGAAGTTAGTGGAACATAAAGTGAAAAAATATTTAAATCAATATTTACCCAATGATATTAGCATTACGAGTGTAGAAGAAGTACAAGATCGCTTCCATGCTCGTTACAATTCTAAAGCAAAAACATATCTTTATAAAATTTGGAATGAAGAGCATACAAATCCATTTATGCGTAAATACAGCATGCATGTGAATAAAAAATTAAATGTGAAAAGCATGAAAGAAGCTGCGAAACATTTAGTTGGTTCACATGACTTTACTGCTTTTTCAAATGCGAAATCAAAGAAAAAGTCTATGGTTCGAGAAGTATATACACTTGAAGTGATGGAAGAAGCAGGATTTGTACAAATTAGAGTAAGTGGTAACGGATTCCTTCATAACATGGTACGAAAAATTGTTGGAGCATTAATTGAAGTTGGATTAGGACAATTAGATGCGGACGCAATCCCAAATATTTTAGAGGAAAAACAACGTAATCAAATTAATTGTCTTGCTGAGGCGAGTGGTTTGTATTTGGAGAATGTTGAATTTTAATAAACAATAAAAAAATCGAGCTGTGTAAGCTCGGTTTTTTTATTGTTTTGGCATTAAGAAGATTTTTCTTTCTTCATACGTATCTTCAAATTCCAAAAAGCAGCAAGCATAATAGCTGCAAAGGAGCCGCTAATTGTTGCTAATAGTTTTGCATAAGGATAAGCATTCATATCAACTAGTAACATCATACATACAATGGTAGGGAAGAAGGCTAAGTATTGTAATAACTTTAATTTGTTATCATTACTCATATATATCGTTCCTTTCTAGTATGTTATATGTTTATTGTGGCATGTTTTTCCAATTTTTATTTGCGCTTAGAAGCGGATTCATCCTACATTTGATTAAAGTTTCATTTCATATGTGTAGATGCAATTTTTTAATTCGATATTGTAAGTTTTGCCTACTTAATCCTAAAAACTTTGCAGCCTGTGAGATATTACCGTGATACTCTGTCAGAATTTGATTGATGTAGTTCTTCTCCATTGCCTCTATTGTGTGCTTTAACGTTTTAGGTGCATCAGCCTCGTTATTAGTTAGGAAAGGTTGCATATTGAATTCTTTTTTTATTCGTTCGCGAAAGCGAGTGGGAAGATGAAACGCTGTAATGATATTTTCATCTTCAACTAAATTCATTGAACCTTCAATGATATGTTCCAATTCTCGTACGTTTCCAGGCCAATCATATGCATACAAAAATTCTCTTACATGTACATCTAGATCCGTTACGCCAAGTCCAAATTGAATGTTGTACTTTTCGATAAAGTGCTGCACAAGATCAGGAATATCTTCTTTTCGTTCACGTAAAGGCGGGAGACATAAAGTAACGACGCTTAATCGGTAATATAAGTCTTCCCGTAATCGATTGTGTGTAATAGCTTCAAGAGGGTCTTCATTAATAGTTGCTATAATACGAACATCAATTTCTTTTTCTTGTGTGCCTCCGATTCTTCGTATTGTTTTTTCTTGTATAGCTCGTAGTAACTTCGCTTGAAGTGCTGGACTTAATGAGTTGATCTCATCTAATAACAAAGTTCCTCCATTTGCTTCTTCAAATAAACCAGCTTTATCGATAGCTCCTGTAAATGCACCTCGGTTCGTACCAAATAATAAGCTTTCCATGAGTGTATCAGGTATAGCGGCACAGTTTTGTGAAATAAATGGTTTTGTTGAACGTTGACTTTCATTATGGATACTTTGTGCAAATAGTTCTTTACCGGTCCCTGTTTCTCCTACGAGAAGTATGGATGAGGATGTACGAATTACTCTCTTTGCTTCTGTAATGACAGATTGAAGAGCATTAGAATCACCGATTATGTGATCAAAGGTAAATTTATTATTTTGTTTTCGAGAAAGGTTCGTTTTCATCGTTTGTTTGAAATGGCTAATCTCTGTTGAAATTTCAATAGCGCCTTTAATTTTTCCGTTTTCTATTATAGGGAAAGTATTGTTAATCGTTGTAATTTCTTGCCCTTTATTGTTAAAATACGTTTGTTTTATATTTTTGTTTGTTTTTCCTAATTTTAATGCCTCTATAAGAGTACTATTTTTATTTTCTTCAAATGCGAATACTTCTATAGGACTTTTATATAGCACATCTGAGCGTTCCATTGATTCAATTTCCATCATTTTGCGGTTATAGATAATCGTTTTACTTTCCTCATTAATAATATGAATCCCGATATCGAGCTCATTAAGTAAAGTTTCATATAGCATATTCATTTCAATGATCTGTTTAAAATTAATTTCTTCTGTACGCATAGATTATCTTCTCCTCATTTCACCCTATGAAGACTGACTTTTTATAATTTTATTAAAATTCTTATAAAATCGCAAAATTTTTTTGCTATTTTCTCTTTAAAATTTCTCAAATGATAGAAAAATTTTGCGGTTATGAAGATTTTTTTTTGAGAAACCTTCATTTTAAATAGGAATTGGAGATTGGTACGCATTTTGCATAAATAATAGTTGAAATCTCTAAAGGAGGGATATGCAACGTTTCAGTACCAATTAATAAGAAGGAGGAGTTTATAAAGTGAAGATGGTTATAGAAGGCGTGTATAGTCCTTGTTATGGGAAAGTAGAGAAGTTATTTGTTACGGAAAGTTCTTACGTATACGAGTGGGAGAAATTAGCGTTAATTGAAACAATAGATAAACAGAAAGTAGAAATTAAAGTAGGGATCAGTGGATATATCGAATCATTAGAAGTAGTAGAAGGACAAGCTATCGCTGATAAAAAGTTATTAATAACAGTGAGGGATGATCTTTTAATAACAGGTAGTGATTGATACTATGTATTTTGCTCTTTTCAATAATTATTCTTATTATGAATATTTTTAAAAACGCTTACATGAAATGGGTTTCCAAAGGGAAAAGGGGGGATTTATATGATGGATCAAAACCAAGGGTTAAAACGGGAATTGAAAAGCAGGCACATATTTATGATTGCACTTGGAGGAGTTATTGGTACCGGTCTTTTTTTAGGGTCTGGGTATACAATTCATGAAGCTGGGCCTGGAGGAGCGATTGTAGCGTATCTTGTTGGAGGATTTGTTATGTATTTAACGATGCTCTGTCTTGGAGAGTTAGCTGTTGCGATGCCTGACGCAGGATCTTATCAAACGTATGCTACAAAGCACATTTCCCCTGCAGCGGGTTATGTAGTCGGCTGGATGTCGTGGCTAAACTGGTCTGCTACGATAGGTATTGAACTGATTGCAGTTAGTATTTTAATGAAACGATGGTTTCCTGATGTACCGTCATGGATTTGGTGTGTAGTGTTTGCGGTGCTTCTTTTTGCTATCAATGCGTTATCTTCAAGAAGTTTTGCAGAAGTTGAATTTTGGTTTGCAAGTATTAAAGTAATTACAATCATTGCATTTATTATTTTAGGCGGGGCAGCAATGTTTGGTTTTCTAGATATGAAAGGAAACGAACCCGCACCGATGTTCTCTAGCTTTACTGATTATGGTGGGTTGTTTCCAAATGGATTATCAGCCATTTTAATTACTATGATTGCAGTTAATTTTTCCTTCCAAGGAACGGAACTAGTTGGTATTGCAGCTGGAGAGAGTGAAAATCCAGAGAAAACGATCCCGAAGGCAATTAATAATACAGTTTGGCGTATACTTGTGTTCTTTGTATTATCTATTTTCATTCTTGCAGGCTTATTCCCTTGGCAGCAAGCAGGAGTGATAGAAAGTCCATTCGTAGTTGTATTTGATAAAATTGGCATTCCTTATGCAGCCGATATTATAAATTTCGTTATTATTACAGCGGTTCTATCCGTTGCAAATTCAGGATTATATGCAACTTCGCGTATGCTATGGTCTATGTCTAACCAAGGCATGATTAGTCCAATTTTCGGTAAGTTATCTAAAAATGGTGTTCCTATTTATGCATTGATTGTAAGTACAATTGTAGGTTGCCTTTCATTACTATCAGGTATTTATGCGGAAGATACAGTTTATTTATGGCTACTTTCTATTGCCGGGTTTGGGGCGATATTAGTTTGGGCATCTATTGCTCTATCTAACTTATTGGCTAGAAGGTCATACATTAAGCAGGGCGGGGATGTGAAGGACTTGAAATTTAAAACACCGCTGTATCCATTCGTACCACTGCTTGCGTTAGTATTAAATGTAACAGTAATTGTTGGTATGGCTTTTATTCCAGAACAAAGAATGGCATTATATTGTGGTATTCCATTTATGATTGTTTGTTTACTGTTTTACCGCGCGACAAGAAATAAGGCACGTAAGGTAGAACATATTGAAAAAACAAATACAACAGAGGCAGAAAGTTTATAAATATATTAGAAACTTATGCTAAAAAAAGAGACTGTAAAATTGTAAACAGTCTCTTTTTTTGTGACAATAAACCTGGAAACATACTATGTATGCAAAGGGGAATTAGCGATGAATCAAGAAGTTTCACAGCTATTAGAACAGATTGATTTACGAAAAGATGAGTTACTAGAGCTTACAAAGACTTTAATTCGTTTTGAAACACCAGCACCGCCGGCGAGAAACACAAATGAAGCGCAAGAATTTGTTGCAGATTTTCTAAGAAAACGAAATTTTATTGTTGATAAATGGGATGTATATCCGAATGACCCGAACGTTGTTGGGGTGAGAAAAGGGATAGAAAGTGACACACATAAAAGTCTTATTATTAATGGACATGTGGATGTAGCTGAAGTATCAGCAGATGAAGCGTGGGAAACCAATCCGTTTGAGCCATTTATAAAAGATGGTTGGTTAGTTGGACGTGGTGCGGCAGATATGAAAGGAGGATTGGCTGGAGCACTATTTGCTATTCAACTTGTACAAGAAGCTGGCATTGAATTACCTGGAGATTTAATCTTTCAATCAGTAATTGGGGAAGAAGTTGGAGAAGCAGGTACACTTCAATGCTGTAAAAGAGGTTATGATGCTGATTTTGCAGTCGTAGTGGATACAAGTGATTTACATATACAAGGACAGGGCGGCGTAATTACTGGATGGATTACTGTGAAAAGCCCCCAGACGTTTCATGATGCAACACGCAGGCAAATGATTCATGCTGGAGGACGTTTATTCGGAGCGAGTGCGATTGAAAAAATGATGAAAATTGTGCAAAGTTTACAAGAATTAGAGCGTCATTGGGCAGTTATGAAAACATATGAAGGTTATCCATCTGGAACAACAACAATTAACCCAGCTGTTATTGAAGGCGGACGGCATGCAGCGTTTATTGCGGATGAGTGCCAGTTATGGATAACGGTGCACTTCTATCCGAATGAAACACATGAACAAATAATAAAAGAAATTGAAGAGTATATTGAGAAAGTAGCGGCTGCCGATCCATGGTTAAGTGAAAATCCACCACAATTTAAGTGGGGCGGAGAATCAATGATTGTGGATCGTGGCGAAATTTTCCCTTCTTTAGAAGTAGATCGTGAACATGCAGCAGTAAAAACGCTTAGCTCAGTACACGAATCAATTCTATCTAAAAATGCAATTTTAGATATGTCTGCAACGGTAACGGATGGTGGTTGGTTTAGTGAATTTCATATTCCAGCCGTTATTTACGGACCAGGTACATTAGAAGAAGCTCATTCAATAAATGAGAAAGTTGAAGTAGAACAGTTAATTGAATTTACAAAAGTAATAACAGCATTTATATATGAATGGTGTCATACAAAAAAATAGATTAGTGTGTTGAAATCGTACAGGTATGTATACTTGTACGATTTTTTAGTGAACTATTTCAGAGTTGAACAGAAACAACTGAAATAGTTCTTTATTTTTCTATGTCTTTCGTTTTAGTTCGATTAATTTCTCTTTCGCTAATTCAACAGCAATTGCATCATCTAAATAGCCAATTGGAAAGAGATAGTCGGGAATAATATCTGTCGATAAAATGAAATACAGTAATGCGCCTCCAAGAACTGCACGCTCTTCTTTTGAGATAGTTTCATTGCAAAATTGTTGATACATATCGGTTAATTGTTCAATAAAAGGACCAGCGCTATCAATTTGTTCTAATTTACTGGCGAAACTTTCATGAATACGTTTTTCGCCTTCTGTTGTCTGAGCATAGCGTTCATAGTTTTCAAGTTCTTGTTTTACGCGAGTTGTTGTATAGTCGAAATCGAATAAGTTAGAGGATTGCAGCGTTTGCTGAATTGTATCAAGAGATGTGTACATATCCGTCTTTTCTTTATTAATGTGAGGAGAATCAGGATACATTTCATCAAATAACAATTGGGGTGGAACTTGCAAACATTCTGCAAATTTTTGTAGATGTTTTTGTTTTGGCGGTTGTTTACCATTCATAATTCTTGAGATTGTTGCGGGATCAATATTTGTATGCATTCCTAATTGGCGCATGGATAAGGCACGTTCTTTTAAAAGTTTTTTTATTAATGTACTAAGCCGCTCATTTGGATTTTCTCTAGGCATAGTGAAGGCACTCCTTTTTTATTGTTGAAAAAATGTTGAGCATTTATTACATGTATATGAAACAGACAGGCACAGTTGCTCAACATTTTCATAAGATGCATGGAAAAGTGAGAAAAAGGGGTGGCTGTTTATGAGTACGGCAGGTCTATTTTCAATTTTTTTAATCGGGATTGCTTCTAATTTAGATAATGCAGGTGTTGGGATTGCATATGGCATTCGTAAAATTCGAATTTCGTGGCTTAACAATTTTATCATCGCATTTTTTGGGTTTTTATTTACTTTGTTAGCTGGATTTTTTGGGAACTGGATAGCGTTATTTATTTCAGAGTTTACTGCAAACCTGATTGGAGCAATCGTTTTAGGGATAATCGGGGTGTTTATTTTATGTCAGCCTTTCTTGGGGCAAAGAAATACCGTAGGCTCTAAAGATGGTAATGTACTTATGGGAATTTTACGTGATCCAGAAAAAGCAGATTTTGATGGTTCTAAAACAATTAGTTTTTCAGAAGCAATTGTTTTAGGGATTGCATTGTCTATTAATAATATTGCAGGTGGATTTGATGCTGGGGTAACAAACTTGAATCTGTGGCTTACAGCAACTATTTCTGGGGTGTTTAGTTTTATTTGTATCAGTGGTTTTGCGTATGTAGGAAAACGATTTTTAGCAGCATACTTAGGGAAATGGGCTACTGTTATTGCGGGCGTGCTATTAATTCTTATTGGGATAGATCAGTTATTGTAACATACAATGTTCGAGCATTTCCTCGGAAATACTCGAATGAATTACATATATCGACATCGGATGTGCAATTACCGAAACGTTACTGTTTTTATAAATACTAAAGCACCTACATAGGTGCTTTTTTAACGTATATCTTCAATTAATTGTTCCGATTCTTCATGCATGCTGTATTCACTTAACACTTGAATGCAAAGCCACTTTAATTCTTCAATAGTATGTTCAAGTTCTTCAGGAAGCACATGATGAATGTCTTCAAGTCCCATTCCGAAATGGATGAGTTCAAGTACTTGATCATCGATGTTCCGATCCATTAGTAGTTCAAGCACTTCTAAATTGAATATGTATCGGTGAGCCTCATCGAGCGAAACCACTTTTAACTTCAAGCTTTCTACAATACTCAATATAAAAAGAAGAATTGTTTTTTCAAGAACAGGCTGTTTTTCCATTTGAAATATTAGTTTCATCTTTCACACCTCCACATATAGCGCTAGGTTGTACTATATTATTCAGGAGGGGGGAGCAAATATGCATGATATAGAGAAACTTTCAGTACGGTTTTTGTAAGGGGATGGATAGCTGATAAAATTGAGGGTTTTATGAAATAAAAAAATCCTGCTAGTATAGCAGGATAACTCTGAATTAAAAAATGCTCCAACCTTCTTGAGCAGAAAGAAGTTCAAGAATTTTAAAACCAGCGATACTATTTCCGTTTGCATCTAAAGCTGGTCCGAAAATACCAATTCCCATTTCTCCTTTTACGCAGCCGAAAATACCACCAGCTACACCACTTTTGGCTGGAATACCAACACGAATCGCAAATTCACCAGACTCGTTATACATACCGCATGTAACCATAAATGTTTTACAGATTTTTGTAATATGTTTAGGGATAATTTGCTTTTTTTTATATGGATCATAGCCATCCATAGCAAAAATTAAGCCAATACGTGCTAAATCGATACAGTTTACTTCAACTGCACATTGACGAGTGTATAAATCCATAAGTTCTTCGATGTCACAATCGATAATTCCGTTTTGTTTCATATAGTAACAAAGTGAACGGTTTAAGTAAGCTGTCTCTAATTCTGAATTGGCAACTTTAGAAGAATAATTAATAGTAGGATTATCTGTTATTTCACGTACAAAATGAAGGATACGCTCCATTTTTTCTTCATTATCGTTTCCTGTTAACATACTTGTAATAGCTAGTGCCCCTGCATTAATCATTGGATTAAGTGGCTTAGAGGGACTTGTCGTTTCTAACTTAATAATAGAATTAAATGGGTCACCAGTTGGTTCCATTCCAACTTTAGAAAATACATATTCTTCACCACGATCTAAAAGGGCAAGTGCAAGTGTAATTACTTTTGAAATACTTTGAAGAGTAAATAGTGTTTGTGAGTTGCCAGCATGGATGTATTCTGTTTCTTTATGGAAAATGGCAATCCCTAAATCAGCCGGATTTGCATTTCCTAGTTCGGGGATATAAGTAGCAAGCTTTCCTTTTTTCGTATATGGTTTTACTTGTTCTAACAACTGTTGTAAGTTGTTTGTTTCAATGCACTGCATAGTACCAACGCTCCTATTTCGAATTAACTACGTTTACTTTTCCCGATATGCTCGGAAATAAATAATAACATGAAAAGGTGGAATGATAAAACGAAAGTTACATGTTCTATAGTAGGTATTTCGTTTCGAGTATTCTATATTAAAAAGGAGAATTTTCCTTTTATATAACAGTTTGGAAATAGGAGATTTATCCATAAAAAATTCGAAAATAAAAACTACACATCTATACAACTATATGTTATTATGGTTATGTAAATAGAAAGCGTTTTCTAAGGCGTACTTATAATGATAACGATTTCATAAATTTGATAGGGGGAATTAAAATGTTGCAGTTTCTACAACGTATTGGTAAAGCATTAATGCTTCCAATCGCCGTACTACCAGCAGCAGGATTATTGCTTCGTTTAGGGCAACCAGATGTATTTGATATTCCTGTTATGGCACAGGCCGGTGCAGCAGTTTTTGATAATTTAGCACTTATTTTTGCAATTGGTATTGCAATCGGTCTTTCAGTTGATGGTAGTGGTGCAGCAGGTCTTGCAGGTGCAATTGGTTATCTAGTTATGAAAAACAGTATTGATGCACTTAGTAAGGGATATTCTACTGTAGAATTACAAGATAAATTAGGCAAAGTTCAAGATTTAATAGGTAATAGCGCTAATGTAGATCCATCTAAGCTTGCAGATACAATGACACAGGTATCTAAGGCAGCCGAATTATCGACTAAAGTGGATATGAAAGTTTTAGGTGGTATTATTGTCGGTGTTATAGCAGGACTTCTTTATAATAAATTCCATAAGATTAAACTTCCAGAATGGTTAGGGTTCTTTGCTGGAAAACGTTTCGTTCCGATTGTTACATCGGTTGTGATGTTACTATTAGGAATTCTATTCGCACAAATTTGGCCAGCAATTCAAAATGCTATCGATGCATTAGCTCATGGAATTGTTAATTTAGGGGCAGTTGGTTCAGGTCTATTTGGTTTATTAAACCGTCTATTAATTCCAATCGGTTTACACCACGTAATGAACACATACTTCTGGTTCGTACTTGGTGACTTTACAAATGCAGCAGGTAATGTTGTAAATGGTGATATTGCTCGCTTCCTTGCAGGAGATAAAACAGCGGGTATGTTTATGACTGGTTTCTTCCCAGTTATGATGTTCGGTTTACCAGCAGCATGTTTCGCAATGATTGCGGCTGCTAAACCAGAAAAACGTAAAATGGTTACAGGTATGTTAGGTGGTCTAGCACTAACTTCATTCTTAACTGGTATTACAGAACCAATTGAATTCTCATTCATGTTCTTATCGCCAGTATTATATGGTATTCATGCTGTATTAACAGGTCTGTCTCTATTCATTACAACAACACTCGGCATTCACGATGGTTTCACATTTAGTGCCGGTGCAATCGATTACTTCTTAAACTTCGGTATTGCAACAAAACCAGTATTACTCGCGGGAGTCGGTTTAATTTACGCAGTAATTTATTTCGTTGTATTCTACTTCTTAATTAAGAAGTTCGACCTGAAAACGCCTGGTCGTGAAGATGAAGAGGAACTAGCTGAAGGTGAAGAAGCTCCAGTTGCAGGTTCAATTGGTGAAACTTACGTAGCAGCTTTAGGTGGAAAAGAAAACTTAACAGTTATTGATAACTGTGCAACACGTCTACGCTTACAAGTGAAAGATGCTGGTCAAGTAAACGAAGCAGCATTAAAACGTGCTGGTGCAAAAGGTGTTATGAAATTAAGTAACACGAGTGTCCAAGTTATCGTAGGTACAAATGTTGAATCCGTTGCCGATGATATGAAAAAACACGTATAAATAATGAGATAAGAGGATATCCCAAAAGATTGATAACATCAATTTTTTTAGAGGATATCCTCTTTTTTTTGTTAACAATTTAACGGGAATCTTACTTTTGTAAATTTTCTTTTTCTTTTTCATACATATAGGTTGGTAATATGTGTAGTGCGTGATAAAGTAGGGATGACGTCGAATGGAATGTCAAAAATCTATGAAAAAGATCCGGAATGAATCTTGTGTAGTGGAATTAAATTATCGGTAAATAAGGGGAAAAAAGCAATCATGGATCAGGAAAAAAATAATGCGAATGGGAAAGCACGTCGGCCGATTGTATACATAAAAAGAACAATCATTCTCGTCTTACTATTTTCAGTTGTATATTTCATGTATACAAAAATTGTTGCGCATAATAAGAAAGAAGAAACTTTAAAAGCAGCAGAAATGAAGAAACAAGAAGAGCTAAAAAAGAAAGAAGAAAAGAAGAAGCAAGAAGCACAAAAACAAAAAGAGCAGGAAGAACAAGTAAAGCAAGTACAAGCTGTGGAAAAGCCTGCTGAGGGACCACCTCAAGAAATTAATGAAAACGCTAAATTAGATCAATATTTACAAAACGCAGGATTTAGCGGGACAGCTGTTATTGTGAAGAACGGAAAAGTTCTTTTGAATAAAGGATATGGTATGGCGAACAAAGAGAAACAAGTACCGAATAATTCAGAGACAACTTTTTATATTGGTTCTATTTCAAAGGCATTTGTAGCGACTGCTATTATGCAATTAAAGGATCAAAATAAATTAAACGTAGAGGATACGGTTGCAAAGTATATTCCAGATTTCCCTCAAGGTAATGGTATTCAGTTAAAACATTTACTAACACATACATCAGGAATCCCAGAGTATGAGCAGGGAACAGAGGATATTTCTCATGAAGAATTGATAAAACGAATAGGAAAGCAAAAGCGTGTTGGGGGTCCAGGAGAGAAATGGAAATATTCCGATTCGAACTATTCGATACTTGCCTACATCGCTGAGAAGGTAAGTGGACAACCGTTAGAAGAATATATTAAACAACATATTTTTGCTACTGCGAGTATGGAACATTCTGGTTTCGGTAAAGCGTTAGAGCAAACAAGGTTTCCATCGACAGGTTATAAAATAGTAAATAACAATATGACAACACCTAATATTCCAAGTATGTCACAACTATATGGTTGTGGTGATATATATACAAGTGCACATGATTTATATTTATTTAATGAAGCACTCTTCTCTGGAAAGTTAATTTCAAAAGAGAGCTATGATCAAATGTTTACAGGCGGAAAAAAAGATTACGGATTTGGTTGGTATGTAGACCCGGGCAGTTATTCAAATCACGGTGTAATGCCAGGATGGAATTGCTTAAATGGATTTAGTAAAAACGGAAGTGTGTATGTCGTTTTATTATCTAACATTCAAAACAACATTAAATCGTTTGGTAAAGTGAATAACGACATTTATACGATGTTGCGAAATATTGAAGTGTAAGAGGCTATCCTATTGGATGGTCTTTTTTTATTGAGGAAGTGTAGGGGGTAATGAGATAATGAAATAAAGTGAAACTTTAATCAGTGGGGGTTTTGTTCATCCCCCACTGATTATTAGTTGAACCAATCGGGCTTTTACGGGCAGTGGATCCCCCACCTAACTTCTTTGCTTTCGCTGAATTTTGAAGTGGGGGTCTTACTGCCCGTTAATGCGGGATAAATGGAAAAGGGGGAGGGATATGAGTATACATAAGCATCACGCACGTAATGCAAAACGCATATTTTTTGTATCTGTCATTGTATGGATTATCGTCGCAATTGTATTAGTGATGGAATATAAAAAAGGGATGCTATTCACTTCGGAGAAAGAAAATCTGAAATTAATAAGTGTTGTACTACCAGCAATTGGATTATTAATATATAGTTTTATGGAAAAACGAAGATCAAAAATACTTAAACAGGAAAATTATAATATAGAGACTTCTGAATTATTTGAGCAACAAAAATTTGTTGTTCGCAAAGAGGTAGGGGTATTTCAAGCAATAACGTACTTTGGACTAGATGGCAGTGCAGTAGGGTTTTTAAAAGAAGAGTATGATTTTGTTATTCAACGTGTATGGCAAGCTGTACTTTCTTTTCTTTTTAGGGGATTACATAAGCAACAATTGTATTTATATAATCACTCGGGAGAAAGATTGTTGTGTGTTCAAAAGAAGATGGGAGTACGCAACGTCTATATTTTTTCTAATGTAGACGGAAAGAAAATTGGAGAGTTAACACAAATACTAAGTTTAACAAAGTGGGAATGGATTTTTTTAGGGGTGGATGGTAAAGAATTTGGTAAAGTGACTGGGGACCTTTCAGCAACAATGCAGAAAATAGATTGGCGGGATGGAACACATATAGATGTGAAAGAAGACGGTATTCCGTTAGAAGCTGTTAAGTATTTTTCGGCAAGTGGAGGGTCTCTTGTTACAGCTTCTATAAGTGAACAGGCAGAATTACCACGAGCAGTTTATTACAGTGTCTCTGCGATAGTTACAATTAAAAATTAATATATACATAAAGATAGATGGGATACCATCTATCTTTTTTTGTGATTAGAACATATTGTTTTGTTAAAAAATGTATGTCTTACCTATCACAAAAAAGTCTGCTTTGTATACATTAAGATGTATGGATGTATTTTTATAATCTAAAAATAATAGGAGGAGAAGTGTATGTGTCTGTTCGGTAAGTATTGGAAAAAGTTATCGAGATTGTTTAATAGACAATTAGATTATTTTTTAGATAATAAGTTATTGCCTGCTGTGGAACGACTTTTATTTTCACAAAACTTCGCGAGATTTATTCAAAGAAACTCTAAGCAAGCTACGGAAGAATTTATTGAATCAAGCAGATTTCAATCTATTATTTGTAACATATTAAAAGAATGTAATACATCACCTTTTAAAGAAATTGCAGAGCAGTATTTGGGTAAAAACGTAGAAATTACGGTGACAGTTGGACAGTTAACGGGTGTAATTGTAGCAGTTGGTGATGATTTCTTAACACTGCAAGAAGGGATAGGAACAGAAATTTTATTACCATTTACAAGCATTATATCAATTAAAGAAGCGTAAGGAAGGAGACTTATATATGTTATTTACTGAAGAATTGCGTAACCATGTTGGTGAGCTAGTGCAAGTTGTGACAGCGGTTGAAATTGTTGCAGGTATTCTGTTATCTGTGACAGATGGGGCAGTAAGTGTTCGTACTTCTCCTTCTTATGGACCACCGGAAGATGTAGTTGTGCGTACTCCTATTATTGCTTATGTTCGCTTGGAAGGGTAAGAGTGATACAAATATGAGAGTATCAGTTGTTATTCCAGCGCATAATGAAGCGAGTACTTTATCACAAGTTTTAGTAGAAGTGGAGAAGCTCGAACCTTATGAAATTATCGTAGTTGATAATGGATCGACAGATGGGACAAAAGAAATAGCGTTACAACATCATTGCCATGTCATTTATTATCACTATTCTCTTGGCAATGATGTTGGACGGGCAATCGGAGCAAGAGAAGCGAAAGGTGACATTGTTTTGTTTTTAGATGGTGATATCGTCATTGATAACAAAGAGTTGCAACGTTTCATAAAAGGAATTCAGCAAGGCCACCAAATTGTTGTGAATAATTTAACATGGTCCGTTTATTTAAAAATGAGACCGCATTATACGACAGTTGGCAAATTTATGTTGAATCGTTATTTGAATAAAAAAGAGCTTGTTGTTGGATCTTTAATCGCAATTCCACATGCGATGAGTAGGGAAGTTATTCAGAAATTTGGTTGGTGGAATTTAGCAGATCCAGCACTGTTTCAAGCGCTGGCGATGTCTAGAGGAGTAGATATTGTCGATATGGCCTCGGTCGATGTTATTCATACAAATAAAGTGCGTCCTGTTCATACTGGTACATCACCCGGTTCGCCTTATCCGAAAGCGACTAGTCGTATTATGGGAGATCATTTACGTGCTTTGCAATACGCAATCGAAATATATGGTAAGCGTGGTGGTTTTTCGGAAGGAAATAGGGATAGAGGGTTTATAGGAAAGTATAAACCAGTTGTATTACAAAAGAAAAAAGCGAAATATAGTGCCATTATCCCAGTGTCAGAAGAGAAAATGACTATAAGATCTGTTATACAAGAAGTGAAAAAAGCAGGTGTAGATGAAATTATAGTTGTTGCGAATGGAGCTGATATTGAGACAATTAAACAAGCAAAGTTAGAGGATGTTATCGTTATTGAATTCGAGGAAGCTCTCGGGCATAATGTGGCCCGAGCGATAGGCGCTATGCATGCCACGGCCGATATTTGTTTATTTGTCGATGGTGATTTTGTTATTCCGGGAAAAAAACTAATTCCATTTTTACATGCTATTGAAGATGGGTATGATGTGGCATTAAATGATTTACAGTGTTTATTAGATATGTTTCATCCGGCAGATCCAATTAGCATGGGGAAATATTTTGTGAATTTAGTAGCGAAACGACCAGATTTATGGAATAACTCATTAACGGCAGTACCACATGCTATGCATAAAAAGGTAATAGAACAAATAGGATATGACTCTCTAGTTATTCCGCCATTAGCTCAAATGAAAGCTATTTTGGAGGGATTTTCTATTACAGCAGTAGAATTTGTGGATGTAATAAAAACAAATCGAGTACGTCCAGAGCAACATGGATTTGTAAATGGGCGTATTCCAGCATTTGACCGTATTTTCGGCGATCAACTTGAGGCAATTGCATATTTATTGCAATCCACAGATGAGCGCGGGAGTTTTACAGATGGAGAGCGGGATAGAAATATCATTCAACAATTGAGAAAGGAAGAAGAGAATACAGATGAATGTTAGTAGTACAGTTGCCATTATCGGATTAGGATATGTTGGCCTTCCTTTGGCAGTCCATTTTGCAGAGAGAGGACATACAGTACTTGGATTAGATAAAGATACTAGAAAAATAGAATCAATTATAAAAGGAGAAAGTTATATTCCGGATGTTTCTTCTAAATTGTTACAAAGTTTATTGGCTAAAAAAAAATTAATAGTAAATACACCGGATCAAGGTATTGCTGATTTTCAAAATAGTGATTATGTTATTGTCACTGTCCCGACTCCAATTAATGAACAAAGAGAACCAGACTTAAGTGCCCTCATTTCAGCTTCGCATTATATACAACAAAACCTTCAAAAAGGACAAACCTTCATTTTCGAAAGCTCCACATATCCAGGTACGCTCGAGGAAGTTATTATTCCGATTGTTTCTCAAGGCGGCCAAAAGGTAGGCGAAGATTTCTATATTGGATATTCTCCTGAGAGGATTGATCCAGCAAATAGTCAATATTCCGTTCAGGACATTCCAAAGGTTATTAGTGGACAAACTGAGCAGTGCAAACAAAAAGTACAGGATTTATATAGCACGATCTTCGATGTAGTCGTTCCTGTTAGCTCTCCAAAAGTAGCGGAAATGTGTAAGTTATTTGAAAATATTCAGCGCCTAGTCAATATTTCATTAGTAAATGAGTTAAACACACTATGTGAAAGTTTAGGAATTGATTTTTATGAGGCGCTTGAAGCTGCATCTACAAAACCGTTTGGATTTACCCCATATTGGCCAGGACCAGGAATAGGGGGACATTGTATTCCAGTAGATCCTTTATATTTCCAATGGAGAATAAAAAAGAATGGGACAATTAGTCAATTAATTGAAGCAGCACATGTGATTAATGAAGAAATGCCAGAGAAAATAGTCCGGAAAGTAAAAGGCATGGTGCAATCACCTGCATCAGTTTTAATTGTAGGAATTGCGTATAAGAAAGATGTAAATGATTTGAGAGAATCACCGGCTTTACCGATTATTGAATTGTTAATAAAAGAAGGATATGAGATAGAATATCACGATCCATATATTTCTTCTGCAAAATTTGGAGATAAGTTGTACCAATCTGTTTCTTTGGATGAACAAGTCATTAAACAAGCGAATTGTATTTTAATTTTAACTGATCACTCTAATATCGATTGGAAGCTTTTTAAAGGAATGAAGCGAGTAATAGATACACGTGGAATTATAAAGAAGGTGAGTGTATGAGTAAGAAATGTTTAATTACAGGTGGAGCAGGATTCATTGGATCGCATCTAGCCGAAGAATTGGTGAAAAGAGGAAATGAAGTCACGATTGTGGATAACTTCTATAAAGGAAAAAATAAATATCATGATGAGTTAATGAAAGAAATTCGGGTTATTCCAATAAGCGTTTTAGATAAAAATTCTATTTATGAATTAGTAAATCAACATGATGTAGTGTTTCATTTAGCAGCAATTTTAGGTGTGAAAACGACAATGGAAAAGAGTATAGAGCTTATTGAAACGAATTTTGATGGAACGAGAAACATTTTACAAGCAGCGCTAAAAGGAAAGAAGAAAGTAGTCTTTGCGTCTACTTCAGAAGTATATGGTAAGGCAAACCCACCCTTCTCTGAAGAGGGGGATCGATTATACGGGGCAACCTCTAAAATACGTTGGAGTTATGCAGTGTGTAAAACGTTAGAAGAAACATTATGTTTAGGCTACGCATTAGAAGGTTTACCGGTAACGATTGTTCGCTATTTTAATATTTATGGTCCAAGAGCGAAAGACGGTCCGTATGCAGGGGTAATCCCACGATTTATCAGTGCGGCCCTGCAAGGAGAAGACATTCTCGTATATGGAGATGGAAAGCAGACACGTTGCTTTACGTATGTAAGTGATGCGGTGGAGGCAACGATTCGGGCAATGGATGAGAAGGTAAATGGTGAGATTATTAATATAGGTTCTGAGAACGAAAAGAGTATAAAAGAAGTAGCAGAAGTAATTAAAAAGCTAACGAAATCTTCTTCAAAGATTGTCCAAGTTCCTTTCGAAGAGGTATACCCACATGGCTTTGAAGAAATTCCAAATAGAAGACCAGATGTAACGAAATTAAAAGAACTTGTGCAGTTTCAAGCGACAGTAACGTGGGAACAAGGATTGAAGGAAACTATTAAATGGTTTCGTGAAGAAAACAATGGCTAAGTCGCTTTCGGTTATTATACCTGTATGTAATGAAGCGGATACGATTTCAGACGTTATTCAATCGGTAAAAGGATTAAATCCAGTAGAGATTATTGTAGTAGCAAACGGTTGTAATGATGGTACAGAAGAGGTTGCTGATCGTTTAGGATGTAAAGTAATCAAGCATACAGAGCTACTAGGGAATGATGTTGGCCGTGCGGTTGGTGCAAAACATGCGATAGGTGATGTATTACTATTTATAGATGGAGATTTTGCTATTCAAACTTCAAAATTACAATTATTCCTGAATCCAATTTTACATGATCAAGCCGACATCGTTTTAAATAATTTGGACGCATTATTTTTAAAGAAACAAAAACCGCACTCCGTGACAGTATGGCGCCAAATATTAAATGCAATGTTAGAGCGTGAAGAGTTAAAAATTGATTCTTTATTATCTGTACCTCATGCGTTGACGAAAGAAGTTGTTCAATGCATTGGATATGAATGTTTCGTTAATCCTATTGTAGCTCATTTACGTCTAGTACAAAGCAAATGGAGAATTAGTCGTCATTGTGCAATTGATGTTATTACGCCGAATAAATTTCGGCCAACCGAGCATGCTGCGTATGGAACGGGTCTTTCTCAATCTGAAAAACGGATGATAGGTGATCATATAGAAGCTGTAGCGGAGCGAATAGTAGGCAGTGATGAGCGCGGAGGGTATTATGATGGAAATAGGAAAAGAGAGTGTGTCTATCATACTTTAAGTTTCGAAGATTTTTATCAAGGATGGGGCGTTACATCTAAGTTGTATAAAGGAAAGCAATTATCGGTCATTATTCCTGTACAAGATGAAGAGAAAACAATTGGAAACGTTATAGAAGAGCTTCGCAAAATTGAACCTTTTGAAATTATCGTTGTTGTAAATGGTTCGTCTGATAAAACAGCAACGATTGCAAAAGACAAGGGAGCAACAACAATTGTATATAAAGAAGCACTTGGTAACGATGTGGGGCGTTCACTTGGAACTTATTTCGCCAAAGGAGAAATTGTATTATTTATAGACGGTGATTTTGTTATTCCAGCTAGTGAGCTATATCCATTTGCAAAAGCTATTGCAGATGGAATGGGTGTCGCATTAAATGATCTAAATCATTATTTAGATTTAAGAGTACCGCTTCATCTTGTAACTGCATTTAAATATGCATTAAATTTAGCTTGTGATAGAAAAGATTTAGGAGTAGGCTCTCTTATCGCTGTACCGAATGCGTTTAGCCGTAAGTGTTTGAAAGAAATCGGGTATAGATCTTTACTGTCACCTTGTGTAGCCCAAGTGAAAGCTATTCTGTCAGGATTCGAAATTGCGTGTGTAAGTCGTGTAGAGGTCGATAAGATGAACCGCATTCGTCCCAGTGAACATTTTGCAAAAATAGGTCATCCTCCAGCTGTTTTGCGAATTATAGGTGATCATATAGAAGGATTAGAGCAATTAATTGTATTAGAAGGCAGCCGTGGTGGATTCTATGATGGGAATAGAAAAAGAGATGTTTTAGAGTAGTAACAAAAAAGTGTACAACATATGTACACTTTTTTGTTCTGTTATAAAAACTATAACAGATTAGGAGATAAGAGTATTACAGCTCTACAATGGGTATTGTTCTTATATTACAAAATAGGACTCGTATATAAGGATACCAAAAAAATACAATTAAGGAAAGGGTTAATTATAAAGACTTTTAAGTGAAGTTAACACTATGCATATAGTAGTTTGCTCAACTTTTCACAAACATGTCACAACTATTTCGTTCACTTTAGCAAAAAAGTAGTATTCTAAGTGTGTAAGCTGTTATATAAAAAATCTTAGTCCTGTACTAATCAAAAATGGAGGAGATTAGGATGACTCAAGTATTAGAAAATGTTAAAAACGCATGGGAAAACTTTAAAGGTGAAAAATGGAAAGCAGAGATTGATGTTCGCGATTTCATTTTAAATAATGTAAACGTTTTCGAAGGAGACGAATCTTTCTTAGCGGGAGCAACTGAAGCAACGAAGCAACTTTGGGATCAAGTAATGGATTTAACAACGAAAGAACGTGAAAACGGTGGCGTTCTTGATATGGATACAAAAATTGTTTCTTCTATTACATCACATGAACCAGGATATTTAAATAAAGATATTGAAAAAGTAGTCGGTTTCCAAACTGAAAAACCATTTAAACGTTCTTTACAACCATATGGTGGTATTCGTATGGCGGAACAAGCTTGTGAATCTTATGGATACGAAATGGATAAAGAACTTAGCAGTATTTTCAGAGACTGGAGAAAAACTCATAATCAAGGTGTATTTGATGCATACACACCAGAAATGAAAGCGGCTCGTAAATCAGGTGTAATTACTGGTCTTCCAGATGCATACGGACGTGGACGTATTATCGGTGACTACCGACGCGTAGCATTATATGGTATTGATCATTTAATTGAAGTGAAAAAAGCTGATTTGAATTTAACTGGCGGTGTAATGAGCGAAGATACAATGCGTTTACGCGAAGAGTTATCTGAGCAAATGCGTGCACTTCAAGAGTTAAAACAAATGGCCGCTTCTCATGGCTTTGATATTTCTAAGCCTGCAACAAATACACAAGAAGCATTCCAATGGTTATACTTCGCATATCTTGCAGCAATTAAAGAGCAAAACGGAGCTGCAATGAGTCTTGGACGTACTTCTACATTCTTAGATATTTATATTGAAAGAGATTTAGCAAATGGTACTTTGACAGAAGAAGAAGTACAAGAAATTGTGGATCACTTCATTATGAAATTACGTCTTGTGAAATTTGCAAGAACACCTGATTATAATGAATTATTCTCTGGTGATCCAACTTGGGTAACTGAGTCTATCGGTGGTATGGCATTAGATGGTCGTGCATTAGTAACAAAGAACTCATTCCGTTTCTTGCATACATTAGATAATTTAGGACCAGCTCCAGAACCAAACTTAACAGTTCTTTGGTCTAAACAATTACCGCAGAACTTTAAAAACTACTGTGCAAAAATGTCTATTAAAACATCAGCAATTCAATATGAAAATGATGACATTATGCGTGCTGACTACGGCGATGACTACGGAATTGCTTGTTGTGTATCTGCAATGAGAATTGGTAAACAAATGCAATTCTTCGGCGCACGTGCAAACTTAGCAAAAGCATTACTATATGCGATTAACGGTGGTAAAGATGAAAAATCTAAAGCACAAGTTGGTCCTGAGTACGCACCTATTACTTCTGAAGTATTAGATTATAAAGAAGTTATGCATAAGTTTGATATGACAATGGAATGGTTAGCGGGTCTATATTTAAACACATTAAATGTTATTCATTACATGCATGATAAATATAGCTACGAACGTATTGAAATGGCACTTCATGATACAAATGTTCTTCGTACAATGGCAACAGGTATCGCGGGTCTATCTGTAGTAGCAGACTCTTTAAGTGCAATTAAACACGCAAAAGTAAAACCAATTCGTGATGAAAACGGTATTGCAGTTGACTTTGAAATCGAAGGAGATTTCCCTAAATACGGTAACAATGATGACCGTGTAGATGAAATCGCTGTAAATCTTGTAAAAACATTTATGAATAAACTTCGTAAACATAAAACATACAGAAATTCTGTTCATACAATGTCGATCTTAACAATCACATCTAATGTTGTATATGGTAAGAAAACTGGTAACACTCCAGATGGTCGCCGTACTGGAGAACCATTTGCACCAGGTGCGAACCCAATGCATGGCCGTGATACAAAAGGTGCATTAGCTTCATTATTATCTGTAGCTAAATTACCATATGAAGATGCACAAGATGGTATTTCTAATACATTCTCTATTATTCCAAAAGCACTTGGTAAAGAAGATGATGTACAAGTACGTAACTTAGTATCAATGCTTGATGGTTATGCAGTAAAAGAAGGCCATCACTTAAATATTAACGTATTTAATCGTGAAACATTAATGGATGCGATGGAACATCCTGAGAAATATCCACAATTAACAATTCGCGTATCTGGTTACGCTGTAAACTTTATTAAATTAACTCGTGAACAACAAATCGATGTAATTAATCGTACAATGCATGAAAGTATGTAAGTGAAAAAGTGTCCCTCTGCTTTTTATAAATAGCAGAGGGAGGCTGCTTCAATAAAGGAGGAAGTAACATGATAAAAGGAAGAATTCATTCTGTAGAGTCTTGTGGTACTGTTGATGGCCCAGGAATTCGTTATGTCATATTTACACAAGGGTGTTTATTACGTTGTCAATACTGTCATAATGCTGATACGTGGGAGATCGGTAAAGGAAAAGAAATAACAGTTGAAGAAGTTATGCAGGATGTGACATGTTACCTTCCTTTTATTGAAGCTTCTGGAGGCGGTATAACAGTTAGTGGTGGTGAACCATTATTACAGCTAGATTTCTTAATTGAATTATTTAAGAAATGTAAGGAAGTTGGAATCCATACAACAATTGATTCTTCGGGTGGTTGTTATTCTGAAGAACCAGAATTCCAAAATAAGCTAGATATTTTAATGGATTATACAGATTTAGTTTTATTGGATTTGAAACATATTGATTCAAAGAAACACCGTAAATTAACAGGGAAACCAAATGAACATATTTTACAATTTGCTCGTTATTTATCGGATAAAAATAAACCAATTTGGGTAAGACACGTATTAGTTCCTGGTGTTACGGATAATGAAGAGGATCTACAAAAATTATCTAGCTTTATTCAAAGCCTGTCTAATGTTCAGAAGGTTGAAGTGCTACCATATCATAAGCTTGGTGTATATAAATGGGAGGCACTTGGGCATAAGTATCCACTTGCGAATGTAGAACCACCTACTGAAAAAAATGTAGAGCAAGCAAGACATATTTTACAAGCAGTCTAATCCAAATATTGGATTAGGCTTTTTGCTTTCTTTACAATAAAACCTAGAGTATGTATATAGAAAAGAGTATACTGAAAATAGAATATCCATATTTTTGTAAGGAATAAGTGGAGAAATTTACATAATTGTAAAGGGAAATCAAAATAGTAAAAAGAATTAAGAAGTAAAAGAGTGAGTATCATGGAATAGAGAACATTTGTAAGTTATTGCGAAAGCTCTTATAGGAAAGTATAATGTAAAGATATGAGCACAGATAGGATTAAGGGGTCAATCTTATATGCTTTGCATATCCACGACAGGTACATAGCTGAAAGAGAAGTATTAGAATCTGTTTATGTAATTTTTAAGGAAAATGTTTTTCCTATTGTCGTATATGCAATATGGAGAAACAATAAGCTAGGAGTGGATTTGTTTGATAAAAAACCCCAAGGTTTTAATATTAACTGCACATTACGGTAATGGTCATGTGCAAGTAGCGAAAACATTAGAACAAACATTTCGCCAAAAAGGAATTAAAGATGTAATTGTATGCGATTTGTTCGGAGAATCACATCCAGTTATAACCGATATTACAAAATATTTATATTTAAAAAGTTATACAATAGGAAAAGAATTATACCGCTTGTTTTATTATGGCGTAGAAAAAATTTATGATAAAAAAATAGCATCTTGGTATGCGAACTTTGGAAGAAAACGTTTGAAATTACTTTTACAAGCAGAGAAACCGGATATTGTTATTAATACTTTTCCGATCATAGCTGTACCAGAGTTAAAAAAGCAAACAGGTATTTCAATTCCTGTGTATAACGTATTAACTGATTTTTGTGTGCACAAAATATGGATTCATCGGGAAGTAGATCGTTATTTTGTAGCAACTGATCACGTAAAAAAAATTATGATTGATATTGGTGTGCCCGCGGAGCAAATTGTTGAAACTGGAATTCCGATTCGTAGTAGTTTTGAGCTGAAGATCAATCCAGACATTATATATAATAAATATCAATTATGTAAGAATAAAAAGATTTTACTAATTGTAGCAGGTGCTCATGGGGTATTAGGAAGTGTAAAAGAACTATGCCAATCATTTATGTCAGTACCTGATTTACAAGTAGTTGTCGTTTGTGGAAAAAATGAAGCGTTAAAACAGGATTTATTAGGGGTTCAGGAAAAAAATCCTGATGCATTAAAAGTATTTGGTTATGTTGAAAATATCGATGAATTATTCCGTGTTACTTCTTGTATGATTACGAAGCCGGGCGGTATTACGTTAAGTGAAGCGGCAGCATTGCAAGTACCTGTCATTTTATATAAGCCTGTTCCAGGACAAGAAAATGAAAATGCGCTGTACTTTGAAAGAAAAGGAGCTGCAGTTGTCATTCGTGATGATAGTGAGGTTTTTGCAAAGACAGAGGCGTTATTACAAGATGATATGAAGCTTCTTCAAATGAAAGAAGCGATGAAAAGCATTTATCGTCCGGAGCCAGCTGGTCATATTGTGGATACAATTTTGACAGAAAATCATGTAGAACCGAATCATATACCTATTAAATCACCTGCTCTTGCACAATTATTTACTTAATATGAAACCCTCTTTTATATGTTTAAAGAGGGTTCTTTATTGTTTTATAAGATAAAGTGGTAACTTATCCACATGAAGATTACGTTTTCATTAAACAGTAAAGTCGAAATATTAACAACTATATCCACATTGTCCACAATTTTTAGAAAACTATCCACAATTCTAACATTTACTATGCGTTACAATATATAAATTTGTGAAGGGTTTGTTGAATTTATTCACAATTCTATAAATTGTGTGGATAACGTTATCCACACAAAAAAGGTTCCTTATTTATAAGGAACCTTTTTGTCTATTCTATCACGTAGAAAAAATATGTAATGAGAATGAATAATTAGGGGGGAAAACGTCTAATTATTCATTCTCACTTTAAATACTTTTCGAGCGATAACCCGCTGCGCGATCTGCTTTGCGAAATTCTCGTTGGTAGAGAACTTCTTGTGTACTAGATAATGTGTTTTTTGCTTTGTCACGTTTCTTTTTATCCATTACAAATCACCTCGTGTCCTAAAGTCACTATCTATCGTTTCCAAAGACATGGGGTGATATACGTATATGGCAAAATGTTAATGATTAATTATTTTTTCTAAAAATTTAGATTACGCTTCTTTTAATTGGTGAGCATCTTGGAACGTTGTATCTCGCATTGTAGCAAGTGTATATTGATCTTTTGGGATTTCATATAAGTTATATACTTCTTCATTTGCGTTAATTTCATCATAAACGGCTTTTCTTGTTTCGTTTGCTAGATTTACATATTGTAGTTTTTCGGCAGCTTTAATAGAACGAATATTTATTTTACGAATACGCATAAAGATTGTTTCAATATCTAATTCATAGAAAAGTTCACTAAAAAATGAATCTTTCGCCAATTTATTATAGCCTTTTCCATGATAGGGTTTGCCAAGCCATGTTCCGAGAAATCCGGCTTTTTCTTGCACATCAAATAAAGTAATTGTTCCGATAGGGTTACCCCATTCATCTAAAATTGTGCGTGAAATTAATTCCCCACGCTCTTCAGCTTCAATCGTTTGTTTCGTTAAAAATAAATACTCCTCATAAGAATAAGCCTTTTGACGCACAAAAGGGAAGACAGCTGGGTCCACCATTAACTCGTATAGAACGTGGCTGTCGTGTAAGTCGCGTTTTTTCAACATACTAACTCCTCCTCACACGAGGGTAGCATGACGAAAAAACACCCCACCCTCGAAATTTTTATATCAATCTTTAAAAAATTTCGGGGTGGGAATCGAACCCACTAGAACCAGTTTCTAACGCTGGTGGCGCACCATTTGCCTTCCCCATTCATCAATTTGAAAATGATAATCACGACACAAATTGATTATGGTTTCATTCAGTTTATAATCGTATAATACTTTATCTAGTCAAAAAAATAAACTAGTTTTTTTTATTTTTTTTGTAAATTATTTTTCCGTCAATCATGGTTAGTACAGGCTTGGCTAAATAATGGAAAGGATGATGAGTCCATAACACGAGATCAGCGTCTTTTCCAACCTCAATGCTTCCAATTCTATCCTCTAAACGTAAATTTCGTGCTGGAAATATAGTGATTCCTTCTAGTGCAGTTTTTTCGTCTAATCCTTCTCTTACTGCGACAGCAGCACAAACATTTAAATATTGAATTGGTGTATAAGGGTGATCTGTTGTTATAGAAACTTCCACTCCATTTTTCGATAATATATGGTAAGTATCCCATGTTTTGTTTTTAAGTTCGATTTTAGAACGGCGTGTAAGAGTGGGGCCAACTGAAACCTTCAAATTGTGTTTCGAAAGCTCTTCAACAATAAAGTGTCCTTCTGTACAATGTTCAATACGTAAATCGAGATTGAACTCTGTTGCAAAGCGTAGAGCAGAACTAATATCATCTGCTCGGTGAGCGTGGATACGTACGGGTATTTCGCGGCGTAATGCTTTTAAGATAGGAAGCATTCGAAAATCAGCTTCATGCCCGTAGTGCTGTGCTTCATAGAATGATTCCCGAAGTAACCCCATAATTCCCATACGTGTTATGGATTCTTTTGTTCCATTACTATGGACCTTTTTAGGATTTTCTCCAAAGGCAATCTTTAAGCCGGCAGGTTCTTGAATAATCATATGATCAATGCAAGTTCCAGCTGTTTTTATTACACAAGTCGTACCGCCGATAATGTTTTGACTTCCTGGCATAACGTGAACAGTTGTGATTCCGTTTTGTACAGCATCTTGAAATGCAATATCAAAAGGGTGGATTCCGTCCAAAGAACGGATATGTGGTGTTGAAACTTCAGATGTTTCATTTGCATCATTGCCAGCCCAACCAGTACCTTCATCATAGAGACCAAGATGAGTATGGACATCAATAAATCCAGGTAAAAGATGAAGTGCACGAGCGTCTATAACTGTCATATCTTGAGTGGGTTGAATGGAAGGCTTGACCTCGGCAATTCTTTCTCCTATAACGAGTACATCCCCTTGAAATTTTTGGGATGTAATAGGATAGACAATGGCTTGTTTGAGCAATATTTTCATAGGTACCTCATTTCTGTTACTTTACAATGTTAATGGAATTTAAGGGAAAGTAACTGAAAGGTTATTTGTGTAATAATGCTCCGGATTCTAGAAAATGAAAGTTTTGAAAGGGGGCCCTGTAAAACTGTGTTTTAGAAGTACTACATTGTATGCGAAAGTACATTTTGTAATGCATGGTCTATTGCCGGAAATGTGTATTGATACCCATGTTCAATTGCTTTACTAGGTAATACATGTTGTCCTTCGAGTACAAGTATGCTCATCTCACCCAATAAAGTGTGAAGCATAAATGAAGGGACAGGTAACCAATGAGGTTTTTTCATTATAGTTGCAATGGTTTCTCCAAATTCCTTCATTTTTATAGGTAGGGGAGCTGTGATGTTAAAAGGGCCATCAATTTCTTCTTTGTGTATGATGAAATCAATTAGGCGAACGACATCGTCTATATGAATCCATGATAACCATTGGTTTCCAGATCCAATTGTACCTCCAATATAGAATTGATAGGGGAGTAGCATTTTGGGAAGAGCTCCTCCGTCTGCGCCTAATACAACTCCAAGTCTTGCGTAGATTGTTCGCATTCCAAGAGAACGTGCTTTAGATGCTTCTTGTTCCCATGAATATACTGTATTTGCTAAAAAGTCATTTCCAGGAATCTCATGCTGTTCTGTAAAAGACTCAGTTTCAGACGTTCCATAGTATCCAATAGCACTTGCGTTAATAAATGTATTTGGCTTTGTACCAAGTGTTTGTAATTGTTTAATGAGTCCTTTTGTTGTTTGAATTCTACTGTTTAAAATGGATTCCTTTTGTTTCTTTGTCCATCTACTATTAATAGACTCTCCAGCTAGATTAATAACTACATCGATAGAAGAGAGGGGGAAGGTTTGTAAATCTGGTGTCCATTGTACATACTGAAGGTTAGGGTGGGAAGTTTCAGTAGTTTTGTTTCGAGTAAGAATGTGAACATTATATCCTTTTTGAATAAAAAAAGTAGAAAGGTATTTACCGATAAAGCCGGTACCACCAGAAATTGCGATTCTCACAATTATTTCCTCCTCATTATATATATTCTTGAAAAGCAAAAACGTTCCTTGACTATGTTAAAATAATAGAGAGGTGAGAGTATGGCTGTCATTACAAAAATAGAAGTGCAAAAACGATCGAAAGAACGGTTTAATATTTATATTGATAAAGGTCAAGGTGAAGAATACGGATTTAGTGTGGATCAAGTAATCTTAATGAAACATGGATTACAAAAAGGGTTAGAAATTGATGAACAAGCGTTAGGAAATATTTTATACAATGAAGAGGTACAAAAAGCATATTTACAAGCAATTTCCTATCTATCCTATCAAATGAGAACAAAAAAAGAAGTAGAAGACTATTTACGAAAAAAAGAAGTGGGACAGGCCGTCATCTCTGAAGTCGTTTCGAAATTATTACATGATCGATATATTAATGATAAAGAGTACGCTGTTTTATATACGCGAACGCAAAGTAATGTGAATCGAAAGGGTCCAACTGTTATTAAAAGAGAGTTATTAAATAAAGGTGTTCAGGATCTAATCATTACACATAGTTTACAAGAATATCCGAAGGAAAAGCAAATTGAGAATGCTTTACTTCTTATAGAAAAGAAGAAAAGGTCTTATCAAAAGCATTCCTTTTTACAAATGAAGCTAAAGTTAGACGAAATGCTTGTTCGTAAAGGATATTCTAGAGATGTAATTCAAATTTGTTTGGAAGAATTGAAAGACGAAAAAGATGACGAACAGCAACAAGAAGCGTTACACTATCATGGGAATAAATATTATGAGAAATATAAGAAGTATGATGGATGGACATTCGAAAATAAGATGAAACAAGCGTTATATCGCAAAGGGTTCTCTATTGATGAGATAGAGATATTTTTGCAGATGAAACGTGAAGAGGGATGAGGGGAATAAGATGAATATGCCAAAACGCTACAGTGAAATGACACCACATGAGCTAAGGGAAGAAATTGGGGTTTTGAAAGAGCAAGCAATAAAGGCAGAGCAGCTTGGTATTGTAAATGAGTTCGATGTATTAATGCGAAAGATGGCAATGGCTCGTGCTTATATGACTGATATAAACAAATTTCATATTGGTGAGACATATGAATTAGTAGAAGAACCTGGTATATTATTTGAAATTACGTATTTCAACGGGGTATTTGCTTGGGGACATAAGCAAAATGATAATGAAGAGATTGGAATACCGATTTCTTTATTGCAAGAAAAATGAAAACCAGAGAGCGAATATCTCTCTGGTTTTCATTTTTGGTAGGCGTTACAGGAGATAGGAGATTCTAAAATTGGCGTTTTTTACATTCATTCGCCAGTATAATGAGAGACTGGGTTTGTTGCGTCTGTCCGTTAACTTGCGCTTTTGCATGTTTCGGACGAGTCCACGTATGGTTAAATAATTCAGAACGACTATCTAAGCGATCACGGTAGCTCATCTTTATCACCTCGTGTAGGAAGTTAATTTTTTAGGTTGTACCTGTACTATTCTTCCTGCTGATTTGCAGCACGCATACGTTCTTGTGGGTGCGTGTTAATTGTGCCGTTAGGTCGTTTCGAAGCGAAGCGTGATTTCGCTTTCGGCTGACCATCGATTTTGCTGTTGTTTTTTGACTCAGACCAAAATTCGGCTTGTTTACCCATTGCGAACGCCCTCCTCATCATCAGTTGATACCTCTTTAAGAAGTATCACTTATAGAATGTGCAAAATAGAAGAAACTATCCTTTAGAAATTAAGGGAATAAATAGGTAAAAGGAGAATAGAACATGAATGATATTCACGAAACATTAACAAAAGAACTATTAGACAAAAATGACAAACTTTCTTACGCACAAGCTCGTGCGTGGGTTGAATTATTGTGGGAAGACTTTCAAACAACTTATGCTAAATCAGGTCGTTATCAAGGTGATGAAATGACTGAACAAGTGGTACGAACATGGATTAATAATCATGGAGGTCGCCTTCATGAAATGCGTACAAATAATCCGAAATATAGCCATTTAATCAATCAAGAAGATCATTTGAAACATTAAAAAAAGCGACTTAAGTCGCTTTTTTTAATGTGGAAGTAATTCCAGTTTTTTTCGAAGTTTTTCTTCACTAAAAATCCATCCTGTATAGGAACTAATAATATTTAAATTGTGGTCGAGTTGAACGATTGCAACGAATGGATAATAATCTTTACTGCGATAGCGCAAATCAATGAAGCGAACTTCGTAATAATGATCATAATCGAAAATGTCCCAGCGATATACAGGGGAGAAAGATAGAAATGCTGAGATGTTTTCATCTTGTTTAGCTGCGCGCATAATAGAATTATCTGGGAACGGTATCCGTTCGAACTTATCATAGACCATGATGTTACCACGATGCCATCTAGCAACGTAGTAATAATCAGTTGTAACGATTGCTAAATGATAATGATAAAATCTGTAAGAAGGAGAAATGATTATCTTCTCCACGTGATTGAAACGTTTATATACGACGCTACGTATGTTTCTATGCATCATAATCCGTCCGATATAGTAAACAATCATCAATATATACGCTGCTAAAGCAGTATACCCTTTATGGGAACCTACGAGCATACAAGTAATCGCGAGTAGGTGGATAAAGAAAATGACGGTATCAAATGTATTAATGATGCCGAGTGCTACCCATTTTTTTGTGAAGGGCCGTAATGCCTGTGTACCGTAGGCGTTGAAAATATCTACAAAGACATGAAGAAAGACGGCAATAAATGACCAAAGTAGTAGATGCAAATATGGAGCGTCTGAAAAGAAGGCGAAAGAGATACCACTTATAAGGAATGACCAAAGAATCACTGCAGGAATGGAATGAGTAATCCCGCGATGATTTCTTATATATTTAGCGTTATTACGCAATTTTAAAACTGTATCGATGTCAGGAATATTGGAACCGGCAATTGTAGCAAGCATAACTGCTTGTGGTCCAATATCACTTTGTGCTATGGCTGGATCTAACGTTGCCAAACTGCCTAGAGTAACGCCCATAACAAGGTGAGTGGCTGTGTCCATAGAAATCCACCTCCGTTTTTTATTAATGTAACTCTTTTTATTCGATACCTCAAGTCCTTTGCCTTCTATTTCCTATGTCATCTTACTTAAATTTTTTCCTAAAATCTTTATAATAGTACTTATATGCAAAAAAATGAGGGGGATCAAGTTTGACACTTGAAATATTAAATAATTTTAACATAGAGCAGTTTCAAAATGATTTAATTGATTGGTTTGAAGAAGAGCAACGCGACTTACCGTGGCGTAAAAATAAAGATCCATACCGCGTTTGGGTTTCGGAAATTATGTTGCAGCAAACGAGGGTAGAAGCTGTAAAACCATATTACGCGAATTTTATGGGGAAGTTTCCTACTCTAGAATCTTTGGCAAATGCTGGTGATGAAGAAGTGTTAAAAGCATGGGAAGGTTTAGGATATTATTCTAGAGCACGAAATTTACATGCGGCTGTAAAAGAAGTGAAAGAAGTATACGGCGGGATAGTACCGAGTGATGTAAAGAAAATTGAAAAATTAAAAGGAGTTGGCCCGTATACAAAAGGTGCTATTTTAAGTATCGCATATGGTATACCAGAGCCGGCAGTTGACGGAAATGTTATGCGTGTATTATCTCGCATTTTATCAGTATGGGATGACATTGCAAAACCGAAAACTAGAAAAGTGTTTGAAGAGATTGTACGTGAAATTATTTCGGCTGAAAATCCATCTTATTTTAATCAAGGTTTGATGGAATTAGGTGCACTAATTTGTATTCCAAAAAATCCATCTTGCTTACTTTGTCCTGTACGTGAACATTGCCGAGGATATGCTGAAGGTGTTCAAAAGGAATTACCAGTAAAAAGTAAAGCTAAGGCTCCTACAATGGTACCGATTGTTGCAGGGGTACTTCAAACTGAAGATGGTCGTTACGTCATTAATAAACGTCCAAGTACCGGGTTATTAGCTAACATGTGGGAGTTTCCGAATGCTGAACTTGGCGAAGGGATTCGGAATCAGAAAGAGCAGCTTACAGATTATATGAAGGAAAAATTTGAGCTCTCGATTTCTATTGAAGAATACGCAATGAATGTACAACATACATTTACTCATCGTACTTGGGATATATTTGTATTTTACGGAAAAGTAACCGGTGATATTGTTGAAACAGATACATTGAAATTTGTATCGAAAGAAGCTTTTGAACAGTTACCTTTCTCTAAATCGCATCGTACGATTTATGAGAGTTGTGTTGAGAAAATTACAATGCAATAAACAAAAAAAGTGTTCCCTAGATTGGGAACACTTTTTTAATCGTAAGAAATTTTTGTCCCATGAGTCCAACTAGCATCACCTTCTTGTAAGCCACCTCTTGATTCAATTTCTACTACAATTTCTTTATAGATACTTTGACCTTCTGCATTTAAATACGGCAAAATCTGTTGTAATGAGTGATGAAAATAAGCTAATTCATCTTCTTTCCATTCATTTTTGGAAATCATCGTTAGTTCGGTCATATCGCGTCCTATATACATACTACCACCTCCATTTCCTATAGTTTGAATGAGTAATAAGAGATATATGCGAAATTTTTTCAAAAGAAAATTACGGATAACTTCTAAGTGAATTGGTTACATTATTGGTTGTGGAGGTGAGAAAGATGAGTAAAAAACAACAAGGTTATAACAAAGCAACTTCGGGTGCTAGCATTCAAAGTACAAATGCTAGTTATGGTACAGAGTTCGCGACTGAAACAAATGCACAAGCAGTAAAACAAGCAAACGCACAATCAGAAGCAAAGAAAGCACAAGCTTCTGGTGCACAAAGTGCAAACGCTAGTTATGGTACAGAATTTGCAACTGAAACAGATGTGCATGCTGTGAAAAAACAAAATGCACAATCAGCTGCAAAACAATCACAATCTTCTAGTTCAAACGAGTAATGAAAGAAAAACACTTCTCCATTTCGAGAGAAGTGTTTTCTTTGTGTGCGGGTCATTGTAATGAAAAGAAAGCGAACGACATAACTTCTAATAAGTCAACAAATGTAGTCAAAGGAGAAGGAAGTTAAAGATTAGAAATATGTAATTAGGAATAATAACTGATGAATAAATCTAAAAGGGGGTAAGTAATGAACGATTTTGATAAGTTGGTAGGAGAGCAATTGGAAACGATGGATGAGTTGTTAAAGTTACAAGCTCATCTAGAGAAATATCAGCAAATTGAAATCAGCGAAAAGGATACGTGCGATAAAAAGGAATTACATTTTATCCGCCAAGAAATATATAGAACAGAATTAGCGTTAAAACTGTTACATGAGAAATTTGAAGAGCAAACAAATAGTGTGATTCAATCTTTTGAAACTGAAAAAATGATTTCGAATTTAGGGTAAGGCATATTGTTACCTTCCGGTGAAAGGCCCTTCTTTAGATAGAAATAAGGAAGGGCTTTTTCTATTCCCATTTCCTCGTTTGTAAATCATTCAGCGAAGGCCCCGTCTCCTAAGAAGATTAGGGATATAGTATTCGGTGTGAAAAATAGAGTCTTGTCGCTTTAGTTTTAAAATTTCGACAAAAAAGTTATAATAGAAAAAAAGTGAATGCAGCTCAAAGGGCATTTGCAGTTGAAAGAAGGGAGCATATATGGGATTTCCCAAAGAAGGAGAAAAAGTACAAATACATAGTTATAAACATAATGGCTCCATTCATAGAATGTGGGAAGAGACAACAATTTTAAAAGGGACACAGAGTCTTGTTATCGGAGCAAATGATCGTACAGTAGTGACAGAATCAGATGGCCGAACATGGATTACTCGTGAACCAGCAATTTGTTATTTTCATGCAAACTATTGGTTTAATGTAATTGGGATGCTAAGGGAAGAGGGAGTATATTATTATTGTAATTTAGGCTCACCTTTTGCATATGATTCTGAAGCATTAAAGTACATTGATTATGATTTAGATATTAAAGTATATCCAGATATGACATATACGCTTTTAGATGAAGATGAGTATGAAAAGCATAGTCAAATTATGCAGTATCCACCTGTTATTGATACTATTTTAAAACGAAATGTAGCACAATTAACACAATGGATTCATCAAAGAAAAGGGCCATTCGCGCCAGATTTTGTAGATATGTGGTATGAAAGATATTTAATGTACAGAAATTAAAACAAACCTGCAGGGGATTTCCCGGCAGGTTTGTCCTATTAGAGGGGGGATTATGTGCAAGGTATAAAAAGATATTTGCACTTTGTTAAACCATATCGATGGCTTATTGCTATTACGATTATGATTGGTCTAGTTAAATTCGGCATCCCGCTTATTATGCCGTGGTTATTAAAATATATTATCGATGATGTAATTCAAGGTGGAGGGTCACTTCAAGATAAAACATCCCAATTAGTAACAGCCGTTGGGATTGCCTTTTTTATTTTTGCAGTAATAAGACCGCCAATTGAATATTATCGTCAATATTTCGCGCAGCGTATCGCAAATACAATACTATATGATTTGCGAAAACATATTTTTGGTCATTTGCAAAAGTTGAGTTTACGCTATTATTCGAACACAAAAACAGGGGAAATTATTTCACGTGTAATCCATGATGTAGAACAAACGAAGGATTTTGTAATTACTGGTTTGATGAATGTTTGGTTAGATACGGCAACAATTGCTATTGCTATTATTGTTATGTTTTCTATGAATATAAAATTGACATTTGTTGCGCTATTAATTTTACCTATTTATGTAGTGGCGGTGAAATATTTTTTCGGACGTCTTCGAAAATTGACGAAAGAGCGTTCACAAGCGTTAGCAACGATGCAAGGGTATTTACATGAACGTATTCAAGGGATGCAAGTGACACGTAGCTTTGCATTAGAAGAATATGAGGGTAAGCAGTTTGAAAAAAGAAATAATGAATTTTTGACAAAAGCGTTAACGCATACGAGTTGGACTGCAAGGACATTTTCAGCAGTGAATACGTTAACCGATTTAGGCCCGTTACTGGTGATCGGCTTTGCAGCATATGAAGTAATTCAGGGGCGGTTAACATTAGGGACTATGGTTGCCTTTGTTGGATATATGGATAGTTTGTATAGTCCGCTTCGCCGCCTTGTTAATTCCTCCACAACATTAACACAGTCTTTCGCATCGATGGATCGAGTGTTTGAATTGTTAGATGAAAAATACGATATTGTCAATGTGCCAAGTGCGGTACAAACGACAAAATTAAATGGTGAAGTGATATTTGATAATGTATCTTTTCGTTACAATTCGGATGAAAAAGAGATATTACATAACCTTTCGTTAACTATGTTGCCAGGAGAGAAGGTAGCACTTGTAGGAGCGAGTGGGGGAGGGAAGTCATCTCTTGCTAGCTTAATCCCACGTTTCTATGATGTTTCTTCAGGTGCAGTTTATGTAGATGGAATAGATGTTAGAAAGTATGATATGAGAAATTTACGTAGTCATATTGGAATTGTACTGCAAGATAATTTGTTATTTAGTGATACAATCGGGGCAAATATTTTATATGGAAATCCGAAAGCTACAGAGGAAGAAGTGATTGCAGCTGCTAAAGCTGCGCAAATTCATGATTTTATTATAGAGTTACCTGATGGCTATGATACTGTCGTTGGGGAACGCGGTGTGAAGTTATCTGGTGGGCAAAGGCAACGTGTAGCGATTGCAAGAGTGTTTCTAAAGAATCCATCGTTACTTATATTAGATGAGGCGACTTCCGCTTTAGATTTAGAAAATGAACGGTATATTCAGCAGGCGCTTCAGACGTTAGCTGCTGATCGGACGACGATCGTAATCGCACATCGATTGGCGACGATTACACATGTGGATACGATTATTTACATTGAAGATGGTGAAATTAAAGAAACAGGTTCTCATGAAGAGTTAATGAAAAAAAGAGGGTTTTATTACAATTTATATCAACTTCAACATATAACAGAAACAGCTCCTTTAGCGTAAAAGGAGCTGTTTTCTTTATTCGTCTTCTTTTTTATCTTCGATTTGGAGTTCTGCTTCTGGTTTATGGTATGTGTAGAAGCTATCCACAAGTAAATCTAAATGCTCTACTTCTTCACTATAGTTAATAATGGCAGAAATAAGAGGGAAGAGGTGTAGCCATGTTTTATAAGCTTCCTCATCGTCCTTGTTTTGATAATCCATAAAGATATCAATTAATTCTTGTTTACCTGTTTCAACTTCATCAAGCATTTCAACGGATTGTTGTTTTTTTGCTTTACCAATAAATTTTAATAAAACTTGTTCATGGTAATGGGTTAATGAGTCAAGTTCGTTTTGGATAGATTCCTGAAATTCTTCTGGCATATAGCGCAGTTCATTTTCAGTACGATGTAATGATTTTAACGTACTTAAAGCACGGCTTGTCGTCGCTAACATTTGTCTGAATAAAACGAGCTTACGAATTTTTGCGAACTTTACTTTTTTCGTGTAGCTTCTTTCTTCTTTATACAGCAAATAGTAATGGTTTAGTTTGATCATCTTTTCTTTCATACGATCAATATCAGTTTTTAGCGTTGTAAAATCAGAAGCTTGCCTGCTATTCATTCGAATCCATTTTACAATTTCTTCTGTATTATCAACGATACGGTGATATAGTTTTGTTTCGTATTTTGGCGGCATAAACACTAAATTTACAAGTGAAGCCGCAATAATTCCAATCATAATCGTCGCAAAGCGAAGTAAGGCAAAACTAAAGAAATCGTCGCCCTGATACTCCATAATGGCGATAACTGTTACTAAAGCAATTGATATTGTGTTTTCTAATCGTAATTGTAACGTAAGCGCAATTACTAATATACATGTTAATCCAATAATAAAAGGATTATGTCCAAAAGCAGTAGCAAATACGATAGCGAATACCGCACCAATGACGTTTGCTTGAATTTGCTCAAGAGCTGTTAAATACGAGCGGTATACAGACGGTTGAACAGCGAATATAGCTGAGATTCCCGCGAATACTGGACTCGGTAATTGAAGTAAAATACAAGCAAATAAAGCTAATGTGATGGCAATACCCGTTTTTAAAATGCGAGCACCAAGTTTCATACCCTTAATAAGATCCTTTCTCTTGTCATAATGAATGTACAACATGATACTATACATTCATTACAATATGTTAGCAAGTGATATTTTAGTGACGTTAATAAGAAATTAAGATTCATTTTATACTTTTTCCTAATTCTTTTTAAACATCAATTTTTAGTGAAAAAACCTGCTGAATTTCAGCAGGTTTCAAATTGTTACTATAGATTACTATGAGAAGTGTACTTCGTCAATTTTTTCTTGAGAATGAAAAGTTGGTATATCACTCTGTGGAGATAGATGGATCAGCCTGCTCTTTTTTCGGGATAATTTCAAAAAACTGTTGCTGCATATCATCGAGTAACGGTGTTAATAAAGCAACTTCCTCGTATTGCTCATGTTCATTTAATACACGAATATAATCTAGCAATAACTCAGTCACATCTTGCACGCCATTTTTACTAATTGGTTGTAATGTAACATTTGCCCCTTTTGCGATTCTTCTTTTTAAGGCGTGTTCTGTTAAACCCGAGCTTGAATCATGACGTAAATAAACAACACCACCAGTCATACCAGCACAAATCCATGGACCAGGATCCCCTAAAACAAGCGCTCGCCCATTTGTCATATATTCAAAAGCGAAACCTTTAATATTAGAGTATACACCTATATTCCCTTGCTCTTTTTCACGGAGTGGCTTTGTCATTCGCCCTCCAATTATCATGTCTGCTCCAGAGAGGCGAATGCCGGCGCGAGCATCAGCGTTACCTTGAACGTATAGCGATCCTTTTTGTGCACCGTACCCAAAACCTTTTCCGACAGAACCGTTATAATATATGCCGTCTTTTCCTTTTGCTTTCGTTATATAAATACCACCACCAAAGGAAGTTTTACCAATACCATCTTGTGCACCGCCATTTACGTGTATAAATAAGTTCTCACTATTATAAGCACCTAATCCATTTCCAGGAATAGAGCCATTCGTATACTTTAATGTAAGTGGTTCAAGCTTCGTGTCTTCATATAATTTACTACGAACGCGATAGCAAGATTCTAGCCCACCCATAACGCGTTGCTCTACGCCAACGCTTACTAATTCTTTTGAATGAGGGGAATGAACTGTTTCAAATTGTTTTTCCGGTACGTATTCTGTTTTTGTAACAGATGGGTGTTCTATCGTTTGTAGTAAATTACATAAATTTAATAAATTTTCGCCTCGAACTTGTTCTAATAAATCGGAACGTCCGACAATTTCTTGTAAATTTGCATAACCAAGATTTCCTGTTAATCGTTTTAGTTCTACGCCAAAAGTGGTGAATAAATGTAATAATCCAGCAACGGCGCTTTCTAATTCGCGCGGGACGAAGCGGCGTAATCCGTGTTCTTTCGCCTGAGCTTCAGACTCAATTTGTGTTGCAATTCCAACGTGACAAGTATCTAGATGACATCCGCGGCAAGTTGTACAGCCGATTGCAATCATGGATAATGTACCAAACCCAATACGGTTTGCTCCAAGGAGCATGATTTTCAAGGCATCATTAACACTTCGAATACCACCGTCAGCCCAAATTTCTACTTTATGTCTCATATTTGCTTCTAATAAAGCATTGTGAGCGGCTTTCACACCAATTTCTACAGGAAGCCCTACATGTTGCAATGCGTGAATACGTGCAGCACCTGTACCACCATCAAATCCGCTAATGTTAATAAAATCAGCACCAGCTTTTGCGATACCGACAGCAATTGTTCCAATGTTAGGGACGACAGGGACCTTTACAGCTACTTTCGCAAGTTGATTAGCCGTTTTAATTTCTGTAATCATTTGAGCTAAATCTTCAATGGAATAAATATCATGGTTGTTAGAAGGTGAAATTAAATCTGAGCCAATTGTAGCATTACGTGCTTCAGCGATTTTTGCAGTTACTTTTGAACCTGGCAAATGTCCACCTTCACCAGGCTTTGCGCCTTGCCCGATCTTTATTTCAATTAAGTTTGATGAATTTAGTAGTTCGGCATTTACGCCAAATCGCCCAGATGCAACTTGTTGTCCACGTGTATGTGGATATTTTCCAATCATATCTTTAATTTCGCCGCCTTCACCGTTTAAACTAATCATATTTAGCTGATCGGCCGCTTCTGCATATGCACGGAAGGCAACTTCATTTTGAGAACCGAATGACATGGAACTAATAATAAATGGTAAATCATGATTTTGAATGCTGATGGACACTTTTTCAGTTGGAACTACATGTTTTGTTTGTTTCGTTTGAACAAGGTGTCTAATTGCGATTGGATTATTTTCTTCTAATCCACTTAACTTGTCACGGTAATCATCATAAGAGTTTCCTTTTGCGACATCGCCGATTGCTTTCCAAATTCGCGGGAATATATGAAAAGATTTTCGCATTCTAACTTTAGGATTGTTATAATCATCCGCTCGCAATTGTGCATCTTCAGCAAGTGATTCAAGCGAAAAAGCTAAATCATTTGAACCGAAGAAATTCGTAATTTGTAATATATTTGCGATTTCCTCATGTAATCCGATAGAAGAATAGAGGCGACCGTAACCACGTAATTCATGAATTCCAATTGTTGAAATGACTTTTTCTAGTCCTTTATTAAGAGCAGTATACAAATTCGTAATTGGCGTTTTTGTTCCATCATTTACGGTTGCGAATAATAAATATGGATTCATACCATCTGCTCCTAATCCATACAGTGTGACGATATCATGTAAGGAGCGAAGGGCACCAGAACGTATAACCAGAGAGCAGTTTCGGCGTAATTTATTTTCGCTTAATACTTGATGTACTTTAGCGGTAACTAAATGCGGATCAATCCATAACTGTTCATTTAGATGAGCATTGGCATCGTCTATTAATAGTAGGGAAGCTCCATCGTTCACGGCCTTTATCGCTTCAGAACTAATTCGATTTAAGGCGCATTGTAAAGTTTCTGTCGGACTGAATGTAGCAGAGATTGTAGCGATAGAGCTATGAGTATTGAATAGCTGTATAAGTTGTTCGTACGTAATTGTGTGTAATTCCTCTGTAATAGATTGTGCTACACTTCCTTCTAGAATAATGGGGGAAAGCATCTCAACTACAAATGGCTGTTTAGCTCCGCTTAATAAACTTGGGCGCTCTCCAAGTATTGTTCGTGTGGAGAAGTGCTCGACCTCTCGATCACGATCGATTGCTGGATTTGTAACAACGGCTACACTTTCCTTAATGAAATCAGCGATATTTCGTCTATCAGTATCGAGTGCTGCAAGTGGTGAGTCATGCCCAAGTGAGCGAATTGGCTCGACGCCTTTTGTTGCCATCTGTTCAAGAAGCTGAATATGTTCTCGATCCCACCCGAAAGAAACGTACTGTTTCGTTTCAACTTGAACAGAATCACATAATCCTTGGATTTCTTTCGTTTCAGGGATAGATAAGTTTAAATGATAATTGCTAACATCGATTCGTTTTTGGAAACGATTATATACTTCAATTTGGTATTTGTCGTATTCATAAAGAACAAGTTCATCTTGTTCATTCCATTTTAATCCGACCTTTTCTCCAGGCGCGAGTGGTTTCGGTTCTTCTACATATTCGGTTGGTGATACAACTCCAGGTTCAGAAGAGAAAACATAAGAACTCACTGTCTCTACTTTCCATACTGGTCGTAGTCCAAGGGAATCAACGCTGAAAACAGCCTCATCTTTATAACGTGAAATAATACCAGCTGGACCTTGCGCAAAATGGCCCCAAGCTTCACGTATATACGTATATAAATCTTGTAAATGCGGTTCATAAAGTTTAATTTCATTAATAATTGGTGGGAATAGTATATCCATTGCTTCAAATAAACTGTAGTCGTATTGAACAAGTAGGGTTTCTAGGGTGCGGTTTAAATCTTGGGAGTCACTTCCCCCAACAGTAAGTGGAACATGAATCATGTCAGCTTGATCGCGTAATTTTGCAATTGTGTTAATCTCACCATTATGTCCGAGAATGCTAAATGGTTGTACACGAAAAAAATTAGATAATGTATTAGTAGAATAGCGGTTATGTCCTAGTGTCATAGTTGAAGCGATAAGTGGATGTTGTAAATCATTGTAATAGGCAACAAGTGTATCCCCAGCACCTAGAACTTTATATACAACATGATCACGACTTAATGAAGCAACATGAATCGCTTCGTTTTCCTCTATTTTTATCGTTACTGAAAATAATGTTTGCTCAATATTTTCAACTTTATTTTCTGCGATAAGAGCAACTTGCCAAAATAAAGGTTCTTCCTGTTTACCAAGTGGACCGAGTGCATCGGAATTTATTACATCATCACTTTCAAAAATAATAGTAAAACTTTCGTTATTTAATTGCGTACGAATATGATTTTTTAAATTAACGATATTTGCGTTTTTATTTAGAAAAAAATGTCCAACGATAAAGTGGGGATGATCCACAATCGTTGGATTGTATCCGTTATTTTTCAGCTTTTCATTCCAAAGTGCTTTTGGGACATCAATGTGAATTCCGATACCATCTCCTTCACCATTAATGAAACCAGCTCGATGATTCATTTTGACAAGTGATTGTATGCAAAGGTCAATGTTTTCTTTTGTAGGAATTTTTCGTTTCTCCATAACGGAAACGATTCCACACGCATCATGTTCTGCATTTTTATAATCTCGAAATAAAGACGGTGTCCATGTATTTGTTTTATTGAGCATCCGTCAATCCCCCCTCTTATTGAAGTTTGAATAATCTTACTATTTAAGGCGTGAGCAGCCTTGTATACAAAGATAGTAAGGATATAAAAGAAAATTAAACAGATAATTATGAATAATTATACTATTAATGAGGGATTTATGAAATAGAAAAAAGGAAAAAAGAAAGATGTGCTTTCTTTTTTCCTTTTAATGACGGGATTATTTATTATCCGCTAAAGCAGCAAATGCTTTGCCTACAGCTTCAATTGTATATTCAATATCTTCTTTTGTATGTTCTGTCGTTAAGAACCATGCCTCGTATTTAGAAGGTGCTAAGTTAATTCCTTCTTGAAGCATAAGCTTGAAGAATTTACCAAACATTTCACCGTCTGTATCTTGTGCTGCATCGTAATCTTCAATTTTATTTGTTGTGAAGTATACAGTTAAAGCACCTTTTAGTCGGTTTAATGTAATATCGATATTATGTTTTGTAGCTTGCTCTAAAATTCCCTTTTCAAGCATCGCACCAAGTTCATCTAATTTCTCATAAAGACCTTCTTGTTGAAGAACCTCTAGACAAGCGATACCGGATGCCATAGAAGCAGGATTTCCTGCCATTGTACCAGCTTGATATGCAGGTCCGAGCGGGGCAACTTGTTCCATAATTTCTTTCTTACCACCATAAGCACCGATCGGAAGTCCGCCGCCAATAACTTTACCAAGCGCTGTTAAGTCTGGGGTTACGCCAAGTAAGTCTTGAGCACCACCGTACATGAAGCGGAAAGCAGTAATAACTTCATCATAAATTACTAGTGCACCAGCTTCGTGAACAAGTTCATTCACTTTCTCAAGGAAGCCAGGTTTTGGCTCTACAATACCGAAGTTTCCAACAATCGGTTCTACAAGGATAGCTGCTACTTCATGTCCCCATTTATCTAATGCTTCTTTTAAAGTTTCTACATTATTAAATGGAACAGTAATAACTTCTTGAGCGATACTTTGTGGTACACCGGCTGAGTCAGGAGTTCCTAGCGTAGAAGGGCCAGATCCAGCTGCTACAAGTACTAAATCAGAATGACCGTGGTAACAACCAGCAAATTTCATAATTTTTGTGCGGCCTGTGTAAGCACGAGCGACACGAATTGTTGTCATTACTGATTCAGTACCAGAGTTTACGAAGCGGACTTTATCTAATGCAGGCATTGCTTCTTTTAACATTTTTGCGAATTTTACTTCTAGTGCTGTTGGTGTTCCGTAAAGTACACCATTTTCAGCAGCTGTTGTAATTGCTTTTGTAATGTGCGGGTGAGCATGTCCAGTAATAATAGGACCGTATGCTGCTAAATAATCGATATATTTATTTCCGTCTACATCCCAGAAATAAGCACCTTTTCCACGTTCCATAGCAACAGGAGCGCCGCCGCCAACTGCTTTAAAAGAACGAGAAGGACTATTAACGCCGCCAACGATATGTTCTAAAGCTTCTTTATGTAATGCTTCTGATTTTGTGAATTTCACTACAATTCATCTCCTTACAAAAATCTATGTATTATTCTAACATGTTTTTTGAAAAGACGTATTGTTTGTGATAGAGAAGGCAGTTGGGTAAACTATTCGTTGTGACATTTAGGAAGGGGGTCCGATTATGAAATCGGTAATTGAGGTACAAGGGTTACGTAAAGAATTTACAGCCTATTCAAGTCGTCCGGGATTAAAGGGTGCTTTTCGCGATTTATTAAATCGTAATTATAAAATAGTACCAGCAGTAAATGATGTATCTTTTACTGTGAAACAAGGTGAAATGGTTGGGTATATAGGTGAGAACGGTGCTGGTAAATCAACAACTATTAAAATGCTTACGGGGATTTTGACTCCGACATCAGGAGAAATTTTAGTAAATGGGATGAACCCGCATAAGCAGAGAGAAGAATTCGTAAGAACAATTGGTGTTGTTTTCGGTCAACGCTCACAACTTTGGTGGGATATTGCTGTACAAGAATCTTTTCGTTTATTAAAAAAAGTGTACGGTGTATCAGACGCTCAGTATAAAGAGCATATGGAACACGTGATTGAAACGTTAGATATTGGTCCTTTATTAGATAAGCCAGTTCGAAAGTTATCTCTAGGTCAAAGAATGCGTTGTGAATTAGCGGCAGCATTAATTCATAATCCGCCGTTATTATTTTTAGATGAACCAACAATTGGGTTAGATGTTCTTGTGAAATTGAAAATACGTGAATTTTTAAAAGAAATGAATGAACGTTATAAAACAACAATTTTATTAACAACCCATGATATTACTGATATTGAAGCTTTATGTGAGCGCGTTATCATGCTAGATGAAGGAAATATTATGTATGACGGTTCTTTAAATAATCTTCGTACGCAGTGGGGAGCAGAGAAGGAAATACATTTTCAATTTATTGCACCAGTTTCCTATCAGGCGTTATCAATGGTTATGCCTGATAGTCACGTCGTTTGGTCGAAAGCGAAAGAGGAAAACGCTTGGGTTGCAAAAATACCGAATGAAGAAGTTATCATTTCAATGCTTATTTCTAAAGTAGTACAAGCATTTCAAATTAAAGATTTAAAAATTAACGAAGTGTCTACAGAGGAAATTATTCGTAACATTTATGAAGAGGGTATTAAACATGGGTAAGTACATTGAAATGATTCGAATCCGCTTTTTAATGATGCTTGCGTATCGCACAAACTATTATAGCGGGATTTTAATTTATACAATTAATATCGGCGCGTATTATTTTTTATGGCAAGCAATTTATAGTGGAAAAGAGAATATTGAAAGTTTATCTATTTCGCAAATGACTACGTATATCGCAATTGCGTGGATGGCACGTGCCTTTTATTTTAATAATATAGACAGGGAAATTGCGATGGAGATTCAAGAAGGGCGTGTAGCGGTAGAACTCATTCGTCCATATAACTATTTAGGAATGAAAGTGATGCAAGGTCTTGGTGAAGGAATATTTCGTTTTGCCTTCTTTTCAATTCCAGGTATGGTTATTGTTACCTTATTATTTTCATTGCAAATTACAACGAATTTTCAAACGTGGTTATATTTCTTCTTATCTTTAATATTTAGTTTTATTATTAATACACAAATTAATTTAATGACGGGAATGCTCACGTTCTTCCTATTTAATAATAGTGGAATTATGTATGCAAAACGTGTTGTTATTGATTTATTTTCAGGTCTATTATTACCAATTAGTTTTTATCCGTTATGGGCCCAAAAGGCAATGGTATTTTTACCGTTTCAGGCTATTAGTTATATTCCAAGTATGATTTTTTCAGAAGGTATACAAGGAAGTAAATTGTATGAGGCATTATTATTCCAAGTAATTTGGGCAATTGTACTTATTATTCCAATTGTACTCATGTGGAGAACGGCGAGAAAACGTCTAATTGTACAAGGGGGATGATGAGATGATATATATAAACCTATTTTTGCAATATGCAAGCCAATATATAAAAACAAAATTGGAGTATCGGGGCGATTTTATCGTTGGATTACTTTCTGATTTAGCACTACAGGCTGTTAATTTAATCTTTATTCTCGTTGTGTTTGGGCATACACAAGCATTGAAAGGCTGGAGTAGAGAAGAAGTAATCTTTATTTATGGTTTCTTTTTAGTACCATTTGCCATATTCTCAGCTTTCTTTAACATATGGGACTTTAATGATCGTTATATTATTAAAGGAGAAATGGATCGTATATTAACGAGACCGATTCATAGTTTATTTCAAATTATATTAGAAAGAATGGAACTTGAATCTTTAATTGGAGCGATCACAGGAATAATTGTAATGGGCTACGCAGCAGTGGAGCTGCAATTATCTTTTTACTGGTACGATTTCTTCTTATTCTTACTGATGGTAGGAGGAGGAGCACTTGTATACGGAGGGATATTTGTTACGCTTGCGAGCCTTGGTTTTTGGTCGGATGCGAAAAGTTCAATTATGCCGCTAATGTATAACATAGGTAACTATGGTCGCTATCCTGTTAACATTTATAACCGTGTGATTCGCTTCATTTTAACGTTTGTTTTACCATTTGCGTTTGTCGGAGTGTATCCAGCAGCATACTTTTTAAGAAAAACAGAGTGGAATAGCTATGCATTTGCAACACCACTCGTTGGTGTTATCTGTTTTACAATTGCAATTACTCTTTGGAATCAAGGGGTAAAAAGGTACCGTGGTGCTGGGAATTAATTATAGAAGCTTGTTTGTTTCTAAGGGATAAATCCAATGGCTGTCTCATACATATAAAATGAGGTGGAGGACATGTTGTGGGGATTTATTCTATTAATTGCAGCGATTGCTATTTTGAGAAGTGTTCAATTGTTATGGAGTTCATATTCAGATTCTAGGCGTTTCTTTTCGCTTTATAATTTAGCCTCCTTATTTTTAATTTATACAACGGTATTGATTGCGTTTGGGTTAAGTTATGTTGTATTAGAAGAAATGGGTTTTGCAGTTTTGAAAGAAGATGGAGAAAGCTTGCATGCCCAATCTTTTCAACTTGTAGAAATTTGCTTATATTTTAGCGCGGTTACTTTATTATCCGTTGGGTACGGTGATATAGCTCCGATTGGAATAGGGAGATGGATTGCGATTGCAGAAGCGCTAATTGGATATACATTACCGTTTGCTTTTGTAATGAGGTCTGTAATAGACAATGAAAAATAAGATAGCATTTGATATAGTAAAAGAAAAGAGTAGGAGTGATAACAATGATTACAGTAGGAGAAATGGCTCCAGAATTTACAATAGAGGGAAGTAACGGGGAACAAGTTCGCTTAGCTGATTTTCGTGGTAAAAATGTAGTGCTATATTTTTATCCGAAAGATATGACTCCAGGGTGTACAACTGAAGCATGTGATTTTCGAGATGCATATGGATTATTTCAAGAGAAAGATACAGTTATTCTTGGTGTAAGTCCTGATTCAGCGAACAGACATCTGAAATTCATTGAGAAGCATGAGCTTCCATTTGTACTTTTAGTAGATGAAGATCATAAGGTAGCAGAATTGTACGATGTTTGGAAATTGAAAAAGAACTTTGGGAAAGAGTACATGGGAATCGAGCGTTCTACATTCCTTATTAATAAAGACGGTGAGCTTGTAAAAGAATGGCGTAAAGTGAAAGTGAAAGGACATATTGAGGATGTTCTTTCTTATATAAAGTAAATTCATTGTGGAGATAAATATATAGAAGTAAGGCGAGTGTCTATACATATTTTATCGTCTTACATAAAGTGAAGTGTAGGGCATACCTCCTCAGATGATAGTATTCCAAGTGCGATTATGTCGCACTTTTTTTCTATGTAAATGTATAGAAAATGGGGAAGGATATATAAGAATAAGGCTATATACAAAAATAAACCACATACTTATAGTAGAAATATTGACGATTTATAAGAAAAGGAGTACACTCTTTATAAGAATTATAAAATAATAATCCGTATAGAATCGGGGTGCATGACGGTGGTCAAAGAAGAATTAAAAGAAGCGCTAGAAATGCTGAAAAATACGGGTGTACGCATTACTCCACAGCGTCATGCTATTTTAGAGTACCTTGTGGAATCTATGACGCACCCAACAGCGGATGACATTTATAAAGCATTAGAAGGTAAGTTTCCAAATATGAGTGTTGCAACTGTCTATAATAACTTACGTGTATTTAAAGAGGTTGGACTTGTAAAGGAATTAACTTATGGAGACGCTTCAAGTAGATTTGATTATGTTACAAGTCAACATTATCATGTGATTTGCGAAAAATGTGGTAAAATTGTTGATTTTCCTTATGGAGGTTTGGAACAGCTTGAAGAGGAAGCTGCGAAAACGACAGGCTTCGTTATTAATAGTCATCGCTTAGAAATTTATGGCGTTTGTCCAGAGTGTCATAAGGCGTAATATATAATAAAGAAAGAGGGAGACGTTTACGTCTCCCTCTTTCTTTATTATATATGGGAATTACGTTAGGTTCAGGAGGATTTAAAGCGTTCAGTGAAGAACCTAATTTAATTTTGTAAGGGCACATTGTACATATATATGCCTATGATTTATAGCTCTTCTTATTATATTTCTCATCAAATTCTTTTCCTTCTAGATTTCGATCCATTGTTAAAGGTTGGTTGCAATGCATACATGCGTCGACACGACCGAGCATTTTTGTTGGCTTATCGCAGCTTGGACAAATAATTTGTATAGTTTTAGTAGATAACATACCAATCCAAAAGTAAACGACAGTACTAGCGATAACAGCTAAAAAGCCAACCATCATAAATGTTGTCATAATAATAATGTTTTCACGGAAAAAGACTCCTAAGTATGCAATGAAGAGGCCGATAAATACTAAACTTAATGCAAAGGTCCGGATTTTATTGATTTTGTTTGAATACTTAATGCTCATTCTCACCACTCCCCTATAACAATAATATAACATAAAATTTAGAATTTTCACTCGTTCATAAGCGTGATAAACCGATAAGATATGAAATATGGAGTATGATGAAGAACGAAGGGAGGCTATAATGATTTTTGGAACATGTTTTTAAAGTTTTAACGGGGTGTGAAATTTTTTTGTAAAAAGTATTGACCCTTTATATACTGCATGATATATTAATAACCGTCGCTGATGCGGAAACGCAGAAAACGACAAAAAAGAAATTAAAAAACTTAGTTGACATCGAAAAACGAAGATGTTAACATAAGGAAGTCGCAAATGAGCGACTAAGTAGTTCTTTGAA
>NZ_JBYTDP010000009.1:0-144183 GCF_058791555.1 Bacillus sp. EB106-07-01-XG149 | reverse complement strand
GGATCAAACTCTCCAATAAAGTTAGTTTGTCTAGCATCTAAAAATAAAAATTGACGTTTCACGTTGTTTGTTTCGTTTAGTTTTCAAAGTTCAACATCGCGTTTCAGCGACTTTCATAATATATCATAGTATATTATTTTCGTCAACAAGTTTTTTAAGATAATTTGTATCTCTCATTTGCTGACTCTGCCTATTATATAGAGTTTTCTATTGCTATGCAAGTATTATTATAAAAAAATAAGAGGAGGAAAAATCCCCCCTCTTATTCTTCAGAAGAAACCTCTTCATTAGATTCCTCTTCTTCATCTTTCTGTGCTTTTGCTACCGTCGCTACCTCTTGCTCATCCTCTAATCGAATTAGACGAACACCTTGTGTATTACGTCCCATTTGAGAGATTTGATCAACTGGCATACGAATAATAACACCTGCTGCCGTAATTAACATGATATCTTCTTCACCTGTTACAGATTTAACAGCTACTAATTTACCGTTTTTATCTGTAATATTACAAGTCTTCAGACCTTTACCACCACGGCTTTGTAGACGGTATTCATCAATAGGTGTACGTTTTCCATAACCATTTTTTGTTACGATTAGAACATTTACATCCTCTTCGACAATTTCCATACCTACAACTTGATCTTCATCACCTAATGTAATTGCTTTTACACCAGCCGCATTACGTCCCATAGAGCGCACATCTTGCTCGTTAAAGCGAATTAACATACCATTGCTTGTTCCTACAATAATATCCTTATCACCAGATGTTAAACGTACAGATATTACTTCATCCTCTTCACGAAGAGAGATAGCTATTAAACCATTCGTACGTATATTTGCAAATGATGAAAGTGGCGTTCTCTTAGAAATACCTTGTTTTGTTGTGAAGAATAAGAATTCATCATCACCAAATTCACGAATTGGAATAATGGCGTTAATCCATTCACCCTTATCTACACCTAATAAGTTAATAATAGGTATACCTTTTGCTGTACGACTATACTCTGGGATTTCATATCCTTTCGTACGGTATACTTTCCCTTTATTAGTAAAGAATAAAATGTGATCATGCGTAGAAGTAGTTAATAAATGTTCTACGAAATCATCATCATTTGTTCCCATTCCTTGCACACCACGTCCACCACGGTTCTGTGTTTTGTACGTAGAAGCCGGTAACCTCTTAATATAACCATTATGAGTTAACGTAATAGCGATGTTTTGCTCTGGAATCAAATCTTCATCTTCAATAAATTCCATGCCACCAATTGTGATTTCCGTTCGTCTCTTATCATTGAAACGTTCTTTTACTTCCGTTAATTCTTCACGAATAATCTCAAGAACTTTCTCTTCATCTGCTAAGATTGCTTTTAATTCAGCGATTAACTTCATTAAGTCTTGATATTCTTGCTCAATTTTTTCACGTTCTAATCCTGTTAAACGTTGCAGACGCATATCTAAAATGGCTTGTGCTTGTTTCTCACTTAAACCGAAACGTTCCATTAAGCCTTGTTTTGCAATATCTGCTGTTTTCGAACTACGAATTAACGTAATAACTTCATCTAGATGATCTAGAGCAATTCGTAATCCTTCTAAAATATGAGCACGTGCCTCTGCTTTTTCTAATTCATAAGCAGTACGTCGACGAATTACTACCTTCTGATGCTCCAAGTAATGATATAAATTTTGTTTTAAATTCAATACTTGTGGCTCTCCATTTACAAGAGACAACATATTAATACCGAAACTTGTTTGAAGTGCTGTATGTTTATATAGATTATTTAATAGTACATTGGCATTGGCATCACGACGTACTTCCATAACAATACGCATACCGTTTCGATCTGACTCATCACGTAAGTCCGTAATACCTTCAATTTTCTTATCACGAACTAATTCTGCAATTTTTTCAATTAATCGCGCCTTATTAACTTGATAAGGTAGTTCAGTTACGAGAATAGATTGTTTACCATTTGACTTCTCTTCAATTTCAACTTTAGCTCGAAGCATAATAGAGCCTCTACCTGTTTCATATGCTCTTCGAATCCCACTTCGTCCCAAAATTAAACCTGCTGTTGGAAAATCTGGTCCTGGAATAAACTCCATTAATTCCGCAATTGTAATGTCAGGATTATGGCTTAGTGCCAATACGCCATCAATTACTTCACCAAGTTGATGCGGCGGAATGTTTGTTGCCATACCAACTGCAATACCCGTCGTACCATTCACTAATAAATTAGGGAAACGCGCTGGCAATACAATTGGCTCTCTTTCAGAACCATCATAGTTATCTTGATAATCAATGGTATTTTTTGAAATATCACGTATTAATTCCATAGAAATCTTAGACATTCTTGCTTCTGTATAACGCATTGCTGCTGCTGAATCACCATCAACAGAACCAAAGTTACCATGTCCATCAACAAGCATATAACGTTGACTAAAATCTTGCGCCATACGTACCATCGTCTCGTAAACAGCTGAATCACCGTGAGGGTGATACTTACCGATTACTTCACCGACAATACGCGCTGATTTTTTATACGCTTTATCAGCTGTAATTCCTAAATCATTCATCGCATATAGAACCCTACGATGCACAGGTTTTAATCCATCACGAACATCTGGTAATGCACGAGATACGATAACACTCATTGCGTAATCTAAAAACGAGGTACGCATTTCATGACTAATATTAATTTCTCGAATTCGTGCTTGTTGTTGATTGTCTGACATCAACGAGCACCTCCTCTTACATTTCCGTTACACATACATTGATTTATATGTAGAAGACAGGAATACTTAGATTCCTGTCATTACCCATTTAAATATCAAGGTTTTTCACGTATTTTGCATTTTCTTGGATAAAGTTACGACGTGGCTCTACTTTATCTCCCATTAAAATTTCAAATGTTTCATCCGCTTCAATTGCATCTTGAAGTGAAACTTGAAGTAATGAACGTACTTCTGGGTCCATTGTCGTCTCCCATAACTGAGTTGGATTCATTTCCCCTAGACCTTTATAACGCTGAATTCCTGGCTTAGGTTGGGCTGGTAATTCTGCTAAGATTTTTTCAAGTTCCTTATCGTTGTAAGCATATTGAATTTTCTTACCTTGTTGTACTTTAAACAAAGGTGGCTGTGCGATATATATATAACCGCACTCAATTATTTGACGCATATAGCGATAGAAGAACGTTAATAATAGGGTACGAATATGCGCACCATCAACATCAGCATCCGTCATAATAATAACTTTATGATAGCGTGCTTTTTCAATAGCGAAGTCTCCGCCGATATTTGTGCCGATCGCCGTAATAATTGTACGAACTTCATCATTTGATAAAATTTTATCCAAGCGTGCCTTTTCAACATTAATAATTTTACCCTTCAGCGGTAAAATTGCTTGGAAATGACGATCGCGCCCTTGTTTTGCAGACCCACCCGCAGAGTCACCCTCTACGATATAAATTTCACTAATTGCTGGATCTTTAGAAGAACAGTCTGCCAATTTCCCTGGTAAACTTGAAACTTCTAAAGCACTCTTTCGGCGAGTTAACTCACGTGCCTTTTTAGCTGCTACACGCGCACGCGCTGCCATCGTCCCTTTATCTATAATTTTACGTGCGACATTCGGATTTTCCAGTAAGAACTTTTCAAATGCCTCTGAGAATACTGACTCTGTAATTGTTCTTGCTTCACTATTTCCAAGTTTCGTCTTCGTTTGTCCTTCGAATTGTGGATTTGGATGTTTAATTGACACAATCGCTGTTAAACCTTCACGAACATCTTCACCAGTTAAATTACTATCCGCATCTTTTAAAATATTATTTTTACGACCATAATCGTTGATCACACGAGTTAAGGCTGTTTTAAATCCTACCTCATGTGTACCACCTTCATACGTATGAATATTATTTGTAAATGAGTAAATATGATTTGTGTATCCTTCGTTATATTGAAGCGCAACTTCAACCTGAATACCATCTTTTGAACCTTCTACATATACAGGTTCTTCATGAATTGGCTGTTTTGAACGATTTAAATGTTCAACATATGATTTAATTCCACCTTCATAATGGAATTCTTTCTTCTGTTTATGTTCACGTTTATCTTCAATTGTTAATTTAATATTACGATTTAAAAATGCTAATTCGCGCATACGAGTTGCTAACGTATCAAATTCGTATACTATTGTTTCCTGAAAAATTTCTGGATCTGGTTTAAATCGAGTTATCGTTCCTGTTTGATCTGTGTCACCAATGACTTTTAAATCCGCAACCGGAATACCTCTTTCGTATTTTTGATAATGGATTTTGCCTTCACGATGTACAAATACCTCTAGTTCTGTTGATAGAGCATTTACTACAGATGCCCCAACACCATGCAAACCACCAGAAACTTTATAACCGCCACCGCCAAACTTACCACCAGCATGGAGAACAGTCATTATAACTTCTACAGCAGGACGTCCCATTTTTTCTTGTATACCAACTGGAATACCACGTCCATTATCCGTTACAAGAATACTATTATCTTCTTCGATACTAACGTTAATTTCATCACAATACCCTGCAAGTGCTTCATCAATACTATTATCGACGATTTCCCACACAAGATGGTGAAGTCCTTTTCCACTTGTAGATCCAATATACATCCCAGGGCGTTTTCGAACCGCTTCTAATCCTTCAAGTACCTGTATCTGACTTTCATCATATGAGTTTTCTTCCATTTGCTTTTGTTCCATTGACACAAAGATCACCTACTTTTCCATTTAAATAGGGATTACGCCCTATCTATTTCACAATCTACCGTGCCGTTCGTTACATGAATTGTTTTCGCTTCTTTTAATGTTTCGTGTTCAATTCCGTCGACACTCGTCGTTGTCACAAATGTTTGCACTTTTCCTTGAATTGTATTTAACAGATGCGATTGACGATAATCATCTAATTCTGATAATACATCATCCAATAAAAGAATCGGATATTCCTTAACTTCTGAGTAAATTAATTCAATTTCAGCTAATTTTAGGGACAGTGCGGTCGTTCGTTGTTGTCCTTGCGAACCAAAGACTTGAACATTTTTACTATTAACGAAGAATTGTAAATCATCACGATGAGGACCAATTAAAGTCGTACCACGGAAAATCTCACGTTGTTTCACAGATTGAAAATTTTCATAGTATACTTCTTTTATTTTCGACAAATCCATTGATTCTGATACATCTACACTTGGTTTATAGACAATTTCTAATTCTTCTAATCCACGGCTTATACCGCGATGAATTGGAGCTGCCCATTCTTGTAGTAAATGCAAAAATTCAAACCGTTTTTGCAATATTTTTGCACCATGCTCAATAAGTTGAAGTGTAAATACATCCAACATCGTTTCCTCATTCTTACTATTCCCTTGCATCTTTTTCAGCAAGTGATTTCGTTGCGTGAGCACCTTTTGATATTGACTCAATTCATACAAATAGACTGGAGCTATTTGACCTAATTCCATATCTAAAAAGCGTCTTCTTACTTGAGGGCTTCCTTTTACAAGATTTAAATCTTCTGGGGCAAACATGACAACATTCATCATGCCAATATATTGACTCAATTTTTGTTGTTCAAGTTGATTTAATTTTGCCTTTTTACCTTTTTTCGAAATATTTAATTCCAAAGACAAAGAACTATTTCTCTTTTGTAATTTCCCTTTAATTTGACCGAAATCTTCATCCCAACGGATAAGCTCGCGATCATTAGAGGTTCTATGAGATTTCGCCATCGCTAAAACGTAAATAGCTTCCATCAAATTCGTTTTCCCTTGCGCGTTTTCACCGATAATCACATTCACTTTATCTTCAAAGGAAAGCTCTAACTTTTCATAATTGCGATAGTTTTTTAATTGTATTTCTGAAATAAACAAAGGGCTCCCCCTTTATGCCTGAACTTGGAAACTTCCGCTTCCTGGAATTTCAATAATATCGTTCGCATATAATTTGCGACCTCTTCTATTTTCAAGTTCTTGATTCACGTACACTTCATATTCCTGTAAAAACCATTTTACAGCGCCACCTGTATCAATTACATCGGCTAACTTTAAAAATTGTCCTAGTGTAATATACTCTGTTGAAATTTTAATACGTTTCATAAAATCGCTCACTTTCTGAAAGTGTTCATTCTTTCATTGTACTAAATAAACTAACATTAGGAAAGTAATACCCAAAAATCAAATAAGGGCTACTAGTATCTGAAAACTAGCAACCCTTACTTCTTACTTAGTAAGTACGAACCGGTAAAATTAATTGAATAATGGACTCATCATTTACTGTACGAATTAAGAATGGTCTCATTGCGCCAGTAAAGCTAATTTTAATTTCAGTACTATCTAAAGCTTTTAGTGCATCCATCATATATTTTGCACTAAAAGATATTTTTAACTCTTCCCCATCCACTTTTTCACATTGAACTTCTTCTACCACTTTCCCAATTTCTGGTGAATTTGAAGAAATTTCTAGCATTTCTTGTTCTAAAGTTGATAATTTCACAACATTATTACGACCATCTCTTGCTAATAGAGATGCACGATCAATTGCTTGTAAAAATTCTTTTGTATTTACAAAAATATCTGTTTTACTTTCAGCTGGAATTAAACGAGTTGTATCAGGATAATTCCCTTCTAACAATCTTGAGAAGAATAATAAATGTTTTGTACGGAATAATACTTGATACTCCGTAATAACGATATCTACCATTTCTTCAGACTCATCTAGAATTTTGCTTAATTCATTTAAGCTTTTACCTGGAATAACAACATTCGCTTGAAATTCATCTGCAATTCCTTCGATTTTTGCTTTTCGAAGAGCCAACCTGTGACTATCTGTAGCAATGCAAGTTAATTCGCTGTTATATACTTTCCAGTTTACACCTGTCAAGATCGGTCTTGTTTCAGAAGTGGAAACTGCAAATACAGTTTGTCTGATCATATGTTTCAGTAAATCTGTTGGAATCTTAAAAACATGATGTTCTTCAATTTGTGGTAACAATGGATATTCAGCAGAATCTAAGCCATTTAAATTAAACTCTGATTTTCCAGAAATTATTTTTGTCATAAAATGATTTTCCACAGAAATTTCGACAGTCTCTTTAGGTAATTTTTTTACAATCTCACTAAAATATTTTGCTTGTAAAATAATACTTCCTGATTGTGCTACTTCTACGATTTCTTTTCCATCGTCTTCAACTGGGATAAAAGATTCAATAGAAATATCAGCATCGCTTCCTGTTAACGTTACTCCTTCTTCCGTAGCGACAACTTTAATTCCTGTAAGGATCGGAATTGTTGTACGGGAAGAAACAGCCTTCATTACATCTTGTACACTTCTTACAAGATAGTCTTTTTGTATTGTAAAACGCATAAAGAAAAACCTCCGGTAAGTATAATATTTTATTTAATTAATAAAGATAAAAAATAGTAGTAATAGTAATAGGTCCTGTGGATATGTGGATAACCCCATTAAAGGATGTAAAAACAGTCTATCTACATGTGGATAGACTGTGCATAAAATAAGGGAAGTTATTCACACTATTCAGCTACTACTTTAAAATATCGTTAATTTCTTCAACTTGCTTTTGTAATTGCGTATCCGTTTTAAGTAGCTTAGAAATTTTTTCGTGAGCATGGATAACTGTTGTATGATCACGTCCACCAAATTCTTCACCTATTTTAGGTAAGGAGTAATCTGTAAGTTCGCGCGATAAATACATTGCAATTTGGCGAGGGAAGGCAACTGATTTTGTTCGCTTTTTCGCCTTGAAATCTTCCAGTTTTATTTGATAAACATCCCCGACAGCCTTTTGAATATCATAAATAGAGATAATTTTTGGTTTAGAATTTGGAATAATATTTTTAAGTGCTTCAGCTGCTAAATCAGCATTAATATCTTTGTTAATTAAAGATGAATAAGCTACAACTCGGATGAGTGCACCTTCTAGTTCACGAATGTTTGAATCAATTTGATTTGCAATATAAAGCATAACCTCATTTGGTATATCGAGTCCTTCAGCCTTTGCTTTTTTACGTAAAATTGCAATTCGTGTTTCTAAATCGGGTGGCGTAATATCCGTAATGAGTCCCCATTCAAAGCGAGAACGAAGACGATCTTCTAAAGTTGGAATTTCTTTTGGTGGCCGATCACTTGAAATTACAATTTGTTTACTTTCTTCGTGTAATGCATTGAATGTATGGAAAAACTCTTCTTGAGTTTGTTCTTTTCCTGCTAGAAATTGAATATCATCTATCAATAAAACATCTACATTACGGTATTTATTACGAAAATCGACCGCTTTATTATCACGAATAGAATTAATGAATTCATTTGTAAATTTTTCTGATGATAAATATACAACCTTCGCGTTTGGGTTATGTTCAATTACATAATGACCAATTGCATGCATTAAATGGGTCTTTCCGAGTCCAACTCCCCCGTAAATAAAGAGAGGATTATATGCTTTAGCTGGCGCTTCGGCTACGGCCAATGAAGCAGCGTGAGCAAAACGGTTACCAGAGCCAATAACAAATGTATCAAACGTATATTTTGGATTTAGCATACTCTGTGGTAAATGATTAGAATCATCTTGTGCTGAATTTGGTTTAGAAGGAGGAAGATCAATCTCCTCTTCAGCTTGACTTTGGGGAATAATAAAGCGAATAGCTAATTTTGCCCCCGTTAAATCATAAAGTGTTTCCGAAATTAGCTCTGAATAATGAGATTCTAACCAATCACGAGCGAATTCATTTGGAGCCGTAATTGTTAATACGTCTTTTTTTAAATTATGTGCGGTTGTTGATTTTAACCATGTTTCATAACTAGGTTTACTGACCTTTTTTTCTAGTTCTTTTAAGGCGCTGTTCCATAAATCAGAGATGTTTTCCAAAGGTGTCCCTCCTTTACTAAGATGGTAAAAGAATAAGGTTGCGCAACAAATGTACAACCTAAATAAATATAAAATGTATATTTATACGAAACGTATTTTAAAACCTAAAAACGTCGTTTGTATATGAGATAGGGTTTTCGACAAAAAAAGCAAATGTGGATAATCATTTACCCACATGTGATTAAAACTGTCCACATGTTATACACAAATTGTGGATAAGATAAAGATGTGGAAAACTTATTCAAAGTGAAAACACAACTATAATATCAAAAAAAAGTAGCTATAGCAATGAATTTAAGAAAGTTATCCACAAAATCAATACCTTGTGGAATAAACTTGTCCACAACACGATATACTGTGTAAAAGTACGAAAAGGGTTTGTGGATATAAAAAACCGAAAAAAACATTTATCCACAAGGAAATATAGGGTCTGTGAAAAAGTATGTGAATAGGTTCAAAATGAATATTTGATGAAAATTTCGAGAACCATTGACATTTTCCTAGTTGATTAACTATAATTTATAGGACTGTCTTTAACAGATATTCCTCAGGGAGGTGTCATATAATGAAAAGAACTTACCAACCAAATAAACGTAAGCGCAGCAAAGTACATGGTTTCCGCAGCCGTATGAGCACAGCGAACGGACGTAAAGTGCTAGCAGCTCGTCGTCGTAAAGGAAGAAAAGTATTATCTGCGTAGACCACTGATCGTTCAGTGGTCTTTTTTTCTAATAATAGTGAATTTCCACTGATGAACTACAGGAGTGTCAATTGATATGAAGAAAAAATATCGTATAAAAAAGAATGATGAATTCCAGACGGTTTTTCAAAAAGGAAAATCAAATGCTAACCGTCAGCTTGTTGTCTATCAACTAGATAAGGGAGAGCAGCCAAACTTTCGTATTGGCCTTTCTGTCAGCAAGAAAATAGGAAATGCAGTAGTGCGTAACCGAATTAAACGTATGATTCGCCAGTCGATCACAGAATTAAAAGATGAGATAGATTCTGGAAAAGATTTTGTTATAATAGCAAGGAAGCCTTGTGCAGAGATGACATATGAAGAATTAAAGAAAAGCTTAATTCATGTCTTTAAACGCTCTGGTATGAAAAGAATAAAAAAGTAGCGTAAGGAAATGAATTACACTATATACATACCGAAACAAGGAGGAGCAGGCTTTGAAAAAGAAAATAGGTTTACTAGCCATGGTTATTGCATTAATGGCAATTGCTACTGGCTGTAGTGAAGTGAATCAGCCGATTACACCGAAAAGTACTGGAATTTGGAATGAATATTTCGTATATCCGCTTTCTCAGTTAATTACGTATTTTGCCAACTTATTTGGTAGTAATTACGGTTTAGCAATCGTTGTTACAACTCTTATCATTCGTTTTGCATTATTACCATTAATGATTAAACAAACGAAGAGTACGAAAGCAATGCAGGCGTTACAACCAGAAATGGTGAAGTTAAAAGAGAAATATAGTTCTAAAGATCAAGCAACACAACAAAAACTACAACAAGAAATGATGCAGTTATATCAAAAAAATGGTGTAAACCCATTAGCAGGATGTTTACCGATATTTGTTCAGATGCCTATTTTATTCGCGTTTTACCATGCGATAATGAGAACAGCTGAAATTAGTAAGCATACATTTTTATGGTTCGATTTAGGGCAGGCAGATCCGTACTATATCTTACCGATTGTCGCGGCAATTACGACATTTATTCAGCAAAAGCTTGCAATGGCAGGAACAGCTGGTCAAAATCCGCAAATGGCAATGATGATTTGGCTTATGCCAATTATGATCTTAGTCTTTGCAATTAACTTCCCAGCTGCATTATCACTTTACTGGGTTGTTGGTAATATCTTTGGTATCGCTCAAATGTACTTGATCAAGGGGCCAGAAATTAAGGCTAGTAAGGCAGGAGGATCAAGCAAGTGAGTGTAGTTACTGCTAAAGGACAAACAGTCGAGCTGGCAGTACAAGATGCTTTAAGACAACTAAATGTTCCAAAAGACCGAGTAGATATAAATATTATTGATGAGGGTAAAAGAGGATTCCTAGGTTTATTTGGGAATCGACCTGCAGTAGTAGAAGTTGTATTGAAGAAAGATCCAATTCAAGAATGTGAAGAATATTTAAAAAATGTTATTCACGATATGGGTGTGGAAGCTGAGATTAGTAAAATTGTAAAAGGACGCGAAGTTGAATTTACAATTTCTGGCGAAAATATAGGTGTTTTGATTGGGAAAAGAGGAAACACCTTGAATTCTTTACAGTATTTAACAAAACTTGTGGCGAATCGTAGTACGAAGCAGTATATTGGTATCACACTAGATGCTGAAAATTATCGTAGTAAAAGAAAAGGTACATTAGAAGCACTTTCTTATCGATTAGCAAAACAAGTAGTAAGTACGAAAAAAAGAGTTGTGTTGGAGCCTATGCCATCTTTTGAACGAAAGATTATCCACCAAGCATTATCTAATCATCAAAATATCATTACAACTTCTAAAGGAAAAGAACCACATCGACATGTTGTAATATCTTCCAAGTGACCGGTTACTCAATTGAGTGCCGGTTTTTTTGAGTGGAAAATAGGTGTGGATAACTAAAAAACACTAAACTTATCCACTGTGAATAAGTTTAGTGTTTTTTACATGAGGACATAATAAAATGAGTTATTATTCTTTTGTAGATAGGTTCGTTATGGTATTCTAATAATTTAGTGAAGAAAATAATCATGTTGAAATAGAGATAAATAAGCAAGTGAGGTGAAAGGACATGGAATTTGATACAATTGCCGCGATTTCCACAGCGCTTGGAGAGGGTGCAATTGCCATTGTTCGAGTAAGTGGAGATGATGCGGTTGAAAAAGTTAATCGTATTTTTAAAGGGAAGGATTTAACAGAGGTTCCTTCTCACACAATTCATTATGGTCATATTGTCGATTTAGATACAAATCAGGTTATTGAAGAAGTGATGGTATCTATTCTGCGTGCACCAAGGACTTTTACACGTGAAAATATAGTGGAAATTAACTGTCACGGCGGACTTGTTTCGGTAAATAAAGTATTGCAGCTTATTTTAGCACAAGGAGTACGATTAGCGGAGCCTGGTGAATTTACAAAACGTGCTTTTTTAAATGGCCGTATTGATTTATCACAAGCAGAAGCTGTTATGGACTTAATCCGTGCAAAAACAGATCGTGCAATGAACGTAGCGATTAATCAAATGGAAGGACGATTATCTAAATTAATCGGCCGTCTGCGTCAGGACATATTAGAAACGTTGGCTCATGTTGAGGTAAACATAGATTACCCGGAATATGATGATGTGGAAGAAATGACACATAATATTTTAATTGAGAAAGCTACACATGTTCGTACGGAAATTGCAAAAATATTAGAAACATCGAAGCAAGGAAAGATTTTACGTGAAGGTATTGCTACTGCAATCATCGGTAGACCTAACGTTGGGAAGTCATCGCTATTAAATAGTCTTGTTCAGGAGAAAAAGGCAATTGTAACTGATATTGCAGGAACAACTCGTGATGTTATTGAAGAGTACGTTAATGTGCGTGGTGTACCACTTAAACTTATAGATACAGCCGGTATTCGTGAAACAGAAGATGTTGTTGAACGAATTGGTGTAGAGCGTTCAAAAGAAATGATGAGCCAAGCTGATTTAGTGTTAGTTGTCGTTAATTATAGCGAGGCTTTAACGCATGAGGATGAAGATCTATTCCGTGCCGTACAAGGAAAAGATTTCATTATTATTGTAAATAAGACAGATTTATCGCAAGTAATCGATATGGAACGTGTTACAGAATTGGCAGCGGGAAATCGTATTATTACAACATCGTTAATTGAGGAACAAGGAATAGATGAGCTTGAAAAGGCAATAGCTGATTTATTCTTTGAAGGAACAATTGATTCTGCAGATGTGACATATGTTTCTAACGCGAGACATATTGGATTATTAACACAAGCAGGAAAAACAATTGGAGATGCAATTGAGGCGATAGAAAATGGTGTTCCAATTGATATGGTGCAAATTGATTTAACAAGAACGTGGGAAATACTTGGTGAAATTACTGGTGATACCGTCCATGAAAGCCTAATTGACCAGTTGTTCTCTCAATTTTGTTTAGGAAAATAATATAGCGATGTTTTAGAAGGATAGAGATTATTAGGAGGAATAAACAATGGGATACAATGCCGGTTCATACGATGTCATAGTAATCGGTGCAGGTCATGCAGGATGTGAAGCTGGTCTTGCGGCAGCACGAATGGGCTCCAAAACATTAATGTTAACAATTAATTTAGATATGGTAGCGTTTATGCCATGTAACCCTTCTGTTGGTGGACCAGCAAAAGGGATTGTTGTTCGGGAAATTGATGCATTAGGCGGAGAAATGGGACGCAACATTGATAAAACGTATATTCAAATGCGTATGTTAAATACAGGTAAAGGACCAGCTGTACGCGCGCTTCGCGCACAAGCAGATAAGTTCTCTTACCAGCATGAATTAAAGAAAACAATTGAAGAAACACCAAATTTAACGTTGTTCCAAGGAATGGTTGAGCGTTTAATCGTCGAAGATGGCGAATGTAAAGGGGTAGTTACGCAAGCTGGTGCTGAATATACAGCCAAAACAGTTGTAATTACGACTGGAACATTTTTACGCGGTGAGATTATTATGGGAGGTTTAAAATATTCGAGCGGTCCGAATAATCAACAACCATCTATAACTTTATCCGAACATTTAGAGGAGCTTGGATTTGATCTTGTTAGATTTAAAACAGGTACGCCTCCGCGTGTAAATAGTAATACGATTGATTACAGTAAAACAGAAATTCAGCCAGGTGATGATAAACCACGAGCTTTCTCTTTTGAAACGACAAAATTTATTATGGATCAAATTCCATGTTGGTTGACGTATACAAGTACGGAAACACATCGTTTAATAGATGAAAACCTACATCGCTCAGCTATGTATTCTGGTATGATTAAGGGAACAGGACCTAGATATTGTCCTTCAATTGAAGACAAAGTAGTAAGATTTAATGATAAACCACGTCATCAAATTTTCTTAGAGCCAGAAGGACGTAATACACAAGAAGTGTATGTACAAGGTTTATCCACAAGCTTACCAGAAGATGTGCAACGTGATATGCTTAGAACAATACCTGGCCTAGAAAACGTTGAAATGATGCGTACAGGTTATGCAATTGAATATGATGCAATTGTGCCAACACAACTATGGCCAACACTTGAAACGAAAAAAATTAAAAATTTATATACAGCAGGACAAATTAACGGAACTTCTGGTTACGAAGAGGCGGCAGGACAAGGGCTTATGGCTGGGATTAATGCAGCATGTCGTTCTTTAGGTAAAAAAGAAGTTATTTTAGGTCGCGCGGATGCTTATATTGGTGTCTTAATTGATGATCTTGTAACGAAAGGTACAAATGAACCATATCGCCTATTAACGTCTCGTGCAGAATATCGCCTATTATTACGCCACGATAATGCTGATCTTCGTTTAACTGAAGTTGGTCGTGAAATTGGATTAATTAAAGAAGAGCGTTATGAGCGATTTACAAATAAAAAATTAAAAATTGAACAGGAAAAGGAACGTTTAAGCAGCATTATTATTAAACCACGTCCTGAAGTTCAAGAATTAATTCGTAGTATTGGCGGAAGTGAATTGAAAGATGGAATACGTGCAAGTGACTTATTACGTCGTCCAGAGATGACATATGAGCATATTCATCTTTTAGTACCAAGTGAAGTAGAATTAAGTGATGAAATTACAGAACAAGTTGAAATTCAGATTAAGTACGAAGGATATATCGAAAAATCTTTACAGCAAGTAGAGCGTATGAAGAAAATGGAAAACAAAAAAATCCCTGTGGATATTGATTATGATGCAATTTCTAGCCTTGCCTCAGAAGCGAGACAGAAATTGAAAGATGTTCGTCCACTTTCAATGGGGCAGGCTTCACGTATTTCTGGCGTGAATCCAGCGGATGTTTCTATTTTACTTGTGTATATTGAACAAGGAAAAATTGCGCGAGTATCGAACCAATAAATAGTAAGGAGATATTGTTAGATGAACATAGAACAATTTCAATCTATGCTAGAAGAGAAGGGTATCACCCTCTCTTCTAGACAGTTAGAGCAGTTCGCAATCTACTTTGAAACATTAGTAGAGTGGAATGAAAAAATGAACTTAACGGCTATTACGGAGAAAGAGGAAGTATATTTAAAACACTTTTTTGATTCCATTACGGCTGCTTTTTATTATGATTTTTCAGAACCATTCTCAATTTGTGATGTTGGCGCAGGAGCTGGATTCCCAAGTATTCCTTTGAAAATCTGTTTCCCGCACTTAAAAGTAACAATTGTAGACTCATTGCAAAAACGTATTAACTTCTTAAATCATTTAGCACAAAAGTTGGAATTAGGTGACGTTGCGTTTTGTCACGATCGTGCTGAAACATTTGGGAAAAAAGAAGGTGTACGTGAATCGTACGATATTGTAATGGCACGTGCAGTTGCGCGTCTTTCGGTATTGAGTGAGCTATGTTTACCACTTGTAAAAGTTGGGGGAACGTTCATTGCAATGAAAGGTGCCGCAGCAAACGAAGAAATTGAAAATGGCAAGTATGCTTTAGAGGTGCTAGGCGGGAATTTAAAAGAAATGTCTACGTTCCAATTACCGTTTGAAGAAAGCGAACGTAATATTTTATTAATCGAGAAAAAGCGCAAGACACCAAAGAAATATCCACGCAAACCGGGAACACCCAATAAATTACCTATTGAAAAATAAATCTTATTAGACGTAAGATTAAATTATATAAATGAAAACGTAAATGTTTCATAGGAAACATTTTATGGAGAATAGTCAATAGGCCTAAAAGGTGGTGGAATATGTATGAAAAATACGTTTTCTCGTTTATTTGGCTTTGGAGATAAAGAGAGCGAATTCGAATTACAAGACGAAAGCCATGAAGAAATAGATAAAAAGGTATATGAAGAAATACAAGAAATTCCGATAGTAAATATTACCCCTAACCGTTATCAACCACGAACAGTTTTTGATGATGCGCGAATTGAAGAGCTAGCACTAACGATTCGTACACACGGACTGATTCAGCCAATTGTTGTGAGGCAATATGAGGATGACAAGTACGAGATTATCGCTGGAGAAAGGCGTTTCCGTGCGGCAACAAAGTTAGGGTGGGAAAAGGTTCCTGCAATTATAAAGAACTTAAATGATACAGAGACAGCTTCTGTAGCTTTAATTGAAAACTTGCAACGTGAGGAACTAACAGCAATCGAGGAAGCTGTGGCATATCAAAAGCTAATTGAGTTACATAATTTAACACAAGAAGCATTGGCACAACGACTTGGAAAAGGACAATCCACAATCGCAAATAAGTTGCGATTGTTAAAGTTGCCTGAAGAAATAAAACGTGCGTTATTAGAAAAAAGCATTACAGAACGTCATGCCCGCGCGCTCATTCCTTTAAAGAATGAGGAATTACAACTGAAGGTTTTACAGGAAATTGTAGAGAAACAACTGAATGTAAAGCAAACAGAGGAACGAATTGCGAAATTACTAGAGGAAGCCAAACCGAAGCGTAAGGCAAAGCAAAAAGCAGTAAGTCGAGATACGAGAATTGCCATGAATACAATTAGGCAGTCATTACAAATGGTTGCTGACAGTGGTTTAAATGTTAATTCTGCGGAAGAAGAATTTGATGAATACTATCAAATTACAATTAAAATTCCGAAGAAAAAATAATAATGGCGTGTTAGAGACCTTATCCTATTGGATAGGTCTCTTTTACTATATTTTCTTGTTAGATGAAGAAGGAGTTTAGAAATAAATTTTGAAGTTTAATAAGGACGTAAAAGAAAAACTTTTATTTCATGTTACAATAAACGTAATTGTTACTAGAATAAGATAGAAAGGTTGAAAGTAGGTGACATCATGGGAAAAATCATTGCTATTGCCAATCAAAAAGGTGGCGTTGGAAAAACAACAACATCTGTTAATTTAGGGGCTGGATTGGCACAAGTAGGTAAAAAGGTCCTTCTTGTAGATATTGACGCTCAAGGAAATGCAACGACTGGTGTGGGAATTGAAAAATCCGAATTAGATCAATGTATTTACAATGTTCTTGTGGAAGATGCAGATGTTCAAGGGGTTATACGGAAAACCGCAACTGAAAACTTAGATGTTCTACCCGCTACAATTCAATTGGCAGGTGCTGAAATTGAATTGGTACCGACTATTTCCCGGGAAGTACGTTTACAAAGGGCATTACAGCCAGTTCGTGATGAATATGACTATATTATTATCGACTGTCCCCCGTCCTTAGGGTTATTAACGATTAATGCGTTAACCGCAGCAGATTCTGTTATTATTCCTGTTCAATGCGAATATTACGCACTAGAAGGATTAAGTCAGCTATTAAATACAGTTCGACTTGTGCAAAAGCACTTAAATAAAAATCTAGCAATTCAAGGTGTATTGCTAACGATGTTGGATGCCCGTACGAATTTAGGGATTCAGGTTATAGATGAAGTGAAAAAATACTTTAGGGATAAAGTATACCGTTCGATTATTCCTCGTAATGTTCGTTTAAGTGAAGCACCAAGTCATGGGAAACCAATTATGCAGTATGACGCTAAATCAAGAGGGGCAGAAGTATATATAGATTTAGCAGAGGAAGTGATTGCAGGTGGCTAAAGGATTAGGAAGAGGAATTAATGTGTTTTTTCCTGATTTAGATGTGAAAGAAGAAGAGGCAATTCAGGAGATCGTGATAACTGAATTAAGACCGAATCCATATCAACCACGTAAACACTTTAATAAAGAGGCAATTCAAGAATTATCGGCCTCTATTAAAGAGCACGGCATATTGCAACCGTTAATTGCTAGGAAGAGTATTAAAGGATATGAAATTGTTGCAGGTGAAAGAAGATATCGTGCTGCCAAAGAGGCGGGGCTCGAAAAGGTACCTGCCGTTGTAAGACAATTAAATGAGCAGCAAATGATGGAATTTGCATTGCTTGAAAACTTACAACGAGAAGATTTAAACCCAATGGAAGAAGCAATGGCATATCAAATGTTAATGAATGAGCTAAATGTAACGCAAGAACAATTAGCAAAACGTCTTGGTAAGAGCAGACCTTACATTGCAAATTATACGCGTTTATTAAGCCTCCCTCCATTTGTGCAAGATATGATTGCAAATGGGCAACTTTCAATGGCTCATGGGAGAACTTTGCTTACGATAAAAGATGAAGAACAATTGAAATCTTTATTGAAACGAATCGAAAAAGAAGGATTAAATGTTCGTCAATTAGAGAAAATTGTTCAGGAGATTAATCAACGCGTTTCACGTGAAACAAAACAAGTGAAAAAAGAGAGAAACATATTTTTTGTAGAACGCGAAACGTTCTTAAGGGAAAAGTTTGGCACAGATGTGAAAATTAAAGAAACGAAAAAAGAAAAAGGTAAAATCGAAATTGAATTTTTTAATAAAGAAGATTTAAATCGTATTTTAGAATTATTAGCGCAGAAAAACTAAAAAGCAAACCATCTTATTATTTATAGATGGTTTGCTTTTTTTAATACAGATAATTTTTGGTCTGTTTCTTTTATACTTTGTGCAATTACATCAGCCATTTTCATGACTAAACTTAATCTTGTATTTTGCAGGACGAAAAACTCCATAAAACCATTTAGATTTACGATGCCATGAATATGTAAATCACCAACTGCAGGTAATTTTTTGTTCATCGCAGCTCCAGGTTTACTAGGCCCCATTCCGGTAGTGATGGAACCGATGCTTTGAGACTTCCCTAAACAGGCATCAACCGCAATTATAAATGAAGTAGGATTATCTTTCTGTATATTTTGAATTCTTTCTTCTAAATTTAGTGCATGCACTGGCTCATCTAGTGTGCCGAACACTTGGAAGTTTTTAATTCCTACTTGTTCTAGTTTCGTACCGACTAACGGACCGAGTGCATCGCCTGTAGAACGATCTGTTCCGATACACACGAGAATAATCGGTATATTTGTTTTAATAGGAATATGGGAAAGTAAGAAGTTACTAATTGTCTCGGAGGCTTCTACGTCTTGGTGCATAACATTTTGAGTTTCTTTTTCGAAAAAGGGTAAGCGAAAACTTCCAATATTCATGAAGCATCCATCCTTTTAATAAATTTTCAAAATATGTTATATGGTGAGTAAAATGGAAAACTATAAGTGCGTATTTCCTGTAAAACTTGAGTGAAAACGGAAATAATAGTACTAGTATATATATATTCGTTCCATTTTATACCTGCACGGAAGTTAACAAATACAATTAAAGTCATAAAATTTTTGCGGAAATCAGGGTGACTTCTGATACAATGAGAAGGATAATTAAAAAGGAATTTTAGTTGGAGAGGTAGAGGTATATGGATTTAGCGTTGAAATGGTTTGAGTCCATTGATTGGACGAATATAGGTGTGAAATCACTAAAAATAGTCGTTATTTTAATACTTGGTGCAATTATTGTGCGAGTTGCGCGTGCAATTGTACGAAATGCGTTTCGTATGGGAAGCCGTTCGCCAATTCAAATTTCAGAACGTCGTACAGTTACAGTAGCGAAGTTACTTGAAAATATTGTGGCATACGTTGTTATGTTCATTATGTTAATTGCGATTTTGGGTGTGTTTAATATTAATGCATCTGGTTTATTAGCGGGTGCCGGGGTAATTGGTTTAGCAGTCGGATTTGGTGCTCAAAGTTTAGTGAAAGATGTTATTACGGGGTTATTTATTTTGCTAGAAGATCAATTTTCAGTAGGTGACTATGTGAAAATTGGTCAGTTTGAAGGTGTCGTTCTAGAAATTGGACTTCGTACAACAAAAGTAAAGAGCTGGACAGGCGAAATTCATACTTTACCAAACGGAAGTATCATTCAAGTTACAAACTATTCAGTTAGTAATAGTGTAGCATTTGTTGATGTATCCATTTCGTATGAGGCTGACATAGCGAAAGCGGAGCAGGTCATTGAAGAGTTATTAGAAGAATTACCTGCACAGTATGCGCAAATGGTAACAAAGCCTCAGTTATTAGGTGTGCAAACATTGGCTGCATCAGAAGTTATATTACGTGTTATTGCGGAAGTAGAGCCGATGCAACATGCGGTTGTTGCAAGAGCCCTTCGTAAAGAAATTAAAAATCGTCTAGATTTACATGGAATTGAAATTCCATATCCACGTATGGTTTTATATAATCGTGAAGAATTGGTGAGTGGAAAAGCAATTTAGTATGGAGAGGGGTTTGGAGAATGGAGCAAAAGCAGTATAACTTGTACGATGTTGTGGAAATGAAGAAAGCCCACCCATGTGGTGAGAATCGCTGGAAGATTATTCGTATGGGAATGGATATCCGCATTAAGTGCGAGGGATGTGACCATTCAGTAATGATTCCTCGAAGAGAATTTGATCGTAAGGTGAAAAAAATACTTGTGAAGCACGAAGAATAGAGAGAAAGTAACAGTTGCAATGGGTAGCTGTTACTTTTTTCGTTTGGAGGAAACTTGTCATTTTTTTCGTTACTATCTATAATGATGAAAGATTGAGACATAGGAGTGAAAAATATGGGATTAACGGCTGGGATTGTTGGATTACCTAACGTAGGGAAGTCAACTTTATTTAATGCAATTACACAAGCAGGAGCAGAATCTGCAAACTATCCATTCTGTACAATTGATCCAAACGTAGGGATTGTAGAAGTACCAGATGAGCGTTTAAATAAATTAACGGAATTAGTAGAACCGAAAAAAACTGTTCCGACTGTATTTGAGTTTACTGATATTGCAGGTATCGTAAAAGGTGCTAGTAAAGGTGAAGGTTTAGGAAATAAATTCTTATCTCACATTCGCCAAGTAGATGCAATTTGCCAAGTTGTTCGTTGTTTTGAAGACGAAAACATTACACACGTTTCAGGGAAAGTAGATCCGATCGATGATATTGAAACAATCAACTTAGAGCTAATCTTAGCGGATTTAGAGTCTGTTGATAAACGTATCGAACGTGTTGCGAAATTAGCAAGACAAAAAGATAAAGAAGCGGTATATGAGCATGAAATTTTAGTTCGCTTAAAAGAGGCTTTTGAAGAGGGAAAACCAGCTCGTACTGTTGAATTTACAGAAGAGCAAATGAAGATTGTTAAAGGTCTTCATTTACTTACAACGAAAGAAATGTTATATGTAGCAAACGTAAGTGAGGACGATATTATCGATCCTTCTGAAAACAAATACGTACAAATGGTAAAAGAATTTGCTGCAAATGAAAATTCTCAAGTAATCGTTGTATGTGCAAAAATCGAAGAAGAAATCGCTGAGCTAGACGAGGAAGAGAAAAAAGTATTCCTTGAAGAACTAGGCATTGAAGAATCTGGTTTAGATCAATTAATTCGTGCTGCATATGATTTATTAGGACTTGCTACTTACTTCACAGCAGGTGTGCAAGAAGTGCGTGCATGGACGTTTAAACAAGGTATGAAAGCACCACAATGTGCTGGCGTAATTCATACAGACTTTGAGCGTGGATTTATTCGTGCAGAAACAGTTTCTTACGAAGATTTAATGACAAACGGTTCTATGACAGCTGCAAAAGAAGCTGGTAAAGTTCGTTTAGAAGGAAAAGAGTATATCGTAAAAGACGGAGACGTTATGCACTTCCGCTTCAACGTTTAATTTAATATTTCCTAGGAAAAATAAAGATATGAACTTGGCAAATATATTATGTTTTTGCCAAGTTTTTTATGTATGGGTGAGTTGATTCATCTAACTTACTATGATATAATCTAAACTCGTGAGTAATTACTATAAATTAATTGCTCCTTGCCCATTATGGGCCGTTTAGACCAAAAGGAGGTGAAAGTGTAATGAGAAAGTACGAAATTATGTACATCATTCGTCCTGGCGTTGAAGAAGAAGCTCAAAAAGCTTTAGTTGAACGTTTCGCAGGTGTTTTAACAAACAATGGTGCAGAAATCATTAACACGAAAGAGTGGGGTAAGCGTCGTTTAGCTTACGAAATCAACGACTTACGTGAAGGTTTCTACATGATCTTAAACGTGAACTCTAACGCAGAAGCGATTAACGAATTCGACCGTTTAGCTAAGATCAACGAAGATATCCTTCGTCATATCGTTGTTAAAGAAGAAGAAAAATAATTGATATATAAGGGAGAGTGGTTCGATTGATGAATCGTGTTATCCTCGTTGGTCGTTTAACTAAGGACCCTGACTTACGTTACACGCCCAATGGTGTTGCAGTAGCTACTTTTACGTTAGCTGTGAATCGCGCATTTGCGAATCAACAAGGTGAGCGTGAAGCTGACTTTATTAATTGTGTAATATGGCGTAAACAAGCAGAAAACGTGGCAAATTATTTGAAAAAAGGTAGCTTAGCAGGCGTAGACGGACGTCTTCAAACTCGTAATTACGATGGACAAGATGGTAAACGTGTATATGTAACAGAAGTTCTTGCGGAGAGCGTACAATTTTTAGAGCCGCGTAATGGCGGTGGGGAGCAACGTGGTTCATTCAATCAGCAACCATCAGGAGCTGGTTTCGGTAACCAAAGCTCTAACCCGTTTGGTCAGTCTAGTAATCCAGGTGGTAACTCAGGTAACACTGGTAACTCTGGATTTACAAAGAATGACGATCCATTTTCGAATGTTGGTCAACCGATTGACATTTCGGACGACGATTTACCATTTTAGTGGTATAAATCGGCTATTTTTAACAAAGAATGGAGGGAATAGACATGGCAGGACGCAAAGGTGGACGTGCGAAACGTCGTAAGGTGTGTTTCTTCACATCTAACGGCATCACTCGCATTGACTATAAAGATGTTGATTTATTAAAACGTTTCGTTTCTGAGCGTGGTAAAATTTTACCTCGTCGTGTAACAGGAACAAGCGCAAAATACCAACGCAAACTTACAGTTGCAATTAAACGTGCTCGTCAAATGGCACTTTTACCATATGTTGGTGAATAATAGCGTATGAAATGCACAGTAGAGTCGGACTCTACTGTGCATTTTGCTATGCTTTTCTTTTTTGAAAGAGAGGTTAGATAATGAAAAATACGAAATTTATTACTGAGGGTGCAGCACTGTTAGCGATATATGCAATGTTATTGCTTATATCTATGTATGTTCCAATTTTAGGTAGAGTTGTAACGTTTGCGTTGCCATTGCCGTTTATATTGCTAACGATAAGATATAGATTATCTAATGCCTTTGTAATTTTTACAGCGGCGCTTTTTATTACTGTTATTGTCAGTCAACCGATGAACCTAGTAAAGACAACTATGTTTGGATTGATAGGTATCGTTTTAGGATATATGTATAAAAAACAAAAAAAACCGGTAGAAATTTTGATGGCGGGGACGCTTGCGTACTTAATTGCTATTATGCTCATTTATGTTGCAAGTATAAAGTTTTTTAACATAGATTTAATGAAGCAAATGCAAAATATGCTTAATGAAAGTATGGCGCAAAGTGAAAAAATAGTCACTACTGCTGGTATGCCTATTAGTAAAGAGCAAAAAGAATTATTTGCACAATTTAATGATGTGTTACAAACATTATTCCCAAGTTTGCTTGTAATGGTCTCGGTATGTTTTTCTTGGATTACAGTTATGATATCAGGTAGTGTTTTGAGAAAACTAAAGCATGACGTTATACCTTGGCCTAAATTTAAAGATATACAATTACCAAAGAGTATTGTTTGGTATTACGTTATATTTATTTTGCTATCAACTTTTATAAAAGTAGAACCGACATCATATTTACATATGGTATTTTCTAACCTATATGTCATATTTGCTTTACTACTAGTACTACAAGGTCTGACATTTATCGCTTTTATAGCGCATAGGAAAGGTTTTACGAAAGGAGTTCCTATTATTAGTTTTATTGTCTGCATGTTTATTCCGATGCTGTTTCCTCTTGTGACAATCTTAGGTATAATTGATTTAGGGATTTCATTGCGTACTAAAATAGGAGGATAAAGTAATATTCCTTATACTATTTTAATCTGTTTAACTAACTGGAAGGAGAGTTAGTTTTACTTTATAGGAGTTGTATACATGCCTGAATTTTATAAGAAACAGTGGTTTTTATATCCTGTTTATGTATTGGCATTTTTCGTGCTTGTGCTCATTGCGATCCTCTGTTATTTTCATTTAATTATGGGGATATCCACCTTTTTTATTTTTTGCATTGTACTTTTTGTTGTTATACGTTTTGAACTGACCTTTCAAAGGAATTTCGAAAAATATACGACAGATATGATTACAAGAGTAAAGAAAGTGAGTAATGAAGCGTTTAACCAAATGCCGATTGGTATTTTGTTATACAATAAGGATTATGGGATTGATTGGGCGAATCCTTATTTATCTTCATGTCTAGGACAGCATGCATTAGCTGGATGGCATCTTTATGATGTATCAGAAACGTTACTTCTTTTTATTAAGGGAGAAACTTCCGATGATATAGTCTCTTTAAATAACCGAAAGTTTCGCGTTTTTGTAAGGAAAGAAGAAAAGTTAATTTATTTCTTTGATGTAACGGAACAAACAGAGATTGAAAAGATGTACGAGGATCAACGCACTGTTTTGGCTGTTATTTATTTAGATAATTATGATGAGGTTACACAAGGGTTAGATGATCAATTACGTACGAATATAACAAGTCTTGTAACATCACGACTAAATGAATGGGCCGTTAAGTATGGGGCATATTTAAAACGTGCATCTTCAGAAAGATTCTTCGTTGTACTAAATGAGAGTATTTTAGCACAGATGGAGAAAGGGAAGTTTAGCATTTTAGATCAGGTGCGTGAAGAAACATCCAAAAGGAATATACCACTCACCTTAAGTGTAGGTGTTGGATCAGGTGATTTACCTTTATCAGAGCTTGGGGCAATGGCTCAGTCCGGTTTAGACCTTGCGCTTGGCCGTGGTGGAGATCAAGTAGCTATTAAACAAGCGACAGGTAAAGTTAAGTTTTATGGTGGTAAGACAAATCCAGTTGAAAAACGTACTCGTGTACGTGCCAGAGTTATTTCGCATGCATTAAAGGATTTAGTGTTAGAAAGTAGTAATGTCATTATAATGGGGCATAGGGCTCCTGATATGGACGCAATTGGTGCTGCGATTGGTATTTTAAAGGTAGCACAATTAAATGAGCGCAAAGGATATATTGTGTTAGATGAAAATGATTCTGATAAGGGAATTAAGCGTTTGATGGATAAAGTGAAACAAAACGAAGAGTTATGGTCGCACTTTATTACACCAGGACAAGCGATGGAATTTGCAAATGATGATTCTTTACTTGTTGTTGTTGATACGCATAAACCTTCAATGGTGATGGAAGAAAAGCTGTTACACAAAATTGAAAACGTAGTTGTTATTGACCATCATCGCCGAGGAGAAGATTTTATTGAAGATCCATTGCTTGTTTACATGGAGCCATATGCTTCTTCCACGGCAGAACTTGTTACAGAATTACTGGAATACCAACCGAAAAATTTAAAAATGACAATGTTAGAAGCAACAGCATTGTTAGCTGGTATTATTGTTGATACGAAAAGCTTTACATTCCGCACGGGTGCTCGTACGTTTGATGCCGCTTCTTATTTACGCTCACATGGTGCAGATACTGTACTTGTACAAGAGCTTTTAAAAGAAGATATGGATCAGTATTTACGGGTTGCAAAAGCTATTAAAAATGCGTACATTTATACAAATGGAATTGCGATTGCAAAAGTTGATAGTGATGATTACTACGATCAAGTGCTTATCGCGCAATCAGCGGACACATTATTAACAATGACAGGAATTATTGCGTCATTTGTTATTGCGAAACGTGGCGAGAATTTCATTGGAATTAGCGGCAGGTCTTTAGGTGAAGTGAACGTGCAGCTAATTATGGAGAATTTAGGCGGTGGCGGGCATTTAACGAATGCAGCCACACAAATGAAAAATGTTACAGTAGATGAAGCTGAGGAGAAGCTTCGATTTGTTATTGATGACTATTTACAGGGAGGCACACAATCATGAAAGTAATTTTTCTAAAAGACGTAAAAGGTAAAGGGAAAAAAGGGGAAATAAAAAACGTACCAGATGGTTATGCAAATAACTTCTTACTAAAACAAGGATTAGCTGCTGAAGCGACAAATAGCAGTATGAAAACTTTAGAAGCTCAAAAGCGAAAAGAAGAAAAAGATGCAGCAGCAGAGGTTGAAAATGCAAAAGAGTTGAAAGAAACGTTAGAAAAACTAACTGTAGAAGTAAAGGCGAAATCTGGAGAAGGTGGCCGTCTATTCGGTTCAATCACAAGTAAACAAATCGTAGATGCAATGCAAAAATCACATAAAATTAAACTTGATAAACGTAAATTTGAAATGGATGATGCGATTCGTGCATTAGGCTATACAAACGTTACTGTGAAGTTGCATCCGCAAGTAACTGCAACAGTAAAAGTTCATGTTAGTGAACAATAAAAATAGGTTAAGCAAGGAGGATTGCGTATGAGTGATGTAATGGCTGATCGTACCCCTCCACATAATATAGAGGCTGAGCAGGCGGTTTTAGGGGCCATATTAATTGATCAAGATGCATTAACGTCAGCATCGGAACTATTGGTACCTGACTCATTTTATCGAACGAAACATCAAAAGATTTTTGAAGTCATGCTTGGGTTATCTGATAAAGGAGAACCGATTGACTTAGTAATAATGACATCAGCAATGGCTGATCAAGGATTATTAGAAGAAGTTGGTGGGGTTTCTTACTTAGCAGAATTAGCAGAAGTTGTTCCAACTGCTGCTAACGTAGAATATTATGCACGAATCATCGCCGAAAAGGCGCTGTTACGTCGTTTGATTCGAACGGCGACTCATATCGTATCTGATGGGTATGAGAGAGAAGATGACGTGGATGGCCTTTTAAATGAGGCTGAGAAAAAAATATTAGAAGTATCTCACCAAACGAATGCAAAAGCATTCCAAAACATTAAAGATGTTCTTGTAGATGCTTACGATAAAATTGAACTTTTGCATAATCAAAAAGGTGAAGTTACTGGGATACCAACTGGATTTACTGAATTAGATAAGATGACCGCAGGTTTCCAACGAAATGATTTAATCATCGTAGCGGCACGTCCGTCAGTAGGGAAAACCGCATTTTCATTAAATATCGCACAAAACGTAGCGACGAAAACGGATGAAAATGTAGCGATTTTTAGTCTAGAGATGGGCTCTGATCAGCTTGTTATGCGTATGCTTTGTGCAGAAGGAAATATTGATGCACAAAGACTTCGTACCGGTTCATTAACTTCTGATGATTGGGCGAAATTAACAATGGCGATGGGTAGCCTTTCTAATGCTGGTATCTATATTGATGATACACCAGGGATTAAAGTAAATGAGATTCGAGCGAAATGTCGTAGATTAAAGCAAGAACAAGGCCTTGGGATGGTTTTGATTGACTATTTACAGCTTATTCAAGGAAGTGGGAAATCAGGAGAAAACCGTCAGCAGGAAGTATCTGAGATTTCTCGTACATTAAAAGGGATTGCGCGTGAATTGCAAGTGCCTGTTATTGCCTTGTCACAGTTATCTCGTGGTGTAGAATCTCGTCAAGATAAACGTCCGATGATGTCTGATATTCGTGAATCGGGAAGTATCGAGCAGGATGCTGATATTGTAGCCTTCTTATATCGTGAAGATTACTATGACCGAGAAACGGAAAATAAAAATACGATTGAAATTATTATTGCAAAGCAGCGTAATGGTCCTGTAGGCTCAGTAGAGCTCGCATTCGTTAAAGAATTCAATAAGTTCGTTAACTTAGAACGTCGCTTCGAGGATGGACATGCGCCGCCTGCATAAAGATAGTATAAAAAAGAAACGCATTTCTTATAATAAGATGTGTTTCTTTTTTTTTATAGGAAAGATAAGGCTTTCATAATGTGAAAATATAATTCTTACGAACGAAAATGTTTTTTAATAAAAAAATGTTCGCTTTTTGGTTGACTTCTTTTTCGGTTTTGGTACAATTATATTGTTTGAATAGATCGTTTGAAAATCGCGGAGGTGCTTTAATAATGTCTTCAGTAGTAGTTGTAGGAACACAATGGGGCGACGAAGGAAAAGGTAAAATCACTGATTTTCTTTCTGAGCATGCGGAAGTAGTTGCAAGATATCAAGGTGGAAATAACGCGGGACATACAATTGTTTTCGGCGGAGTTAAATATAAATTACACTTAATTCCATCTGGTATTTTCTATAAAGAGAAAATTTGTGTAATCGGAAATGGCTTAGTAGTAGATCCGAAAGCATTACTTGAAGAGTTAAAATACTTACACGATCGTGGTGTAAGTACTGATAATTTGCGTGTAAGTAACCGTGCGCACGTTATTTTACCTTATCACTTAAAACAAGATGAATTAGAAGAAGCAAGTAAAGGTGATAATAAAATCGGTACAACGAAAAAAGGTATCGGTCCTGCATATATGGATAAAGCTGCTCGTATTGGTATTCGTATGGCTGATCTTTTAGACCGTGAAGCATTTAAAGAAAAGCTTGAGCGCAATTTAGTAGAAAAAAATCGTTTATTTGAAAAAATGTACGATACAGAAGGTTTCAGTTTAGAAGAAATCTTCGAAGAGTACTTCGAGTACGGACAACAAATCGCGCAATATGTATGTGATACGTCTGTTGTATTAAATGATGCACTAGATAACAATCACCGTGTATTATTTGAAGGTGCACAAGGTGTTATGCTTGATATCGACCACGGTACGTACCCGTTCGTTACATCTTCTAACCCGATTGCTGGTGGTGTAACAGTTGGAACTGGAGTTGGTCCTGCGAAAGTTACTCGCGTTGTAGGTGTGTGTAAAGCATATACAAGCCGCGTAGGTGATGGTCCTTTCCCTACTGAGCTTCATGATGAAATTGGTCATCAAATTCGTGAAGTTGGTCGTGAGTATGGAACGACAACTGGTCGTCCACGCCGCGTAGGTTGGTTCGATAGCGTTGTTGTAAGACATGCACGTCGTGTTAGTGGTTTAACAGATTTATCATTAAATTCTATCGACGTTCTAACAGGTATTCCGACTCTTAAAATTTGTGTTGCTTACAAATACAATGGCGAAGTTATCGATGAAGTTCCAGCAAACTTAAACATTTTAGCGAAATGTGAGCCTGTATACGAAGAGCTTCCAGGTTGGACAGAAGATATTACTGGTGTAAAATCATTAGACGAGCTTCCTGAAAATGCACGAAAATACGTAGAACGTGTTTCTGAGTTAACAGGAATTCAATTATCTATGTTCTCAGTTGGACCAGATCGTAACCAAACAAATATTGTTCGTAACGTATACGAAGCTTAATTGATATTTTTGAGAAAAAACTCATGTCCGCATGAGTTTTTTCTTATCTTTTATAAAAAATAAAAAAAGGTATTGCAAAAAACAAAGAAAACATGTTATGATACATCTTGTCGTCACGAAAATATGACGTTGGTGAGTATGAGCCATTAGCTCAGTTGGTAGAGCATCTGACTTTTAATCAGAGGGTCGAAGGTTCGAATCCTTCATGGCTCACCATTTTATTTTTCGTGGCCCGTTGGTCAAGTGGTTAAGACACCGCCCTTTCACGGCGGTAACACGGGTTCGAATCCCGTACGGGTCATGTTTTTTTTATGTTCATTTTTGGTCCCGTGGTGTAGTGGTTAACATGCCTGCCTGTCACGCAGGAGATCGCCGGTTCGACCCCGGTCGGGACCGCCACTTTTGTTTATACCACCATTAGTGGTTTTATATATAGTTTTGGCTCGGTAGCTCAGTCGGTAGAGCAGAGGACTGAAAATCCTCGTGTCGGCGGTTCGATTCCGTCCCGAGCCACTCTCAGGATATTAAGTGGGCCCACTTAATATCCTTTTTATTTGTGTAATTTTACAAAAGTGAGTAGTTATTTTAAAATAGAATGAGAAGCCTCTAGCAGTTGAAGCTAGAGGTTTTTCTATAGATCGTATAGGATTCCGTGTAAAAGTGGATCATACATGAGTCTGTGAGAATAGAGGAGAAAGTACTTAAGCAAAAGATGCGGTCATATAGGGACATACTATGTAGACATCAATGTGTTTAGGGATATTGACCATATTTTTACCCGCTATTTGCCGAGCAGTAAGACCCCACCCCAAAATTCAGCGAAGGTAAAGAAGTTAGGTGTGGGATGAAGAAAACCAACACCGATTAAAGTTTCACTTTATAAGGAGGAAATAGACGATGATGGGAAAGAAAATTTTAGTAGTTGATGATGAAAAGCCGATTGCGGATATTTTGAAGTTCAACCTAGAAAAAGAAGGTTTTGAAATTGTAATGGCGCATGATGGTGATGAAGCGATTGAAAAAGCGAATGAAGAGCAGCCAGATATGGTTTTATTAGATATTATGCTACCAGGTAAGGATGGCTTAGAGGTTTGCCGTGAAATACGTAAAAGCTCAGAAATGCCGATTATTATGCTTACAGCAAAGGACTCTGAAATTGATAAAGTATTAGGGCTTGAGCTTGGAGCAGATGATTATGTAACGAAGCCATTTAGTACGAGGGAATTACTTGCTCGTGTGAAGGCGAATTTACGTCGCCATCAACAAGGTGGTGCTGCAGAAAAAGAAGAAAATACGGAAATGGTTATTGGACCAATCGTTATCAATTCAAATGCGTATAGTGTAACGAAACGTGAGGAAAATATTGAACTTACACATCGTGAATTTGAGCTACTACATTATTTAGCCAAACATTTAGGACAAGTTATGACTCGTGAACATTTATTGCAAACAGTTTGGGGTTATGACTATTTTGGAGATGTGCGTACAGTGGATGTAACAGTGCGTCGTTTACGTGAAAAAATTGAAGATAATCCAAGTCATCCTACTTTAATTGTAACTAGACGTGGAGTAGGGTATTACTTGCGTGACCCAGAGCAGGAATAGTATATGAAGAAAGTTGGTTTTTTTCAATCTATTCATTTAAAATTTGTACTCATATATATGCTATTAATATTAATAGCTATGCAAGTGATTGGGGTATATTTTGTAAGAGAGTTAGAAAAGAGTCTTGTACAAGGCTTTAGAGATTCTTTAACGCAGCAAACGAACTTATTAGCATATAACTTGAAACAAGAGTTTAAAAAAAGTTATACAAAAGCAGAAACAGAATCAACAGATGAAACGATTAAAACTTCAATTCGAAAATTTGCCTCTGATCGAAAGAAAGATATCCAAGAGGTAAGTGTATTTGATTCGCATAGAAAGTTACTCGCTATTTCAGATGAGTCAAAGCAAAACAAGGTAAATAGAACATCAACTGATATAGCTGTTCAGCGGGTATTGGTACAAAAAAAGCCAGAAGTGAAAATTGAGAAGGATGGTCGTACAGGCCATCGTGTACAAGTTATGCTTACTCCTATTCTAGATGATAACGGCAAGGATGCACTTGGTGTTATTTACATTGTTGCATCTATGGAAGATGTTTATAAACAGATGAAGGATATTAATCAAATTTTTGCGACTGGAACCGTTATTGCATTACTCGTAACAGCTGTACTGGGAATTTTATTAGCTCAAACGATTACGAGACCAATCTCAGATATGCGAAGACAAGCGATTGAAATGGCAAAAGGAAACTATTCAAGAAAAGTAAAAGTGCATAGCCATGATGAAATTGGACAATTAGCATTATCTTTCAATAATTTATCAAAAAAATTACAACAAGCTCGTTCTTCAACTGAAAGTGAAAGACGTAAATTATCATCCGTTTTATCACATATGACAGATGGAGTAATAGCTACTGACCGAAAAGGAGACATTATTTTATTGAATGATCCTGCGGAAAAGATGCTAAATGTTTCGCGTGAAACGGCGCTCGATCAATCTGTTTTAGAAGTATTAGGGATACAAGAAGAATTTACGCTCGATCATTTATACGAAGAGCCTGATTCCGTTTTATTAGATTTTAGTACGAGAAATGAGCCATATATTTTACGTGCTAGTTTCTCTGTTATTCAAAAAGAGACAGGGAAAGCAAATGGTTTAATTGCCGTATTATATGATGTAACTGAGCAGGAGCGTATAGAAAGGGAACGCCGCGAGTTTGTGGCAAACGTTTCCCATGAATTAAGAACGCCATTAACAACGATGCGTAGTTACTTAGAGGCACTTACGGACGGCGCGTGGCAAGATCCGAATATTGCACCGCAATTTTTAACAGTTACACAAGAAGAAACAGAAAGAATGATTAGACTTGTAAATGCGTTATTGCAACTTTCTAAACTTGATAGTACAGAACATCGTTTAATGAAAGAATGGGTCGACTTTACTGACTTCTTTAATAACATTATTGATCGTTTTGAAATGTCTAAAGAGCAAAACGTAAGTTTCAAACGATCTTTCTCTAAGAAATCCCGATTTATTGATATGGATACGGATAAAATTACGCAAGTTTTGTATAACATTATTTCGAATGCATTAAAGTATTCACCAGAAGGTGGAACAGTAACATATCGCTTACGTGATCGGGGGGAATTATTAGAGATTAGTGTAAGTGACCAAGGAATGGGTATTCCAAAAGAAAACGTCGATAAAATCTTTGAACGTTTTTATCGCGTAGATAAAGCACGTTCAAGACAAATGGGTGGTACAGGACTTGGATTAGCAATTGCGAAAGAAATGATTGAGGCGCATGGTGGCTCGATTTGGGCGAAGAGTGAGGAAGGAAAAGGGACAACTATTTATTTCACATTGCCAATGGCAGCGGATGAAGAGGACGATTGGGAATGAGTATGGAAAATGTTAAAACGATAGTTTTAATTAATTTAGTTGTAATTAGCCTATTTCTTACTTTTAACTTATGGACGTATGTGCCAGATTCCACGTCTATGCAAAACGCAAAATTTGTGCAGGGGAATGAAGGAACTACTCAAACTAAAATCGCTGATGTTGTCCGTCCTACTTCTATCATCGTGCATAAAGATAAAAATCATTACGGGAGCAAAAGAGAGGGCGATATAGAATCAATCTATAAACCTTTGGAAGCAGGGGAATTACATGATTTCAAAGAGATATCGATTGCTAAGGCTGATTTCCTTTCTTATGTGCATGGTGAAGGGAAAATGGAACTTGTTTTTCCTACCAACATCCCATTTGATGCAGTTAAATCTATGTTTAATATGAAAGAAAAAAGTATAGATAAGCCTAAACATTTTAATCGAATTATTCTTGACCCTTCTAGAAGTAGGGATCAAGAAATTAAAATTAATTTTGTTTCTGATGGCGATAACTCTAGAATATATGAAGCAAAATTAAGTGGTTTGTATTTAAAAGATATTGTAAATGCACAAAATCAATTTATAGTATCGGCAAAACCTTATTTTGACTATCAAATTAATGATATGAAAAAGCTATTTTTACCAGATGGAACGACAGAATTAAGTAATATAACATATATTTCATCTAATTTAGCGGTCGACACATTTAAGAATGCTCTTTTTAGTGACCCACGTTATTTAAGCCCTATTACCGAGAAATCGAAAGAAACATTTACAGATGGTATTAGGTCCATGGAGATTGAAAACGATCGTCATATGCTAAAGTATAAAAATTCTTCTGTTTCAAGTGAGAAAACGACAGATAATTTAATGCTTTTACAAAAAAGCTTTGATTTTGTAAATGGTCACAGTGGGAGTTTGGATTCATATCGTTTGGACTATATGAATAAAGGACAGACGGTATTCCGTTTACATGAAGATGGATATTCCGTATTCAATACAGATGGATTAGCTGAATTGAGACAAGTATGGGGATCAGAAGAAGTAATGGAATATGAAAGACCGTTGTTGTCTTTAAATACGAAAGGTATAGAACAGAAGGTTACTCTTCCATCAGGTCACGTTGTAATAGCATCCTTAGAAAATAATGCCGCGGTAGATAAACGATTCATTAAAGACATTGGTATTGGATACAAATTATCACTAGATGGACAAGTAGCTCGACTACAGCCAATTTGGTATGTAAAGTTTGTTGAAGATGAAGCGGGTAAACAAAAAATATATGAGTGGAGTGAGGGAGGACTAAATGGATTGGGATCGGATTAAAACCATATTTATTGTGACCTTTTTTGTTTTGGACCTCTTTCTCATTTTTCAATTCATTCAAAAGCAAGATAGTAATCAGTTGGAGCTTATTGCAGAAACAAAGATAGATCAAGAATTAAAAGCAAACAAAATTACTATGGGTAATTTCCCTAAAGAACCGAAAAAAGAGTCATTTATTAGGGCGGAAAACAAGGCATTTAAAGAAGAAGATGTACAGTCCTTAAAGAGTCAAACGGCGCATATACAAAATATGTACAAGATAGAAAGTAAGCTAAAAGAGCCCTTTTTAAATACAAAATCATTATCCAAAGATAAGTATAGTGATTTTTTGAAGAACTATGTATTGGATGGACAAAAGTATGAGTTTGGGGCGATGAAAGACTCTAAAATTTACTTCTTCCAAAAATATAAAGATAAGCCTATTTTCTATAACGATCAGGCAATGATTGTTGTGGAATTAAATGAAAAAAATGAACTTGTGTCGTACACGCAGACGATGCTAACTGATTTAAAAGAAATGGGCGAAAGTGAAAAAACGAAACAGCAAGAAATTATTACTGCTCAAACAGCTTTAGAAAATCTGTATTTAAAAAATAAAGTTCATGGGAATACACATGTAAAAGAAGCACAAATTGGTTATGCCACCCTTACCGCATCTACTTCTAATAACCAAGTACTCGCTCCAACATGGAATTTAAAAACGGAGCAGAAGCAGGACTTCTTTGTAAATGCAATTGAAGGACAAGTTATGGAATTAGGGGAAAGGGAAAATCAAGTGGTTGATGAACATACTGGAGTGAGAAAGAATGGGGTTGCATTTTAGCGTACTTGCAAGTGGAAGTACAGGGAATATGCTATATGTAGGAACAGATGAAAAAAAATTGCTCGTCGATGCAGGTTTAAGTGGTAAAGCAACAGAGGCTTTATTTAAACAGGCAGAACTAAATATAAATGATGTATCAGGTATTCTTGTAACACATGAACATAGTGACCATATTAAAGGGTTAGGTGTATTGGCACGTAAATATGATTTACCTGTTTATGCAAATGAGAAAACATGGAATGCAATGGAACATTTAATAGGAAATATCCCAACTGAGCAAAAGTTTATTTTCTCAGTTGGGGATGTGAAAACATTCGGTGATATTGAGGTCGAGTCATTTGGGGTTTCTCATGATGCGGCAGAGCCGATGTTCTATGCTTTTCATAACAATAATAGAAAGTTAGCCCTTATTACAGATACGGGATACGTGAGTGATCGTATGAAAGGTGTTATTAAGGGTGCTAATGCTTTCGTGTTTGAAAGTAATCATGACGTGGAAATGCTTCGTATGGGACGTTATCCATGGAGTATTAAGCGACGTATTTTAAGTGATGTGGGTCACGTTTGTAATGAGGACGCTGCATTAGCGATGGCGGATGTAATTACAGATGAGACAAAACATATTTATTTAGCCCATTTAAGTTTAGATAATAACATGAAAGAACTAGCACGTATGTCAGTATCACAAGTATTAGAGGAAAAAGGATTTGGAGTGGGAGAAGCCTTCGAAATTCACGATACAGATCCGAAAATGCCTACAAAAATTCAATACGTATAATTCTTCATTTTAGTAAACAATAAAGGTGAATATAGTTGTTTTCAGGAAGATGGGTGAACAAATATGTCCTTTATTGATGAAGAGAATTATCGTATGAAACGTGCAAGAAAAAAGAAGCATAAAGGTATTGTTATTTCTAGTATAGCAGGAACGATTGTAGGAGCTTCGTTATTTGCATTTGGAGCTCCTTTATTTGCGAATGATGCGGGGGCGCTTCCGCAAGCTGAAGCAAGCGGAAGTAATATGGCTGAAGCTCAAGGAATTAAACAGATTAGCTTTGTTGATGCTGTTGATCGTGCGTCTGAAGCTGTTGTTGGCGTTATTAATATTCAAAGAGATAATTTTTCAGAGGCAGATTCAGAAGCTGGTACAGGATCGGGTGTAATTTATAAAAAGACAGATGGTCAAGCTTATATTGTAACGAATAATCATGTTGTTGCTGGAGCAAATCGTATTGAAGTAAGTTTAAGTGATGGTAAGAAGATTCCGGGAAAAGTATTAGGAACTGATGTAGTCACAGATTTAGCTGTACTAGAAATAGATGCAAAGCATGTAAAAAAAATAATTGAAATTGGCGATTCTAATACTGTTCGTAGAGGGGAACCGGTCATTGCGATTGGAAACCCACTCGGGCTGCAATTTTCTGGAACTGTCACACAAGGCATTATTTCGGCTAATGAACGTATTGTCCCTGTGGATTTAGATCAAGATGGACATTATGATTGGCAAGTAGAAGTATTGCAAACAGACGCAGCAATTAATCCAGGTAATAGTGGTGGTGCACTTGTAAACGCGGCAGGTCAATTAATTGGCATTAACTCAATGAAAATTGCAGCAAAAGAAGTAGAGGGAATTGGACTAGCTATTCCAGTTACTAGAGCTGTTCCAATTATGAATGAATTAGAGAAGTATGGAAAAGTAAGGAGACCGTATGTTGGAATTGAACTTAGATCGTTAAATGAGATTCCAAATTACCATTGGTCAAAAACATTGCATTTACCAGGCAATGTAACAGAGGGAGTTTGCATTTTAGATGTGAAAAGTCCTTCGCCAGGTGTAGATGCTGGTTTACGAGAACACGATGTGATTGTAGCAGTAGATGGAAAACCGGTTCGCGATATTATCGGATTCCGTACGGCCTTATATGATAAAAAAATTAATGATAAAATGACTCTTACGTTTTATCGTGGTACAAAACGAGCAACAACAACGGTTAAACTAGGCATTCAAAAGTATTAAAAACAGGAGGGCCTACCTCCTGTTTTCTATTGTAGAAAAGTGAGGTGAAGAATATGAATTTACCTTGTTGTTTAGAACATGTTGAATTAGCTTTAGATATTATTGTGGATGAGTGTGAAGTTGCGCCAGTTATTAACAATGTGGATAACTCGGAAAAAGAGAAAAAAACATGTGAATTTTGTCAAAACGAGGCGACATATGTTGTATCGAACACAGATTCTCACACAATATGTGGGTAACAATTGTGGATATGTGGATAAGTTATGTGGATAACATGTTTGTAAGGTGGGGAATGAGTGTGAATATCTCGATTATTTCAATTGGGAAATTAAAAGAAAAATATTTAAAACAAGGTATAGCAGAATACTTAAAACGATTATCTGCATACGCAAAAGTAGAAGTAATTGAATTGCCAGATGAAAAGGCGCCAGAAAATTTAAGTGAAGCAGAAATGTTAATTGTAAAAGAAAAAGAAGGTATACGTATACTGGATAAAATTTCTGACGATACGCATGTCATTGCGTTAGCGATAGAAGGAAAGCAAAAATCATCAGAAGAATTTGCAGTAAGCTTAGATCGTCTTGCTACATATGGAAAGAGTAAAGTTGCATTTGTAATTGGTGGATCACTTGGACTAAGTTCAGAAGTAATGAAGCGTTCAAATGAATCTCTTTCTTTTTCAAAGATGACATTACCACACCAATTAATGCGATTAGTATTGCTTGAGCAAGTGTATAGGGCATTTCGGATTAATCGTGGGGAACCGTATCATAAATAAATTTACTTTTTGTATATAAAAAGACCATTGGAAAAAAACCACCGATGGTCTTTTAAACATTAATAGGTAGTACGAAGGTTTTCTAAAATAAGTATGTTTCTATTTATAAAAAAGTGTGTTGTAATATGAAGAGGAAAAAGTATAAGTAGTCATAGAAGTGAGGAATTAAAGGTGAAGAAGTTTAAAAAGTTTTACTTGGAGATTACGAGTGTATGTAATCTTGCGTGCAGCTTTTGTCCGCCGACGGAAAGGCAGAAGCAATTCATTTCTGTGGAGGATTTTGCTAAAAGATTAGACCAAATTAAACCTCACACAGACTACATTTATTTGCACGTGAAGGGTGAGCCATTGCTCCATCCGAAAATAGATCAACTGTTAGATTTAAGCCATGAAAAAGGGTTTAAAGTTAATATTACAACGAACGGAACGTTAATTAATAAAAGAAGGCATAGACTGTTAAATAAGCCTGCTTTAAGACAAATGAATTTTTCACTGCACAGTTTTGATGGGCATCCAGGTTCGCAAGATAAAGAAGGTTATGTAAGGAGTATACTTTCCTTCATTAGAGAGGCGACAAGTCAATCGGATTTAATTGTTTCACTACGGTTATGGAATTTAACTCAGGATAATAAAACAAATGCTGAAATCCAGAAAAATAGAGATTTATTATCCATCATTGAAAATGAGTTTGGTCTATCTTATCAAATCGAAGAGAAGCTTACACCAGGAAAAGGTATAAAAATTGCGGAACGTGTCTTCATTAATCAAGACTATGAATTCCAGTGGCCAGCATTACATGAAGAAGAGGATGATGGAAAAGGATTCTGTCATGGTCTTCGAAATCAAGCTGGTATTTTAGCGAACGGAACGGTTATTCCTTGTTGTTTAGATGGTGAGGGGATTATTAACCTTGGGAATATTAATAATGACTCATTTTCTAACATCATAGAAGGTGAAAGAGCAACAAACATTGTCGATGGATTTTCGAAAAGAGTTGCAGTCGAAGAGCTATGCAGAAAATGTGGATACCGTAAAAGATTTGGAAAATAAATATGAAACAAGCCCTCATAAAGCGAGGGCTTATTTTTTATTCTTGATAAGAGCGTTCTAATTCATCAATTAAGGAACCGACGTAAGAAACAGCTTTACGGATTGCATCTGGTTTTGACATATCTACTCCAGCATGTTTCATTAATTCAAGTGGTTTCATCGTACCACCAGCGCGAAGTACATCTAACCAGCGATCAACGGCAGGTTGCCTTTCCTCTTTAATCATTTGAGCTACCGCAGTAGATGCGGTGAGGCCTGCGGAATAGGTGTAAGAATATAAGCCCATATAGTAATGAGGTTGACGCATCCAAGTTAAGCCAGCATCCTCGTCAATTTCTACAGAATTTCCCCAGAATGTCGAAAGGACATTTGTTTTTATTTCAGTTAAAGTTGTAGCTGTAAGTGCTTCTCCTTCTTCTGCTAGGGTATATACTCTTCTTTGATATTCCCCCTCAAGTAAGTGAGTAACAAAGTTATGATAATATGTGCCGAGTAGTTGCAGAATCACCCATCTACGCATTCTCTTATCGTCAGTCGTCGCTAATAAATGCTGGGCTAATAGTAATTCGTTCATCGTAGATGGTGCTTCGACAAAGTACATAGATGGACGTACATTCATAATACGCTGGTTTTTATTTGCTAAATAAAAATGACCAGCATGCCCAAATTCATGGGCTAATGTGAAGCATCCACGCATCGTATTTTGCCATGTAATTAAAATGTATGGATGAGAACCATATGGACTTGAACAAAATGCCCCTGTTGATTTCCCTACATTATCTGCAAGATCGACCCATCTCTCTTTAAATCCTTTTTCGATAATGGAACTATATTCATCGCCTAATACCTTTAAAGAATCTTGAATTAATTTACCAGCCTCCTTGTATGTGATGGTTGGATTAAATTCGGGATCTAAAGGTGCATGTAAGTCGCAGAACAGCATTTGATCGAGTCCTAATACTTTCTTTTTTAAATCTGCAAAACGGCGCATATGAGGCGCTAATTCTTTATAAATAATATCAAGTTGACTGTTATACATTTCAAGTGGAACTTTTTGAGGTTCTAGAAGCATATGAGTAACAGATTCAAATTTGCGTAAGCGAGAAAGTGTCACTTGTTTTTTTACCTCAGTCGCATATGTTGTTGCCACTGTATTTTTATATCGTTTCAACGTGGAAACAAATGAAGAGTATGCTTTTCTACGTATGTCTACGCTTGGAGAAAACTCATATTTACTTTCAAATAATGCAAATGATACAGGGAGTTCGTTTCCTTGTTCATCTTGTATGGAGGTAAAATCCATATCGGCTAATTTAGTCATACCGTAAATTTTGTATGGAGAACTATGTACTTCGCCAAGTGCAGCAAGAGCTTCTTCTGTTTCAGGAGAGAGCGTGTGCGGCCTTTTTTTTAGTATGTCTAGTAATGATTTACGGAAAGGTTCGAGTTTTGTTTCTTCAGCTAAATATTTTTCAATTGTTCCTTCGTCGAATGAGAGGATTTCATTATGGATAAAGGATAATGCAGTATGTACTTTCGTCCATAAAGCAGCAATTTTGGAAGAGTTCGCTTGAATAACTGGATTTGTACGATCAGTTGATTCTTTTAAATTTGCATAGGAGTATAGTTTTGTTAACTTCATTAAAAGCTCTTCTTCTAAAAGCAGGCAATGCAATAAGGTAGTGGGACTAGTATGTAATTTTCCTTTAAACGCATCAAGTTTTTTTAAATCGTCTGTTAATACACGTAATGCAGTTTCCCACTCTTTATCAGATTCATATAAATCAGAGAGGTCCCATGTTAGTTCAGTAGGGACTTCTGCGCGAATATGGCGTTTCTCAATTATATTTTTCATTTGTTATATCCCCCTTATTATAAGTATCTAAAAACATGATACTAGAAAATTCAGTAAAATGAAAATATTTAACATTTCTATATATGAAAAAGAAGGACAAGCATAAAATTGCTTGTCCTTCGAGTTAAATTTAAAAATTAATATACTTTATCACCGTTGAAAATAGAGTTTTTCACGACTACATAATCTACAGTACGAATTGAGTCTAATTTTGTTCCACCAGCGTAAGAGATAGAAGATTGAAGATCTTGTTCCATTTCGATTAAAGTGTCTTCTAAAGAACCTTTATGCTCAACGAACATTTTCTTACCTTCAACGTTTTTCTTCTCGCCTTTTTGGAATTCAGAAGCTGAACCGAAATACTCTTTATAAAGTTTGCCGTCTTTTTCGATTGTTTCCCCTGGAGACTCTTCATGACCAGCGAATAGAGAACCGATCATAACCATAGTCGCCCCAAATCGAATAGATTTAGCTACGTCGCCGTGTGTACGAATACCACCGTCAGCGATAATTGGCTTACTTGCAGCTTTTGCACACCAGCGAAGTGCAGCTAGTTGCCAACCGCCAGTTCCAAAGCCTGTTTTAATTTTAGTAATACAAACTTTACCAGGTCCAATACCAACTTTTGTTGCGTCAGCACCAGCGTTTTCTAATTCTCTTACCGCTTCTGGAGTTCCGACGTTTCCAGCGATAACGAAGCTTTCTGGTAAATGCTTTTTAATATGTTGAATCATGTTGATTACCGCATTAGAATGTCCGTGCGCGATATCAATCGTGATGTATTCAGGTGTAAGTTGCTCAGCAGCTAATTGTTGTACGAATTCATACTCGTCCTCTTTTACACCAACGCTAATAGAAGCGATTAATCCACGTGATTGCATGTCTCTAATAAATGAGATACGTTTCTCTGGCTGGAAACGATGCATGATATAGAAGTAATTATTTTCAGCTAAATAAGTTGCGATTCTTTCATCAATAATCGTTTGCATATTAGCAGGTACGACAGGTAATTTAAATTTATGTTTACCTAAAGTGACAGTTGTATCACATTCAGAGCGGCTGTTCACAATACATTTTGCAGGAATTAATTGAATATCTTCATAGTCGAATACGTTTTCCATCATTTACACCCCTAAAATACGAATATTTCATTCAGTTTGTTTAAAAATGTTCGTCCAAAGGATAATTTACATTATTTTCACTCATAAGTCAAAGGTTTTCATGTTTATATTTTAAAATTAAAATTTAGCCGCCTATGTTGTAAGTTCATATAACTAAAATGTGTTTAAACATAGCATTATTTGATGTAAAATTATGTTTGGAAAAGAAAAGTTAAATAGGTAAATTTAGGAGGGCTGTTAATGAAGCGCTTAGTATATATGGATTGGTTGCGTGTATTAGCAACAATCGCAGTGGTTACAATTCACGTTTCTGCTGGTTATGCTTCTATGTTAGATGCAAATAATGTATCACGCTGGATGGCTGGTAATCTATTTGAATCGATTTCACGTGCGAGTGTGCCGATTTTTGTAATGATTAGTGGAGCTTTATTGTTAAAAGGAACGAAAGATATTTCAGTTGGGGAATTTTTACAGAAGCGTGCAAGTAAAGTAATTATACCTTTTGTAGCTTGGAGTGCTATATTTTATGCATATGGAGCATATGCAGGATATTTCCCGGCATCTTTAAAGCAAGGGATAAAGCACTTTTTAACGGATACAATTGGGGGACATTTATGGTTCTTATACATGATTGTAGGTATATATTTAATTACACCTTTACTGAAAATCTTTGTGAAGAATGCTAAAAAAAGAGAGATAGAATACTTTTTAATTTTATGGCTATATGCGTCTGTTGTAGTCAATTTAGTTAAATATTATTATCCTATCAACTTTAATATTGAATTATTTTACGTTACAAATTATGTAGGGTATTTCTTACTTGGTTATTACTTATCCAATTACGATATTACGAAAAAGTGGAGAAATATTTCTTACATTGGAGGACTTGTAGGATTTATTAGTACATTCTTTATTACATATTACTATACAGTAAAAGCAAATGGACAGTTAGAGCAGTTTTGGTACGGATATTTTGCGCCAGGCGTTGTACTGATGGCGATTGGATTATTTGTATTTTTCAAATATGCTTTCCAAAAATCAGAACGAGAATTACCATTGTTATTCCGTTTTATAAATCAAGCAAGTCTTGGAATCTATATTCTTCACTTCTTCTTATTAAATAACTTGTTGTACATGGTTTTCCCTAAGGTAAATGAGCGTGTACATGCAATATTGGCAATACCTATTAATGTAACGATTACAATTGTTCTTAGTCTGGTAATTACGTTAGTATTGCAAAGAATACCAGTTGTGAAAAAATTAGTTCCGTAAAAAATGAATACAGTATAGATAGGGCAGACTTATTATTAAGGCTGCCTTTTCCTATTTTAAAATTATACTTAGATAAATTTAGGTTTAAACGAATTAAAAACAGTGGATTAATATAGTATCTTACTATAGTCTAAAGTGAGGTATGAAGAACAGAATAAGTTAAATATAAAATTAAATGAGGTTAATATATGAGTAAAAAAAGCTTTAGTAATTATGCATTAAGTAAAGAAGTAAGACGAGCACTTACTGGTTTAGGATATGAGCATCCAACAGAAGTGCAAGGAGAGGTTATTCCAGTTGCATTGCAAAAGAAGGATCTTGTTGTAAAGTCGCAAACGGGAAGTGGGAAAACGGCTTCGTTCGGTATACCACTTTGTGAAATGGTAGAGTGGGAAGAGAATAAACCACAAGCATTAGTTTTAACACCAACGAGGGAACTTGCTGTTCAAGTGAAAGAAGATATTACGAATATAGGGCGATTCAAAAGAATTAAAGCTGCTGCAATTTATGGTAAATCTCCTTTTGCACGTCAAAAATTAGAGTTAAAGCAAAAGACGCATATTGTAGTGGGGACCCCAGGACGTGTGTTGGATCATATTGAAAAAGGGACCCTTTCTTTAGAGCGATTGAAATATTTAGTGATTGATGAAGCAGATGAAATGCTAAATATGGGCTTTATCGATCAAGTAGAGGCAATTATTGATGAATTACCTACAAAAAGAATGACAATGCTATTTTCAGCAACCCTACCGGAAGATGTTGAAAAGTTATCTCGTACATATATGAATGCACCAACTCATATTGAAATTAAAGCAGCTGGGATTACAACAGATAAAATTGAACATACCCTTTTTGAAGTTAGGGAAGAAGAGAAGCTTTCACTTCTTAAGGATGTAACTATGATTGAAAATCCCGACAGTTGCATTATTTTTTGTCGTACACAAGAAAACGTAGACCATGTATATAGACAGCTAAAACGAGTTAATTATCCTTGTGACAAAATACACGGTGGTATGGTACAGGAAGATCGTTTTGAAGTTATGGATGATTTTAGAAAAGGAAAGTTCCGTTATTTAGTAGCAACTGATGTAGCTGCGAGAGGAATTGATATTGATAATATTACACATGTTATTAATTACGATATTCCATTAGAAAAAGAAAGCTATGTGCACCGTACTGGAAGGACGGGACGAGCTGGTAATAATGGAAAAGCTATTACATTTATAACGCCTTATGAAAATAGATTTTTAGAAGAGATTGAGGCATATATCGGATTTGAAATTCCAAAGGAACTGGCACCTTCAAAAGAAGAGGTTATAAAAGGGAAAGTAGTATTTGAAGAAAAGATATATGCTAAACCAATTATAAAGAAAGATAAAAATGCAGACCTAAACAAAGGAATTATGAAATTGTACTTTAATGGCGGAAAGAAAAAGAAAATTAGGGCGGTAGATTTCGTTGGTACAATTGCTAAAATTCAAGGTGTTTCTGCTGATGATATAGGTATTATTACAATACAAGATAATGTTTCGTATGTTGAAATATTAAATGGAAAAGGACCACTTGTTTTAAAGGTTATGAGAAATACAACGATAAAAGGTAAACAATTAAAAGTTCATGAGGCAATTAAATAAATGAAAATATCCACTTTAAAGGTGGATATTTTTTTGGGGATTACTTATAGAGCAGACAATTTGAATGGACTTTAACTAATACGTGATTGACGATTGTTTTTTTGTATGTTAGTATATTTATTTAATTTTTTTACCATTGAATGGAGAAATTGTTAATTCATTGAGGAGTATATTTTTATATAAGTAAATCAATTTCAATTTAATTGTTGTAAGCTATAAAAAGTAAGGACGGTGTTTATTAAATGAATTTTACTCAAGATAGGTGGAGTTTAAAATGGCTTCATTTTTATTTGATTGTAGTAGTTGTTGCATCTCTGTTATTACGTTTATATTTAGCATTTCATTTAGAAGGATATGAACGAGATCAACTATTTTTTGTGGATTGGATGAATACAGTAGGTAAATATGGACTAGGTGATGTGTATGCACATGGAGATTTAGTAAACTATCCGCCATTTTTCTTAGCTCTTTTAGGTATTTATGGAGGCATATTGTCATTTTTTAATACATATGTGGAAGCTGCAGGTGTTTTAATTCGAGTCCCATCCATTGTATTTGAAGTAGTAGCTATAATTATCTTTGCTATAGTTTCTAAAAGGATAAACAATTCGATTGTGAGAGCAGCATTAGTAACATTTTTTGCATTTAGTCCAGCCGTTATAGTGGATGGAACTATTTGGGGTCAAGTAGATATGCTACATAGTATATTGATGGTTAGTTCTATTTTATTACTAATGTCTAAGCCAACTTGGTCTGGTGCTATTTACGCTATAGCGTTACTGGCTAAATTTCAATCGATCGTAATTGCGCCTGTATTTGCTATGTATTTCTTAAAAATCATTTGGGAAAAAAAAGAGGGCAAGCAATTAACCAAATTTATAATAGGGTTCTGTATTCCTTTATTAATATTCGGTTTGTATTTCGCAGCGCATGGAACATTTATCACGATGTTAAAACAAGCATATTTAAATGCGGTAGGTACGTTCCCAACGGTAACTGTATTTGCTATGAACATTTGGTATTACGCGATTGGTACGGATCCTAATACAGTGGATACTATTCAAATTTTACCACATATTACATTGAAAACAGTTGGATTAATACTCTTATCTATTGCAGCGGCATTAACTTGTTTATATGTCTTTTTCCATCGTCATATGAATACGGCAGTTCTATTAAAAGCAGCGACTTTTATAAGCTTTGCGTTCTTTATGTTACCTACGCAAATGCATGAGAGATATGCTTTCCCAGCATTAGTATTTGTCATCTTTTTACTGCTATATGAAATGAAGTGGACAGGAATAGCATTAGGATTAACGTTAACAATCTTTTTAAATATAGTAATGGTTCTGTATGCGGGCTCTAATACGAATATGGGAATGTTTATTGTTATTATTAATGTTTTCATTTTCTATGCTATGTGTAAATTATTAGTAAAAGAGTATTGTGATCGCTTTGGATTGCTAATAAAGAAACAATAAAAATTATAATTTTAAGGGGAGGTACATTTTGCTAATATGCAGAATGTGCTTTTTTCTATTGAAATAGTAAAATCTCAATAGAAAAAATAAACATGAGAGGATACTTGAAGTTCATTCTAATAACTATAAAACGCTACCTAAAAGCAGGTAGCGTTTTATAGTTATTAGGCTCCTTCTAAATCATCGATCAACTTCTCAGCTAAGCGCCTATACATATTACTCATCGACACAAATGATGTTAGTAATAAAAATTTCTCTAGATTCGGATCTTCTAAGGAAGAAATTTCACTTACTTCTGAAACACGGTTATTTACGTCTTGTGTAAAGCTTTCGACGTTGTTTTCGGTAAGAGAAAGATAATCTTTATATAGTGTATTTAATTCGAATGAATCATCACTTAATAAGGATTCATTTATATTTTCTAAGGAGCTTTTTATGTCATTAATGGAAAGGGCTCCTTTTAATTGATAAATTAAGCTGATTAAAATCATATGCTCTTTTGAGTATTTTTTATTTTTGATTGGAATAAACAGTTTCCCTTTTGCGTAATTGTTAATCATTGTTTTTGTTAATACTTTTTCATCATCGGTTCTTGTTGTATCCGCATAAGTATTTTCAAATAATTGGACAACCTGGTCTACATACAAGTCGACATTTGGAATATCCTCAAGCGTAATATTTTTTTCTAAATGTAATGTTTCAAGCAGTTTATTTATATTTTCCACGTAGAACCCCTCACTTTTATAACTTAGTGGAGCATAATGTTTAGTTTATCTCTAAATATGGTATTACGAAACAAATGAATTGTAAATGTTGACCTCTAATAATAATGCGTATATAATTACATGTAGTTATTAAAACTACATGTAATTATATGAGGGGTGTATATATGAATACCTATGTAAGAGAACCAGTTAATGCTTTTACCCATTTGGGAGGAGCTGTATTATCATTTATTGCATTATTAGCTATGCTTGTAAAAGTTTCTATTAAGATGCCATCTTTTGCGGCAATTACAGCTGTTATTTTGTTTGGCATCGGAATGATGGTTCTGTATACAGCATCAGCTGTATATCATAGTGTTGTAGCCAGTGAACGTGTTATTTATTTCTTTCGGAAGCTTGATCACTCTATGATTTTTATATTGATTGCAGGTACATATGCACCATTTTGTTTAATTACATTACATTCCGCAAACGGTTTATTATTATTTTGTTTAGTTTATGCAACTGCCATTTGTGGTATTGTTTTTAAAATGTTTTGGTTTAGTTGCCCGAGATGGTTATCAACAGCAATTTATATTACAATGGGCTGGTTAATTGTTTTGTTCTTTGCACCGTTAGCTGCTAACTTAAGTGCAGGAGGTATCGTGCTGCTAGTGCTTGGAGGCATTCTTTATACGATTGGTGGATTTATTTATGGAACAAAGCCAAAATGGTTAGAGTTTAAACATATGGGGCATCATGAAATTTTTCACGTGTTCGTGTTATTGGGAAGCCTTGCCCACTTTTTAAGTGTATATTGCTACGTAATTTAACAAGATGAAATTTCCGAGTGATTTTTATTTTTTCTTGATTAATAAATAAAGATATAGACACATATGTATGTTAAAGAGTTGCATAACGTAAAGGTTATGCGGCTCTTTTTTATGAATAATAATTAAAAATAAATTTTTGGAATTATCAGTCTTTTTATGGTAGGATAGATATGTATTGAGGTTATAAAATTTTATAATTAATAATTAGTGGGGGACTATATATATGGCGATACTTATAACGGGTGGAGCAGGATATATTGGTAGTCATACGTGTATAGAATTATTAAATAATAATTATAAAATTATAGTCGTAGATAATCTTTCAAATAGTTCAATCGAGTCTTTAAACCGAGTAAAAGAGATAACAGGAAAACAATTCGAATTTTATAAAGAAAGTGTTTTAAATCGTGAAAAAATGAATGAGATTTTTTTGAGAAATAACATTGAAGCGGTTATACATTTTGCTGGGTTTAAAGCGGTGGGGGAATCAACTACAATTCCTCTTACATATTATTATAATAATATAATAAGCACGATCATACTATGTGATGTGATGCAGAAACATAATGTTAAAAAATTTATTTTTAGTTCATCTGCAACTGTATATGGAATTCCAAAAACGTCACCAATTACAGAAGAATTTCCACTAAGTGTGACAAATCCATATGGGCAAACAAAATTAATGATTGAGCAAATTATGCGTGATGTGGCAAAAGCTGATGATGAATGGAGTATTGCGTTACTTCGTTATTTCAATCCATTTGGAGCACATAAAAGTGGCCGTATTGGAGAAGATCCAAATGGGATTCCGAATAATTTAATGCCATATGTAACGCAGGTGGCGGTAGGTAAGTTAAAGGAGCTAAATATATTCGGAAACGATTATCCAACGAAAGATGGGACAGGTGTCCGTGATTATATTCACGTTGTTGACCTTGCAAAAGGACATGTAAAGGCACTTGAGAAAGTACTTGAGATGAAAGGAATAGAGGCATATAATCTTGGCACAGGTAAAGGGTATAGTGTGTTGGAGATGATAAAGGCTTTTGAGGAGGTTTCAGGTAGAAAAATACCTTATAAAGTGATAGGGCGTCGTCCTGGTGATGTGGCAGTATGTTTTGCTGATGTATCTAAAGCGAAACGAGAATTAGGATGGGAAGCAGAATATGGGTTAGAAGAGATGTGTGTAGATTCTTGGAGATGGCAGGTAAATAATAAAAATGGCTATCAAATGATTTAATGTAGTTAGTAAAGCATTCTCTTATTATTTTGTAGGATATGTTATGTATATAATAAATTGTATTCTTTATTATGTTGCTTTGGGTCAGTAATATGTTTAATTTAGGAAAGAGAATGTAATAAAATATTACTGACCATAGCATTTGAATAGCAACCGGTTCTATTGAAAAGTATTCCAATACTTGTATCCTTGTTAAAGTGCGTTTATAATCAAATAATCTTATTAGCTTTTTGCTTGAATTACGTATTATTGAAAGCGTTTTTATTGCGTGATATATTTTGATTGAAATCATTACTGTATGACATGTATAAAAAGGGTTTTTCTATTGTTTTTTAAGGTAGGAAGTCTGACTTATTTTCGAAAAAACTTTGTATGTAGTTGTAAGTAAGAAGGAGAATAAGGAATAATATAATTTTTACAAGACGGGGAGGGTACAGTGTGAAAATGTAAGGTTTTCACATGAGGATATATGGGGTACGTAGGATTATTACTTTCGGGTGCAGCTTTATTTTTAAATAGTCTTGTTATATTAGGGAAAGCAGAGATGAAAAGTGCGGGTGTTTTTAATTTATTTGTAGGTGCACTACAAATTATTATTCCGTTCTATTTGATCATGATTTCTGACCAAAGCAATTGGACAGTGTATTCATATGCAGCTACTTTCTTATTTGGATTAACCTATTTATATGTAGGTGTTACCTTTATAAAAGGAATGGATAGTAGCGGTTTAGGTTGGTTTTGTATGTGGGTAGCAATTATTGCTTTATTCTATATGGTTGTTTCATTTGTTCAATTTCACGATGTTGTTAATGCATTAACGTGGTTTATGTGGGCGTTACTTTGGTATTTATTCTTTGTATTAAATACACAAAAGAAGAATATCAATCAATATCTTGGAAGAATTGCCTTCGTACAATCATGGGTAACATTGACGTTGCCTTCACTCTTTTATTTTATGGGAGTATGGGGAGAGGGATTCGTATATGAACTATGGGTTTATGTATCCGTAATTTCTATTTTATACTTCTGTTATTGTATTTATAAATATCGAGTACGTTAATATATTTTCTGCAGAAAAGCATGGAATCGTTAAACGAATTCCATGCTTTTTATATATGAGCAGTTATAATAGAGAGGTATTATTTTACATTTTATCAAAATGGGGATGATGAAATTGAAAAAAGTATTGGTGCTAGGGGGAACAAGATTTTTTGGTAAACATTTAGTAGAAGCACTTTTGCAAGATGGACACGATGTAACGATTGCGACGAGAGGGATTACAGAAGATCCTTTTGGAAGTGCAGTAAAAAGGCTGATTGTCGATAGAGAAGACGAAAAACAACTTGCAGAGCGTCTAGAAGATAAAAGTTATGATATCGTATACGATAATTTATGCTATAGCTCGAATGCAGCGAAGGTAATATGTGTGGTGTTACGAGGAAAAACGAAGAAATACGTTATGACATCTTCAATGGCTGTTTACGAGCCAGCAATAGGATTGTTAGAAGAGAACTTTAATCCGTATGAGTATGCTATTACGTATGGGGATAGGAAGGATTTTAATTATGGTGAAGGCAAGCGATTAGCTGAAGCTGCTGTATTTCAACACGCAACATTTCCAGTTGTTGCAGTACGTTTTCCAGTTGTTATTGGAGAAAACGATTATACGAAAAGGTTACAATTTTACGTTGAACATATTGTGAAGCAAGAGCCTGTCGCGGTGAAGCATTTAGATGGAGAGTTGTCATTTATACATGAGAAAGAAGCAGGAGAATTTTTAGCTTGGTGCGGAATGAAGGACATAAAAGGGCCAATTAATGCTTGTAGCAACGGGGTAGTTTCTACTAGCGAAGTTATTCATTTCATAGAAGAAAGTACGGGAATAAAAGCACTCGTTCAAGAAGTAGGAGATAATGTAGCGCCTTATAATGAAGTGATTAATTGCACATTACATAATGGAAAAGCTAGTGAATTAGGATTCCCGTTCCGAGAGGTGAAAATAGACATAGAGCAAGTATTACGTTATTACATACATGCAATGGAATAATCATAAATCCCCCGGTGGCAATCCGGGGGATTCTGGAGGATTTCGACAATACTAATTTTACATTACCAAACTTACCTTATACGCACGACTAATGTTTTTGTGATTGAATTGCTTGTAAATACTTTTCATTTACTTGGTCCCAGTTCACCGTATGCCACCAATTGGTAACAAATTCTGGACGCCGATTTTGATACTTTAAATAATAGGCGTGTTCCCATACATCGATGACGAGTAATGGAATTTTACCTTCTTGCAAAGGTGTATCTTGATTGGGTGTACTCATAACGGAAAGTTCTTTACCATCAAGGACAAGCCACCCATAGCCACTTCCAAAACGACTAATAGCTGCTTTGGAAAGTTGATCTTTTAAGTTGTCAAAGGTATTGAAATAATAATCAATTACTTTTGCAACGTCTCCATTAGGCTCGCCGCCACCTCTTGGGCTCATTACTTCCCAAAAAAGACTATGACAATAATGTCCACCACCGTTATTTCTGACAGCTGTAACAATTTCCTTTGGTAAAGTTTCTAAATTACATAGTAACTCTTCTAAAGATTTATTATGTAATTCCGTATAGTTTTCTAAAGCGGCATTCAAGTTATTTACGTATGTCGCATGGTGCTTTCCATGATGAATAGAAAGCGTGTTGCTGTCGATATATGGCTCTAGTTCATCATAGTCATATGAAAGCTTTGGCAATTGAAATGAAGACATAACATTCCCTCCTTTCTTATTAAAAAGTTGGTCTAGGTAAAAAGAATTTACCTAAGTCAAAAATACACCTATTTTTTAGACAAGTCAATAGTAATCCCTTTAATTTTCTGAAAAATATTACAATAAAAGTAACACTTCGACTTTCATTTGTGACTCTTATTCTTTTTGCTTATACTGTAAAGTAGAACGTTTTGTTGAAATAGAAGGAGATCGTTTATGAGTAAAACGAAACAATTAATAGAGGAAGCGAGTCAGTTTATTATGATTTGCTATAAAGAGCTTAATAAAGAGCAATTCATAGAAGAGCGTGTGAAAGAAATTCAAGTTGAGATAGAGAAGACGGGGACGTATGAGCATACATTTGAAGAACTTGTTCATGGATCGCGAATGGCATGGCGAAATAGTAATCGATGTATCGGAAGACTATTTTGGAGTAAGATGCACATATTAGATGCACGTGAAGTAAATGATGAAGAAGGTGTATATAATGCATTAATTCATCATATTAAATATGCAACGAACGATGGAAAAGTGAAACCGACAATTACAATTTTTAAGCAACATCAAGGTGAGGAAAATAATATACGAATTTATAATCACCAATTGATTCGATATGCAGGATATAAAACAGAAATGGGAGTGATTGGTGACTCTCATTCCACTGCGTTTACGGATTTTTGCCAGGAACTTGGCTGGCAAGGAGAAGGTATGAATTTCGATGTATTGCCACTTGTTTTTTCTGTCGATGGAAAAGAACCTGTATATAAAGAAATTCCTAAAAAAGAAGTGAAAGAGGTACCGATTGAACATCCAGAGTACCCAATCTCATCTTTAGGAGCAAAATGGTATGGGGTTCCAATGATTTCAGATATGCGCTTAGAAATTGGCGGTATTTCCTATACAGCCGCTCCGTTCAATGGATGGTATATGGGGACGGAGATTGGGGCTCGTAACTTAGCGGATCATGATCGTTATAATTTACTGCCGGCTGTTGCGGAGATGATGGAGTTAGATACATCGAGAAACAGTACGTTATGGAAAGACAAGGCACTAATTGAGTTGAATATTGCTGTATTACATTCCTTCAAAAAACAAGGAGTTAGTATTGTGGATCACCATACAGCTGCACAACAATTTCAACAATTTGAGAAGCAAGAAGCATCATGTGGACGGGTTGTAACAGGCAATTGGGTGTGGCTCATTCCACCACTGTCGCCAGCTACCACTCATATTTATCATAAACCGTATCCGAATGAAATTTTGAAGCCGAATTTCTTTCATAAATAATATTTAGTATAGTTTTTTTATGCAAATTATAATTTTTTTTAATTACTGTTACGTAGCAAATGGAAGCCTTTACTCTCGGTTATTTTTGGAAGGGTTTTTTTGAACCAAGGAGTTCCTTATGTTATAATCAAATTTCTGTTTCGAAGACCTTATAGAAATATAAGGTCTTTTGTTTTGCTTTTTTATGTAATAGGAATAGGAATTTTCTTTTAAATAAGGGATTTAGCATATTTTTAGGGACAACATAAGTGTGTAGAAAATCGATGAATTATTATGCTTATATAATCATTATGTTTTGGGTGTAAAAAATAAAACATAATAAAGTTGTTTTTTTAGATTGCTGAGGAAGGAGGAAGTGTAAATGAGAATGAAGAGTCGAAAAACAGATTGGCCTGTATTTCTTATTAGTGGTGGCTCACTTTTATTATTTGTAATTGCAGTTATTTTAAATAAGAGTTACGTAGAGGGAGTCATTAATAGAAGTTTTGCAGCTTCGATTAAATATTTTGGTGCCTTTTGGCAGGTTTTATTAATTGGTACATTTATTGTGGCAATGTGTATGGCGTTTTCAAAATATGGGAGAGTTAAACTTGGGGGGCTAGAAAAACCTGAGATTAGTACGACAAAATGGCTCGCTATTATTATGTCTACATTACTTGCCGGAGGTGGCGTTTTTTGGGCAGCTGCAGAGCCAATGTACCATTTGATGACGGTGCCACCAATACATGAGGGTATAACTGCTGGAACGAAAGAAGCAGTAATGCCTGCTTTAGCACAAAGTTATATGCATTGGGGTTTCCTCGCTTGGACGATTTTAGGAACAATTAGTGCGGTAGTTATGATGTACGGACATTATCATAAAGGTATGCCGTTAAAACCTCGAACGCTTTTATATCCTATTTTTGGAGAGAAATTGCGAAAGAGTTGGCTTGGAACAACGATCGATGTGTTTGCAATTATTGCGGTAGCAGCAGGGACAATTGGTCCAATTGGATTTTTAGGACTACAAGCAAGTTATGGATTACAAGCATTGTTTGACATTCCTGATGTGTTTACTACTCAATTAGCCATTATTGTTTGTGTAGTAGCTGTTTCTACTATATCTGCGGTAACAGGAATTGATAAAGGGATTCAAATTATAAGTGATTTAAATGTTAGGTTAGCAGTTTTATTAATGGTATTCGTATTACTGTTTGGACCAGGTGGATTTATTATCGATTCATTTGTTTCTTCGTTTGGATTTTATATAAATGAATTTATTCCAATGAGCACATATCGTGGGGATACAGGTTGGTTAGGATCATGGACAATCTTTTTCTGGGGATGGTTTATTGGATACGGACCGATGATGGCAATTTTAGTGAGCCGTATTTCAAGAGGAAGAACAATCCGAGAAATCATCGTTGCAATTGGAATTATTGCACCTATTATTACAACGTTTTGGTTTACTATACTAGGGGGATCAGGTGTGTTTTATGAGTTAATGAATCCTGGTTCTATCTCGACCGCATTAAGTGAATCTGGTATGCCGGCGGCTATGATTGCAATTACAGAGCAACTGCCACTATCTAATATTATTGGACCTGCATTTCTTTTATTAACAATTTTATTTGTAGTGACAACAGGAGATTCTATGGCGTATTCGATTTCAATGGCAGTGACTGGAGATGGAGATCCTAGAATTAGTTTGCGAGTGTTTTGGTCGCTTATTATGGGCGCAGTTGCAGCGATTCTTTTATACATGGGTGAGGGAAGTATTAACGCCTTACAATCATTCATCGTAGTAACTGCTGTCCCAGTATCTATTCTGTTATTCCCAATGCTATGGCTAGCGCCTAAAGTTGCAGGGGAATTAGCGTTAAAACAAGGTATTGTAAAAGAAGAAGAGAAAACTTCCTTCTTGTTCCAAAAAGCTAGTAAATCAAAATAAAGAATTGTATTTATATAAAAAGAGGAAGCATTTCATTTGAGATGCTTCCTCTTTACTATTTATTTAACTACTTTTCTCGAAGGGGATAGTACTCTGTGCAGTTTCAATCTATTCTAATACTTTATCTTTCGTCTCTGGGACACATAATAGCATTGTAGCTAAACCGATTGGATAGATAATGAAGATGAGAGATAGTGCTCCCATTAAGTTACCACCTGTAGCAAGTAATCCGATAATAACAGGTCCAAATCCAGCTAACCCACGTCCTGTACCGAAAATAAAGTTCTCTGCTGTCGATCGAGCTTCAGCAGGATAGTTTTCAGCTAAAACTGCTCCGAATCCTCCCATCATGCCATTTGCAAAGAATCCCAGCAATGCACTTCCCCATAACAATAATGTTGAGTCTGTGAATAAGAAGAAGTAAATGAGACAGTATATAGTACCACCGACATAATAGATTGTAAAAGTTTTACGGCGGCCAATTTTATCGGCTAGAATACCAAACGTTGCAATTCCAATTAGCATGCCGATCGTAGAGATGAACATCCAACCGCTCGCTTTTGCTAATGTGTAGTTATATTTATTTGCTAAAATAGTTGGCATCCATGTGAAAATTCCATAATATCCGAAGTTCTGGATAAATGACATAATAATAAGACCAATGGTTGTTATCGTTACTTTTTTATTGGCAAATAACCTTCGAAGTGGGAACTTTTTCATTTGCTTTAGTTGTTCTGCCTCAGTAGTTGTTAAATTACCTTCAGTTTCTTTTTGTAACAACTCTTTTTTGTATCGTTGTTTTCGTTCCCATATTTTCGGTTCACTTAAACTTTTGCGCACATAGACAGCTAGTAGAGCGGGAATGAGCCCAAATAAGAAAACAGCTCTCCATCCGAAATGCGGGACGATAAATGCTGGAAGGAGTGAAGCGACTAGTACGCCAAATTGCCATCCCAGTGCAACAACGGATGTCGCCTTAGCGCGCATTTCTTTAGACCATGTTTCAGTTACGATGGCCATCCCAATCCCGAATTCACCACCAACTCCCATTCCAACTAAAAAGCGAAGAATTAATAATTGCCAATAATCTGTTGCGAAATAAATAAGTGCTGTTGCTAGTGAGAATAGTAAGATTGTGAAGGCCATCGTACGGATACGCCCAAATAAATCAGCAATAAATCCAAATAAATAAGACCCAATTAGCATTCCTATTGTGGTAGCTAATGTTAAGTTTCCACCTTCAACAGGGCTTAAATGAAATTCTTTTAAAATGTAGACGAGTACGAAAGATAAGAGCAACATATCTAAACCTTCTGCTGCATATCCTAGCGCAGAACCAAACAATGTTTTATATCTTTTCTCCTTCGTTTCCTCTGTTGTTGATTGTACATCAGTAGTGACGTTCATCATTACTCCTCCTTATTTTTTTCTACAGTCGCTATGGAAGAATAACAAAAGGCCTTCTCACCTGATATGATGAGAAGGCCAAAAAAGCATACGTATCCCTAAAAAAGACCATACGTATAGTATATTCCGACTTCCTTCTCAACCTCACGGGGTTGGGTTAAAGGACTGTATTATATTACTTTATTTTTAGCACTCTTCTATTAGATTGTCAAATAAAGAGGGGATAGTTATGTGTAAAATATTTCAAAAGATACTTCATTCTCCTTGACGCCCACTTCATTATTTTCCCATAATAAAACTAACTCATATAAAAAGGAATGAATCACAGATGCTAAATTTAGTACTTATGATGATTGAACGTGTTGGACTTATTGTTATTTTAGGATTTTTACTTTCTCATATTAAAACGTTCAGGCGCCTTCTTCATAGACAAGATGGATATGTAGATAAGCTTAAGCTTATTTGTATTTTTTCAGTGTTTACAATTGTAAGCAATTACACAGGAATTGAAATTGCCGGGAATACAATTATGAAAGAAAATTGGCTACAAGGTGTTTCGTCATCTAGTACAATTGCGAATACACGTATTATGGGTGTTGGAATTAGTGGATTGCTTGGTGGTCCTATCGTCGGCATTGGAGTGGGATCGATTGCGGGTATTCACCGTTATATGCTTGGCGGGACGACAGCGCTAAGCTGTGCAATTTCATCAATTTTAGCAGGTGTTATAACGGGGTATATTGGATACATTTTTAAAAAATATAATCGTGCAATTACGCCTAAATTTTCAGCGATTTTAAGTGTGTTTATCGTTTCTTTAGAGATGATTATGATCCTATTAATCGTAGAGGATGGGATTAGTATCGTGAAAACAATTGCGATACCAATGATACTTGTAAATAGTTTCGGGAGTTTTATTTTACTTTCTATGATACAAGCTATTTTGCGCCAGGAAGAAAATGCGAAAGCTTTACAAACGCATAAAGTATTACGAATTGCTGACAAAACATTACCATATTTTCGCCGTGGATTAACAGAGGATTCTTGTAAACATGTGGCACAAATTATTCACCGCTTTACGGGAACAGATGCGGTATCCTTAACAGATACAGAGAAAATATTAGCTCACGTTGGATTAGCATCAGATCACCATATTCCTTCACATAGTTTAATAACTGGTTTATCGAAAGAAGTGTTGAACACAGGAAAAATAATGAAAGCGAAATCGCGTGAGGTTATTAATTGTCAACATGAAGGCTGCCCTTTGCAGGCGGCAATCGTTATTCCACTAACTTCACATGGAAATACAATTGGGACATTAAAATTATATTTTAAAAATTCTAGCCAGTTAAGTCGTGTGGAAGAGGAATTAGCAGAAGGGTTAGCAAAAATATTCTCTACACAACTTGAGTTAGGTGAAGCAGAGTTACAAAGTAAGTTATTGCAAGATGCCGAAATAAAAGCGTTACAAGCACAAATCAATCCGCATTTTTTATTTAATGCAATTAATACTGTATCGGCTTTATGCCGAACAGATGTAGAAAAAGCGAGAAAATTATTATTGCAGCTTAGCGTGTATTTTCGTTGTAATTTGCAAGGGGCACGCCAATTGCTTATTCCATTAGAACAAGAGTTAAATCATGTACATGCATATTTATCGTTAGAACAAGCGAGGTTTCCGAATAAGTATGAAGTGAAGATGTACATTGAGGAAGAGTTAAAGACGACCTTAGTTCCACCATTTGTACTGCAGTTATTAGTTGAAAATGCATTGCGCCATGCTTTTCCGAAAAAGCAGCCGGTGTGCGAAGTTGAAGTACATGTGTTTGAAAAAGAGGGGATGGTGCATTTTGAAGTCCAAGATAATGGACAAGGAATTGAGAGTGAACGTCTAGGACAATTAGGAAAAATGGTAGTTCCATCAAAGAAAGGGACTGGAACAGCTTTATATAATATTAATGAACGACTTATCGGGTTATTTGGGAAAGAGACAATGCTTCAAATTGAAAGTGAATTAGAGCAAGGGACAAAGTTCCTCTTTGTAATTCCGAAAAAAGTAGGGGAGGAAAAACGGAGTGTTAAAAGTATTAGTAGTTGATGATGAAATGTTAGCGCGTGATGAATTGAAATATTTATTAGCGCAAACGAAAGAAGTAGAGATAATTGGTGAGGCAGATTGTGTAGAGGATGCATTAGAAGAGCTAATGCAAAATAAACCAGATATTGTGTTCCTAGATATTCAGTTATCTGATGATAACGGATTTGAAATCGCAAATATATTAAAGAAGATGAAAAATCCACCTGCAATTGTGTTTGCTACGGCCTATGATCAATATGCGTTGCAAGCATTTGAAGTAGATGCGTTAGACTACATTTTAAAGCCGTTCGATGAAGAGCGTATCGTACAGACATTAAAGAAATATAAAAAGCAAAAACAAATAAAATTAGAAACGAAACAAGAAGTAAAGAGTGTAGACGTAACGACCGAGATGCATAAATTAGCATTACCAATTGAAGAATCGATTGTACTTGTGAATATTGAAGATATTATATATGTAGGACTTGTGGACGGAAAAGTGACAGTAAAAACGATGAGAGAAACATATGTAACACATGATACACTTGTCATTTTGGAAAAGAAGTTGCCGCAAGCAAGTTTTATGCGTGTCCATCGCAGTTTTATTGCAAATATTAATCATATTACGGAAATACAACCATGGTTCAATTCTACATATAATTTAATTATGAAAGAAGGATCAAAAGTACCTGTTAGCCGTACATATGCAAAAGAACTCAAAAAGCTACTTCGTATTTAAGAAGTAGCTTTTTGTATTTCGTCTGCCTATTTTTGTAACTAATTTTGTATATTTGACGTTCTGTTGTGTAAACGCTTACAGTTTTATTTTTATCTTATACAATAAAGGTACCAAATCGAAAGAGGTGGCCAAAATGAGTACGAAAAAAGTATATAGTTTCTTATCACAAGCATTCATATTTTCAGCTATTATGTTAGTTTCTAATATTATTGCAACGCATTTACCAATTCCGATGCCTTCATCAGTAATCGGGTTAGTCATTTTATTTAGCCTATTATGTTTAAAAGTTATTAAATTGGAACAAGTTGAATCACTCGGAACGGCTTTAACAGGTATTATCGGATTCCTTTTCGTTCCATCAGGTATTTCGGTTATTAATTCTCTCGGTGTAATGGGACAATATTTTGTACAAATTTTAACTGTAATTGTTGTCGCAACAATTATTTTACTCGCTGTAACAGGATTATTTGCACAATTTATTTTAGGAAAAGACGATAAAGAAATAGAAGATACGAAAGAATTGAAAGTAGTAAATAAAGGACGCAAGCACGGAAAAGTTGCGTAACCAATTTAATATATATTGTTAGGAGGGAATGAACATGGCAAGCACAATGACTCCATATTTCGGAATCGTCATTTCATTAATCGCATACGGAATCGGAACATTATTATTTAAGCATTCAAAAGGATTCTTCTTATTCACACCATTATTCGTAGCGATGGTATTAGGGATTGTCTTTCTAAAAGTAGGTAACTTTACTTTTGAAGAATATAATACTGGCGGAAAAATGATTAGCTTCTTCTTAGAACCAGCAACAATCGCGTTTGCAATTCCATTATATAAACAAGTGGATAAGTTAAAAAAATATTGGTGGCAAATTTTATCGGCTATCGTGGTTGGATCTATTTGCTCAGTAATTGTCGTGTTCATTGTTGCAAAAGCGATTGGTCTAGATACAGCAGTAATGAATTCAATGTTACCACAAGCAGCAACAACAGCAATTGCATTACCGATCTCTGAAAGTATTGGTGGTATACCAGCAATTACATCGTTTGCAGTTATTTTTAACGCGGTTATTGTATACGCATTAGGAGCATTATTCTTAAAAACATTTAGAGTAAAACATCCAATTGCAAAAGGTTTAGCACTTGGAACAGCAGGTCACGCATTAGGAGTGGCAGTAGGAATTGAAATGGGTGAAGTAGAGGCAGCTATGGCAAGTATTGCTGTAACAGTAGTAGGGGTTGTAACTGTAGTTGTCATACCGATGTTTATGCCATTCATTGGCTAGTAAAACTTACTTAAAAAATGAGAAAAGCAAGCTATTTGTAGGACAGATTTCTACTGATAGCTTGCTTTTTATGTTACAGTAGTGGTAAGACCTATTCTAATAAAATGTAAGTTTCCTTAAATCTTCATTAATACTGTGTAGAATACGTTTTGAATTAGGTCATTGTATTGTAAAATAAGAAGTAAGCTACTATAGGATCTGCTAAGAGAGATCTATAATAAGCTTATAAAAATCTTTATATGAATAAATAATTAAAGGTAGAGAAGAGAGAAAAAATCTACTTATTAACGTTTTACTTTATAGGACAGGAGAGAGTACTCGTCGATTATGCAAATAAAAAACCTGTTTCAAAGCAAAGGATTTCAGAGGTTTCTCGTATTAGTAATACTTGCTCTCGTGTTATACGGGCTGCAAAGTATGTTGAATTTAATTTTAATTACGTTTATTCTCACATATTTAATGGATCGATTCCAAAAGTTTATTTCTCGCAAATTAGATCATTTCATGCCTATTAACAGAAAAATTATTATAGCATTTCTATATGTAATGTTAATTGGTGGAATTGCTATTACGCTATTTAAATATTTACCAGTATTAACGATACAAATTTCACAATTGATTTATCAATTTAACGTATTTTTAAGAAACCCACCGGATAGTGAATTAATTAAGTATGCAGTGAATGCTGTCAATCATATGGAACTTTCGAAATATGTAGGACAAGGCGTTGACATTTTGTATAAATCGATTACGAATGTTGGGAAATTTGGCCTTCAAGTGTTACTTTCTTTAATTTTAAGTTTATTTTTCTTATTGGAGAAAGCTCGGATCGTTGCTTTTACTGCAAAATTTAAAGAAAGCCGACTTGCAATTTTCTATACTGAAATTGAGTACTTCGGTAAGAAATTTGCACGTTCATTCGGAAAAGTAATCGAAGCACAATTTTTAATTGCAGTTGTGAACTGTGTTTTATCCGTTATTGCACTATGGATATTAGGATTCCCGCAATTATTAGGTTTAGCGTTAATGATCTTCTTACTCGGTTTAATTCCAGTAGCTGGGGTTATCATTTCGTTATTCCCCCTTTGTATGATTGCTTACAATATTGGCGGTATTATGTACGTTGTTTATATTTTAATTATCGTAACAGTAATTCATGCGCTTGAAAGTTACGTGTTAAATCCGAAGTTCATGTCGCAAAAAACAAACTTACCGATTTTCTATACATTTATGGTATTAATCTTCTCAGAACACTTCTTAGGTGTATGGGGATTAATTATCGGTATTCCAATCTTCATTTTCTTATTAGATGTCTTAGATGTGACAAGTGATGAAATGGAGCATGAAGCCAGAAAAAATAAGGTGAAGTAAAGAAAAAGCATCGATGTTCGATGCTTTTTCTTTTATAACATGATGTTTTTTATGCCATACTGTAAGCAGAAGATAGAATAGGGGTGAAATAATGGCTGTAAATGAAAAGGTAGAGTTAGCTACATTTGCTGGAGGATGCTTCTGGTGTATGGTTTCGCCATTTGAAGAGATGGAAGGGATTATACAGGTTGTTTCTGGCTATACAGGTGGTCATAAAGAGAATCCAACGTATAAAGAAGTATGTTCAGAAACGACGGGACATTATGAGGCAGTACAAATTACATTTGATGCAAATAAAATGCCGTATGAAGAGTTATTAAATATATATTGGAGACAAATTGATCCGACTGATATAGGAGGACAATTTCACGATCGTGGACAGTCTTACGAAACAGTAATTTTTTATCATAATGAAGAACAACATAAAAAAGCAGAGGCTTCAAAAGAAGAGCTTGCAAAGAGTGGACGCTTTTCAAAGCCAATTGCGACAAAACTTTTACCAGCTGCTACATTTTATTCAGCTGAAGAATATCATCAAGGGTATCATAAGAAAAACACATTCCGCTATGAGTTATACCGTAAAGGATCAGGACGAGATGCTTTTATTAAACAACATTGGCCAAAAGATAATACTCATTTAAAAGAAAAACTCAATGAGATGCAGTTTTATGTCACACAGGAAAATGGTACAGAACCACCATTTCGAAATGAGTATTGGAATCATAATGAAGAAGGTCTTTATGTAGATATCGTTTCAGGAGAACCGTTATTTACTTCTTTAGATAAGTTTGATAGTGGGTGTGGATGGCCTAGTTTTACGAAGCCAGTTATGTCAGCAAGTGTGAAAGAAAAAATGGATGTCAGTCATAATATGACGCGTACAGAAGTGAGAAGCAAAGAGGGAGATTCACATTTAGGCCATGTATTCCCAGATGGCCCAGGACCAAATGGTCTTCGTTACTGTATTAATTCCGCAGCCCTTCGATTTATCCGAAAAGAGGAATTAGAGAAAGAAGGATATGGTGATTTTCTAGTTGTATTTGGGAATAAAAAATAACCTCGCAATTAGCGAGGTTATTTTTTTATTTTACTTTTTTCTTTTTGAACTTGCTTAATACTTCATAAACGATTGGTACAATAAGAAGTGTTAATAACGTTGAACTTGTTAATCCACCAATTACTGTTACACCAAGTCCTTTAGAAATTAAGCCGCTACCTTCAAATCCTAATGCAAGCGGGATAAGAGCACCGATTGTTGCAATTGCAGTCATTAAAATAGGACGAAGGCGTGTTGCACCGGCTTCCAATAAGGCTTCACGTGTTGATAGCCCTTCATTTTCCTTATGAATAACGCGGTCGATCAGTACGATAGCGTTTGTTACAACGATACCGATTAACATAAGTGCACCAATCATTGCAGAGACACTTAACGTTTCACCAGAGATTAATAAGGCAACAAGAGCTCCGATAATTGTGAATGGTAGCGAGAATAAAATTGCGAATGGTGCAAGGGCACCGCCAAATGTAACGACAAGGACGAAGTATACAATGGCAATCGCAGCTAACATCGCTAAGCCAAGTTGCTTGAATGATTCTTCAATATCTTTTGTAACACCGCCCATAGAAACATCTACGCCAGAAGGAAGATCCATTTTATCTACTTCTTTTTGAACAGCAGCAGATGCTTTTGAAACGTCATCAGATGTTAGTTTTGCGCTTACTTCCGCATAAACACGGCCATCGCGGTGTTTCACTGTATTCGAAGTTTCACCTTCTTTTACAGTCATCACATCTTTCACAGCCACTTCAGTACCAAGTGGAGTTGTAATTTTTTGATTTGTTAAGTCATCGATTGTTTCATAATTTTGTTTTTCAGCTTCTACATATACGTTGACATCTTTACCGTCTTTTTTAATTGTTGTCAGAGTAGGGCGATCATGTTGATTAGAAAGTCCCATTCCAATTTGTGCAGCCGTTAGACCCATTTTACTTAGTTTTTCCTGGTCCGCGACTAAAGTGTACTCTGCGTATGTTTTTGCAATACTAGAGTCTATATCCTTTAAGTCTTTATTTTTCTTCATGATATTTTGAATATCTTTTACAATAGGTTTAATGTCTTCCGAGCTATCTCCGTAAACGTATAGTTTAATTTCATTACTACCGCCACTCGCTCCGAAGTCTTGGTTTTTCCATTCGCCTTTTCCAGACATCTTCTGTAAATCTTTAACGACTTGCTCTTTTTCTTTTTCGAAGTTTTTCGTGTCGTTATCATATTGCACGAAGAACATTGCTTGATTTGATTGACCAGGACTCATTGGGTTTTCGCCACCTAATGAGAATTGAATTGTTTTGACGTCTTTATTATCTTGGAAGTGCTTCTCAGCTTTCGTTGCAATTTTTTCAACGTCTTCTAACGTTTGACCTGGTTCAGGGTTGTACGTTGTAATGATCATTTTTTCTTCTTCAGATGGTAAGAAACTTACGCCGATAATTGGAACAAGTGCAAGACTACCAACTAATAGAAGGACAGCGATACTTGATGTAATGATTTTATGATTTAAAGCCCATGCAAGTATGCGTTTATACCAGTTTGCTAATTTACTTGGTTTTTCTTCATGATGTACTTCTTTTTCCCTCATGCTCTCTTTTTTAAATAAAGAGTGAGCTAACATCGGCACGATTGTAACAGCTACTAGTAACGATGCTAATAAAGCGAAGACGATAGTTAAGGCAAATGGTAAGAACATTTCACCAATCATACCTTTTACTAGTCCAAGTGGTAAGAATACAGCAATTGTTACAATGGTAGAAGACATAATTGGGATAAACATTTCCTTCGTAGCTTCACGAATTAAATCTTTTCCGCGCAGTTTCTCTTCTGATAACGACATTCGTCGGTAAATATTTTCAATAACAACAATAGAGTCATCAACAACGCGTCCAATAGCGACTGTCATTGCTCCAAGTGTCATAATATTAAGCGTAATATCCATTTGTTTTATGACTAATACAGCAATTAATAAAGAAAGTGGTATGGAAACGACAGAGATTAATGTTGTTCGGATATTTCGTAGGAACAGCATAATAATAACAATCGCAAAGATAGCACCAAAAATGGCTTTGCTCAGCATTGTTTCTACTGATTTCTCAATCGGTGCACCTTGGTCGAATGTTGAAATAATCTCTAAGTCTTTATATTTTTTCTCAAGGTCTTTTACTTTATCTTTCACTGCATTTACAACATCAACAGTATTCGCGTCAGCAGCTTTCACAATTTGAATTCCAATTGCTTCTTTTCCATTTGTTCGAGAAATAGATTCTGCTTTTCCAACTTCTTTAATGTCAGCAATTTCGTCTAATGTAACTGTCGGAATCCCGTTCATAGCCGCTGGATTCATTTGCGGTGTTTGTGTACCAGCTCCAGCGTTTTGACTACCTTGACCGCTAGGTGATGAAGGTATGGCCGGGATCTTTAATTCTTTTAATGCTTTAATTGTCGTAATATTCCCATCTACAACAACCGATTTTTCTGTATCTTTAAATGTATATAAGCCAAGTGGTAAAGATACGTCCGATCCTTTAATTACATTTTTTACAGTATCTTCACTTAAACCTAATTCTTTCAACTTATCTTTCTTGAAGACAAGTTGTACTTCATCTACTTGTTGACCTGAAATTTGAACAGATGCAACACCATCAAGTCCTTTTAATCCTGGCACAACATTCTTCTCTACATTTTCAGTTAAGGTAGCTAAAGATTCATTTTTACTTGCTACGCTTAACGAAATAACTGGAAAGGCATTAAAGTTTACACGTGAAACTTTCGGGTCTTTTACACCTTCTGGCAATTTCACATTTGCGAGAGCTTCTTTAATTTCTGTTTCAGCCTTTTCCATATTTTTATCAAAATCATATTCTACCTGAATAGAAGATGCGTTTTGAAAAGATGATGAACTAACAACGTTTACACCACTTAAATTTTGCAGTTGCTCTTCCATCGGTTTTGAAACTTTGTCAGCTACTTCTTCTGGTGTAGCACCAGGATAAACCGTGGTTACTGTTACAATTGGTGTTGTAATATCAGGAATTGTTTCCAGCTTCATGTTCAGCCCAGAATAAATACCTGCAATGGTAACAATAATGGTTAGTAGCCAAACTGCGAACTTATTTTTTAACGAGAAATTAATGAATTTGTTCATGTTTGCGCTCCCTTTTGTATTGTATTGACCAACTGGTCAGTCTAATACATAATATAACTGACTGATTGGTCAGTCGTCAATGAAAAGGGATGGTATAATAAATTCATAATAAGATGCGAGATTAAATTTAGGAGAGACATGATATGAAAGAAAAAGAGCGTTTAATTATAGAGATGGCTATGAAGTTATTTGCGACTAAGGGTGTAAATGCGACATCAGTACAGGAAATTGTGACCGCTTGTGGCATATCTAAGGGAGCTTTCTATTTATACTTTAAATCGAAAGAGGAACTTTTATTAGCAACACTTCGATATTACTATGACAAGATTCAAAATAAAATGATGGATATTGAAAAAGAATCGTTATTGCCGCGTGAAAAATTTGCAAAACAATTGCATTGCCAGTTTAATGATATACAAAAGCATAAAGAATTTATTATTATGCATGCGAGGGAAAATGCTATACCTTTTAATAAAGAAGTAGAAGAGTTTATGATGAGAATGAAGTTAGAGTCTCACGCATTTTATCGGAATAGTTTATTGTCTATTTATGGTGAAAAGGTTATGCCTTATTTATTAGATTTAGTCATTATGGTAGAAGGCATATGCCGTGGATATTTAGAACTAATCATTTTACAAGCACCGGAAATTGACTTATCTTATGTTTCTGCTTTTATTTTGAAAAGAGTAGATGATTTAGTAGATGGATTGGTAGAATCTTCGGAAGAACCTGTGTTACATGAAGAAAAGCTTGGAGAATTTCTTTGCAAATCAGAGCTTATTAAGGAGCAGGTTAAGGAACACTTTTTAAAAGAAATTATTGTTTTTAAACGCACATTAGCTGATCAACTAGAAGATGAGGAATTGCTTGTTACATTAGATGTTTTGGAGGCAGAAATGAGATTGCAAAATCCAAGGATCCCGATCATTCAAGGGATGTTATCTAATTTAGAGATATATCCAAATTTAAAAGAATTTCGTTTGAGGATTATGGGGTATTACAATATAAAAAGGTAACAATGATGGTTTTCATTGTTACCTTTTTTATTATGCATTCACTTTTTCTTTTGTTTGTGTAGTCTCTTCTTGCTCAATATTGATTGTTTCTTTTACGATATAAATCGGACGGTTTTTACTCTCGTCATAAATACGAGCAATATATTGGCCAACGATTCCAAGACCAAGTAACTGAATACCGCTAAAGAATGTAATAGCAACCATAATAGATGCCCAACCTGTTTGAGTACCAGTACCAATAATTTTTACAGTAATTGTATATAGTAAGACGATTATTGAAATAAGAACTGATAATAAACCTAAAGTCATAACGATACGTAATGGTTTTGTTGAAAATGCAATAATGCCATCTGATGCAAATTTAATCATTTTCTTTAATGGATATTTTGTTTCACCAGCAAAGCGCTCATCGCGTTCATATTCAACATACGTTTGACGGAAGCCAACCCAAGACATCATACCGCGGATGAAGCGATTTCGTTCAGTCATTTGATTGAAAACATCAGCTACTTTGCGATCGATGATTCGGAAATCACCAGTATCTTTTGGGATATCGATATCAGACATGTAGTTTAAGAATTTATAGAAATATTTAGCTGTTAAAAGTTTAAACCAAGTCTCACCTTTACGTTGTTTACGTTTCGCATAAACAACTTCATATCCTTCTTCCCATTTTGCAATAAGTTCAGGAATAACTTCAGGTGGATCTTGTAAGTCTGCATCGATAATTACAATAGCGTCACCTTTTGCAGCAGCAATACCAGCTGTAACAGCTATTTGGTGTCCAAAGTTACGTGCGAAATTAACGATTTTTGTACGGTAATCATTTGCTGCAATCTCAGATAAGATTTCCATTGTACGGTCTGTGCTACCGTCGTTTACAAAGACAAACTCGTAATTAATATCATTTTGAAGCATAACGGACTTTAAACGGTTATAACATTCCTGTGCTACTTCTTCCTCGAAGTACATAGGAACTACAACCGAAATTAATTTTTGCATGTTGTATCCTCCGTATTTTTAATAAGTTGTTTAAGTTTAATTAGTAGCCTTTTCAGTTTGGTTGAATGTCCAAATTTTATTAAGGACAAAATTTATAACCATTCCGACACCAATTGCGAAAATCTGTGCAATTAACGCATTAAAGGTAAGTTTATCTACTAATATAAATAAACATAATGTATTAAAAGCAAATACAATTAAATTTACAGTTAGAAATTTAAAGAACATTGACGTGCTTTTATTATTAGGTTTAAACACCCAATTTTTATTCCAATAGTAGCTATTGGCAACACCAATTGAATAGGCAATGGTATTTGCAATAAGGTAGTTCATCCCAAATTTTAATAATATCCAAAAGCTAATAATTGTAATAAGCGTATTAAAGATTCCTACTAAACCAAACTTTAAGAGTTTCTCCATAATAGTATCCTCATCTTTATAAAATATATAAATAAAACAGGAAATGTAGAAAGGTTATTCGTACATAACAAATACTTATTATAGCATATTTTATGCTGAAACGTTATTTATTTTGATTAGAGTGTTTTTTGAATAATTAGAAGGAAACAGTAATTGTAAGCAAAATGTAGATATATATGATTTATTTGCTGTTGCCAATTAAAAAGGGATATTATAAACAAAAAAATGAGTGTTTTAAGCTTTTGATGGAAATGAATATCTCTACAGATTCATTATGTTTTTGTAATTGGTGTTTTAAGGACGGTCTTTGTTCTCTGCAAGTGCGGTATATATCATCTCCGTTTTTTTGCTTCAATATTACTTAGTAATTATTTTTCAGATACTCAAAAGTATAATTATGTAACAGTATGAGTGGGTGATTTATTATTATCTATAGTGGGAAGTTTTATTCTTAGAAAAGGTTCGCTGCCTTTAGAAAAATCAAATAAAAAAATGCTTTTTCGTTTTAGTAATTGTTTGTTTTGTGGTTAAATTAGCATGGGTGCTTAGCTACCAATTGAACCATTAGTTGATTATGCCATGTTTTATTATTTACTTATATGCGATAGGTTTAATAATGGCATAGTTGTTAGTAGAAGTGGCATCAAGATATCATTGTGCAGATACAATTTCAATGATCATTTTTGCTACATTTGGTATAAATTATGCTTACAATAAAAAAGAGGATGTAGATATACATAAAAAGGCATGAGCTCGGTATTGCACCGGGCTCATGCCTTTTTAGTTCGTTTTAATGTGTTTTGATGATTAACTCTTCACTGGTTAAAGTTTAATTTTGTACTTTGGAGGTTTTTCTGTCTGATATAAATCGATAGCACAAATATAGTCCATAACTTTGAATGATTGTAAAGCTAGGAATGATAAAGTATCGATATCTTGTTTGGTATTCAATCAAGAAGTGAACAGTTACATAACCGATTATTAATAGTAAAAATATTGTGTAATGCGTGTTGTTTTGCTTAGTAAATATGAGATATAGAAGTGCTAGCGTACCAAATAGCATAGCTGTCATATACATATACTTTTCATATTTCATAAGGTCATTTTGTAAAGTAATCATATTATTATCTGTGTTCCCTAGTGTTAGTAGGCTCCATGATGGGGCGGAGTCGTAATCTGCCCACATGAGTGTAAACTTATCACCGAATAACGATAAAACCTTCTGTGGATCAGCTAATCGCTCTTGAATCAGTTTCTTTTCAGCAGCTTTTCGTTCTTCGCCAATCTCAAAGGACATCATATATTCTGCATCCGCTGTAGAATAACCACCTTTTGTTTCGTGGTTAAGTCCTACTGTGAATTTCCAGAGAGGATCACGGTTGGATAGTGGGTATTGTGTAATTCCAGCAGATATAAATGAATAACTTATAATGTAATGAACAAGGTAAAATACGATGAAAATCCCACAAAGTTTTTTAATAGAAGTGAAAATATCTCGTTTCGATTTCCCTAACATACCGTGTAAAAAGAAATAAATAGTTACTGCAATTAGGATGATAGCACCAAGTGGGCGCATAATGTCTCCTAAAGAAAGCGATATCCCTATAAAAATCCACATATATTTATGGCTTAAGCCTTTTGTAATTAATAAATAAAATCCAAGGTAAAATAGGAATGTGGCAAGGTGTTGATTTGTTAGGACTGAGCTTAATACAATACTTGGGATATATAATGCATATATTAATCCCGCCACGCGTCCAGTCCACTCATTAAATATGTGAGAAGTTATTTTGTAAACTAATAATGTTGTTCCTGTGCAATATAACACATTTAAGAACTTTAGAAAGAAAGTCCCCTCACCGAATAAATTAATAATCAAAGCTTGGTACATTGTAAATCCAAGCTGATAAACCCAAGAAGTATAATATATGCTTTGAGCAAAACTAAAATCTCCTTTAGTTGCTTGCACGGCTCCATTGTACATCATAGCAAAATCTGATTCGATAGGAGTTTGGATATTAAGAAACCAGATGAATCGAATAGAGAAGGCTAAAATGATAAGCGAAATAGTGAATAGTAGTTTTGACATATATTTATTGGCAATATAGCCAATAAATATAAATAGAAGGCTTATTAAAATGATACTTGGGATTATAATAAGTAAACGAGTGTCGGCCTGTGCTCTAACCACGGATACTGAGTCCAATGTAATAGCTGCAGAAATAATTAGACATAGTACTAATAAACATTTCACAAAAAATGTATTGAGTTTTAGAAAAAATGTACTTTGCATTATATATAAAAACTCCTTATCAAACTTTATGGTATTTTAAAACGAAATCCCTTTGCACGCTAAATAGCAGTGTAAAGGGATGTTTTTTAGGAAATTAAGAATTTTCTTGGGCCCATTTTTCTACATCCCAAGTTTTTGTTATCCAATCTTCATAAAAGTCTGGTTCGTGGCATACAAGAAGAATTGTTCCTTTGTATGCTTTCATCGCTTTTTTTAGCTCATCTTTTGCTGTAACATCAAGGTGGTTTGTTGGCTCATCAAAGAGTAGCCAGTTACTTTCTTCGCCCATTAGTTTACATAAACGAACTTTTGCTTGTTCGCCACCGCTTAATTGATTCAGTGGACGAGAGATATGTTCGTTTTTTAAACCGCATTTCGCTAACATTGCACGTACTTGATGTTGGTCTAAGCTAGGGAATGTATTCCAAACATCATCAATTGGTGTTACATTATCAGCTTTTACTTCTTGCTCGAAGTATGATGGGTTTAAGAAGTCACCAAGACTTGTTTTTCCGCTTAATGGTTTGATTTTACCTAAAATCGTTTTTAATAGTGTTGACTTACCGACACCATTACATCCAACAATTGCAATTTTTTCACCACGTTCAATTGTCATTGTTAATTTTGGTAATAACGGATGTGTATATCCAATCTCTACATTTTCTCCTTCAAAGACGAATCGGCTACTTGCGCGGCTCTCTTTAAATGAGAATTCAGGTTTAATTGCTGTTTCAGGACGGTCGATACGTTCCATACGATCGAGTTGTTTTTGACGACTCTTTGCACGACCTGTCGTTGAGTAGCGAGCCTTATTTTTCGCAATAAAATCTTCTTGTTTTTTAATAAACTCTTTTTGTTTTTCGTAAGCATTAATATGTTGATTTTTATTAATTTCCGCTAGTTCTAGGAATTTTTCATATGTCGCTGTATAACGCGTCATTTTTGTAAACTCTAGATGGAAAATAACATCGACACATTTATTCATAAATTCCGTATCATGGGAAATTAATAGGAATGCATGTGGATATTCTTTTAAATAATTTGTTAACCAATGAATATGTTCAACGTCTAAATAGTTGGTAGGTTCATCTAATAGTAATACTTCTGGTTGTTCAAGTAGTAACTTTGCAAGTAATACTTTTGTACGTTGTCCACCACTTAACGCCGCAACATCACGATCTAGACCAATTGCATCAATTCCAAGACCACGTGCTGCTTCTTCAATTTTCATATCTAATAAATAGAAGCCACCTGCTTCAAGGGCATCTTGAATTTCCGCCATTTGCTCAAGAAGCTCCTCTAATTCTTCTGGTGTAGCAGTTCCCATTTTTTCTGTAACTTCATTTAAAGCTTTTTCTTTTTCAAATAAAGGTAAAAACGCATCTGCTAATACGTCACGGATCGTGCGACCAGGTGTTAAAATGGTATGTTGGTCTAAGTAACCGTAATTTGTACCAGGCGTCCATTCTACACGACCTTCGTCATGGATAAGCTGACCAGTAATTATATTCATAAATGTTGATTTACCAACACCGTTTGCTCCAACTAATCCAACGTGTTCTCCTGCGAGTAAGCGCATGGATACATCTTTAAATAATGTACGATCACCAAATGTATGGCCTAATTTTTCAACAGTTAATAAGCTCATAATGTCCTCCGTTCAATTCTAAATAGTGTCTTGAATCATGATACTAAATTCTTCGATATAATGCTATCATTTCAAAAATATATAATGTAATTGACCAGTGGGGATGCGATTACAAAGAATGATGGATTGCTTTGCAAGAAATAAGCGATGTAAGAGAAATAAAAAATAAGGTGTAACCATTTAATAAAAGTGGTTACACCTTGTTTTTTATTTTAAATATCCACGAACAATACCGCGTAAGCGATTGGCGTGGAATTTCCGCTTATCATTAGAAATGTTTTGTGTCATACGGAATGATGCGGCAGCGACAGCACGTAAGAAATAGGGGAATCCATAGTGTAAGCGAATAACCCTACCAAAACCACCAGCATAAGAAATAGCACGTTTTAATGATTGTTCATTAATAATTTCCTCTTTTACAGGATGATATACGAACAGTTCTTTTCTAAATAAACCAGTATAATTTTGTTTCATACCACGTAGTACAAAGTCAGTTTCTTCACCAGCTCCATAAATCGTTCCAGAACCAACACCTAAATCTTCATCAAATGTACCTACATCTTGTACAAATTGTTTTGTGAAGAATAGTGTGAAAGAAGGTCCCATGAATCCATATTTATTATTTAAAATAATATCTGAATTCGGTGCGTGTATTAAAGAACCTGTACCTTCCACATTTGTAGTGTTTGTTGAGATGAAATGAACATCTTTATTAGAGTTGAAAGTTTCTAATATACTCTCTAAAACATTTGTTTCATAAATACAATCATCATCTGGAAAAGCGATGAAATCACCATCTGCTACTTTTAAACCTGCATTTCGAGCTCTCGATAGTCCTTTAATAGGTGTATAAATGTAATGAATAGAAAATTTATCTTTATATGCATCAAATAAATCAGAGATTGGCGTATCATTTTGATCTACTACGATAAGTTCAAAGTTTTTGTAAGTTTGTTGTTCAAGTGATTTTAGTAAGTCAAGAATATCATCACGTCTGCCACAAGTAGCCATGATTAAAGAAAATTTCAAGTTTAACAGCTCCTTTTAGAGATTGCGTTTAAGCTTTTTTGAATCGTGCTAATATCTTTTCAAGTAGTGAAAAGAGAATTTCATCCTTTGTTATAAAGAGGATAAGAGCATATGTTAATCCACACGTCATTATTACTAGGATAACTTGTAGTATTTGTCCAGATACGAGCATATCAATAACGAATGCTATCGGGACAAATGTTAGTGAATAAAATAGATATTTAAGTTTTTGTATATCGAATAACGTATAATTCACTTTTAATTTCTTTTTCACATAAATATATTCAAATGTGATTAAGAAACAATTCGCAATTGTTGTTGTGAAAATTGCGGTTGTTGGTGTAAGTACATGGAAATATATTAGTGCAATATTGGATGCTAAGTTGATAAATCCACAAATGAATAAAAATCGCACTAAAATGCTTTCTTTCTTTTTTACATAAATAATTTGATTCGATAAAATGGACTCAATACCGACTGTAATCATATAGAAGGCGAAAACAATTAATGTATTACCAGCCTCAGCAAATTGTTGTCCACCGTAAATAACAACAGCACCATGAGCAATGAGCATTAAACCAATTGAGGCGGGGAATAGGGTAATGAAATATACTTTTGAAATTTTGTTTAATAATGATTCGTATTCCATTTCAGATGCGTTCCCTGATAAGTAAGACAGTCTTGGAACGGTTACTTGTACAACACTTAACATAAGTGTATTAATAATCATCATAATTTGAAAAGCCATTACGTAATATGCAACTTCTTCTTTTCCAACATATACCCCTAAAACAAGACGATCTAATTGAGTATATAAAATATTAGCATTTGAAAAAATCAAGACTAATAGTAACGGTTTTAAATGAGGAATAATCGTTAAGTCGGAAAAATCAAATTTTACTTGGCGTTTCACATATATAAAGCTAATAGAGTGGTTTAAAAATGTCGATAATACTAATAAACCAGCATATGTTTTGTAATCGTCGACCCCATGAATGAAAGAGAAAAGAAGTACAACATAGATTAATCGAACGATAACTGTTTTTTTAGTGATGAAGTCATAATTTTCATATGCTTCATTGAACCATTCCACATAAAACATATTAGATATAAAGTTAAAACCGAAAATAAGAAGAACAGGAAATAGACTTTCATGTCCGTATCCAATATAACTAAAGAGCACAAAGCCTGATAAAGCCAAAATACTAGTTGTGAAGTTAATTACATAGAGACTTGTAAATAACTTAGAAACTTTCTTTTTATCGTTTTTAATTAAGCTAATTTCACGTAAACCATATTGATATACACCAAATACGGCGAACACGAAGAAGTAATTGAAAAAAGTTTCAGCAAGGTTAACGGTTCCAATTGAACTTGCTCCTAACGTTCGATATGCGTAAGGACCAACTAAAATTGGAAGTATAATATTAAACGTGTTGAGCAGTATTTTATAAAAAATATTTGAAGCAATTGATTTCTGCATAATTTCACCTTTCCATTAAAATAATCCAGTTTCATTAAAATACTTGCTATGTCATAGTAAGGTTTTTTTCACTAGAGTTAATTCTCTCAATATAATGAAGTGTAAGGTGTTTTCTACACTGTTTACAAATCCTTAAATTGTTTTGTTGACCACCCGTATAAGTGTACCCTACATAAACTTTGTAAATCAACTGTTGATGGCATAGAACCCTATTATAAATGGGTTTTTATTCATTAAAAAAAGCTAAGGCCGAGCAGGTATGTATAAAAATATTACATAATATGTGTGAAAAGGGGTAATGGTTGTATGAAGGTGTGGAATCTCTTATAAAAATGAGCGAATACATGATAGTATTCGCTCAGAAGATATTTTAATGGTGAAGGCCTATATACTCCAAGGTTTACTTAAAGTTAGAACTTCAGCCATTTCCTTGCTTTTTACACGTCCTTTTTTTCTACTTTCAGCACGTTCAGAACCAGTTGTGTGTAGCCAATGTTCTTCTTCCGTTTCAGGTAGCACTTGTGGAACAGAAGAAGGTTTTCCATCTTTTAATGCAACGAATGTAATGAAACATGTTGCAGCTATTCTACGTTCGCCTGCTAATAAATTCTCTGCAATTACTTTTACGAACACTTCCATTGAAGATTTTCCTGTATAACATACGAATGCTTCGTAACAAACAGAATCTGCTTGGTGAATTGGAGTTAAAAAATCAACCGAATCGATAGATGCTGTTACGCAATGTTTACGGCTATGTCTTGCAGCTGCAATTGAAGCGATACTATCAATTTCTGCTAATAATTTTCCTCCGAAAAGTGTTTGATGATTATTTAAATCATTCGGAAAAACACGTGTTGTTTTAATTGCTTTGGATTCTCGCATGAATTTCTTTTCCATATGGTCAGCCCCTATTTTCTGTTTTCAATCAGAATGACATGTATTGTAAGTGGAGTACAAATAAAAATCGATAGATATTTAATGAAGTAAAGAATTCCAGAAGAGGGTTAGTAAAACTTCTGTATTTGTATTCATGTAACTGAAAGAAAATTTATTACTATATAAAGTGTAGTGTAAAAGAGGATTCGCTTACATTGCAAGTGAAAAAATTAGGACCCTGTATTTGTCATAGAAATTCCCTATCAGCTGTGTACCTATTCATGATAGAATCGTTTTGTTATGAATGGAAATAGAGGTGCAATGGACATATGAATCATATACAAACAAATTTTTCGTCTTTTTTCAGTAAAATAATGATTGGTGCGATGCTCGCATTTTTTGTTTATAGTTGTTGGTCAGCGTTTGAAACAAGTAAACAATTTTTTGGCGACAGTACAACAAGTGTAACAATTGTATTGGTTATTTTTGTTATTCTCATGCTGTTAGTGGCATCAATTTTACAGTATCGTTTTACAGATAAACAATTTCTTGTTTTCCTTATGAGTACATCTATAATTGTGAGACTTAGTATGGTTCTATTTGTAGACGTTCCGATAATTGGTGATATGAAAGCTATGTTTGAGTCTGCAAAGCAGATTGCAATTGGTAATAACATAGAGAACGTAGCGCAGTTACCTTTTATTATTTATGAATCAATTATTATTCGTGTATTTGGTGATACAGTATTTGCATTGCAGTTATTCAATATTTTATTTTGCACAGGGACTGCATTTTTCATTTATCGTATTGCAGCAATGATCTTTGGAGAAGAATGCGGCCGTATTGCTTCTGTGTTTTACGCTTTATATATTCCGAATATATTTATGAGTTCCTTATTAACATCAGAATCGCTCGCAATATTTTTATTTTATTTGGCTTGCTACATACTTTTATATAAAGGTTTAGATCATCCTTATATGTGGGTACTTTCAGCAATTTTATTTGCATGCAGTAATATGATTTTCCCAATGGGATTATTTCTTCCTATTTTTATTGCTGTATATGTGTTGTTAATTGAACTCTTTCAAACAGCAATGAAGCAAAAAGTATTATTAAAGATGATAGGGATACTTATTCTATTTTATAGTGCCCATTTTGGTGTGAGTTATGGAATTCAAACGATGGGAATGTCACAATATACAATTTCAAATGAGACGTATGTACAATCTGTTTTAATTGGAAAAAGTAAAAATGAGGAAAAAACAACAAAGAACCAAAGCGTAACAGAGCATATTGATCAAAAGCTAAAAGAGATTGAAGAAGAAAGATTTAAACTTTTAAAGCCAGTAATTAATCAATTCTCAGGTGAGGGAATACATTTTATTCTATTTAAATGTGAAAAACTTATATATATAGCGGTAACGTTATTTATGTCTATAGCTTTATTACACTTTCTTATTAAGAAACAACAAAACGAAGGGTATATGTTGTTCGTTTTGTTAATTAGCGGATACGTAATGTTAAGGCTCTTCCAAGTAGATATGGCATATTACAACCTTATGGTGCCAGCTTTGTTTATTTTACAAAGCTTTGGTGTTTATATGAGTTATGTGTATTGTCAAAAAATATTCTTCAGAAAATAAAAAGAATCCAGTTTGGATTCTTTTTTGTATGAATGGAAGATGAGAAATAAGAGTCAGCAGAGATGAAGAACCTCTACTGACATAAGCTTCACCCTATCGATTCAGTTCTAGTTGTAAACTATCAGCTGTTAGAGCCATTTTTGAGGAATCGTCTTGAATTCCTTTCATTACTTGTGAAATGGTTTCTAGCTCATTTTCAATTTTTTTATTCTGTTCTTTCGAGTTAGACATGTCTTTTACAATTTCTTGGAAGTATTGATCTGTTGCAGACATACTATCCGTTCCTTCAGATACGAGGGAGCTAATTTGTTTCACTGAAGAAGAGACACGAACAATTTGTTCATTTGTTTTTTCAACGAGCTTTGTAACGTTGAATATAGATTCTTTCGTTTGCTCTGATAACTTGCGAATTTCTCCAGCTACAACAGAAAAGCCTTTGCCAAATTCCCCAGCACGTGCAGATTCAATAGCAGCATTTAGTGCGAGCAAATTTGTTTGCTCTGCAATTGATTTTACAATGTCTATAATCTCGTTAATTTTGTTAGAAATATCGAGAAGTTCATGAGTATCTGTAATAATCGTTTCCATGTTTGTTTGAATGTATTCCATTCGTTTATTCTGTTGATTTAATTGTTCTTTCCCTTTATTCGCTTTTTCTTCTGATGTTGTAGCTAATGATGTACCTGTTTTGGCAATTTCTACAATAGTTTCAGATTTAGCGGTTAACTGTTGAATAGAAGCACTCGTTTTTTCAGATACAGATGCTAGTTCTGTTGCAATATGCGTAATGGTCATAGCTGTTATTTCTTTTTCTTTTTCATGTTCTTTTTGCATTCTTTCATATTCATATTCATAGGCCGCAATAACGAGCTCTTGTTCAAGGGTAAATAATTTGTTTATTACGTTTATAGAATAAGAAAAATCGTCAATTGTTGTAATTTTTGTTTGCAAAATCTTCATGATAGAGCGGAATAATTCTTGATAAGCAGCTGTATACCACTTTCTATGTAAACCAATTTGTACATGTCTTTTGGCAATTCTAACACGTTGTTCAATAAAATCTTCGTGCATATCTCCGCTGAATAATTCTTTTATATGTGTTTTTAAAGTTTGCTTTAGTTTTGGAATAGAGCTATAACGTTCAATAATAGTAGTTAAATTAGGCTGCTTTGTAATATTGGCATAGAATTTTTCCGTAATCCAATCAATTTCTTCATAAATAAAGGGTTGTAGTACCTTTACGATTTGTAAATCTTCTTTTGAAATATGTAGCATATCCATTTGAATTTTCAGTTCAGAATTAGTAGGCACGTTAAAGGTGATTTTTTGATCCTTACTTAATTCAAGTATACTGGCGTTTGTTTTATTTGTATGTTTTTTAAAAACCCCAAGCATCGTTCTTCCCCCCTGTGTATAAAGCGTTTTCATTTTTAGTTCTAATATAATTATATATTTTTATATGCAATTACTCTATATTAGTGTGTAGAATAGTATATAAATTAAGAGAATTCTATGTAGAATTCTCTTAATGGCCTTTATTAATTTTAGCATGTGTTTTAAAGAAAACTGGGAAATGTACATTATATATTACAGTGACAACACGAATAATGAATGTTACTAATAAACAAACATAGAAAGCTAGTACGTGTGCCCCCATTGCATATGTGATTAGGAAACTAATTGCTCCTAAGATAGAAGCGATTGCGTAAATCTCTTTTCGGAATACGTAGGGGATATCTTGAGCGCAAATGTCACGCAAAATACCGCCTCCAATACCTGTAATGACTCCCATTGAAACAACTAAAAATGAGGCGTCAACATGATGTGAAATTGCCGCATTTGCACCAATGGCTGTAAAAACACCTAAGCCAACAGCATCAGAAAGCATAATAACGACTTGCAGTTTATTAATACGCTCAAAAAACATACAAGTAAATAATGCTGATAATACACTTACAAAAAAGTAAATGGGTTTAACAAATGCGACAGGAGGCAGGTTACCGATCATAATATCACGAATAATACCGCCGCCGAGCGCAGTGGCTACAGCTAAACAAAGGACACCGAATAAATCTAAATCTTTTTTTAAACCAACTAATGTACCGGAAATAGCAGCGGCGATAATGCCAAGAAACGTAAATATGTCGATTAATAACATTGCTGTAATCCCTTCCTCCTAAAGATGTTCCAGAGAAAAAATATACACTAAAGTTATGTAAATAACAATGCATTTTCTTTACATGTAGAAAAAAAGAAAAAATGAGGAAAGAAAGCGCTTGAAAATGCAAATATGCTTTTTTCTATAAGGTAAGATTGGGGAGAAATGTGAGACGTTTAATTAAAAAATATATGTTATAATAAATATTTGAGATAAGAAAAAAATATTAACAGTATAGATTGAAATTAGGTAATAGTTATGGAGGTTCTAGATGTTAAGCGAAAATAGTAAAAGTAATAAATTTGAAAATTTCCTATTAATCTTTATTTTGTTGCAACCAATTTTAGATTTGCTCACAGCATTCTGTATAATGGTTTTAAAAATTGATACGACCATTGGAGTTATTACACGCTTATTCGTTATGTTCCTAAGCGGGATATATATTTTAATTCAAACGAAGAAACAAGGAAATATAAAATATATATTGTATATAATTTTAGTAGGAATAGTCTTCACCATCGGATTGGTAAATAACAAGCTTACAAAAGATCCTATGGTACTTTCAGAGGAAATTAAGTTTATAGCAAAAGCATTATATCCGTTTGTTATGCTTACTTGTTATGTGTTTGTATTTAAGTCTTTAAAAGAGAAAAGCCGTTCAAATTCAAAAATGCGTGACTATATTACGTATGCGTCGCTAATTATAGGAGTAGTGATGGTAGCTTCGATTACTACTGGAACAGATTATAATAGTTATGAATGGGTAAAGTTAGGATCACGCGGTTGGTTTTATGCAGGTAACGAGCTAGGATCTATTTTAGCCATCATGTGTCCAATTGTTATTTTGTATTCAATCGAAAAAACAAAAAGTATAGGTAAAGCGTACTATTGGATTCCTTCAATTTTAGTTGTTTATTCACTATTTGCAATTGGGACAAAGGTTGGCGTAGGAGCAATCTTTGGATCAATGGCTATCGCAGTTGTTATGTGCTTTATTCAAGCATTTACACAGCGTAAAGATGGAAAGAAACATGCCTATTTATTGAATGGTTTTCTTGCAATAACTGTATTTGTAGGCATATTGGCATATACACCTTTTTCACCGTTTATGAAAAATATGGGATTCCATTTCCAATTAATTGAACAAGAACAGAGTGTGAAAAAGGAAGAGAAAAAGAAGGAGGAAGCTAAAGAGCACAAACCTCCTGTGACAGAGCAAGAAAAAGAGAAAGAAAAAGCAAAAGAAAAAGTAGCGGAGAAGAAAGAAGAAACGCAAGCTCTTATTTTTAGTGGGCGTCAATTATTTGAACAGATGTATAAAGATTTCTATAATGAAGCCCCAATGTCTCAAAAATTATTAGGAATGGGTTATGCTGGTAACTATAAAGAACAGCCGAAATTAATTGAACGTGACTTCCACGATTGGTTCTATTCTTTCGGAATCATAGGGTTTATTTTACTTGTAATTCCATTCTTATACTTTGGTATTAAATTTATTGCATGTATATTTACTAAATTTAAACAAATATTCACAGTGAAATATGCAATGATGATTGCAGCAATACTTCTCGGATTAGGTATCTCATTCATGGCTGGTCATATTTTAATTGCACCTGGAGTGAGTTTCTACTTAGTATTAATCATGGCATATTTAATAGTTGACTTGGAAATTGAATGATAGAAAAATAAAAGCTAGCATATGTTAGCTTTTATTTTGTTATAGTAAATAAAAAGAAAAAATGGGGGATGTAAGAAATGAAAGTGTTGCATATGAATGCTGGTGCAGAAGAAGGTGGGGGGAAAACACATATTATTTCACTTTTATCTCAATTTTCAAAGGAAGAAGTGGAATTAATGGTATTTGAAGAAGGTGCGATTGCTAGAGAGGCGAGAAACCTTGGTATTCAAGTGCATGTTTTTACCCAATCATCTCGGTACGACCTATCAATTCTTTCAAAAATAAAAGCATTTATTAATGAAAATCAATTTGACATTGTGCATACACATGGCGCACGAGCAAATTTCTATCTCTCCCTCTTGAAAAAAGGTATAAAAGCGAAATGGATAATGACTGTCCACAGTGATCCAACTTTGGATTTTATGAAGAGGGGATTAAAAGGATGGGTATTTACGAAGTTAAATTTACGTTCTTTCAGGAAGGTAGATTTATTCTTTGCAATTACGGAAAACTTTAAGAGAAACATAATAAAACTAGGTGTACCAGAAGAGAAGATTTGTACGGTTTATAATGGAATTGAGTATGATAAGACTCCAGCAAAACCTTATGATAAGAGTGAATTTGGCATCGATGAAGGAGTATTTACAGCCGTTCAAGTAGCACGTCTTCATCCTGTTAAAGGTCATGATATTTTATTTGAAGCGTTACAAAAAATTAAAATTCAAAATATAAAGGTGCTCTTGCTTGGGGATGGACCTATAGAAGCAGAATTAAAAGAGATGGTGAAACAAAAGGGCTTAGAGGATAAGGTGATGTTTCTAGGTTTTCGTACAGATTCCAAAGAATTATATGCATCTGCACACATTAATTTGTTAACCTCTTATAGCGAAAGCTTTCCTCTTGTTTTATTAGAAGCGGCTAATCAGCGCTTAACATCTATTGCAACAAATGTAGGTGATATGAGAAAGTTAATAGTTGATGATACGTATGGATGGGTTGTACCAATTGGTGATGCAGACTCATTAGCAAACGCGTTAGAAAATGCTTATGAAAAATGGTTGAATGGTGAATTAGAAGCGATGGGAAATCGTTTATATAATCATGCATCTACTCATTTCTCGCTAAAAAATTTGTATGAAGATACTTATAATGCATATAAAAAACTTTTACTGAAATAGAGAGGATAGTTAATCATGGAAGTAAAAACGGTTGATATTCTAGGTGTTCCTTTTTCTACAATGACAATGGATGAAACAATCCAATATTTGAAGGGACAACTAGAATTGGAGCGAACTCATACTTTTCAGGTAGTAACAGCAAATCCTGAAATTGTTATGTGTGCAAAAAAGGATGAAGCATTCCATAAAACATTATTAAATACAGATTTAATTACACCTGATGGTATTGGAGTTGTAAAAGCAAGTGGTATGTTAGGTACACCTGTAAAGGAACGTGTAGCAGGTTTTGATTTAATGTGTAATCTATTTGCAAAGCTATCAGAGGAGAATAAACCGGTATCTGTTTTCTTACTTGGTGCAAAACCGCATGTTGTACAAGCTGCAGCAAATCATTTAACGAAGACATATTCAGCTGTATCTATTGTGGGTACACAAGATGGGTACTTTAAACAAGAAGAAGAAGAGAGTATCGTTTCTCGTATTCAGGAAGCAAAACCAGATTTATTACTTGTCGCGCTTGGGTTCCCAAGACAAGAGAACTTTATCCAAACTAATAAGCATCGTTTAGAAACGAAGATGGCTGTTGGAGTGGGCGGAAGTCTAGATGTATGGGCTGGAGAGGTAAAACGTGCACCAAAATGGATTCAAGCGATTAACTTAGAGTGGTTTTATAGATTGTGTAGTAATCCAACGCGCTGGCGTCGTCAGTTAGTATTAGCGGAATTTTTAAAAGAAGTCATGCGTTCGAAAAAGTAGCGGAATATCGCTACTTTTTTATTTGGTCATTTTTAATAAAGTGAGGCTTTGCTCATCCATCACTGATGGTTAACCCTCACCAATCGGACGTTTAACAGCAGTTGATTTTCCATCTAACCTCTTTGCTTCAGCTAAATTTGGAGGTGGGAGTCTTACTGCCCTCAAATAGTGGGATAAGTATTTTACTTTTTGGGAATGATGAAGGAGAATTTTTTACACGAAAGTATTTTACTTATGCAATTCACACATGTAAAATTATGTGTAAAGACAGCTGTGTAAGGAGGACTTCTTGTGGGCAAGGTGAAGGAAATTTCGAAGCGAAAGCTACTTGGTATAGCAGGGCTTGGATGGTTATTTGATGCAATGGATGTTGGAATGCTTTCATTTGTAATGGTAGCATTGCAAAAAGATTGGGGATTAAGTACGCAAGAAATGGGCTGGATAGGCAGCATTAATTCAATTGGTATGGCAGTCGGAGCGCTCGTTTTTGGAATACTATCAGATAAAATAGGGCGGAAATCAGTCTTTATTATTACATTATTACTATTTTCTATCGGTAGTGGTTTAACTGCTTTAACGACGACACTTGCGATGTTCCTTGTGTTACGATTTTTAATTGGTATGGGGCTTGGCGGAGAGCTTCCAGTTGCTTCTACATTAGTATCAGAGAGTGTTGAAGCACATGAACGTGGCAAAATAGTTGTCCTATTAGAAAGCTTTTGGGCAGGTGGATGGCTAATTGCAGCTCTTATCTCGTATTTTGTTATTCCGAAATATGGTTGGGAAGTTGCAATGGTATTGAGTGCGGTTCCGGCGCTATATGCTTTATATTTAAGATGGAATTTACCGGATTCCCCAAGATTTCAAAAGGCTGAAAAAAGACCATCTGTTATCGAAAATGTAAAGTTGGTTTGGTCTGGTGAATATCGTAAGGCAACAATTATGTTATGGATTCTATGGTTTTCTGTTGTCTTTTCTTACTATGGGATGTTCCTTTGGTTACCTAGTGTAATGGTATTAAAAGGATTTAGTTTAATAAAAAGTTTCCAGTACGTACTTATTATGACGTTAGCTCAATTGCCAGGATATTTCACGGCTGCTTGGTTTATTGAACGACTTGGTCGTAAGTTCGTTTTAGTTACGTATTTAATCGGTACAGCATGTAGTGCTTACTTGTTTGGAGTGGCGGAGTCATTAACCGTATTAATCGTGGCAGGCATGTTACTATCCTTCTTTAATTTAGGTGCTTGGGGTGCATTATACGCTTATACACCGGAACAGTATCCAACGGTTATTCGTGGTACAGGTGCAGGGATGGCAGCAGCATTCGGTCGTATTGGTGGTATTCTTGGGCCGCTATTAGTAGGATATTTAGTTGCTTCACAGGCTTCACTATCACTAATATTTACGATTTTCTGTGGATCAATTTTAATTGGCGTAGTTGCTGTAATTGTACTTGGGCAAGAAACGAAGCAACGAGAATTAGTATAAGGTGAAACTTTAATCGGTGAGGGATTTATCCCCACTGATTATTAGCCAGCACCAATTGTGTTACTTCCTACAAATAATGGAATAAAAGGTCAGGGGGAACCGTTGTGGTTTCCTTTTTTCTGTTTTTTTAGATAAATAATGGTATAGTAAGAAAAAGGGAATGTTTCTTATAAAAGCGAATGTATACAACAAGACATATGGACAAACGAATTAGGTGGTTGAAGAAATGAAAATTTTACTGATCATGGAAGAAGCAGAAGAGCGAAGAAGTTTAGCTGAAAAATTTACTGAAAATATAAGGAATGTAGAATGTTTTGAAGCGAATACGGGAACAGAATCATTATTTATCATGAAAAAACATACACCAGATTTTGTTTTCTTGAATTCAAAATTATTAGATGGAACTGGTTTTGAATATGCGAGTTTATTACGGGAAGTAAATTGTTATACGAAATTGATTTTTATGGGTGAAGATATAGAAGAGTCGATTATGGCATTTCGTTTTCAAGCATTCTATTATTTACTACGCCCATTTCGTGAGGAAGATTTGCAATTCCTTTTATATAGAATGTGTAAAGAGCAAGGCGAGAAAGCAAAGAGTTATTTGCGGAAGCTACCGATAGAAGGTCAAGAGGGAATTCGATATATTTTCCCTGAAGATATTGTATATGTAAGCAAAAATAAGGAAAACAAAACGGTTTCAATTTATACAACAAATAATCATTATATTTCAACATATACACTTCAGGAGCTGGAAAATAAGCTAAATGTATATGATTTTTTACGTGTGCATAAAAGTTATTTAATTAATATGTCATATGTACAAGAACTAAAACCTTATTATAATGGCACATATAATCTGTATTTAGATAAATATGATGAGCAACCGATTCCAGTTAGTCGTAATTATGTGAAACGACTTCGAAATAAGATTGAATTATAGTAGGTAATGCGAATTTTTTAACATGATAAACTAAAAATCCTTCATGATAAGGAGGATTCAAATTAAATATTCAGAAAATTTAGTACAATCCCACTAAGCAATAGTATTGGGGGGATTGTATGTGAAAACATTGAATTCGATTTTACTATGGGGAGTTATTGCAGCAGTAGGCGCAGGTGCTTTTGGTGTAATAGCTTTATCACAAGGTGAAACTATTAATGCCGTGTGGCTCTTAGTAGCTGCGGTATGTGTGTATGCAGTTGCTTACCGCTTTTATAGTAGATTTATAGCGAGAAAGGTATTTGGTTTAGATAATAATCGGCAAACACCAGCCCATACATTAAACGATGGAAAAGATTATGTTCCGACAAATAAGTGGGTATTATTTGGGCACCATTTTGCAGCAATTGCTGGGGCAGGCCCTTTAGTAGGACCGATTTTGGCAGCGCAAATGGGATATTTACCAGGGACAATATGGATTATTGTTGGGGTAGTTGTCGCTGGAGCTGTACAAGATTTTGTAATTTTATTTGCTTCGATGAGACGGAATGGTAAATCTTTAGGAGAAATGATTAAAGATGAGATAGGTCCTGTTACAGGGCTTATTGCAATGATAGGCATTTTAGGCATTATGATTATTTTATTAGCGGTATTAGCATTAGTGGTAGTAAAGGCGCTTGTCGGAAGTCCTTGGGGAATGTTTACAATAGCAGCAACGATTCCTATTGCTATTTTAATGGGAGTGTACATGCGCTACATTAGGCCTGGCCGGGTTGGTGAAGGGTCAGTAATCGGAATTATTCTACTTATACTGTCTCTTATTGGAGGACAGTATGTAGCAGAGCATCCAACGCTTGCAAGCATGTTCACGTTTAGCGGTGAAACGATTGCTATTATGCTTATTGTATATGGATTTATCGCATCGGCCTTACCAGTTTGGATGCTTTTAGCACCACGTGATTATTTAAGCACATTTTTAAAAGTCGGAACAATTGTTGGATTAGCAATCGGTATTTTAATTGTAGCACCAGATTTACAAATGCCAGCAGTTTCGAAATTTATCGATGGAACAGGTCCTGTTTTCTCTGGAAACTTATTCCCATTCTTATTTATTACAATTGCTTGTGGTGCGGTGTCTGGATTCCATGCTCTCGTTTCATCAGGTACGACACCAAAGATGATTGAACAAGAGGGACACGCACAGCCAATCGGTTATGGGGCAATGTTAATGGAATCATTTGTAGCCGCGATGGCGATGATTGCAGCTTGTGTATTAACACCAGGGACTTATTTTGCGATTAATAGTCCCGCAGCGCTTATCGGTACGGATGTCTCGCAGGCAGCTCAAGTTATTTCCTCATGGGGATTTGCTATTACACCAAATGAACTAAAAGATCTCGCTGTAAACGTTGGAGAGCAAACAATTTTATCACGCACAGGTGGTGCACCAACGTTAGCAATAGGTATGGCGTATATTTTCTCACAAGTAATAGGTGGAACAGCCATGATGGCCTTTTGGTATCATTTTGCAATCCTCTTTGAAGCTCTATTCATTTTAACAACAATTGATGCTGGAACGCGTGTAGGCCGATTTATGATTCAAGATATTTTAGGACATGTATATAAGCCATTTGGGAAAACGGATTCTACATTAGCGAATGTAATAGCTACAACGTTATGCGTATTAGGATGGGGTTATTTCTTATACCAAGGGGTAGTTGATCCGCTTGGTGGAATTAATACATTATGGCCACTTTTCGGTATTGCAAATCAAATGTTAGCAGGTATTGCATTATTACTTGGAACGACAATTTTGTTCAAAATGGGGAAAAAGGCATATGTTTGGGTGACACTTATTCCAACTGTTGGATTGCTTATTGTAACGATGACGGCGGGTTATCAAAAGCTATTTCATGAAAACCCTAAAATAGGATTTCTATCTCATGCAAAGGTGTTTCAGGGAGCATTAGATGAGGGAAAAGTGTTAGCGCCAGCTAAAAATGTCGCTCAAATGAAACAAATTATTTTCAATGATTATATTGATGCAGCGCTTTGCGGGATTTTTATGATAGTTGTAATCGCTGTATTAATTTCTGCAATTCGAATTTGGATTCAAGTATTAAGAAATAGGCCGATGCCGCTAAAAGAGGCGCCATATATTTCTAGAGATGAAAGTGAGTCGAGGAACTATTATGCTTAAACGACTACAGAAAGTATGGGGACAAAGAAAACACTTTATTAGTTTACTGGTTGGGGTACCAAGTTATGAAACATATGTAGAGCATATGAAAAAGCATCATCCAGAAGAAGAGGTTGTATGTCAAAAACAATTTTTTGCAGAAGCGCAAGAAGCTAGGTTTAATGCAAAGGGTGGAAAGATATCACGGTGTTGTTAATAAAAAGGGCGACTTTTCGTCCTTTTTTATTTTTTGCTGTTTCACGTGGAACAGCAAAAAATAAATAAAAAGCTTTGGGAATTATAGGTATCTCGTATACAATAAAATAAGGAAAGGGATAGATAGAAAAGTTGGGAGATTATTTTATGTTAAGGGATTTATTTGTAAACACAACCATTATTCTTTCCTTTATTTTTGTTGGAGGTCAGCTTTTAAGAGAGAGGCCGTTAAAAGAAGGGTTCTCTTTTTGGCAGAAATGTGTAGTAGGTATTCTTACTGGAATATTAGGTATATTACTAATGTATTTCGGTGTTCATGTTGGTACCATCCTATTGGATTTGCGCTACTTAGCTGTTATAATTGGAGGCCCGATAGCGAGTACTATAGCTGTTAGTATGATTTTAGTAACTAGGTTATTATTTATGGATTATTCATTAGCTTCTCAAGTAGCTTTTTATACAATTATTGCGATAGGAGTAGGTAGTATCTTTATTTCGCGTCTAAATCTTTCTCTAGGAGAAAAGTGGGCATGGTTACATACATATATTTTATCTATTCTAATCCCCTCACTATATATATGGTTAATTAAAGATATTAACATAGTAGGATTATATTTAATTTCTAGTATTATTACAGGCTACATAACATTCATAAGTGCAAATTACGTTTTACAATCCAATGAGTTATTCCAAACGATGAAGCAATACGCAACGGTAGACGCATTGACAGGTTTAGGAAACGTAAGACAGTTTGATTTAGAGATGAATCGTCATATTGGTAATAAGCGCATGAAAAATGATTCACTTTGTTTACTACTTATAGATATTGATCATTTTAAGTGTGTAAATGATACGTATGGGCATCCTGCGGGAGATGAAGTATTAAAACAAATGGGGCATATTTTACGAGAAGTTTCAACGTTTCCAGATTTGGCTTTTCGAAAGGGTGGGGAAGAGTTCGCGCTTTTGATACCGCAGAAAGGATTAGCTTATGGAATGCGTATGGGGGAACAAGTTCGCACGGCTGTTGAAAACCATTCATTTCAATTGCTAAATGGAACAAAAATAAAAATTACAGTTTCAGTAGGAATTTCAGTGTATGAAGAATCACCAGAGCGATTTATTCAAGCTGCTGATGATGCATTATATTACTCCAAAAGAAATGGTAGAAATCAGGTTAGTTCTGCATCTTAAAGATAAGATGACCAGAAGAGCTTATAAAAAACACCCACAGAGAGGTAATATATAAACTCTGTGGGTGTTTTCATTTATATATTAGACAAGTTCTTTTGATGCAACGAATTTACGATATGCACCGTGATGTGTTGGGCCTACGTATTCGTTGATCTTGAATGAATAACGGATAGCAGCTGTGATAAATTCTTTAGCAGTTTTTACTGCTTCTTTCACAGTTTTTCCTTTTGCAAGTTCTGCTGTAATTGCAGCAGAATATGTGCAACCTGCGCCGTGTGTATTTGTCGTATCAATTTTTTCTGATTCTAGAAGATCGAATGTTTTTCCATCATATAGGACGTCGATTGCAGTTTCCGTACCAAGCTTGCTACCGCCTTTAATTAGGACGTATTTCGCACCTAAAGCGTGGATTTTTTTTGCTGCTTCTTTCATGTCTTCAAGAGAATTAATCTTTACGCCACTTAATTGGTAAGCTTCAAATAAGTTTGGTGTTACAACTAATGCTTTTGGAACAAGAACGTCACGTAAGCAGTCGTTCGTTTCAGGATGTAATGCTTCATCAGCACCTTTACATACCATAACAGGGTCAACTACTACATTTTTGAAATTATGTTTTTCGATTGTTTCAGCAACCATTTCAATAATTTCTACTGATCCAAGCATACCTGTTTTTAAAGCATCTACTCCAACACCGTCAATTGTCGTTTCTAATTGTGGTTTTAATGTAGAAGCTGGGATTGGGAATACGTTATGTGCCCAACCGTTATGTGGATCCATCGTTACGATTGTCGTAAGAGATGTCATTCCGTATACACCAAGTTCTTGGAATGTTTTTAAATCTGCTTGTATACCAGCACCGCCACTTGTGTCAGAACCAGCGATAGTAAGTGCTTTATTTAATGTCATTATGAAATCCCCCTCAAGTGATATAATGAAAACTATGTTTTCACCATTATATCAATGTTACGAATAAGTACAAAGTGAAAAGTAGATGATTTACTTTAGGGGCGATTTAAAATCTTGTATGTAGGAGACGAATTATGTTTCAAGAGAATCGTACAAATGAATTAGTTATATTAAAAGAGATTGCAGAGACGTTGAACACCTCAAATGATACATATCATGTGCTGCAAGCTGTGTTGGAAAAACTGTTGAATGTAACAGGTTTAACAACAGGATGGATATTTCTGGCAGATGAAAATGGTAGATATACAAAATTAATTGATTATCAATTACCAGAGGGATTAAGATTTGAAAATAAACGACCGATGTGTGAGGGGAATTGTTGGTGTTTACACCGATTTGTGGAAGGGAAACTAGAGAAAGCCGTTAATATTATTGAATGTAAGAGAATTAATAATGCGATTGAATATAACTGGGGAGATACAGAAGGGATTGTGCATCATGCGACAGTGCCGCTAAAAGCGGGGGGAGATGAATTTGGCGTATTAAATGTGGCTAGTCCAGGTAAAACACATTTTTCTGAAGAAGAGTTAGTGCTATTACAATCAGTTGCTTTCCAAATTGGAACAGCATTAAAACGTACAAAATTGTATGAAAATGAAAAGAGAAGGGCTCATTATTATGTAAAGTTAGACCGCTTTATTCAAGCTTTAAGGACGATTCATAAATTTAATGCATTGCCTGAGGAGATTGTAAAGCAAATAGGGAAGTTATTTTTATGGGAGCAAGTTGTATTCTTTATTAGAGAAGAAAATGAACTTGCTGTAAGGGCCTCATATAAGATAGATGAGCTACAAGAGGATTTGAAGTCAGCGGCACAGGAAGCTCTGAAAAAAGAAGAGCCTGTTTTGTTAAAGAGTCAGGTTGGGAATATCGTACATCCTAATCGTGCAGTTATTGCCATTCCCATACATATTCAAGATCATATATTTGGCGTACTAAGTGTAAGTTCGAATAATGGAGAATTTGATATAAATACGATAGATGTAGTACAGGCGTTAGCCAATCATATATCGTTAATGATAGAGAACTTAAGGTTAAATGAAAAGCGCCGAGAACTTGTACGAATGGAAGAACGTAATCGTTTAGCTAGAGATTTGCATGATTCTGTTTCACAAAAGTTGTTTTCATTAACTTTTATGACGAAAGGTGCCGAAGCCGTCTTAAAGGGGAAAAACGAAAAGGTAGATCAGTCTTTGCATGAGATACGTGAGTTATCGCAAGGTGCTTTAAAAGAAATGAGGACGTTAATTTGGCAACTACGTCCAGCGGGATTAGAGAAAGGACTATTACCAGCTTTAAAACAATATGGTGAAAGTTTGGGATTGAAAATTCGGGAACAAGTTACAGGTGTTCGTGATTTGCCGCGCGTAGTAGAGGAAGCGCTATGGCGAATTGGACAAGAAGCTTTAAATAACGTAAGTAAACATGCGAATGTCAGGGAAGCGGCGATTTATTTCAAAGTGACGGAGAAGAATGTATCATTAGAAATAGTCGATCAAGGAAACGGCTTTGTAGAAAAGGATGTAAAAGAGAAGAAATCACTCGGTATGACTACGATGCGCGAAAGAGTAGAATTAGTCGGTGGAACAATTAAAATTGTAAGTGATAAGAAAAGAACAAGTGTAAAAGTAAACGTACCATTATGATGTGAAAATGAGGGAAGTTTGTGAAAATAAAAGTATTGTTAGTTGATGATCATACAGTCGTTTTAAAAGGATTAGCATTTTTCTTAAGTACACAGGAAGATTTAGCGTTAGTTGGAGAAGCAAATAATGGGAAAGAAGCGTTAGTGAAAGTAGGGGAGACGAATCCTGATGTTGTATTAATGGATTTATATATGCCCGAAATGGATGGTGTCGAGGCGACGGCGTGCATCAAAAAAGAATATCCAAATGTGAAAGTAATTGTATTAACTAGCTTCTCTGATCAGGCGCATGTTTTACCAGCGTTAAGGGCGGGGGCAAGTGGGTATATTTTAAAAGATGTAGAACCGGATCAGCTTGTTGAAGCTATTCGAAGCGCATATAAAGGTAATATTCAATTACATCCGGATATAGCAAATACTCTTCTCTCTCAAACATTACCTGTGGAAGAAAAGGAAGAAGAACCTTCTATTCAAGTGGATGTGCTAACGGCGAGAGAAAATGAAGTGTTGCAGCTATTAGCGAAAGGGATGAGTAATAAAGAGATCGCTTCTGTTTTAGTTATTACAGAAAAAACGGTAAAAGCTCATGTAAGTAGTATTTTGAGTAAGTTGAATTTATCTGATCGCACGCAAGCAGCATTATATGCAGTGAAAAATGGAATTGTATAAGACAAAAGTCGTAAGACCTAGTTCGCCTTTAGAAGGTGGACTTTTTTTATAGAAAAATACGTCTATGTGAGGACGAAATTGTCTTGATATAAAGATAAAATATGTTTGTAAGCAACAAAACAACAATTACAAGGGATACCTTTTTTGAAAGCATATAACAACAGAAGAGTGAGTACTAGGAGGAAAAACAATGGCAACAGTTTTATTTGTAAAAGCAAACAACCGCCCAGCGGAACAAGCAGTTAGTGTGAAATTATACGAGGCATTTTTAGCAAACTATAAAGAAGCACATCCAAATGATACAGTAGTAGAACTTGATTTATATAAAGAAGAATTACCATATGTAGGCGTAGATATGATTAATGGTACATTCAAAGCAAGTAAAGGATTTGATTTAACTGAAGAGGAAGCAAAAGCAGTAGCAGTTGCTGATAAGTATTTAAATCAATTTTTAGAAGCTGATAAAGTCGTTTTCGGTTTCCCATTATGGAACTTAACGATTCCAGCAGTGCTACACACATATATTGATTATTTAAACCGAGCTGGCAAAACGTTTAAATATACGCCAGAAGGTCCAGTTGGTCTAATTGGAGATAAGAAGATTGCATTATTAAACGCGCGCGGCGGCGTATATTCTGAAGGTCCAGCAGCTGAAGTAGAAATGGCTGTTAAATATGTAGCAAGCATGATGGGCTTCTTCGGTGCAACAAATATGGAAACAGTAGTTATTGAAGGACATAACCAATTCCCAGATAAAGCAGAAGAGATCATTACAGCTGGTCTTGAAGAAGCAGCTAAAGTAGCAAGCAAATTTTAATTAAAAATAGAATCGTCACTCAAAAAAAGTAGCATTAACATATAAACGTTAATGCTACTTTTTTATATTTTAAGTTCATCAGCCAGTTTTTCTAAGTGAATTCGATCTTGTATGTAATAGGTTCTTCCGTCTTTTGTTAAGTAATTTTGCTGGCAAAACTGGTTTAATACATATAAAAGATGACGGTAGCTGACATTTAAGTATTCCGAAGCCTCGGTATGTTTTTCTGTATAACTGTTATTTTGTTCTGTTAATAGAATAAACGCCGCTAATCGATTTTCGAACGGATAGCTATTGTTTTTGGCGTAACTTTCTGTTCGGCTAATTGTTTTTTCGCCGATAAATTTGCATAGTTTCTGTAGAAATATAGCATCTTGCAACAAAAGATGCTGACAATCTTTAAGAGGAAGCGCTAAGCACATACATTCTTCAATCACTTCCACTGTTTTCGTAACGGATTCTACACCAATTAATCCTAATTCTCCAATGAACGAAGGTGCTTGAATAAAGTTAATTAAGGAGACCTTCCCGTTTTTGTGACTCATATATATTTTCGCTTTCCCGGAAATTAAGTAATAAAGATAAGGAACATCAACGCCTTCATTACATATCCTTTCTTTCTTTTGAAAGGAATGTAGTTCAGCGTAAGGTAAGACATCAAAAGAAAAAAAAGTATGGAAGTTGTAAGTTTGCATGTAATGAGAGATTTCGTCGCTATTTTTGCTGACTTTCATATTTTCACCTCATGTTTAGTATGAGATATCTCCTATTATTTTTACAAGAAGGAATGATACGATTTACGTAAATTTATTTTTGTAGAAAAGAGTGTGTGAAGGGCTTATGAAAAAATATAAAACATTGCTATTTGATGTAGATGATACATTGTTAGATTTTCAAAAGGCGGAGAAAGTGGCGTTACGTATGCTTTTTGAAGAGAAAGGGATTCCTCTAACTAGCGAGGTTGAAGTGCAGTATAAAAAAATTAATAAAAGTCTTTGGGATGCTTTTGAAGAAGGTGAAATCAACCGTGATGAAGTCGTAAATACACGGTTTTCGATTTTGTTTAAAGAATACGGGGAAGAGGTAGATGGGATATTATTCGAAAATAATTATCGTAGCTACTTAGAAGAAGGAGACCAACTTATGCAAGGTGCGTTTGAATTTATAAATCAAATTCAAAGTGAGTACAATTTATATATAGTGACAAACGGTGTTTCTAAGACGCAAGATAAACGTTTACGTAATGCAGGATTACATGCCTTGTTTAAAGATATTTTCGTTTCTGAAGATACAGGATTCCAAAAGCCGATGAAAGAGTATTTTGATTATGTTTTTGAACAAATTCCTAATTTTTCTCCTAAAGAAGGGCTCATTATTGGGGATTCGTTAAGTGCTGATATGAAAGGTGGATATGTAGCGGGAATTGATACTTGTTGGTTTAATCCAGAAAAGAAATCAAATAATAGCGAGATTGTGCCAACATATGAAGTACAAAATTTTGAAGAGTTATACGCGTTATTGAAGCAACGTGTGTAATAAAAATAGGCAGTGGAACTTTTGTCCCTACTGCCTATTTTTATTCGTTTGTAACTTCGTTGTTTTTAGGAAGTGGAAATGCATTACCAATCGCTGCCGCTCCAAGCATTGGTAATAGTAAATTGAGCGGGAAAAACATGAGTAATAGTAATGTTATAGCAATTGGTTTTCTTAATGCATAGCTTGAAATTGCTGTCGTGACGATGGCTACCGAAGCGATTGGATCTATCGGGATAATGGAAGCTATAGCATATCCGATACTAGATCCAGCAAATATAATTGGGAAAATATGTCCACCGCGCCAACCTGTATTTAAACAAACGGCAGTAATACATAATTTTAAAACACCTGAAAGAAGTAGTACCCAGAAGGATAAGTGACTCCATTCAACGACTAAATCTTTTAATTGGTGTTCTCCTGAGAATAACGTGTACGGGAGAAAAGTTCCTGTAATTCCTAATAAAATACCACCGATAATTCCAAGTGATAGTTTGTATTCCCTGAAGGGATGGATTAATTTCTCTAATGTGAATTCAAATTTGAAATAAAAGAAACCAACTATAGCACCAATACTAGCAAGTGGTAGAAAGGCAATCCATTCATTAAGAGAAAGGGAACCTTCCCCAAAATTAACGATAAAGGATCCGCGATTATCGAATTTACTAAGTAATATATAAACGGAAAAGCCAGCGAAAGTGGTAGCTAAATATACAATTGCTTTTTTTCCTTTAGAAAATTCGTTAATTTGCTCACCCTCATTTTCATTTGGAGCTAAATAACCGAATAATGGCGCGTTAAAAATTACACTTAAAGTAGCGCCAATTCCAACCTCTGTTAGTTCATTCATTCCTTTTAAGGCAAATGTAAAGCGATCCCCTACCCATGTACAAAGTCCACCGATAATTCCAACAAGTGCTGCTTCGGGACCTAAGCTAGCTCCAAATATTAAAACGATAATCGCAGTTAAAGTAGCTTTATGTACAAAACGGTATTCAATTCTACCTGTTTTTTTATATTCACCCATCACTTCCGGCATAAGACGTGGATATGTGCCGAAGTATTTTTGGGTTAAACCAACGAGAATACCACCGATAGTTGTTACACAAATAGTGTAATACGGGGGAGAAGAGAAAATAGTAGGTAAGTATCCCCAAATAAAGTGAATGCCGATATTTATTGTAACTAAAAATAGCCAGACTGTAGCTCCTACTATAGAGCCTAAAAGAATGCCGTATAGGACGATTATATAGTGCATGTCCTTTGTGTTTGTCATGTGATACCTCCGTTATGTAAGTTTTAATGTCGAAAGGATTAAATATGCTACTGTGAAAGGAATATGTATAGTATCTTTTTGAGATGTTGGCTTATTCAATATATTGAGGTCTCGTGAGAATTTGAAATGTATACAGTTAAACTACTTACTTAATTTTATATAGTAATCGTGGGTTTTAAAAGGTCTTTTTCGAATGAATATGGAATATATTTCTTTTGTTATGCATGTCAAATTTTTTGTGTTTAATTTAGAACATTCAGAAAAACTGATTGACATTAGGAAATTATTGCTATAAAATCAACGGTAATTGCATAGTCTTATCAAGAAAAGGTGGAGGGACAGGCCCGATGAAACCTTGGCAACAGCCGTATAACGGAATTGTGCCAAATCCTGCAGGTAATAATCCTGAAAGATAAGAAAGAGCCTTTAGAGCGTGTTTTCAAACTGCTCCTTTCTTGTTTTCAGGAAAGGAGCAGTTTTTTTATTTTGTATAAAAGAAAGGAGAATGAGAGATGGGAGAATCATGGGGAAAAGGAACAATTTGTGTGCAAGGTGGCTATACACCAAAGAATGGTGAACCGCGTGTTTTGCCACTTTATCAAAGTACAACGTATAAATACGATACTTCAGATGATTTAGCAGCGCTATTTAATTTAGAGGCAGAAGGATATATATATACGCGTATTGGAAATCCTACTTTAGCTGCATTTGAGCAAAAGTTAGCGGATTTAGAGGGTGGTGTAGGAGCTGTTGCAACGGCTTCTGGGCAGGCTGCTATTATGCTTGCTGTTTTAAATATTTGTAGTAGCGGAGACCACTTGCTTTGTTCTTCCACAGTTTATGGCGGAACGTTTAATTTATTTGGAGTGAGTTTGCGTAAGCTTGGTATTGACGTTACGTTCTTTAATCCGAATTTAAGTGCTGATGAAATTGTGGCCCTTGCTAATGATAAGACGAAACTTGTTTATGCAGAATCGTTAGGAAATCCAGCGATGAACGTTTTAAATTTCAAAGAATTTTCAGATGCAGCGAAAGAGTTGGAAGTACCTTTTATTGTGGATAATACATTAGCAACTCCTTATTTATGCCAAGCATTTGAGCACGGAGCAAATATTATCGTTCATTCTACGACGAAATATATCGATGGTCATGCAAGTTCTTTAGGCGGCATTGTCATTGACGGAGGGAACTTCGATTGGACAAATGGGAAATATCCTGAACTTGTTGAACCGGATCCAAGTTATCACGGCGTAAGTTACGTTCAAAATTTTGGTGCAGCAGCTTATATTGTGAAGGCGCGTGTTCAATTATTAAGAGACTACGGAAACTGTATGAGCCCATTCAATGCGTATATTAGCAATATCGGCTTAGAAACGCTGCATTTAAGAATGGAGCGTCATAGTGAAAATGCTCTCGCAGTTGCTAAGTGGCTTGCTAACCATGAACGTATTGAATGGGTGAATTATCCGGGATTAGATAGCAATGAAAATTACTCGTTAGCACAAACGTATTTGAAAAAAGGTGCTAGTGGTGTTTTAACATTCGGCATTAAGGGCGGATTAGAAGCAGCGAAAGAATTTATCGCAAATGTAAAACTAGCAACTCTCGTAACGCATGTAGCGGATGCACGAACTTGCGTTATACATCCTGCTAGCACAACGCATAGACAATTAAGTGCTGAAGATCAGCGTCTAGCTGGCGTTACATCAGATTTAATTCGTTTATCGGTTGGTATAGAAGATGTTTCTGATATTATTGCAGATTTAGAAGCAGCGCTAGTCGGAGGCAAAGAACATGCCGATCATAATTGATAAAGATTTACCAGCTCGCAAAGTGTTGCAGAAGGAAAATATTTTTGTAATGACGAAGGAGCGAGCAGAAACACAAGATATCCGGGCATTGAAAATTGCTATCTTAAATTTAATGCCTACAAAGCAAGAAACAGAAGCGCAATTACTTCGTTTAATTGGCAACACACCGTTGCAATTAGATGTTCACTTACTTCATATGGAATCACATTTGTCTCGCAATGTAGCGCAGGACCATTTAACGAGTTTCTATAAAACATTTCGTGATATTGAGAATGAGAAATTTGATGGACTTATTATTACAGGAGCACCAGTTGAAACTCTTTCTTTTGAAGAGGTAGATTATTGGGAAGAGCTTAAACGTATTATGGAGTATTCAAAAAAGAATGTAACATCTACGCTTCATATTTGCTGGGGGGCACAGGCTGGCTTGTATCATCATTATGGTGTTCCAAAGTATCCTCTTAAGGAAAAAATGTTCGGTGTATTTGAACATGAAGTCTGTGAGCAACATGTGAAATTGTTACAAGGGTTTGATGAATTGTTTTTTGCCCCGCATTCTCGTCATACAGAAGTACGAGAGAGTGATATTAGAGAGGTGACAGACTTAACATTATTAGCAAATTCTGAGGAAGCGGGTGTTCACCTTGTCATTGGGCAAGAAGGAAGGCAAGTGTTTGCGCTCGGGCATAGTGAATATAGTTGTGATACGTTAAAGCAAGAATACGAACGGGACCGCCAAAAAGGGTTAAATATTGATGTGCCGAAAAATTATTTTAAGCATAATAATCCAAATGAGAAGCCACTTGTAAGGTGGAGAAGCCATGGGAATCTATTATTCTCTAATTGGCTGAATTATTACGTGTATCAAGAAACCCCTTATGTATTATAAAAAAAGATTGTGTAACACGTGGCAACGTTTTCTTTGTAAAGATTAACTTATATTTTTCCGAATTTTCAAAAAACATTGTTTTTCAGATTTTTTACTCATATAATTTCATCTAAACACAATTTTTGAGGGGTGGACAGGATTATGAAAGAAATTCAAATTGGTTTATTAGGTCTTGGGACAGTTGGTAGCGGTGTAGTTCGTATCATTACAGATCATCAAGAGCGACTTATCCACCAAGTAGGTTGTCCTGTAAAAGTAACGAAAGTACTAGTACAAAATATTGAAAAAGAGAGAGAAGTAGAGGTACCTTCTACTCTATTAACACAAGATGCAAATGAAATTTTAGATAATCCAAATATTGACGTTGTCATCGAAGTGATGGGTGGCATTGATGATGCAAAAGCATATATTTTGCAAGCCTTACAGAGCGGGAAGCATGTTGTGACTGCCAATAAAGATTTAATGGCGTTACATGGGGCGGAACTGTTAGCGGTAGCAAAAGATAATAAAGCAGATTTATTTTATGAAGCAAGTGTAGCTGGAGGGATTCCGATTTTACGAAGTATCGTAGAAGGACTTTCTTCAGATCTTATTACGAAAGTAATGGGAATTGTAAATGGAACGACAAATTTTATTTTGACGAAAATGTCAGATGAAGGGAGAGCATATAACGACGTGTTAAAAGAAGCCCAACAACTTGGATTTGCAGAAGCAGATCCAACATCAGATGTGGAAGGTTTAGATGCAGCGAGAAAAATGACGATTTTGGCTACCCTTGGTTTTTCTACAAATGTAGAGCTTGGAGATGTGAAGGTAAAAGGGATTACTTCTATTACAGAAGAAGATATTGAATACAGTAAGAGTTTAGGATACACGATTAAATTAATCGGTCTTGCGAAGCGAGATGGTGAAAAATTAGAGGTAACAGTTGAACCGACACTTCTTCCAAATACACATCCTCTTGCGGCCGTGCAAAACGAATATAACGCTGTATATGTGTATGGTGAAGCGGTCGGAGAAACGATGTTTTATGGGCCAGGTGCAGGAAGTTTACCGACAGCAACAGCTGTTGTTTCAGATTTAGTAGCTGTAATGCAAAATATTCGATTAGGTGTAAACGGAAATAGTGCGGTATCCCCGCAGTATAAAAAGGTATTAAAAGAGCCAGACGAAATTGTTGTGAAGAAATTTTTAAGACTTCATGTAAAAGATGAAATTGGTGTATTTGCAAAAATTACTTCATTATTCTCTGAGCGTGGCGTTAGCTTTGAAAAGATTATTCAAATGCCGCTTGAAGAGAAAGGGAAGGCTGAAATTGTAATCGTGACGCATCGTGCGTCTCTTGCTGATTATGATTATATTCTACATACGTTGCAAGGGTATGAAGAAATAGATTGTTTGAAAGCAAACTATCGAATTGAAGGGGATGCTAAGTAGCGTCCCTTATCATAAAACAGAAAGAGCCTGTTAAGCAGCTTGCTTAACAGGCTCTTTTCTATTTAAAATCTTCGTACCAATTTGAATAAATGCTTGGATAATCCAGCCTGTTGTAAAGGATAAGATGATTGTTCCAAAATAGATAGGTCCATCTAATAGGAAGCTTAATGTTAAAAATAAAAACGCTAACGAAATTTCTGTTCTTCTAAATGTCCATTTCTTTTTCTCAGCAACGGTTAAAACGAAAGCTTCTTGAGGTGCTGCGCAAAGGTTTGTAGAGACGTAAAGACCAATCCCAGCTCCAACGAATAGATTTCCGCAAATAAGTGTTATATATTTTGGAAGAGAACGGATAGCGTCCATAATAGTTGGAATGGAACCAATCCAATCAACAAAAAGAGAAATAAGAACCATCGTTACAATTGTACCGATCGTAATTTGTTTTTTATTCCAAAAGAGTACGATAAGGGTAAAAGCAAAGTTAATCATGAAAATCCAAAAACCGATACTTATCCCGAAATTTTGATATAGTGCAATAAAGAAGGAATCATAAGGGCTAAGTCCAAAGGAAGTAATTGTCGTCATCATATTAATACCGATGGCGAGAGTGAGTAGACCGCCAATGAAAAATATATATTCTAATTTGAATCGAAGCATAGTTGTATATCCTTTCAAAATGTATTTGCTAGGAAAGGATATATTGTGGAAAGCTTACCAGGTCAAGGGAGAATTTTTGCGAGAAGGGGAAAATGAGATGACGAATATAAGGAAGATTGCTGAACTTGCTGGAGTATCTGTTTCAACTGTTTCACGTGTGTTGAATAATCATCCATATGTGAATGAACAGAAACGAAAAGAAATTTTAACAATTATAGAAGAATTAAATTATACGCAAAATGTGAATGCAATTCATTTAGTGAAAGGAAAAACGAATGTCATTGGTGTTTTATTACCGCACGTAAATGATCAATATTATAGCGCTATTATCGAGGGAATATCAAAGGAAACAGCAAAGAATAACTATAATATGATGCTTTGTCAGACGAATTATAGTGAGGAAAGAGAATTAGAAATTTTGAATATGTTAAAAATGAAAAAGCTTGATGGGGTTATTATATGTTCCCGAGCAAATAGTAAGGAAAAGCTTGAAGAATATACGAAATTTGGTCCAATTGTTATGTGTGAAGAAATAGACTCGAATTTCATTTCGAGTGTGCATATTGATTACTATAAAGTCTTTTCGCGCGGCATGAAGAGCTTAATAGATGCCGGCCATACAAGTATTGGGTATTGCATTGGAAGAAGTAATAGCATTAATAGTCAGAGAAGAAAACAAGCGTATGAGGATTCGCTTCAACAGATTGCTGTAACACCGATAGAGGCCTGGAAGTTTAAGGGCTGTTTTACAGTGGAAGATGGACGTAATGTAATCAGGGAATGGGTCTGTATGTCAGTGAAACCAACTGCGTTTCTTGTATCTTGCAACCATATTGCAGCGGGAATGGTAACGGAAGCAAAAAAACAAGGAATTCGTATTCCAGAAGATATTACGATTATCGGTTGTGATGATCAAGATGTCGCAGATATTTTAGGCATTACGACGATTTCGTATTGTAGTAAAAATGTTGGCGTGAAGGCATTTGAATTATTATATGAAAAGATTAATGATAAGAAAATAGATGTAAAGCACGTAGAGTTATTGCCAGAACTAGTACATAGGGAAACAACATAATAGATAAGGTGTGAAAATCGCTTTTCAAAATTGCGTTTGGTATAATTATGGACAATCTATGAGGGCTAAAAGGGGTTTTGATATGAGATCAAAAGTAGTAAAAGTAATTCTACTCATTACAATTGCATCTTTCTGTTTATTTGCATATGGCTTTGTTTCAGGTGTAAATGATGTGTTAAATCCGAAAGCTTCAAATTTAATTAAAAAGACCGATGTAGTGGCAAAAGAGAAAAAGAAAACGGGAACGTTACAAATCGTTAGTTTAGGTGATTCATTAACACGTGGTGTTGGTGATAAAGAAGGAATTGGCTATATTGGAAGGGTGAAAGAAGATTTACAAAAAGATTATAAGCAAAAGGTTGCTTTAACGAACTTAGCTGTTAGTGGTGCGAAAATGCCGGACTTATTAAAACAAATGGAGAGTAGTGGCGCTCAATATTCAATTAAGCAAGCAGATGTAATCGTTTTAACGATTGGAGGGAATGATTTATTTCCAGGTTGGGAATCGCTTGGAAAGGTAGATTTAGAAACATACCGTCCTGATACAGAAACATTCCAGAATGAAGCAAAGAAAATTATAGAAGAAATTCGTAAGTTAAATACAGATAGTCCTATTTTTTGGCTAGGTTTATATAATCCTTTTGAAGATGTAGAAGATTTAAAAGGGTCTTCAAACATTGTTGTAGACTGGAATGCATCTTTAGAAAAATTAGCGCTAAATGATAAAAATGTATATATTACACCGACATTTGATTTATTCCAAAACCGCGGGAAAGATTTATTATACTCCGATCATTTCCATCCGAATGAAGTAGGGTATACATATATGGCAGACCGATTAGTTCAAAATGTTGCGAGTAAATTAAAACTAGAACAAGGAGGGGTAAAATGACGACGATACTTTCCGTACGAGACGTGAAGAAGGTAATTGGAAAGAAGACAATTGTAGAGAATATTTCCTTCGATGTAAAACAAGGGGAAGTGTTTGGTTTCCTAGGGCCGAATGGTGCCGGAAAAACAACTACAATTCGAATGTTAGTTGGATTGATTAAAGAAACAGAAGGTACGATTTCTATCGGTGGTTATTCTATTAAGGAAAATTTCAGAGAAGCGATGCGTCAAATAGGGAGTATCGTTGAAAACCCAGAACTGTATACATATTTAACTGGATGGGAAAATTTAAAGCAATTTGCCCGTATGCTAGGTGGTATATCAGATGAACGTATTATTGAAATTGCTCAAATGGTTCATTTAGATGAAAGAATTCACGATAAGGTAAAAACGTACTCACTTGGTATGAAACAGCGCCTTGGTATTGCGCAAGCGCTTCTTGGAAATCCAAAATTGCTCATATTAGATGAGCCAACAAATGGTTTAGACCCAGCTGGAATTAGAGAACTTAGGGAATTTATACATAAGCTTGTGGAAGAAGAAAATATGAGTGTGTTTATTTCAAGTCACTTGCTAAGTGAAGTACAAATGATATGCGATCGGGTTGCGATTATTCATAAAGGAAAAATGATAACAGTTGCCAAGATTGAGGAGTTAATTAAAACAGCAAGTGATCGTGTAGAATGGATTGTTACACCGATTTCTAAAGCGAAAGATATGCTAGAAGATGCTAAGGAAGTAAGAGAAGTGAGTATAGAAGATAATCGATTACTATGCCGCATGGATATCGCATCTATAAGTAGTTGGAATAAACATTTTGTAGAAAATGGGATAGATGTGCATAGCGTTAAGGAGCTTGTATTTACGCTAGAAGATTTATTTATTGAACTCACAAGGGGTGAGCAGCATGCGTGAATTTGCGAATCTAGTTTTAAATGAATCGGAGAAAATTTATCGTAAGAAACGTATTTTTGTTGTCATGCTTATTTTAGCAATCTTGATCCCACTTTTTGTATATGCGCAGTATCGTGAAGTAGAAACGACACAAAAAAGGCTAGGTACAACGGATTGGAAAGTTTCGCTGCAACAACAAATTGTTGATTCTCAAAACCGCTTGAACAATTCTAGACTACCAGAAGAATGGCGTGATTGGCTAAAGGTAAGAGTGGAGCAGCAACAATATTATTTAGATCATGATATTAATCCGATGGCACCGGGTGCACCCACTTTTGTAAGGGCGTTTATTGAGCAAGGAATTACATTGTTTATTCCGCTTCTTGTAATGATTGTAGCTATTGATATTGTTTCAGGAGAACGAAGTGATGGAACGATGAAGATGTTACTTACGCGGCCGATTCGGCGCTGGAAAATACTCCTTAGTAAGTACGTGACGATGTTATTTTTCATTTCACTCATACTGCTCCTTGTCGGTTTGTTTGCTTACGTATTATCAGGGCTTGTATTTGGATACTCAGGATGGAATTTACCCGTTTTAACTGGGTTTGTTATTGATAAGGAAACGTTAAATACGAATTTTGTACACCTTATTCCGCAGTGGCAATATATTTTGATGGCGTATGGATTAGCTTGGTTTGTTGCTATCGTTGTCGGAACTATTTCATTTATGGTTTCCGTTTTAATTCGAAATACACCAGCTGGTATGGGCGTTATGTTAGCCGCTCTAATTGCAGGTGGTATTTTAAGCTCATTCGCAACATCGTGGGAAGGTGCGAAATATATTTTTAGTGTGAATTTATCATTAACAGATTATCTATCAGGAAAATTACCTGCATTACAAGGGTTATCGATGGGGTTTTCTTTAATGAATTTAACTGTATGGGCCGTTGTGTCCCTTATTATTTCGTTTGTAGTATTTACAAAGCAGGATATGGTGAATTAATTGGACGGGAAGTGAAAGCATGAAAAATGTTTTAAAAAATGATTGGGGGCCATTATTGGCACTGGAATTTGAGAAAGAATACTATCGCACACTAGCTGGTTTTTTGAAAGAAGAGTACAGCACACATGTTGTTTATCCGAAAGTAGAAGATATTTTTAATGCTCTAGAATATACAAGTTATGAAAATGCAAAGGTCGTTATTTTAGGACAAGACCCATATCACGGACCGGATCAAGCGCATGGTTTAAGCTTTTCGGTACAACCTGGTATTAAAACGCCGCCATCATTGCTAAATATGTATAAAGAACTTCGAGATGAATATGGTTATGAAATCCCGAATAACGGTTATTTAGTAAAGTGGGCAGAGCAAGGAGTTTTATTATTAAATACTGTACTAACAGTTCGACAAGGTGAAGCAAATTCTCATAAAGGGAAAGGATGGGAGCATTTCACAGATCGCGTAATTGAGCTATTAAATGAACGTGAAACGCCGGTTATTTTCATATTGTGGGGACGCCATGCACAGGCGAAGAAAAAGTTAGTTACGAATACGAAGCACCATATTATCGAATCTGTACATCCAAGCCCACTATCAGCAAGACGTGGTTTCTTTGGTAGTAAACCATATTCTAAAGTAAATACGATTTTAGCTAATATGGGCGAGAGAGAAATTGATTGGGAAATTCCAAACCTATAAATAGAAAAGGTAGTTAACAGTCGTTAACTACCTTTTTGTTATTATTGTTGTTCGTTCTTTAATTTTGCATCTAGTACAAACGTACCGAATGGGATAACTGATGAAACGAATGCTCCAAGTGCCCATAAAATTGATTTACGGTGTACGATTGTTACTTGAATTACCGCAAAGATGAATAGAATAAATAAAACACCATGAGCCATGCCTGTAATTTTAACGGCTGTAGCAAATCCTGCAAAATATTTTAATGGCATTGCTACAAATAATAGTAGTAGGAAAGAAATCCCCTCAACAAGTCCAATTGCTCTTAATCGTCCGATTGGTGTAGATAACATGAAGTAGCCTCCTTTAATGTATGCTTGTATATAGTAAATTTGTATTCTTTTTCAAAATAAAATAGTCTATTTTGTTCCATTATATACAAAAAGAAAGTTTACACTACGAGAATAGTGCAAAGTTCAAAATATAGTCACAAAAGCATGAGAATTTAAATAAAAACCTATTTGAAGTGTTTGACTTCAAATAGGTTTTATGAGTGAAAATATTAAACAAGTGCTTCTCTTTTTAGTACGAACTTCTCTACAACTTTTGCAACGCCATCGTTCATATTTGTATCTGTTACGTAGTTTGCAATTTCTTTAATATCATCTGGTGCATTGCCCATTGCAACACCAAGACCAGCAAATTCAATCATCGCTTGGTCATTATAGCTATCGCCCATTGCGATAACTTCTTCACGCTTAATGCCAAGTTTTTGAATCAGTTGGTTTAAGCTTGTTCCTTTTGTAACACCGGCTTCAGTAAATTCTAAGAAGAATGGTTTAGAACGCATAACACTTAATTGGCCTTCTAGTTGTTGTTGTAGTTTTGATTCTACCGTTTGTAAATGTTCTGGATTTTCTACCATTAACACTTTTACAACTGGTTGTTGTATAGATTCTTTCAGGTTATTTACTTCTACGATTGGCATACCCGTAATTTGACCTTCAATTTCTGTATAAGAGTTGTTTTTTTCAGTGATAATATCGTCACCAATGTATGTGTGAATCCATACATTTTCTTCTTTACTAATATCGTAAAGACTGTGAACGATTTCAGGGGATAATGTACTACTGAATAACTCTTCATCTGTTTTACAGTTAATAATTTTTGCACCATTAAATGAAAGAATAAAGCTACCGTACTCCTCTAATTGCAATTCTTTTGCGATTGCACGCATTGCGAATGTTGGACGTCCAGAAGCAAGTACAACTTTTACACCTTGCTCTTGTGCAGTCATTAAAGCTTCTTTCGTACGCGGTGAAATAGTATGGTCGTCACGTAATAAAGTATCATCTAAATCTAAAACAATCATTTTATAAGTCATATTGAAAATTCCTCTCTTTGTTGAAATAGAAATAAAGTTTTATGAAGATATTGGGGAATATATAGTAAGACATCGAACTTCTTTATGTGAAGCTAGGAGAAGTTCTGTATTTTTAGTATAAATTACCACGAGCATGTTGCCCATGATAATTTATACTGCTAATGCCCGATCGGTGAGAGCTAATCATTAGTAAAGATGAATAGCTCTCATTAATTAAAGTTTCACTTTATCATTATCGTAACAACTCTAAAGATAGAGTGCAATAATGGAAGTTTTCCAATTTACGATGGTTGTTTTTCTGTAGAACGAGAAAATAGTATTTCGAGCAAAATTGCCATTACAGATCCAAGAACAAGACCGTTACTTAAAAATGATGCTAAAAATGGTGGGAGTGTAGAAAATGCTCCTGCTGGAACAAACATAACTCCGACTCCTGTAAAGATTGAAAGACCTGCTACTTTAAATAACCGTTCTTTATCTTGTACTGTTTCGTATTCGCGAAAGGCAAGACCAATCATGCTTGCAAATACAGGGTAAATGGCAGCATATCCGACTGCGACAGGTATCGCCGCAAAGAATGAAGTAATCTTTGGGAATATACTAACGAAAATAATAAAGCTTGACCCTAACATAAAGGGGAGTCGTTTATAAATATTAGTCGTTGCAATAAATCCTGCTGATCCAGAAATCGCGACAGGTCCAATAGCTGAAAAAAGGCCTCCTAGCAATTGATTTATTCCTGTTATAATGCCGGCTTGTTTGAAACGATCTGGTGCTGCATTCTTTTCATACTTAGAGACAATCCTTTGCACAACGCGAATACTTGCTAACATATTTGTTAGAAGTAATAGTGTAACGAAAACGACTGTAATTGCCATATTCCATTCAACACGAGGCATTCCGAAAACAAATAGAGACGGAAAACGAATTATATCTGTCACAGGTGTTACTGGATTAGATAATCCGAAGCATGCAAATAATATCCAGCCGCAGACGATACTGAAAAGAACAGAATATTGTCCGATAATAGGTAGCTTCATGATGAAAAAGGATAGTAAAATAACAATGAGTGAAAGAATAAATACGTCAGCTTGTACTTCTGTATGTTGTCCGTCAAGACCGAACATTCCCTTTAAGAAGGACCCGCTAAGTTGCGCGACAAGAAGAAATAAATATGTTCCAATGACCGTCGGTGTAAAATAGCGAACTAGTTTATCGATGAGTCCAAAAACGCTAAGAATAATACAAATAATACCACTTAATAGGAAGGCGTACTGAAGGACTTTAAGCGTTTCGTTGCTGGATCCAAATAATACGACACCTAAACTTGCATAAAGGGAGAAAATGCCCCACCAAAGGCCTGCAGGACCTTCTTGAATAGGAAGTTTATGTCCAAATATAGCTTGCAGTAGGCCGGCAAAGCCAAGAACAAATAATGTTCTTTGTACGAATGCAATAGCTTCAGCGCCATCGAGACCATAATTAGTTGCGACGCTAATTGGTACAATAAGGCTCCCAGCTAAAATAAATAGCGCCCATTGTAAGGCGGAAAGAAATGTTTTCATTATATCAACCTCTTTCATAGATTCCGTATCTAGTATATATGTATTTCATTTCCACTGGCAAAGATTGTAGATAGAGAAAAGAGTTGAAACACGATATGAATGCACGTAAGCAATTATGGATAGCAGTTATATGTATGACCTTTGTTGTAATTCTAGGAACGTTAGGATTTATGACGATTGAAGAGATTAGTTTGTTTCAAGCATTTTGGATGACGATGATTACTGTATTAACTGTTGGGTACGGAGATGCCGTTCCTGTAACACAGGCAGGAAAAGTTTTTGCGCTTCTTATCATACCGGTTGGAGTCGGTATTGTTACATATGCAATTGGTGTAGTGGCAGCTATGATTATTGAAGGGAATTTATTTCATGCAGTTCGGAGGAAGAAGATGGATAAACAAATAGCGCAGTTACAAAATCATATTATCGTATGTGGTTGTGGTAGAGTGGGGCTTCAAGTTGTACATGAATTGCAAGAAAAGAACATTCCATTTGTCGTTGTGGATAAAGATGAAAGCATATTAGAGAAGGAAAAACTTTTGTATGTACATGGAGATGCAACGGAAGACCAAGTGTTACATCATGCTGGAATTTCAAAGGCAGCTGGTTTAGTTGCTATCGTAGCAAATGATGCTGAAAATGTATTTATTACATTAACGGCAAGAGGATTAAACGATGCAATTAAAATTGTGGCAAGAGCAGAAAAACCAGAAACTGAAGATAAGCTAAAGCGGGCTGGGGCAAATAAGGTGATTAATCCATCTAGCATGGCAGGAATTCATATTGCAAAAGGTATTGCGAATCCGCTAACAGTTCATTATATTGATACAGTACTATATGGCGTGGATCAGTCATTTGTAATTGAAGAAATTGCAGTCGGCAAGGGTTCTATTTTAGCTAGTAAATCGTTACTAGAGAGTGATGTGAGAAATAAATTTGATGTAACAATATTAGCGATTTTGAGAAATGGGAATGTTATACATAATCCAACGGGGCAGGAAAAACTACAAGAACATGATATGATAATAGTGTTTGGTTCAGTAGAGAAGCTAGGACAATTTGAGAAAGAACTACAAAGTAAGAGGTGACAAGGAATGCAAATATCGAGCGATAAGATTTTAAATAAAATGGCGAATGAAATTGCAAAGGCAAAAAGCAGTGAAGGGCAACAATCAAAAGCGCATTTATTAGTTGTGCGAGCGTTATGTGATTTATTATTAGATGAACAAGCTGAGCCTTCTATGTATAGAGAACCTGAGATTCCATCACAAGTAATTGGCTCTCAGCCTATGACGACAGTTCAACCAGTTATGCCGGTTTCTGGAGAACCTGTTTATATAAAAGAAGAAGGCGCAAACGGTAATTCTTTATTTGATTTTTAGAAGATAAATCGTTTGGCTTATATGAAAAAATTGCTTATGATAAAGGTAAAAAAAGGGGAATTAAGATGAAAATTTTCTTTTTACTAGGTTGTATTGCGGCAGGGCTATCTGTTGCGTTAGGGGCTTTTGGAGCACACGGTTTAGAAAATAAAGTTTCTGCAAAAATGTTAGAAGTTTGGAAAACAGGTGTTACATATCAAATGTTTCATGCAGGTGGACTATTCGTAGTTGCTTTATTAATGGATAAAATTCAATCAACACTTTTAACTACTGCTGGCTGGCTTATGGTAGCTGGGATTATTATGTTTTCAGGTAGTTTGTATGCATTAAGTACGACAGGTATTAAGTTCTTTGGCCCAATTACACCTCTTGGTGGTGTAGCGTTTATCGTGGCATGGATCTTAGTCGGAACTGCAGTTGTAAAAGGATTATAAAAAACAAAAGCTGGCATACGCCAGCTTTTTTTTATGGTCTTGGAGCATAAGTTGCTTGTTGACTAGGTAAATAAGTAATTTCTTCTGGGAATTCTACATAATCTAAGTAAATCATTAATAGTAAATAACGTTTCCCTGATTGGGGCTCACTAATTACGATATGATCACGACCAGCTGCCTCAATAATACCTGTATAAGATTGTGTACCGAGCGAACTACCACGCTCATAAGTCATTACAACGGTGGCTTGCTTGCCTTTGTTCAAGCGAAGAATATTTTCAATGTACGACTGTTCTAATGGTAACATGCCTTGAGAAACGGCATATTGAGCTTGCGCAGCTTGTTGTTGCATTGCTTGCTGTTGTTGCTGTTGCTGTGGGGTCATTTGTTGCGGTTGTACATAAGTTCCAGATGGTTGATAGAAACCTGTTCCGTAATACGGGTTTTGTTGCTGTGCCATTCAAAAATCCCTCCTCATTATCAATCCTTAATATACGCCAGGACAATCCTCGCCAGATGGCTGGAAGAAGCAGTGCTTTTTGAAGCGACCAGAGTTTTGTTGATTATACCAAGTTGGCGGACAAGGGCCTTCCGGTCTAAAAAACCATAAGGAAAAGTTGGCGGGCCAAAAACGTTGTCCTTGAATCGTTCGCCTTGCTAATGCGATATCTTGTTCTCTTGCACGCTGATAAAAATACCCTTTTTGCGTTGCCTCAAAACCGCCAGGATTTTGATAAACCATTTGACGTAAATTACGTATTTTTTTAAAATCTAAACAATTTCCGCGGACACGATTTACTCCTACGTTTCCGACCATTAACATTCCTTGTTGTCCTTCTCCTTCGGCTTCAGCACGCATCAGTCTAGCTAATAACTTTACATCTTCTTCGTTATAAGCAATAACACCCATTATGTGTCACCTCTCTTTTTGGAATACCTTGTGGAAAGAGGTTTATTTCTAGATGAAGTGTGTAACGATTACTAGTTCATACGTATGAGAAAAAGGACTCAGATATGACAACCAAACGAAGTTTTACATGGAGAGAGGGAAATAAAAAAAGCTAGCGTGAGCTAGCTTTCCATCATTAAAATACTTTAGACCATAAGTTTGAGAAGAAATCTCCAATAGAGCGCATTGTTAATACGAACCAATTTGCCTTTTCAACTTCTTCTGTCGTTTTTGCAGTAACTTTCATGTTTTTATTTCCATCTAAAAATCCGTATTTATCAGTTGGTTCTAGAACGATGGAACCTACCTTTGCATCCTTTTTAACAGGAGCGACTAAATGTCCATCTTCAGCAAGGGATTTATCTACTTCAGTCCCAATTTTATAAGGATCTTTGCTACCTTTTTTCGCAATTACTGTTATTTCTTTTTCCGGTGTAACAGTCACTTGATCTTCTTTCCCTTTTAATACAGGGATTGTATTGTTTTTATCTACTTTTAATTTTTGTTTCTCAAAGTTATTAAATCCGTATTCGATTAATTCACGAGATTCAGTGAAACGCTCGTCCATTGATTTTGTTTTAATAATTACTGAAATGAGGCGTAAGTCACCACGTTTTGCTGTAATAGTGAATCCGTATCCAGCAGTATCAGAACTACCAGTTTTTAAACCATCTGTTCCTTCATAAGAAAAAGCGGCACCTGGTAACATCCAGTTCCAGTTTTCCATACGAATTGGTTTCGGATGATTATCTGGGAAGTTTCTAAATCTTTGTTTTGTATCCTCTAGCATTTCTGGATACTTTGTAATTATTGCTTTTGAAAGCATACCCATATCGCGAGCTGACATGGAATTTTCTCCATTCGGATCCGTTCCCTCAGGGTGTTTTCCCTTTAAGTCAGCGTTATTTAACCCAGTAGCGTTTACAAATTTATATTTCTTTAACCCTAGTTTTTTTGCATGTTCATTTGCAAGGTTTAAGAAGTTTTTCTCACTTCCTGCAAGAAGTTCTGCTAAGGCAATACTAGATCCGTTTGCAGAGAAGATAACGATAGAATGATATAATTCTCTTACAGTATATTGACGTCCCTTTTCAAACGGAACGTTAGAGAATTCATTATTACGTGAAACTTCATAAGCATAATCAGAAATGTTTACCTTTGTATCCCAAGTGATTTTTCCTTCTTTAATTGCTTCTAATACGGCATAAACAACAATTAGTTTTGACATACTAGCAATAGCTAGCAATTCATCTGGATTTTGTTCATGCAATATTTTTCCTGTATCTACATCAAATAGAAGTGCAGCAGCTGCCTCAATGTGTATTTTTTCTTCCGCATGGGATGTTGTTACTCCTAAGGAAGAAATTGACAATAAAAGCGCTAGTAAAATAGACAAGATTTTCTTCATATAGATTATCACCTTCGCATCGTTATTAGCATGTAGCTCGTACCATTTTAGCATAAATTTAGATATATAAAAGTTACAATTTTGTAAGGGATTTGAAAGGGATTTGTCGATTTTTGTTCAAATTTGCGGAGAAAAGAAGTTTTTTGAAGAGAAATATAGAGGGTAATAAAAAAAGGAACGAATTTCGTTCCTTTTTCACGATTTGCCCCGCTATTTGCCGGGCAGTAAGATCCCCACCTCAAAATTAAGCGAAAGCAAAGAAGTTAGGTGGGCGATCAACTGCTCGTAAAAGCCCGATTGGTGAGGGATGATAATGAGTGGGGATGAACAAAACCCCCACTCATTAAAGTTTCACTTTATATGTGTAAAAATTTCTCTACCTTTTCGTCTGGTAAAATGTTTCCAACGAAAAATGTTCCAAATTCACCATAACGAGCACTTACTTCATCGAAGCGCATTTCATATATAAGTTTTTTAAATTGAAGAACATCGTCAGCGAATAATGTTACGCCCCACTCAAAATCGTCGAATCCAACTGATCCTGAAATAACTTGGCGTACTTTACCTGCGTACTGGCGACCGATTTTACTATGACTGTACATCATTTTTTTGCGTTCTTCCATAGGAAGCATGTACCAGTTGTCATCACCTTGGCGACGCTTGTCCATTGGGTAGAAGCAAATGTGATTTGCTTTTGGTAGTTCTGGATATAAGCGAGCTAAGATTTGTGGGTTTTGATATGGATCTTCATCAGCTGGAAGGTAGTTGCTTAGTTCAACAACAGATACGTAAGAGTATGCAGGAACCATATATTCAGCTAATGTTGTTTTATTCAATTCTGTCTCAATTTCATTTAACTCTTCCATTGTTGGACGTAAAATCATAAGCATAATATCAGCTTTTTGGCCAACAACAGTATACATTGCATGACTACCTTTTTTCGCGGTAGATACTTCGTTCCATTTTTCAACGACATTTAAAAATTCAGACACAGCTTGTCCGCGTTCGTCGCTAGATAATGTTTTCCATGCAGCCCAATCAATAGAACGTAAATCATGTAAACAATACCAGCCATCTAACGTTGTTGTTGCTTCACTCATTCTATTCACCTCAGTTAATGATAGTTTTACACGTTAACTATAGCATATATAGTTTTAAAATTATCTATATAAAGCTTTAGCGCATAAAATTGTCACATTTAAATTTACTTGAAAATAGGAGAAGATAAGGCTTAAAGGGGATTTATTTCTAGGCTGAATTTTATGAAAATATAATCATTTTCATTTTATCTATTTTTTGGGAGCTATAAGTTTAAAATATAGAGGAAAAGCAGTATTCTTAAAGATAGAGTTTTTTAACATATGTAGGAGGGTTTATTCGTGAGCAACTTATTTACAACAGTAAAAGAAAAAGTTCAAGGAAAAGGCATTTCTATCGTACTTCCTGAAGGAACTGATGAAAGAATTTTAGGCGCTGCAGAGCGTTTAGCAAAAGAAGAGTTAGTACAACCAATTTTAGTTGGTAATAAAGAAGAAATTAGCGCAAAAGCTGCTAGCATGAATTTAACATTAGCAGGCGTTGATATTTATGACCCAGCTACATACGAAGAAATGGATGCAATGGTAGCATCTTTCGTTGAACGCCGTAAAGGTAAAGCAACTGAAGAAGATGCTCGCAAAATCCTTAAAGACGAAAACTACTTCGGTACAATGCTTGTATACATGGGCAAAGCACACGGTTTAGTAAGTGGTGCAGCTCACTCTACAGCTGATACAGTTCGTCCAGCACTTCAAATCATTAAAACAAAACCAGGCGTTACAAAAACTTCTGGCGTATTCATCATGGTACGTGAAGAAGAGAAATATGTATTCGCTGATTGCGCAATTAACATTGCACCAAACAGCCAAGATTTAGCTGAAATTGGTATCGAGAGTGCGAAAACTGCTGAACTATTCGGTATTGATCCACGCGTTGCTATGTTAAGCTTCTCTACAAAAGGTTCTGCGAAATCTCCAGAAACAGAAAAAGTTGTAGAAGCAACTCGCATTGCAAAAGAAATGGCTCCAGAATTAACTTTAGATGGAGAATTCCAATTCGATGCTGCATTCGTACCATCTGTAGCTGAGAAAAAAGCTCCAGGTTCTACAATTAAAGGTGATGCTAACGTATTCGTATTCCCAAGCTTAGAAGCTGGTAATATTGGCTACAAAATCGCTCAACGTTTAGGTAACTTCGAAGCAGTAGGACCAATCTTACAAGGTTTAAATATGCCTGTAAATGACCTATCTCGCGGATGTAACGAAGAAGAAGTGTACAAGTTAGCTTTAATTACAGCAGCCCAAGCACTTTAATTTTATAATGAATCGAAATAAAGACCGTCGCTATTATAGCGACGGTCTTTATTTTTCTAAGCCAAGTGCTTTATTGTTACGATCAATAATACGTTGTAAATTCGTCTCATATAAAGGTATTTCATCTATTGTTAATTGAGATGGTGTTAACTTTGGAGCGAATTGCTGCAGTGTTTTTAAAAGGCGCATCATTAAATCTTGTACTGTAATGGTTTCGCCAAGTAATTCTGAAAGTGAAGCCATCGTACTCGGTACAATTTCAGGATACGTAAAGCGTGTTTCTTCTCCTTGAATGGCTAGGTTGTAGAAATCACGAACGAGTGCGGCACGCTCAGAGCCACTTCCTGTAGCGCAGAGATAAATTTGGACAGCGACACCACCGCGAATACGGCGCTGTGAAATGCCAGCAAATTTTTGATTGCGAATACTTAAGTCATAGCTACCAGGACAGTAAGAACCAACAATTTCTTTTGCCTCGATTGTAACATCGTAATCGTTTAACATTTCCTTAATTAAATGCCACATTGTATCGTATCCAAGATCAATATCGATACCTTTTTCTGTCTCTTGGAATAAAAGTGATACGTTTAAAACACCTTCATCAAGTACGACTGCAAGTCCACCGGAATTACGAACGATAACATTGAAGTTGTTTTCTTGTAAAAAGGAAATACCTTCTTCCAAATGTGGTAGGCGTGAATCTTGAATGCCAAGAACAATTGTATTGTGATGAACCCAAGAACGCATTGTTGCAGCTGATTGACCATTTCCAATGCTTGTGCACAGTGAGTCATCCATTGCGAATGATTGCAATGCATGGAATGTTGGTCCCAAACTAGACTGATCTACAATACGCCACTCTGGCTGAGATAAAATGGAACGGGAATTGCTCATATAACTAACCCCTTATCTTTAAAATGACAATCTCTATTATAGCAAAAAATGTAGAAACGGGTTTTCTCATATATAAAGGGAAAGTTTAGAGGTAAAATAATAAAAGGGATGCATGCAATGCATCCCTTTTATTCTGCAATTTTTTCTAAATTACCGTTTCGATCCATTCGGAAAGATGTTTGAGAACGTTCTTCGTCATCCATGACTGCCAACTTACGAGCTCGATTCATAATGTTCATAAGTGTTTCGTAATCTTCTTGTACAGTATGAGATTGTTTTTCTAATTTTTCTAGTTTCCTTTCTAGTTCTTCATTCCGAAGGATTTGTGCTTTAATTTCTTGTTTCAATCTCGTATTCTCGTTTTCAAGAGCTGTCACTTTTATATTTGAAGATCCGACTGTTTGTAAAAAATAAATAACATCTTGCATGGTCATAGAGCCTTTTGCAGCAGGAGCAGTAGATTCTTGATATGGAATAGCTTCTTTATATTGTACAATTGCTTCCTCTTGTACGAATTCTTCATAATCAGTTATCGAGTCTGAAGCTGGTGGTGTATAAAGTAAACGTTTCTTCGCTTGTTCACCGCTTGCGGCGCGCATTTTATCTTTACGATGTTTTTTTGCTAGTTGAAGAGCTTGCTCGTAGCTATAGCGAACAACAGCATTCCAACGGAAACCACAGGCAGCCGATGTACGATTTAATTGATCTCCTACTTCTTCAAATGCATTTAATTGAGTACTTCCTTCTCGAACGTGACGAAGTACAGTTTCAGCAAGCAATAAATCGTCCTCATCTGTCCAAGCATCTTGTCTTACTTTCATAGATTCAACTCCCTTTCTTTTTATGAACTTCCTATTTTTATAATGGGCAAAAAAATGAGCTTTTATACAAAGCTTTTAAAAATATGGTAGATTTCGATGAAAGGCGAAAATTTTGCTATGAATGATGAGAGCTTCTGTAGGAGAGCATATAAATATGTAGCATTATATGAAGAAAGAGCGTCGCAAGGAAACTTGCAACGAGCTTCAAAGAGCGGTAAAATACCATTTAGTGTTTATTTTTAAATGTACTTGAGAAAAGTTTAAAATAGAGGAAGTGTTATATAATGGGAAACGAATTTCGTGTGTGTGATGATTGTCAGGCAACGAATGTTAAAACGTTGATTCCGAAGTTAAAAAAAGTAGATTCATGTGCAACGATTGAAGTTGCATGTCAGTCTTACTGTGGCCCTGGGCGTAAAAAATCATTCGCATTTGTAAATAATCGTCCAGTTGCGGCTCCAACAGAAGATGAATTAATTGTAAAAATTGAAGCAAAGTTAAATAAGTAAGAAAAAGAAGAGTGAACAGATTACTCTTCTTTTTTTATGCCCATAAGAAGAATGATTTATTCTGAGAAAGTACAATTGATAGAGAGTAATATGCGATGAAAGATGGATATTACCTGTTTATTAAAATTTCGATCTATATGAATTTGTATTTCAAAATAATGGTTGACAGTCTTTTGAAGCGGTAGGTAGAATAGAAAGTGTCTGATTCTGAGAATCATTATCAGGAAAAGGTCAATTCACCTAATTTTTTTATTACTATTTGAGAATAAATTTCATTTTATTAAATATATGTTGTTGGTTAGGATGGTTGAGGGATGGAAGCGAGCGCAAGGAGTATAGAACAGCAAGATGTGAATGTTAAAGAGATTAAGAGCAGACCGCTCGTTGCTTCTATTATTTTAGTAGTAGGTACAGTTTTGCTAGCTTTAAGCATGGCAGTTTCTATTTCGTTTGGTGCTGCAGATATTAGCTTAAAGACTGTATGGCAAGCTGTGTTTCAGTTTGACGGTTCTATTACGCATCATAACGTAATTCAAGAACTTCGTATGCCTAGAGCAATAGGGGGCGTAGTTGCAGGTGCCTTTTTAGCAGTATCAGGGGCAATTATGCAAGGTATGACGCGAAATCCACTTGCTTCACCATCGTTAATGGGAATTACAGATGGAGCTGTATTTGGAATTGCAATTATGTATGCATTCTTCCCTAATTCACCTTATTTAATGTTCGTTATCGCATCTTTTATTGGGGCTGCGTTTGGAGCGAGCATTGTATATGGAATTGGGTCTTCTTCACCAGGTGGATTAACGCCTGTTAAGTTAGCTTTAGCGGGTGCAGCAATTAGTGCTTTATTAGGGGCCATTTCATCTGGAATTGCGCTATATTTCAACCTTGCCCAAGAGGTGAGTATGTGGAATGCAGGCGGAGTTGCGGGAGTGAAATGGGAAAGTATTAATATGTTAGTACCGATTGGCCTTGTTTGTCTCTTTATTGCAATTATGATGTCGAGGTATATTACAATTTTAAGCTTCGGTGAAGAAATTGCGATTGGACTTGGTCAAAATACGACATTAATTAAATTTATCGGAACAGTACTTGTTCTCGTGTTAACAGGTTCTGCGGTTTCTATGGCAGGATCGGTTGGATTTGTTGGTCTTGTAATCCCGCATATGACTCGTTTCCTCGTAGGCTCAGACTATAGATGGGTTATTCCATGTTCTGCGGTCTTAGGTGGGCTGTTAATTGAATGTGCAGATATGTTATCTCGCGTTATTAATCCGCCGTTTGAAACGCCAATTGGAGCAATTACAGCGCTAATTGGGGTTCCATTCTTCCTCTACTTAGCACGTAACGAAGGGAGAGGGAAAATGTGAGGACAAGTGTCTTAACAAAAAAGAACGTTTCTGTTTTAACAATCTTAGTAGGATTAATCATTACTGTATTTTTAGTAAGTTTAAATACAGGGACATTTAAAATACCGCCAATGGACGTATTAAAGTCATTGGTTGGACTTGGGGCTGAAGATCAGTCTGTTATTTTATTTGAATTCCGTATGCCGCGTATGGTTATCGCTATATTAGTCGGATCTGCTTTAGCGATGTCAGGTGCGATTTTGCAAGGATTATCACGAAATCCACTTGCTGATCCAGGTATTATCGGTATTAACGCTGGAGCGGGATTAACAGTTGTTATATTCGTCTACTTTTTCTTCGGAAAAGTTGGGACTGGTACATTTTTATCTGTATTTATCCTTCCATTCTTCGCGTTAGTTGGTGCAATATTAGCGGCGGTTATTATTTATTTACTAGCATGGAAAGACGGCGTTTCATCAACGAGATTAATACTAGTTGGTATCGCTGTTGCAGCCGGGTTTGGTGCTGTTAGTTTAATTTTTTCTATGAAGATGACATCTAACGATTTCCGTTTTGCTACGATTTGGTTAGCAGGAAGTCTGTGGGGCACAGATTGGAAGTTCGTGTTAAGTGTACTTCCATGGATGGTTATTTTCTTGCCACTTGCTATTAGTAAGGCGCACATATTAAATGTAATGAACCTAGGCGACTCGACAGCTGTTGGTCTTGGTTTAAATGTAGAAAAAGAAAGACGTAAATTATTATTTATTGCAGTGTGTTTAGCTGGTGCATCTGTCGCTGTTGCCGGAGGAATTGGTTTTATCGGTTTAATGGCTCCGCATTTAGCGAGGCGCCTTGTTGGTGGTAAACATCAAATTATGCTGCCTACTGCTGCACTAATAGGGACGTTTTTACTTTTATTCGCAGATGTAATTTCAAGAAGTGTGTTAACAACTTCAGAAATACCGGTCGGTCTTGTTATTTCTGTAATTGGTGCACCATATTTCATATACTTACTTATGAGGACAAAATAAAGGGAGGCTTTTTGTATGGCAACTTTAGCAGTTGATGCGGTATCTGTTGGATATAATGAAGGGTTAATTATTGATGGATTAACAGTTGAAATTCCGGAAGGGAAAATTACAACAATTATTGGACCAAATGGTTGTGGGAAGTCCACATTATTAAAAACGGCTTCTCGTATTTTGAAGGCGAAAAAAGGTACTGTTTATCTTGACGGAAAAGCAATTGAGAAACAGCCAACGAAAGAAATCGCAAAGAAAATGGCGATTTTACCACAGACTGCAGAAGTGCCAACTGGCCTTACTGTGTTTGAACTCGTTTCATATGGACGCTTTCCTCATCAAAAAGGATTTGGAACGTTGAAAGAAGAGGATTATCGCTACATTCATTGGGCACTTGAAGTGACGGGAATGACAGAATTCGCAAATCGCTCAGCAGAAGCGTTATCAGGCGGCCAACGTCAACGTGTATGGATTGCGATGGCCCTTGCACAAGGAACAGAATTACTCGTATTAGATGAACCGACAACGTACTTAGATATGGCGCATCAATTAGAAGTATTAAATTTATTGAAAAAGTTAAATGAAGAAGAAGGTAGAACGATTGTTATGGTTATCCATGACTTAAATCATGCTTCTCGTTTCTCTGATCATATGATTGCATTAAAAGCAGGTAAGTTAATGAAGCAAGGAACGCCGGATGAAGTGATGACAAGTGAAACACTTCGTAACGTATTTGAGATTGAAGCTCAAATTGTTCCATGTCCAGTAAACTGTAAACCGATTTGTTTAACATACGATTTAATGATGATTAATAATCAATTACGTAAAAAAGCATAAATAGAACCCCCTCTAGAGAGGGGGGACTTCTAATGGACGTTGAGCTTCTTATGTATGAATGGGAAGTTGAACGCCCGTTAGAATGGGTTATTAACAACAATTAATAAATATATATTGATTGATTGTTATCCTCGTTTCTTATAGTTCATTGTAACTTATAAGAGAAATACAGCTAGAAGGAGTGGGAACATGAAGAATTTTAAAATGGCACTATTAGCAATGGTACTAGTCGTAACTTCTGTACTATTTGCAGCTTGTTCTAACAAAGAAGAAGAGAAGAAAGCAGATGCGAAGGATGCGAAGACTGAAGAGCGCACTGTACAACACGCAAAAGGGGAAATTAAAATCCCTGCAAATCCAAAGAAAATTGCTGACCTTAGTGGTTCAACAGAAGAATTATTAATTTTTGGTATGAAACCAATTATTACTGCTAATACATCTCAAGAAAAAATTGATACACATATTGAAAAGAAATTAAAAGACGTAAAACCGGTTGGTTCTGCTTGGGGCGATAAAATTAACATCGAAGCAGTAGCTGCTGCAAAACCAGACTTAATTCTTGTAAACAATCGTCAAGAAAAGATTTATGATCAATTATCTAAAATTGCACCAACAGTTATGTTAAAAACTCCATTAGATCAATGGCGTCCAAAATTCGAAGAAGTAGGTCAAATCTTCGGTAAAGAGAAAGAAACAAAAGAATGGTTCAAACAGTATGATGAAAAAGCAAGCAAATTACATGATAAAATCGTTGCGAAAACTGGCGATGCTAAATTTATGAAAATGGCTGCATATCCAAATGCTTTCCGCGTATACGGTGACTACGGTTACGGTAGCGTAATCTTTAATGATTTAAAATTACCAGCAGTTAAAGGTACACCAACGGATAAACCACTAGTACAAGTACAAAAAGAAGCTTTGATCGATTACAACCCGGATTACTTATTCGTATTTACAACTGGTGACGGTTCTCAACGTCTAAAAGAATTCCAAGAAGAATCAATTTGGAAAAACATGAACGCTGTTAAAAACAACCACGTATTTACAATTAAAAACGAAGACGTAAACAAAGGTTACTTCCCTCTAGGTAAAGAAATGATCTTAGATGAAGTTGCTGAATTCGTTTTAGGGAAATAATGTATAAACAGAAATCACTTTTACTTCGGTAAAAGTGATTTTTTCTTTATATAAGGGCAATTAATATAGTCTTTCATTTCTTTCTGTTTCCTATTTCGTTTATAATATATAGTAAGAATGCAGTAAAGAAAGGGGGATGTCGGAAGGTGGTATATTTAAACGACAAACTCAGCGAAACAAAAGTGTTTAAAGACCCGGTACATAAATATGTGCACGTACGCGATCGTGTTATTTGGGATTTAATCGGAACGAAAGAATTTCAGCGCTTGCGCCGTATTAAGCAGCTTGGAACGACATTTTTTACATTTCACGGTGCAGAGCATAGTCGCTTTACTCATTCGTTAGGTGTATATGAAATTATTCGTCGTATGATTGATGATGTGTTTGATGGCAGACCGAACTGGAATGCTGAAGATAGATTGTTATGTTTATGTGCGTCATTACTTCATGATGTCGGTCACGGCCCATTTTCTCACTCGTTTGAAAAAGTATTTTCATTAGATCATGAGAAATTTACGCAAAAGATTATCGTTGGAGATACGGAAATTAATCGCATATTAAGTCGTGTGGATAAAGACTTTCCGCAAAAGGTAGCCGATGTAATCGCGAAAACATCTACTAATAAATTAGCGATTAGCATGATTTCTAGTCAAATTGATGCAGATCGTATGGACTATTTATTAAGAGATGCGTATTTCACTGGCGTAAAGTATGGAAACTTTGATATGGAACGTATACTACGTGTCATGCGTCCATATGGAAATCAAGTAGTCATTAAAAATAGTGGTATGCATGCTGTTGAGCATTATATTATGAGTCGTTATCAAATGTATTGGCAAGTATATTTCCATCCGGTAACGCGCAGTGCCGAAGTTATTTTAACGAAGATTTTACACCGTGCAAAATCATTGCATGAGAAATATTATACATTTAAAAATCATCCGGTTCATTTCTATTCTTTATTTGAAGAAGAAGTAACAGTAGAGGATTATTTAAAGTTAGACGAGAACGTTATGTATTATTACTTCCAAGTATGGCAAGACGAAGAAGATCCAATTTTAAGTGATTTATGCCGTCGTTTTATGAATCGAAACCTATTTAAATATGTAGAGTTTACAGATAAGCACGGTTTAGATAATTGGATGGAATTAAGTAGCTTATTTAAAAAGATTGGACTTGATCCAGAATACTATTTAGTAGTTGATTCAACATCAGACTTACCGTATGACTTTTACCGTGCTGGTGAAGAAGAAGAACGTCTGCCAATCTTACTTCTTATGCCAAATGGAGAGCTTAGAGAGCTTTCGCGTGAATCGGATATTGTTGAGGCAATTACTGGTAAGAAGAGAAGGGATCAAAAACTATTCTATCCGCATGATTTAATCTATGAAGATGGAAGAAAAGGAAAATATAAAGAGAGAATCATCGAATTACTAGAAGGAAAAAAATAAGAAGCAACTAAGAGCTGCTTCTTATGAAAGAACTTGAAATTATTTGTCGCTTAAGCGTTTTCCGCCAACTGCATAATGGTTTTTAGACATTTCTTCGATGAAAACAACGATGTTTTCTTCAGGAGCACCAGTTGTTTCGCTTACTGCTGCTGTTACTTTCTCAGCAAGAGCTTTCTTTTGTTCCTCTGTGCGTCCTTCTAGCATTTTCACTGTTACGTATGGCATATATAATCGCTCCTTTTATGTAAGTTACACTCTTATTATAGCGGATTATGGTGAAGAACAATCGAAAAAACAAATATTTTCTTTTTTGACAGATTGAAGAGGAGATGAATCATGGATCAGTTATTTAGATACCCATTGCAACAAATTCCGTTGGTAGCAATGGCCATTATTATTGCGTTATCAGTGCATGAATTTGCGCATGCATATGTTGCATATAAATTTGGAGACGATACAGCAAAGAAGCAAGGCCGTTTAACATTATCACCGATGGCGCACTTAGATCCTATTGGGATGATCGCTGTATTAATTCTTGGTTTTGGTTGGGCAAGACCTGTTCCTGTTAACCCATATAACTTTAAAAGGCCGCGTCTTGCAGGTATATTAGTTTCGATTGCAGGCCCAATTAGTAACTTAATTTTAAGTGCAATTGGTTTAATTATTTGGTATAGCCTATTAACATTTGGTGTATTAGACTCAATTCCATTTGCAGTAGCGGATACATTGGCTCAATTCTTCCGAATTTTTATTATGCTTAATATCGTATTACTTGTATTTAACTTATTGCCAATTCCGCCACTTGATGGGTATCGAGTTGTGGAAGATCTAGCACCAACAAATATTCGTGCGAAAATGACACAGTATGAAAAGTATGGAGCAATAGCGTTATTAATTCTTGTTATTACACCGCTTAGCAATTATACAATTCAACCTATTTTTAATGTTGTCATTCCATATGTATTTGTATTTTTAGACAGTATCATTGCGCCTATTTTTGGCCTTTTATAATCATTAAGTGAGGAGGAGTTTACATATGACAGAGAAAAAGAAAAAAATCGGTTTTAATATCGTGAAAAATGATTCAACAGATGGACATGGTGGTTTTGGTGTTGGAGCATTAAGTCTAGAAAACATTTCACCTGTATTTGTCGATGTACTAGAGAAAACAGCATTTGTTGATATCGGTGCAATGCATGCACGTAGTACAGTCGAAAAAGGTATTAAGTTTTTAACAAATAAAGATGAAGTTCCAAACGGAAAACCATTTTGGCTTGTGTGGGTAACGATTGAAAGAACGGCGACAGGTGCTTATTATGCAGGTGTAACAGCTTGTGAAATGACAGTTGACCGTGAAATTCGCCGCGGATATAAATCACTTCCAGAGCACGTAAACAAAATGGATAAATCAATGAAGCGTTACATTATGGTTGACCATATGGATGAAGCATCTAAAAAAGTACTTGGTACATTCTTGAAAGAACATAATGAAGCGATTTGGAACGAATCTAGTGAAGAATTGCGCCGTGCATTATTAAGTGAATAAAAAATAGCTGACGGATGCCCGTCAGCTATTTTTTTTACCAAGGAAGATATTTTTTCCACCAACTTGTTTTCTTCTTTTCTTCAGTTGTCTTTTCAAATTCCTCTTTGTCATCGACATGATCCATACAATATTCAGTTGGTTCTGTACCTTTTGCGAAATACATTTTAACTGAAATGGGACAATTTTTTGTAGCGATTTTTCCGTTTTCAGGGTTAATATCGACTGCAACGACGTCACTTGGTTGTTTAAACTCTTTTTGAGGTTGTCCATCTAAGCCTTTTTCCATCGTATCGGTCCATATTTTTTTCGCATATCCTTGTTCTGCTACGTTTGAAATCGATTTAGGTTGATCGTATCCAACCCACACACCAGTTACAAGTTGCGGGGTAAACCCTATCATCCAACTATCTGTTTCTGTAGAACCAGACTTTCCAGCATATGTTCTTGATAGCTTTGATAACATTGATTGGCCGGTTACAGCGGCATAACTACTTAGGTTTTTATTAAACATACCTGTCATCATTTCTTCCATTACAAACGCTTTGCTTTTATCGAGAACTTGTTTACTCTCCAAATGAGCATCGTATAGCATGTTTCCTTCCTGGTCCATAATGCGGCGAATAAACATCGGTTTTACTTCTTTTCCGCCGTTTGCGAACATGCTATAAGCGTTAACCATTTCAATTGGTTTTACAGGAGATGTCCCGAGAGCGAGAGACGGAACATCTTTTAATGCGGTAGTAATACCGAATTGCTTCGCTGTTTTTGTAAGAATGTCTTCGCCTAAAAATAAATTGGTCTTCACGGCATATACGTTATCAGAGACCGCAAGAGCTTGCGCCATCGTTACAAAATCGTCTGCATAATAGTCTTTATAGTTTTTCGGTTTATACTTTGAAACACCGTCACCTAAAGTGAACACAGTGTATTCGCTTTTTAAGCGCGTAGCAGGGGTGAATCCTCGTTCTAATGCCGCGTAATACAGGAATGGCTTAAACGTAGATCCAGGCTGGCGAGCTGCTTGCGTAGCCCTGTTGAATTGACTTGTATTATAATCAGTTCCACCAACAAGGGCAGCTACTTCACCTGTTTTTGGATTCATAGAGACGAGCGCTGTTTGTATGTTTGTTGTGTCAGGTATGTGATCTTTTACAGCTTGCTCTGCGACCGATTGTAATTTAGGGTCTAGCGTTGTATAAATACGCAGACCACCTTTTTGCAAGGCTTGTTCATCTAATCCGATATCACGAAGAAGAGAAGCTTGTACGGCATTTTGGAAATAAGGCGCGACCTCTGCCACTTTTTTCGTATCTAATGAGGCAAAGGTTAATGGCTCTTTCTTCGCTGACGTTGCTTGTTTCTTCGTAATATAACCTTGTTCTACCATTTCATCTAATATGAGAGATTGTCGTCCTTTAGCGCGATCCTCTTTTAAAAAGGGAGAGTAGACACTAGGTCCTTTCGGAATACCTGCGAGCATACTAGCTTCCGCTAATGTTAATTCTTTTGCTGTTTTATCGAAATATAGACGAGACGCAGCTTCGATTCCATAAGCACCATGCCCGTAATAAATTGTATTTAAATATCCTTGTAAAATATGATTTTTATTATAGTTCACTTCAAGGCGGATTGTGTACATCGCTTCTAATAGTTTACGTTTCCACGTTTTATCATGATCTAAGTATAGGTTACGAGCATACTGTTGTGTAATCGTACTAGCACCTTGGACCTTTGCCATCGCTTTTAAATCGGCAACAATAGCACCAGCAATACGTTTCATATCAAAGCCATGATGTTTGTAGAATCGTTGATCTTCGATAGACAGTGTCGCCTCTTTTACATAAGGAGAAATTTCATTGAGAGATACATTGTAACGTTTTTGCATTTCATTACTTTGTCCGATAACAGTGTCATCATTAGCGTAAAAGACACTTGTTTGTGGGACAGCAACGGGAGGAGGTCCCATAATTTTTGCAACTATAATAATAACAAAAAAGGAAAAAACGAAAAAAAGAACAGAAGAAAACATTACGGTGAAGAAAAGACGTTTATATTTTTTAAGTTTCGGATTCATAGTTTGATCCATCTTTTTCAGCCCCTCAATACTAATACAAACATTATTGTATTAGTATTGAGGGTTTTCGGTTATTTTAAACAATGAAATTTCGAAAACAAAAAGCTCCTTCAATTAAGAAAGGAGCTCAAAGGCACGTGCTGGCCAATCGGTAATAATGACATCCACGCCGTAGTCAATCATAGTTTGTAAATCTTTGTATTCGTTAATTGTATAAGGGCGGAAAACGTACCCTTGATTTTGTGCAAATAGGACAAATTCTTTTGTTAATAATTGAAAGTTTGGGTGTAAACCAGTTGCTTCTCTATTTTTTGCTTCAGCGATAGGATCAGCAAGTGGTGTATCATATAAAATTGCTCTTGGGATTTCAGGAGCTATTTCTGCTAGTAATGAAACAGAGTCGTGGTTAAATGATGAGAATACAATTTGATTAGATAGATGATATTCACGAACGAGAGCAACCACCTTTTCTTCAATGGTTGGATAGTGGATAACATCTGTTTTTAACTCAATATTGAGCTGTAAATTTGTCGTAGATAGCCAAATGAATACTTCACGTAACGTTGGGATTTTTGCTTCATGGAAAGAAGGGTCTTTATGGCTACCAGCATCTAAAGTTTGTAATTCCGCTACCGTTTTTTCAGAAACAAGACCTATGCCATTTGTTGTGCGATCTACTGTTTCATCGTGAATCACGACAAGTTCACCATCTTTTGATAGGTGGACATCAAGCTCAATGCCATGGGCACCAATACGTTCTGCTTCTTGGAAAGCGATCATCGTATTTTCAGGATGTGTCCCTTTTACCCCGCGGTGGGCGAAAATAAGTGGTTTATTCATACGGAAATCTCCTTATCGTTTCTTTTCCTTTATTATGAAACTGCTTTTGGAAAAATACAATTGAATGGGAGAAACATTTACAAAAGTCTAACAGTTGCACAAAAGTTAACGTTAACGTAAAATGTAATAATCGAGTGAAGGGAGGAATAAACATGTATAAAATTGATGAAGTCACAAAGCAAGTTGGTTTAACAAAACGTACACTTCGTTATTATGAGGAAATTGGTTTAATTCATCCCCCTGAACGTAGTGAGGGGAACATTCGCCTGTATACGGACGAGGACATCGGCAGAATTAAAAGGATTGTAGAAGCGAAAGAAGTATTAGGGATTACGCTTCAAGAAATGCAACATTTTTTATCGTTAAAAGAAAGAATGGAGCAAAGAAGAAATAGTGAGAATCCTCGTGACCGCGAAGTGATTCAAGAAATTAAAGAGATGCTTGAAAAACAAGTGCAAACGCTAGACGAGAAAATGGAGCAAATGCAGCGTGTAAAGGCGGAACTCGAAGATAGCCTACATCGTGCAGTGACATTTTTGGAGAGTACAAAAGGAGAATGATCAAAATGGAGAGCAAACAAAAATTAGGGAGATTGATTACAGTGGTTGCTACCTTCCTTGCCTTTTCGGGTATAGGGGTAGTCGACCCAATCTTACCAAGCATTGCTGAGCAAATTGGTGCATCGCACTGGCAAGTAGAGATGTTATTTACAGCATATATTTTAACGATGGCAATTATGATGTTACCAGCTGGAATATTCGCATCAAGATTTGGTGATAAAAGAATGATGACGATCGGCCTTGCGATCGTGACTGTATTTGCGTTTATATGCGGTATATCGCAAACGATTGCCCAATTATCTCTTTTCCGCGCTGGATGGGGATTAGGAAATGCGATGTTCTTCGCAACGGCGATGACATTATTGATTGCATTGAGTAAAGAAGTTCATGAAGCAGTAGGACTATATGAAGCAGCTATCGGTTTAGGGATGGCAGGCGGACCGTTATTAGGCGGGATATTAGGTGGACATTCTTGGCGTTACCCATTTTTTGCGACGAGTATTTTAATTTTCTTAGCATTTATTTTAGTTTTCTTTTTTGTAAAAGAACCGGAGCGAAAAGTGAAACGTAAGGCGGCAGGCGTAGGGGAATTGCTTAACCTGGTGAAATATAAACCGTTTATGCAAGGTGCGATTTCAGGAATGTTATACTACTACGGATTTTTCGTTGTGTTAGCATATTCACCACTTATTATGCATTTATCTGCTATTCAATTAGGGTTTGTATTTTGCGGATGGGGATTAGCGTTAGCTTACGGTTCTGCAATTTTGGCCCATAAGCTAGAAGGGAAATATGAGCCGAAAGCATTGTTGAAAGGTAGTTTACTCGTATTTGCGCTTTTCTTAATCGCACTATTCTTCGTGAAAGTTATGTGGTTACAAATCGTATTAATTGTTCTATCGGGATTAGCATCTGGATTAAATAATGCATTATTTACAAGTTATGTAATGGATATTTCACCTTATGAAAGATCTGTTACATCAGGTGTTTATAACTTCGTTCGTTGGTTAGGTGGCGCAATTGCTCCAATCTTATCAGGAATCATCGGTCACACTGTTTCACCGCAAAGTCCGTTTTTAGTCGGTGGAATTGTTGTGTTAGTCGGTTGTGTAATGATTTTAATTCCGGTTCGAAAGCCGGTAGAAATAGAGACAAAAGCCCTTTCTTAAGAAAGGGTTTTCTTTCCTATTACAGAGCAATCCCTTTTCGTACATATGTTAGAACCCTCTGACTAAAATATATTTTCGGTATTTTTGTACTTTTAACTATACTTTTTGGATGTTTTGTTTTATTTTTGTTAGGGGACATTAATGATGTCCCTATTATAAATTTGCATTGAAAGGCGTGATTGTACGATGGAACTATGGTTCACTGAAAAACAAACAAAACATTTTGGGATTACGGCGCGTATTAACCGCACATTACATACGGAGCAAACAGAATTCCAAAAACTTGATATGGTTGAAACGGAAGAGTTCGGAAACATGCTTATTTTAGATGGCATGGTTATGACAACAGAAAAAGATGAGTTCGTTTATCATGAAATGGTAGCGCACGTACCTTTATTTACACATCCAAACCCTGAAAACGTATTAGTTGTAGGTGGTGGCGATGGCGGTGTTATTCGTGAAGTATTAAAACACCCAAGCGTAAAGAAAGCAACTCTTGTTGAAATCGATGGAAAAGTAATTGAGTACTCTAAACAATACTTACCATCAATTGCAGGCGCACTAGATAATGAGCGCGTAGAAGTAAAAGTAGGAGACGGTTTCCTACACATCGCAGAAAGCGAAAATGAATATGACGTAATTATGGTAGATTCTACTGAGCCAGTAGGACCAGCAGTAAACCTATTTACAAAAGGCTTCTACGCTGGAATCTCTAAAGCATTAAAAGAAGATGGTATTTTCGTTGCACAAACGGACAACCCTTGGTTCACACCAGAACTAATTACAACTGTGTTTAAAGACGTAAAGGAGATCTTCCCAATTACTCGTTTATACACAGCGAATATTCCAACTTACCCAAGTGGTCTTTGGACGTTCACAATTGGATCTAAAAAACATGATCCATTAGAAGTGAGTGAAGAGCGTTTCCACGAAATTGAAACGAAATACTACACAAAAGAATTACACAATGCAGCATTCGCATTACCGAAATTTGTTGGCGATTTAATTAAGTAAGAAATCGAGTTTGAACAAATAAAGTGTAGGTAGCTCATTTAAGGTGTTTGTCCAGAAGACTTGAACATGCTAGCTACTTACACTCCTGTAATGAAAATCGTCTTCTTATTGTTAAAAAAGAAGACACCGGTAAATCGAGAAAGAGGAGCAGCTCGCTCCAAATTTGAGAAATAATGAAAGGTTGGGATACCTTAAGTTCCACATAAGGAGGAAAAGAGTATGCGTTTTGATGAAGCTTATTCAGGTAAAGTATTTATTAAAAGTCATCCAAGTTTTGAAGAGTCAGAGGCAGTTATTTACGGGATGCCAATGGATTGGACAGTAAGCTACCGTCCAGGTTCTCGTTTTGGCCCTGCACGTATTCGTGAAGTATCAATCGGTCTTGAAGAATATAGCCCATATTTAGATCGTGAACTAGAAGAGGTAAAATACTTTGATGCGGGTGATATTCCATTACCATTTGGAAATCCACAGCGTAGCATAGACATGATTGAAGAGTATGTATCAAAACTTTTAGATGCCGATAAGTTTCCACTAGGTCTCGGCGGTGAGCACTTAGTGTCTTGGCCAATTTTTAAGGCAATGGCAAAAAAATATCCGGATTTAGCAATCATCCATATGGATGCCCATACTGATTTACGTGAATCGTATGAAGGGGAGCCTTTATCCCACTCTACACCTATTCGTAAAGTGTGCGATTTAATTGGTCCGGAAAACGTATATTCTTTCGGTATTCGTTCTGGAATGAAGGAAGAATTCGAATGGGCAAAAGAAGTAGGTATGAACTTATATAAATTTGACGTATTAGAACCGTTAAAAGAAGTATTACCGAAACTTGCAGGACGCCCAGTTTATGTCACAATCGACATTGACGTATTAGACCCAGCTCATGCTCCAGGAACAGGAACGTTAGAAGCTGGAGGTATCACATCTAAAGAATTATTAGATTCCATCGTGGCAATTGCAAATTCAAATATAAATGTAGTTGGAGCAGACTTAGTAGAAGTAGCTCCTGTCTACGACCATAGTGATCAAACACCAGTCGCAGCAAGCAAATTCGTGCGGGAAATGCTGCTCGGTTGGGTGAAATAAAAGTGAAGCCGACTGTTTAGACCCGGTGACTAAGGTTCTTTCCTGCAAAAGGTGTTTTTTACCTCGAAGGAAGAAGCGGAGCCACCGATCATTCAGCCGATGCAGCTAGATAAAATAAGAGCCCCCTATTCATATAGGAGGCTCTTATTTTGTCGTTATGTGTCGGTAAGTTGATATATTAAAAAAATCGCTAATATAATTTCATTTACTGTCACGCAACATCAAAAAGAGCTATTCATCAAACGATGAGAATAGCTCTTTTTCTTATGCAACCTTTTCTTCCGAAGTAATGCCGCGAATTTCATCAGCAGAACGAATTGGATATTTACGGAACACGATTGATCCGATGTATCCAACAATCGTGGTAACGATTCCACATAATACAGCAGCAATTGTTACTTTTACAACGTCATTAAATCCGAATAAGACAAGAAGTCCTGGGATTGGTGATGCTGTTCCTGGTGCATTATTAACGAGCTGGAACAGAGATGTAATAATACCAGCAAGCGCACCGCCAACGAAGTTTGTCGCATAAATTGGAATTGGATTTGCTGAAACAACATCGGCTTGTGTTAAAGGCTCGATTGCTACAGCGATTGTGTCTTTCTTTGAACAAATCTTTAGTCGCTTAAAGAAAATAAAGTTCATCGGGGCTGAGGCTGCTACGGCAAGACTACCAATTGCCATTGGTAAACCTGTTAATCCAAGCATTGCAGTTAGTGCCATAGAACTTAATGGAGAGGTAGAAATAACTGTTATTAATCCACCAAGCATAATACCCATAATGATAGGACTTTCTGTAGTTGCAACTGAAATCATAGAACCGATTTTACCAAGTGTTGCGTTCACGAGCGGATCCATAAGCATGGCCATGCCGCGCGAGATTGGTGCAGCAATAAATAAAATTGCTAAGAATTCTACACCAGCCGGTAATTTCTTTTCGAGAAATTTCACGACGAAAGCGCAAATGTATCCAGCGAAAAATCCTGGTAAAATACCGAATCCACTAGTAGCGATACCGATTAAAACAGCATATACGGGTGAAACACCGATTGCTAGTGCGACTAAAATTGCCGCTGCGACACCGCTCATACTACCAGAAGCTTCTCCTACTGATTGTAAAAAGTCATTATGAAACATTTCTCCACCGATATAACGGTGAAATGCTTCAATAAGAAAACTTGCGATTGCTGCATTAGCTAAAGCACCCATTGCTTTCATTCCGTAAGGAGCATGGTAACTAAAAAGTGTAAATAGACAAAGTACAACAAGTAATAGTGCTAAACCTTGCAAGATAGCCATTTGAAAACTGTCTCCTTTGATTTTTGTAATAAAAATTTGTATCATTCAATAATAATATAAAAGTTCATGAAACGGAAAAATTTTTTATTGGGAAATTGCTATAAGTTGAAAAACCCTTACAATAATGTAAGGAAAGTGTAAGACTTTTCAATAGAGTATAGTATGCCTTTTTCCGTATAATACAGGTATAGACATAAGATTAGTGAGAAAGAAGTGCAAACAGGAGGCGCATGTATGAAATTGGTAATTAAAGTTTTAGTTGTATTCGCCATCATTCTAGGTGGAACAGCGTACTATTTGAACACAAAAACAGAAGGTGTACATGCTTTTGTAGACAACTTCTTTTCAAATAAAGAAATACAAGATTATTATGCGGTGATAGATAAAGGTGAGAAAAAAGACGGTGAATACTTGTATACATTTAAAGGGTATACAGAAGACGGAAAGTTACAAGTTGTGAAAAGAATGATGAACCGTGAATTGCATACGGGAGCATTTATAAAAATTTATGCAAAAGGTATGCAAGGAAAAGGATGGGCTGAAATCTCAAAAGAATCAATTCCGCAAAAAGCGTTGGAAAAAATAGAAAAACCATAAAAGGAGCGACTCATTCGCTCCTTTTTTAGTGCGTTAAAATGGTGATAGATGTCTTTTCTTTATTAGAAATGATTTTTGCACGTCCACCAATTGGGAAAGTGAAAATCGGGGTTGTATGCCCGAAACTTGCGTTTGCAATGATAGGTATATGTATAAGTTCAGGCTTTGAAGCAATCATTTCTTGAATGTCTTCTATCGTACATTTTGTTCCTTTTTGCATTCTTCCTATAACAATGCCTTTTACATGTTCAAAGTTAGGTTGCTGCATAAGAGAATGTAAATAACGATCAAAAGTGTTAAGGGTAGCTTTTTCAGTTAAACTATCCTCCTCAAGAAATAATATTTTATCCTGTAAGTTTGGCATATATGGTGTACCTTGTAGTAAATTCAATGTGCTCATATTACCACCGATAATCTCTCCAGTTGCTTCGCCTTCATGAATCGAAACATAACCTTCATTTTTAATAAATTCTCGATTTTCCTGATCGATGTACCAAGAATCATCGCTCCATGTTTCAGATGGCAGGACTTCAATAGGTTCATTAGAAGTTAAGCATTTTAAAAAGTAATCAGTCGTATATTCGAGACCTTTCTCCATTCCAAATGAAGAGAAATGGGGGCCTGAATATGTAACAAGTCCTGCTTTTGTGTAAATTGCATTATTTAAAGCGGTAATATCAGAATAGCCACAGAAAAACTTCGGGTTTTCTCGAATTAAATCATAATCGAGATGTTTCAATAAACCATTAGAGTTGTATCCGCCAAGTGTTGTCAAAACGGCTTTTACATTAGGGTCTCTAAATGCATCATGAAGATCTTGAACACGTGAAGAAATAGAAGAAGAAGCAAATCGATCTATCTCATCAGCATATGTTGAGAATGTAACTTGAAAGCCCATGTCAGTTAATCTTTTTACAGCAAGCTTTCTGTTTTCAGTTGAGACAATACTTAAACTACAAGATGGTGAAATAACTCTAATTTCATCACCTTTTTTCAATTTTGTTGGTAGCACATAATTCACCTCTTTAAATGAAAGAATATTTAGATTTAAAAAATATTTTATCATATGAAATAAGGTGAAGGTGAATTATTTTTTGAAAAGGAGTTTTCCTGATTTTTCAGCAGACAGACAGAGGTTTTTTTTGATATGATAGGAAAAGTGATTTATTATAAGTAGTATTTAATATCTATAACATTTGAAAGGTGTGCAAGACGTGGAGAAACAACTTGCAGGCTTGCCGGTACACGTTCATTTCGTAACAGAAATCCGTGAAGGGGCGAGGAAGGAAACCGTTGCTTTTGAAGCAAATGGTCAATACTATGTAAAAGGTCAAGGTACATATGTAACATTCCAAGAGCCGAACGAACAGGGCGAAGTGAAAACAATTATTAAAATTCAAGATGAACAAGTTCTCATTATGCGTTCAGGTGCTGTTTCAATGCGTCAAACGCATGTGAAAGGTGAATGGACAACTGGTACGTATACGAGTGAACTTGGTACGTTTGCATTGCAAACGAAAACTGATAACGTTCTTTTTAAATGGTCGGATGAAAAGAAAAAAGGACAACTCTTCTTAACGTACGCATTGCTTCTAAGTGAACAAGAAGCTGGCAGATATACAATTACACTTAATTTGAAGGAGGCAAAATAATGAATTCTTTAGAACAAGTAAAAGGATTAATTAAAGAAGAAATTCAAGCTGCTGTATTAAAGGCAGAATTAGCGACAGAAGAACAGATTCCAAACGTTGTATTAGAATCTCCAAAAGATAAAACAAATGGTGACTTCTCTACAAATATGGCAATGCAACTTGCACGCGTTGCGAAAAAAGCACCTCGTATGATTGCAGAAGAATTAGTTGCAAACTTCGATAAAGCAAAAGCTTCTATTGAAAAAATTGAAATCGCAGGTCCTGGTTTCATTAACTTCTACATGGATAATAGCTACTTAACAGACTTAATCCCAACAATCGTTAACGCTGGCGAAGCTTACGGTGAAACGAATACTGGTAAAGGTGAAAAAGTACAAATTGAGTTCGTATCTGCGAACCCAACAGGTGACCTTCACTTAGGACATGCACGTGGTGCGGCAGTGGGTGACACTTTATGTAACGTATTAGCAAAAGCAGGATACGATGTATCTCGTGAGTACTACATTAATGACGCTGGTAACCAAATTCATAACTTAGCTCTTTCTGTTGAAGCTCGTTACATGCAAGCTTTAGGCCTAGAGAAAGAAATGCCAGAAGACGGATACCATGGTGCGGACATCATTGGAATCGGTAAGCTTTTAGCTGAAGAATTTGGTGATCGTTATGCAAAAGCTGATGCAGAAGAAAGCTATGAGTTCTATCGTTCATACGGTTTAAAATATGAGTTAGCAAAACTTCAAAAAGACTTAGAAAGCTTCCGTGTTAAATTTGATGTATGGTTCTCAGAAACATCATTATACAAAAACGGAAAAATCGATGCTGCACTTGCAGTATTAAAAGAGCGTGATGAGATCTTTGAAGAAGGCGGTGCAACTTGGTTCCGTTCTATGACTTACGGTGACGACAAAAACCGTGTATTAATTAAAAACGACGGTTCTTACACATACTTAACGCCAGATATCGCTTACCACCGTGATAAATTAGAGCGTGGTTTCGATAAGTTAATCAACATTTGGGGTGCTGACCACCACGGTTACATTCCTCGTATGAAAGCTGCTATTCAAGCGCTTGGTTACGATAAAGAAACACTTGAAGTAGAAATCATCCAAATGGTACAACTGTACCAAAATGGTGAAAAAATGAAGATGAGTAAGCGTACAGGTAAAGCAGTTACACTTCGTGAGCTTATGGAAGAAGTAGGCGTGGACGCAATGCGTTACTTCTTCGCAATGCGTAGCGGTGATTCTCATTTAGACTTTGATATGGATTTAGCTGTATCAAAATCTAATGAAAACCCAGTATACTATGCACAGTATGCTCATGCTCGCGTATGCAGTATCCTTCGTCAAGGTGAAGAGTTAGGATTAGCTACAGGCGGAGACGTGAACTACAAACTTGTTACTTCTGAGAAAGAAGTAGAGTTACTGAAAAAACTTGGTGAATTCCCAGCTGTAGTTGCGGATGCAGCGCAAAAACGTCTGCCACACCGCATTACAAGCTATGCATTTGAATTAGCAGCAGCATTACACAGCTTCTACAATGCAGAAAAAGTATTAAACCAAGACAACTTAGAATTAAGTAAAGCTCGCTATGAGTTAATGAAAGCAGTACGTACTACACTTCAAAATGCATTAGCAATCGTAGGAGTATCTGCACCAGAAAAAATGTAATAAAGAAAAGCGGAAGCCACTGAGTATTCTAGTCGATTTTTCGTTTTCAGTAAAAGGCAATCACACGATGTTGTGATTGCCTTTTTGTATGGAGATAATAAAAAAATAAAATTTTATCAAACAAAAGGAGAATTTGCGTCGTCTTATATAAATGACAGGAGGTTTAAGATGGAAGAAAAGGTAGAAGAATTAATTGATATATATAAGCAGCAAATATATTCCTTATGCTATAAATTAGCGAAAACGAAAGAAGATGCAGAAGATATTTTTCAAGAGACTTGGATAAAAGTTTTTTCCTCTAGGCACCAACTTTCTTGCGTGGAAAATTATAAAAAATGGATTACTACAATTTGTGTTCGTACGTTTTATGACTTTTATCGTAAAAAGAAAAGGTGGAAAGATCGCGTATTGGATTTGTTTCATAAAGAGGATGGTGGAGAAATCGATTTCGCAGATGAAGTGAATATATCAGAAGAATTTATTCAAAAAGTGGAAGCGGAAATGATACAAGAAGTTATACAGCTATTGAATGAAAAATATAAAACCGTGCTCGTACTCTACTATTATGAACAATACTCTTATAAAGAAATGAGCGAAATATTAAATATACCGATTGGTACGGTGAAATACCGCCTTAATTATGCGAAGAAGCAAATACGGGAACATTTGGGGGGGTTCGTTTATGAAGGAAGATAAGTTTGATCAGAAGATAAGGAGCAGCTTAGCTGAAGACACGATTCCAAGCGAAGAGCTGATAAATAATACGAAACAGAGCGTACGAAATGCTCGAAAATTAGAGAAGAGATGGGTTATTTGTATTCATGCTATTTGGATTATTTTATTAACAGTTGTTATGGAGCAGTTTGTCACTCATTTGAATCATAAAGTCCCTATGTTGATAGCAAGTGTGATTATGATGCATCTATACGTTCCTATATATGTTGTCATACAGTCATTTTTAAAGAAGGAGTATAAATTACATGATAGAGTTCGCTAATCCATTTGTAGTATTTGAGATAGCTGGGATTACAATGCTTTTGACTTTTATAGCACTTTTAGTATGTGTAGCATCATGGGTGTATACAGATGCGAAAACGCGTGGAATAAGTAGGTGGTGGAGTGTTATAGCGATTGTATTGCCATTTTTTATTGGAGTTTTGTTATATATGATACGAAGAAGTAACAAGAAAATAGAAGGAGAACATACGATGAAGGCTATGAAAAAACAAAAGATAACATTAGTTGTCATATTTGCAAGTACGATGTTTGTATTACTGAGCGGCTTTGCTTTCGTTCAAACGTTAGATGATATGTGGAGAGCTGGTGATATATATTTAGAAAATGAGAAGCAAAGGGAGACCGGTTACGAGGCAAAATTCTCATCATGGGATATTACTGGGAAAGATATTGAACTTGAGTATGCAAAAGATACAGAAGTAACATTTTCTTATGAGACAGATGCAAAACGTGGGAATTTATGTTTTAGCTTGTATGAAAGGCAAGGAGAAGGTATAAGAGAGTTAAAAGAGATCTGTGAATCGAAAAAAGGTACTTTCAAAGCTACATTAAAGGCAAATGAAAAGTATGTATTTAATATAAGTGGTGTAATGGTGAAAGATGGTTTTGTAAAAGTGAATTGGGAAATAAAATAAAGGGCCTTGAGAAAGGCCCTTTATTCTATTGGATTGTATACGTAACAGAAAAGCTAACAGGACTATAGTAAACGAAAGGTGCATGAAATTGAACATACATATTTCCATCTGTTTTTGCAGTGAAAATTCGGCCGTAACCATCAGAGTAGCGCCCGATAAGGTTATGATTTGAGTCATAAACACTGTAACTAGGAGTTTTACTGTTAGGTTGAATTGTTAGTTCCTGTCCTTTTTGAAGGAAAATAGGTTCTTGCTCAGAACTACTTCCAGTTTGTAAAGAATAAAATTTTGTAAAGCTTTGTTCTTGAGTGGCAGCAGCGACTTTTGTTTCAGGAATAAAAGCGGTAGCACCAGTAATTCCTGCTAAAGTTAAAGCACTGGCTAAAATCATTTTTTTCATAGTAGAAAAAACCTCCTTATTAGTTGTAATCATTTTTGTTACACTTAATATTGTATAGGATAATGAGCAGGAGGAAATATGCTTTTATGCATATATATATTTTCTCAATAAAATGTCACCACTTTAAAGTGGGTGATTTTTACTATAACTAATTGTTTTTTCTTTTGGACTGACAAAACAAGACGGATAAAGACTTTATTATATGTTTTTTTATTTTAATTAATTTATATTAAGAAATAGAAAAGTAAAACCTGAATTATTTGCATATTTTTAATGGGGATACAGATGTTATTACTTTTAAAAGAAAGGTGGGTTTTTCTGAAAAACATAAATATATAATGTTTTATAAATTAAGGAGAATTCTATGAGGGTGGTGAATCTTAGCCAGAATATGATATGCAAAATAGGATAATCGGTTAACCTAAAAACGCCTTATAATAATGAAGTGAAAATGGGGAACAACAATTAACTATTGATTTTTGGTAACAATTCTAGAATAATAGACTATGGAAAAAATTTGTTGTTTTTTGGGGGAATTACGAAAAAAGGCATGTCTGTATTATTTATTGATGAAAAGCTAATAGGGAATGTTGTAATTGCTTTAAATCATGTTATTACAATCAAGGTAAGTGTACTTAAATTTATAATCTACCTAACAACTTAGTAGGTAATCCTCAAAACTTCTTATTTATTTAAAGAGTTAGGGATTTGGTGCTAATCAACTTGGTTTTTTAGATTCGATAAAAATAATGAGGCGATATACACCTCTTATTTTTGATTTAACATCACTTATACTTATATATTAATACATAAATATATATAAGTATATATAAATATTTTATTATTCGTAAAGAAATTAAAAATTTTTAGCGGATAGATAATATGTAGGTTCATTTTAATTTTTTAGCATAGCTCTAGAATCAGATCCATCAGGAGAAACCCTTTTTCTTGACACCCATTTATATACTCCAAAAATGAAAAGACTGATTCCCGTATTTCTGCAAAATTCACCTGAAATCAGTTGAAAATCAAAAACGTTTTTAGTTACCCCAAAACTTGTTCCACTTTATTCAGATTTGGAGAATATTTCTTTTATCTTCATAGACAAACAATACTTCGTTCGTAATATTTTAACTCGCTCCACATTTATAAGCTTTTTTGTTGGTATGCTTAATTCGACTATAATCCTTAATTTTCGTTATTTTTTCAGGACGATAATTATGGGAGTTGATGGGATGCATATTTACTGTGAAGTAGTTAGTCTATGTTTGCCCGCACTAAAGTCTTTTACACACAGAATAATCATTTTATAATCCCTAAGGCACAAAAGAAGAATGGTTGTCATGTATTCCATTATCTGTCACCTATATATATTTATTATTTAAACTTCGTTATCAAAGTTTATCTATGTTTCTATTAAAAATATAGGTCAAAAGTACATAATTGTAGGCATGTTGAAAATGTTAGATAGACTTATAAAAAATCAAGTTTCAAGTTGTTAAGTAGTAGTGAAGGAGGGAAGAAATCATAGTAGCTATTAAAAATACGCAGGTGAAATAGTTGGATAACAGAATTTTCGTCATAACATGTTTGTACCAGAAACTATTTATATTTTAAATTATGAGGAGGCTAACATAAAGTATGTATTTAAAGAGAATAACTTCGATTTTTTCGATTATAATGATTTTTATGTTTACTATAGGTCAGAGTCTTTTGCCTATAGTGGCTAATGCACAAGAATTAAATAACACAGGGATTGTAGATAGCTTTACGTTCGATAAAGAAAAATTAGGTTACTACGAACGAATGGGAATAAAAGTGGAGTTTAGTGAAAAACCTGGAAATAGGATAAAGCCTGGGGACACACTAACGTTAACGTTACCTCCAGAATTACAAGGATTTAGTGACACGATTCAGTTAGATGATTATGGTACTTGTAAAGTAAATGCAGGTACTGTGGTATGTACATTTAATGACAAGGTGGAATCAGAGAAAGATATTCAAGGTCATTTTTATTTTACAGTTCAATCCACTTATGCGGAAATAGATCAAGAGAATAAGGTTGAGACAAATTTAGGTACAATTTTAGATAAGCAATCTGTCACAGTTACTGGTCCAAGCGGTGGCGGTGGTACAGATCCTGGAAAGGGACCTTTTTCCTACAAAGCCGGTGAAATCCGACCAGAAAACACTAATGAAGTGAACTGGTATTTAATTGTAAACTATAACAAAGAAGTCTTAAGTAATAATATTGATTTGACTGATACCTTGCAGGGAGGCCAAACGCTTAATAAGGATAGCTTCTATTTTGATTATGATAACGGTAATCCCGAAGACCGTAAAAATTTATCATTAGAAAAGTTCGTAGCTGAAGGTTATGGAAAGATTCAGTTTAATAGTGACGAAACCTCTTTTAGCGTTGAGATTAATAAGGATAAAGCAAGTGGTAACACAGTTACAATTGGTTATAAAGCTAATATAACTGAAAGCGGAAAGAACCAAAAGGATCTTGAGAATAAGTATACGATTAAATACCAAGTTAAAGATGAGGGTTTAATTACTAATTCGGATGGTTCCGTAGTTGAAAATATAATATCTGGTGGCGGCGCTGGAGGTAATAAGACTATATCAGTTTCAGGAACGAAGAAATGGAACGATAACAATGCAACAGATCGTCCAGCAACAATCAAAGTAGATTTACTACAAAGTGGTAAAGTAGTAGACACGAAAGAAGTAACAGCAGAAAAAGATTGGAAGTATGAATTTAAAGAATTAGCGGCATATGATGCCGAAGGTAAGGCATATGAGTATAAAGTGAAAGAACAACCGGTAGCAGGATATGAATCCAAAGTAGAAGGTTATGACATCACAAATACAAAAGTAGTACAAACGACAAACATTTCAGGAACGAAAAAATGGGAAGACTACAACAATAAATTTGGTACACGCCCAGAAAGCATCAAGGTTGAATTGCTTCAAGGTGATAAAGTGATACAAGACACGACAGTGAAAGCTGATGAAAAAGGAAACTGGAATTTCAGTTTTAAAGATCTACCGAAGTACGATGAAAAAGGAAAAGAAATTCAATACAAAGTAAGTGAAGTGAAAGTAGACGGCTACGAGACAAAAGTAGAAGGAACAACAATCACGAACACGTACAAAAATACAGAAACAACAGAAGTGAAGGGTAAGAAAGTCTGGGAAGACTACGACAACAAGTTCAACACGCGTCCAGGAAGTATCACAGTACAATTGCTTCAAGGTGATAAAGTGATACAAGATACAAAGGTGGAAGCAGATAAAGAGGGTAACTGGAACTTTAGCTTTAAAGATCTACCGAAGTACGATGAAAAAGGAAATGAAATCAAGTACACAGTAAGTGAAGTGAAAGTAGACGGCTACGAGACAAAAGTAGAGGGAACAACAATCACGAATACTTATAAGAATACGGACAAAACAGAAGTAAGTGGTAAGAAAGTCTGGGAAGATTACAACAACAAGTTCAACACGCGTCCAGAAAGTATCACAGTACAATTGCTTCAAGGTGATAAAGTGATACAAGACACGACAGTGAAAGCTGATGAAAAAGGAAACTGGAATTTCAGTTTTAAAGATCTACCGAAGTATGATGAAAAAGGAAATGAAGTTCAATACAAAGTAAGTGAAGTGAAAGTTGACGGCTACGAGACAAAAGTAGAGGGAACAACAATCACGAACACGTACAAAAATACAGAAACAACAGAAGTGAAGGGTAAGAAAGTCTGGGAAGACTACGACAACAAATTCAACACACGTCCAGGAAGCATCAAAGTTGAATTGCTTCAAGGTGATAAAGTGATACAAGATACAAAGGTGGAAGCAGATAAAGAAGGTAATTGGAACTACAGCTTCAAAGATCTACCGAAGTATGATGAAAAAGGAAATGAAATCAAGTACACAGTAAGTGAAGTGAAAGTAGACGGCTACGAGACAAAAGTAGACGGAACAACAATCACGAATACTTATAAGAATACGGACAAAACAGAAGTAAGTGGTAAGAAAGTCTGGGAAGACTACGACAACAAGTTCAAAACGCGTCCAGGAAGTATCACAGTACAATTGCTTCAAGGTGATAAAGTGATACAAGATACAAAGGTGGAAGCAGATAAAGAGGGTAACTGGAACTTTAGCTTTAAAGATCTACCGAAGTACGATGAAAAAGGAAATGAAATCAAGTACACAGTAAGTGAAGTGAAAGTAGACGGCTACGAGACAAAAGTAGAGGGAACAACAATCACGAACACGTACAAAAATACAGATAAAATAGAAGTAAATGGTAAGAAAGTCTGGGAAGACTACGACAACAAATTCAACACGCGTCCAGGAAGCATCAAAGTTGAATTGCTTCAAGGTGATAAAGTGATACAAGATACAAAGGTGGAAGCAGATAAAGAAGGTAATTGGAACTACAGCTTCAAAGATCTACCGAAGTATGATGAAAAAGGAAATGAAATCAAGTACACAGTAAGTGAAGTGAAAGTAGACGGCTACGAGACAAAAGTAGACGGAACAACAATCACGAATACTTATAAGAATACGGACAAAACAGAAGTAAGTGGTAAGAAAGTCTGGGAAGACTACAACAACAAGTTCAACACGCGTCCAGGAAGTATCACAGTACAATTGCTTCAAGGTGATAAAGTGATACAAGATACAAAGGCGGAAGCAGATAAAGAAGGTAATTGGAATTTCAGTTTTAAAGATCTACCGAAGTATGATGGACAAGGAAATGAAATTCAATACACAGTAAGTGAAGTGAAAGTAGACGGCTACGAGACAAAAGTAGACGGAACAACAATCACGAACACATACAAAAATACAGAAACAACAGAAGTGAAGGGTAAGAAAGTCTGGGAAGACTACGACAACAAATTCAACACACGTCCAGGAAGCATCAAAGTTGAATTGCATCAAGATGATAAAGTGATACAAGACACGACAGTGAAAGCTGATGAAAAAGGAAACTGGAATTTCAGCTTCAAAGATCTACCGAAGTATGATGAAAAAGGAAATGAAATCAAGTACACAGTAAGTGAAGTGAAAGTTGAAGGCTACGAGACAAAAGTAGAAGGAACAACAATCACGAATACTTATAAGAATACGGACAAAACAGAAGTAAGTGGTAAGAAAGTCTGGGAAGATTACAACAACAAGTTCAACACGCGTCCAGGAAGCATCAAAGTTGAATTGCTTCAAGGTGATAAAGTGATACAAGACACGACAGTGAAAGCTGATGAAAAAGGAAACTGGAATTTCAGTTTTAAAGATCTACCGAAGTATGATGAAAAAGGAAATGAAGTTCAATACAAAGTAAGTGAAGTGAAAGTTGACGGCTACGAGACAAAAGTAGAGGGAACAACAATCACGAACACGTACAAAAATACAGACAAAACAGAAGTAAATGGTAAGAAAGTCTGGGAAGACTACGACAACAAATTCAACACACGTCCAGAAAGTATCACAGTACAATTGCTTCAAGGTGATAAAGTGATACAAGACACGACAGTGAAAGCTGATGAAAAAGGAAACTGGAATTTCAGTTTTAAAGATCTACCGAAGTATGATGAAAAAGGAAATGAA
>NZ_JBYTDP010000008.1:123460-173265 GCF_058791555.1 Bacillus sp. EB106-07-01-XG149 | reverse complement strand
AGTCGTTTACTACGAGGAGAATACTTCATTCCTTTCTTTTTTTCTCTTACAGCTTGATCTTGTAATCGTTTTTGTTGCTGTTGTTTTGTTAATCGATGGACAATTACACGAGCTGACACTTTATCAATCATTCCTACATAAGCATTAGCTATTTCCCATGTTTGTCCTGGCTGCAGGGAGTTCATTACCGTCTCCATATCTAACTGTATATACTCTGTACCTTTCTTAATTCTTCCATCTTGAAAATAATCAGGGTTAGGATTTTTTTGATAAATACGTGTATTCGACTTGATACGAGAAATATAGTAGGCCTCTTGATCTTGTATATATTGAAGGTCTTTTAAATGAAAATAACCTAAATCTCGGATACATAAATCATTCGCTGCCACAGTTGGGGCACACAGAGAGCCGTAAGTGCGATCATGTTGTTTACCTGGACCTGTATGAATATGTAGGAACTGTCCGCTTAACAAATCATACTCAAGCTGAATTTTTATCCCAGCTGTATGGCTGCATCCTCCTGCACCTGGATAAACCGATGAAAATACATCCGGGAGTTGAAATGCAGTTGAATCTAAGATACGAATACGCTTGAAAATAGAAGTATATGGAGCAGAAATTAGCTTAGCTGAAGATAACTTTTGGTTTAGAAGTTTGGCTAAAACTTGTTGTAGAAACTGGACGGCTGCGGCGTTAAATCTTTGATTTAGTCCTTCAGGACTGATGAGTACTTCTGTTGATACTTCTAAACAACTACATAACTGGGTTAAGGAAGTTTTCGCTACACTTTGGCTTAGCCATACGCATAAAGCTACTAACTCTTGTGCTTGATACTTACTTGTTCGCTGTACAAATCCAACATCTCTAGCTAGATTCTGTAAGGTATTTGGGGATAAAAGACTCTTTATCTCCTGTGCAAATAATTGTAAGTCGTCAGATACAGAATTAGACATACAAAAAACGCCATCCTTTCCTATAATTCTACAGTAAGAATAACGTCTTTTTTGCTTAATGAATAGTGTGAAACCTTAGCTTTATGGTAATGTGACCGTACCTCATGTAGTTACAGTTTTTATTTGTATTAAGACATTCGAAATGATTTGCCACGTAAAGCTGCTATGTAGCAAATAATAACTACTAAGCATAGGCTAACCATCACCAAATACAATTGTGGTGCAAAATGGATAATCAACCAGCCACCAAGCACTGGGCCTAAGAAGCCACCTAAGTTTTGAAATTGCATAAAACCAAGATATGTTGCTTTTTGATGCGCGGGTGCAATCATTTCGACTATAGCACTCGTCATTGGGAAAACAAAAATTTCACCAAGTGAGAACACAACCATACCGACAATAAAAAGTGTCCAATTATCAGCGAAGTGGAAGATTAACATACCAAGTGCTAATAGTCCGCCCCCGAAAATAAGACTTGTTTTGATTGCTACTTTTTCGCTTAAAATGCCGAGTGGCAATTGAAGAATTACGATTGTTGCAGCATTAATCACAATTAGAACTGAATATAATGCTACTCCGTCTGCCATAGTTAAATTAAGCAATTGTGGCATTGTTGCCTCTGTTTGCATATATACGAAATTGCAAATAACACTCGCAATAATGAGCAACATAAGTGTGCTATCTTGTAAAAGAACACGCATCAAGTCGCCAATATCTTGCGTAACATTGACCGTATTCTGCTCCTCTATACGTCGTAAAGTGATGACTAAGAAAATCGCATACAATAAGTACATCGTTGCAGTAATAAGGAATGGAAAACTTATTGATGATGCTTTTGAAATGACAATACCGAGCAAAAGGCCGATCACAGCTGATAAATTGATGGCAGTATATCGAATTGAAAATAGGCGACGACGCCTATCTTCGTCAGTATAGTCAATCATCAAAGCTTGTGAAGCTGGTTCAAAAAATGCACGACAGATACCGTTGAGAGCATTGCATAGAACGAATATCCAAACAGAGTTTGCGAATGCAAAGCCATAAAAGACTATACTCCAACAGAACATCGATATGATGATAATTTTTTTTCGGCCAAACCGGTCAGTAAAGAAACCACCGAAGAAGCCACCAAATGTCGCAGTCAATTGTGAAATACCGACTGCTAAACCAATCATAATTGGTGAGGCATGTAAATCATTTTGTAAATAAAGTGCTAAAAATGGTATCGTCATAAAGCTAGCTGTGCGGGCGAAGGTCGTACCACCGAGCAGCTGCCAGACGAGGGGGTGAAAATAATCCATAATAAAAACCTCCTGTATTAACATGCGTTTGCTTATGCTAGTATGAAGTGTGGAGTTAGTCTATAGTCAAGAGGAGTTTTTAACTTGGAGAGAAAAAACCTTAAAACCTTAAGTACAGGAGAATTTGCTAGTTATTTTGGGGTGAAAAAAGACACCTTGTTTTATTATGATAGAATCAATCTTTTTAAACCTGCCGGTAAACTTCCCAATGGTTATCGATATTATACCTACGATCAAATTAATACATTCTCAACACTCCAATCTCTTCGGAAAGTGGGAGTTTCGATTGAGGAACTAAAAGAATATCTTAATTCTCCCAACACTTACAAACTTGTTGAAATGGCAAAACAGCAGACAGTTCTGGTGGAAGAAGAAATTGAGAAATTAATTCAAATTCGTCGTTTCTTTAAGGGTATTATTTCAATGGAAGAAGAAAGAAAAAACGTTGAAGTTGGGAAGGTTTATATCCAAAAGACACAGAAAAAATCTATTTTCTTAAGCGATGTAAATTCGAAAAATAGCATGACCGATTTCGATTGGGTAAAACATTTTAGCAAGCAAATAGGCTTGTTTGTTCCTGCTCCTATTGGATCTGTGATAACAAGAGAGAGCCTGATTCAAGAAAGATATGAGGAGGTAGATCACTTATTTTGTTATAGTGATTTAGAAACAGGTCAATCAAAACCAGGAGGAATTTATGTCATATATTATCACCAAGGATCTTATAAAGATATTGAATCCGCATACCACAATATCACGGAATTTATCAAATCAGAGGGCTATGTTATTGAAGGAAATGCCTATGAAGATTACTTCTACAATCCATTAAGAACTAATAATAAGGAGGAATATCTTACTAAAATTAGTATACAGGTAACAAAGTGTTTAAAGAGTTAAAGCTATAATGTTATCTTTGTTTAGTAAAAATTAAAAATAGGAAAAACAATTGCAGCGAGTACTTTTAAAAAAAGTGATAAAAAGAGAATCGAACTTTATGTTTAGTAGGGCATACCCCATCATCAAGTTGAAATTTTAAAATACCCCCAAAACGAGAAAATTGTACGTTTTAATCTGGAGACGTCAATTTTCTCATTTTCGGGTATTTGCTTTTCTTAGCTTGATGGTGATGGGGTACCGCCACATGTCCATCAACTTAAGAATTCCGAATTACCCCAAAATAAAAAAATGAGCTTTTTTGCTACAAGTTAGCACAAAATTTCGTTCTGGGGGTATTTACTTTTCTTAGCTTGATAGCGATGTGGTGCTGCCCCTATTAGGCAAATTCGACAAAGAAAAGACACCCAAAGGTGCCTTCCTCCGACTTGAACCATCTTAATTTTATTGTGTTGTTATTATATAAGAAAAGAAGACATCGCTTAAGATGTCTTCTTTTACTTGTACACTTGGTGTTAAGAAGGTATTTATTGCTTAAAAACCATAAAAAAATATAACAATCATCGAGTAAACCTATTATAGCATCAATAAATAGAGTTTTTATATTAATTTTTACATATATATAGATTTATTTATGTTTTATCTATATAGTTAAATTGTCTGTTTCTTGTTTTAATTCGTTTGTTTATTTTGAGTGCTCCAGCAATGGAGCCTTTTTTTTATGCAATAAAACATTTTCTTAGCATTACTTAGTTGATCTATATTAACTTTACCCTCTTAAATTATATCTATATTTTACCAAATAATTATATAGATAACCAATTTTTTCTAATAATCTAGTGAATTGATAATTTCAATGTTAGTTGTTAATACTCATAGAAAAATTCATTATGCAATGAAAATTGAGAAATCAAGAATTATAAAAAACTTATAGTATCTTTTGTAAAGATATATTTATAATTTGTATATTAATATGTTATAATTTAATTTCTAAAACTACCAAAAAAGGACTGCCAGTAATGGTGGTCCTTTTTTATATTGGTGAGATTGTACTAGGTTGAGCAAAAAAAGGAACCAAAAAAGTTATTTCTAATGAGGATAGCCTTCTTATGATGAAGTTTCATTCAGTGGATCTGCAAGCAAACATAAAAGAAGGAAAAAATTACGATTTTACTTTACGTGGATATAGAGTACCTATACTTTCATGGTTTCCAAATTTAGATGGTGCCGAACCACAAAATTAGCACTATTCTTTAATAAAAAATCCTACTCATTTTTTAATGAGTAGGATTTTTTATTAAAGAGCTATTTCGTATTAATTTGTGCCATCATTTAATATGCTATTTTTAAATGATTTCCAAATTTGATAACTTATTATATAAATTTCTAAATTCTATACAGCACTATCAATTAAACAATTATTAAATATATCTTCTATCTAAAACATCGTATTATCATTAGCTGCTTCACTTGGAATCTCTTGAATTACATCCCAGTGTTCGACAATCTTTCCATCCTTGATACGAAATATATCCACTATAGCAACTCCCTTATCTTGAGAATTAGTATGAGAATGTACATGAAGAGCAACTGTATCCCCTTCAGCTACTACACGTTTAATCTCTGCAGAGGAATTAGGATTTTTAACAAAATCCTCCTTAAAGAAATCCATGAAGGCTTTTCGTCCATCAGCAACAAAAGGATTATGTTGCTTATAATCTTCGCTAACATATTTAGGGATAATATCGATATTATGTTTGTTAAAAACTTCATTATAGAAATCAACTACCATCTTTTTATTCTTTTCATTTTCTTTTACTTCTTTTGATACAGAAGCGACATTTTCGCTCTTAATTGAGTTACCTTTGTTATTACCGGTGGAAGCTTGATATACCAAAGTCGAAACTACTCCTAAAATAAATACAGAAATAATTGTTATGATTAAACTTTTCTCTAATTTCATATATACCTACCTCTTCTACTTAAATAAGTTTTCTTCTATAAAAAGTTTGAAGAAGGAGAAACCTTCCCAAAAATGTAATGTCAGGGGTAATGTTAGGAATTTCATTTATCCTCTCCCCTATACAAGGCATATTAGAAACGATTAACTCTAACTTAATACCTCATTAACAGTTGCACTGTCCACAATTTGTATAAACTTCTTAACCTTATCGTTCTCATCAAACTTATAAAGATGACAAAAATCTGCTACAAATGACTTCCCTGTAGCTTTATATGTTCCACTATATTTTCCATACACAATAACAGTATTGTTATTAAAAGTATAAATTTCATCTTTAGCGCTATAGTCATCCCATTCCGTGCCAAGACGTTCATGTACGTTTTTCACTACTTCATCTGGACCTATATAAGTACCTGCATATGGAAACCCAGCAGCTTCTGTCCAAGATACATTTTCACTTAAATACGTTTTGAACGCATCCAATTTCCCTTCGCCAGTTAACACATACGTTTCATGTAATAGTTTTTGATATTTATTCATATCATTAACCCCAAGGCATTTCTTTTGTTACAACTTTTGCACTTAATTCTAATACACCTTTATTTGCATAGCCTGGATATGCTGCTTCAAGTTTTGCCACAAAATCTTTTGAAGTTCCACTTTCCTCAGAAGCTTGAATCGCAGTTCTTAGATAATCCATTGTCGCAGTAAGTGCTTGATTATTTAGGGATTTTTCGATTGATCCATGGCTAGGTACAATTATGTCAGCATGTAATGCTTGTAATACTTTCAAGTTCTCAATCCACGCCTCCATAGCCGCTTTTGAGCTAGTATCCGCTAAGAATACATGTATTTCGTTAAATACATCAATACCACCAATTAATACTTTTAGTTCTTTATTAAATAGGCTAGTTCTGTAATGATCTAAGCCTACTAGTTCAAATGTTAACCCCTGAAAATCAATCGCTTTTTCTTTAAACACTTGAGGTAATACCACGTTACTTGGTGCATTTTCTCCAAGGGCGTCTTTCCAAACTTTTAATTTTCCTAAGACAGAATGAACGATATGTTCAACAGTAGACTCTGTTGCATACGCTATAGCTTCCGGGTAAACAGCTTTAATGCTCTCTAATCCAAAGTAGTAGTCTGGATCCCCATGAATAATAAAGATTTTATCTAAAGATAAGTCGTTTTTTTTCAGATACTCAACAATTTCTTTCGAATCAGATTGAGTAAATTTTGAGTTTATTAAAAATGCATGTCCTGCTTTCTCAACTAATGTTGCTGTGACCATAAAGCTTTTTTCGTCCGAACTAAACACCGTTAATTTCACATCTTTTTGATTTGTATCGATTGTTTTAAACATAGTATGTTATTCTCCTTTTGTTAAAGTTATTAACTAATTATCATATTTTTATCTTGTTCCGATAAAATCTTCCACTCCCATTCACCTGAAAGTGTAATAGTACCGGCGAATATTCCGGAGATGAATGTCAGGTGGCCTAAGATAACATGTTTGCTACTATATCCTAAATTTTCTTAATATAAATTTTTAAAACGCGCTTCAATTTTATCCGGTGTCATTACGCCACCACCAATAGGGATAATTTGATTATCCTTTTGTAAAAGTAAGGAAGGATAGCTATTAACACCAAGCTGTCGAACTTTATTGAAATCATTTTGGACATCTATTATTGTTTCTTGAGCATTTAAACGTTCTAATACTTGTTCAGGGTCCAAACCATGCTCGATTGCAATCTTACGATATGTTTCAGGATCACTCAGACTTTGGCCCTCATAATAAAACGCTTTTTGCATAGCCGAAGTGAATTCTAATAAACGGTCTGGCGCTAATGAGCGTAAAGCTGAAAAGCCAATTGCAGCATCTTTCGAATTCATTTTAAAAGTACCTTCCTCCACCAATTTTTGATATGAAGGACCAAATTCAGCACCTGTAAGTTGATTAATTCTTTTATTTCCTTCTTCTATATATGAGAAGTTTTTCATTGGTAAATTATCTAAAAATAACCCTCCACATAAAACCGTTAATGGCACTTCAGTGTGGTTTTTGTAAAATCCTTTAATACTTTCTGAAAAACCATAGCACCATCCACAATATGCATCCCATACGTAAATAAGGTTATCTTGTTTCGTCTCCATTTAAATCTCCTACCTTTTTTTATTATCCAGCTCAACTAAATTTTTGGTTTATATAAGTACATCTTTTTATACCTTGTTCTTTTTTAGATACCTTACTATATTTCCCCAAAACTAATATTTCCAAAGAAAGATCCACCAAGGTTTTTAACAAAAGATAACGTTGCACCTTATTGCCCCGTAAAAGAAAAATACTAAAGCTTAGAACATGCATTGATTTGAATGTGTTAGTAACTTTCTACACCGGGTGGCAACGTATGGACCACCATCCTTAATTAAATATATAAATCATATTTTTAGCAGATATTAGTTGTAACCAAATTGATTACATCTTTATGTAACTATTTTAGTTACAACTAATATAGAAGTCAATTCTTTTTTTCGAAAACATTAAATTTCTACATTATAACGAAATTCTGTGTTAACTTGTAACAAAAAAAGAGGAGCCATCTCCTCTTCATAAATAATCACTATTTAATTTGTTCCTTATACTCATTGTTAACAACTACATACCATTTTCCTGTATCAAATTTTTCTTTATTAATCACATAAACTTTACTTTCTCTCATTACCTCCCCTGGTTTTAATTCCTTAGTAATAGTAGAGGTCTCACCTTTTTCAACCTCATAACTACTAGCTGCCCACACATCACTTTGGTAAGCATTGTCATTTTCATCCACTAAATCCACTGATGGTAAAACGGCTAATTTCATCGATTCGTTTGTGATGTTTTTCCCTTCTACTTCTACAACAATAAAGACATGTCCATTTTCAGGTTCTTGGATTCCTATACTTTCTTTACCAACCTTATCTCTTTCTACAACTCTTTTTACAGTTACATCAAATTTAGGTGTATGAAAATCCTTGTTTACAGCATACTCTTTTTCTTTTACTTTTGATTTCTCTTTTGTTTGTTCCGTATTTTTCTGCTTTGTATTCTCTTTCGTTTTCGCCTCATCAGTTGTTTGCACTTTCTTTTCTTCTTGTTTAAAATTGGTTTCTTTAGATTCTGAAGAAGTTTTGTCGGATGCATTGCCGCAACCAGATAAATTGAATACTAAAGCGCCACCTAAAATACATGTAGTAAATTTTTTCAACATCTCTTTTTATCCCCCAATAACACGATATATAAATTCCTTACTTATCATAGCAAAAAATACAATCTTAAATTGTTGCATCTTGTCGAATGATTAAGAATAATCAATTGTTTTTATTGCATATAAAAAACATGATCTTGATGTAGTACCAAGATCATGTTTTACGTTGATGTTATTTATAAAACACTTTATTCACATTATATTTCGCTTGAAATTCGTTAATCATATATGTTTCGTAAATTCCTCTTTCCATCTGATTTTCTACAATACATACATCAATACGATACACTTCATCACGATGTTTTTAATTGGTGATAAAATCTATTAGTGCATTCTTGCGATAAACTACATTTATAAGGATGATAAAATAAAAAAACCACGAATAGATTACCTCACAAAATGAGTTAAAAAACTATCAACTTACAGAAACTCCCTCTAAAATGATTGTTATATATGATCGAAAATGTAGAATGGGATTAAGGACAAAAAACACTTTTAGGAGGTTATCATGACATTTGATGAATTGAAAAAAAACAAACCAACAAACTCATGGGTTGAGTATGATGAAGATGGAGAATTTTTCACTGAAGAAAATATAAGTGCAACAAATAAGGTTCTTGACACTTACATTAACCATTTACAGCAATTAGGTGAGAATCCAACCGAAGTCGAAGTAATGCAAGTTGTTAAAGAGGTAGTTATTAAAATAAATGAACTAAATATCGAACATGACCATTTTATCGAAACAATGGAAAGAGAAGATCTCTATGAATTTATCGATACAGCAGCACGATTAGCTGGCTTAGAATCTGAAGAAGATATAACTGAAGAATGGCGGGAATGGTAAAAAGCTGCATTTACTCCTCCATAAAAATTTGTCCCTTATTCTCCAATTGGAAAATAAGGGACAAACAAAGACAATCTACTCAGCTCCCCTAAGGTTTTAATTGTTTAATATTTTGATTTTTAAGTTTGCCTTCACAAATTCCTGTTAACACTGATAATAAGAAAAACAGGCCGTAAAACGGGCGATCAATTTGGTCATAAAGGTCATACGCTTCGCCAAGTGGAACATCCGAATCATGTGGTTGTTCACCCTGTAACAATTACTAACAGCGCGTAGAAAACATTTGGATAAATAAGAAGCAAATCAATGATTAAAAGATTGTAACCCCTACTATAAGAAATACTATTATTACCAAAGGAAGAATGATAATCATAAAGGATATTATTATTGTTAATAATGCTTTCCATGCTGAAAATTGGTGTGCTTCTCCTAAACATTTTAAGGAAATAATGATTGTCCAAATTCCAATAACTATATCAATTATGGCAAAAATAAGAAACAAAATCGTTAAAGTTATGCTACTATCCATTTCCGGTGTCTCACTCGTAAAGTTTTCTATCCCAAACAAGAAAAATGAAGGCACCCAAACTAATATAAGAGAATAAACGTAAGGGATATAAGAATAGGCAACTGAGTAACGTGTTTTTTCAAAGGTACCTTGTCCACCAAGTTTTTTTGCCACCCAATTAAATAACGCTGGTAGCAAAAAATAATAAATTAAGAAAGCAACAAAGGTACCGAATATAACCATTGAGATTAATGAAACTGGACTACTTATTGAATCTGCCATATTTTTAGAAGATGCTCGATCTAAAGTCTGTACGAATGAGCCTAATAAAATAAGTAAAAACACATTCTTAGGTTTGGATATAAAAATTTCTTTCATTGTATCACGTGGTTTTGTCCAAATGGAGAACCAAGGATTAAGTGCACGTTTAAATTGATTTTCTGGAGTTTCCATATAAAAAACATTCCCCTTTCTTAAAACATCTTAAATATAATTTCCTAATCATCCCAATTATGTACCTAGAAATATTAAAGCATAAATAGTCGGTTATTTAAATATAAATATTCAATCATTTAATTTCATCTGAAACTTAGGGGGAGTGCTTCTTAGCAATTACCTCTATATTGTCTTGCATTTTTAACTATGGGCTGAGTAGTTACTTTCATTTTTGAGTACCTCACATTCTTTAATACATTGGATAAACATTTATAATCCTATCATTAATAAGAACAAACCTAATTTCCATTCCTTCAGATGTTTTACTAGAATATAATCTTCCACTTATACATCTTTTATTGCTATAAGTCTCGTGAATGGCTTCCATAAGAAGAATGCGATTATATACTTGAAATGCAACAAATCCTCTTTAAAAGCCTATACGTATTTTCCCTCCATCTTCTATATGCTGCCGTAAATAATAATACTTATGAAGTTCTATAATCATATAAAACAAACCAAACGAAAACACTGTGCATGCAGACATAAATACAATTGCCCCCATCTGTTGTGTTGCAATGCTAAGAATTATATTAGCGATTAACTGCCCCAATCCCGCTGCAATAGCTGCTACTTTTACACCACCAGTTCCTTTCGATGATTTTGATTTTTTTCTTGGTTCCTGAAGTTTTTCAATATGATTTTTATAAAAATAATACAAAGCAAAACCATACAAACCAAATGAAAGAATAAAATAGATAGGAGTTTGTAATTGTAACACTTCATAAGCATATTTTTGAGTTATAACCAATAATCCGACTGAACATATGATGCCATATACTCCTCGAAATAGAGTGTATTGTAATTGTCGTTTCCCAGGATTGATAGCAATCCATATCGCCCATAAATTTAAAAAAATAACTGGAGGAGTTACTATATATACATAGAGTAATCGAAAAGGATTCGCAAACGCAGGCAAAAGAACAAACACGTCTGCCCCCAAAAGGACAAGACCAATTACGTGGACCCTTATTTCATTTACAGGATAAAGTGCCATATAATGTGCAAAAGCCTTCTTATTAAAATCTATACTTTTTTTCATGTTAATTAAACCACCCTGCTATTGTTGACCAAGCTTTTTTCATTTCCCCTTTACTACTATCATCTTCACCATCACCATCTAAATCAACATCCCATTTTACACCTTCTGTGAAATATCATTCCCTTCTCGAAAAGAAGATCAACCCATTAATAAGATCTAGGCTTATCAAAAAATTCAAAAAGCCGGAGATTTTGCCGGTATCGAATCTATCGGGATTCACACCATGCATAAAACCTTCGGCTATTGGTTCTATAAACAAACTAAGGATGTGGCTATGTTGCAAGAAATTTTAAATCACAGCACCCCACAAATTACACTGAAATATATTTGGCGTTAAAATGTTAACGTAATTCCTCATTTATCGTTCTCGCCATCATAGTCGCAAACTGTTCTCGTGTTAACGGATCCCCTGGTCCGAACATTCCATTGCCATATCCAACCGCAATACCATTTTTGGCTAATGATTGAATGTACGAATGTGCCCAATAACCTTTTGGAACATCTGAGAATTCTTCGCTGTGTGTCCCATTTAAATTATAGTTACGAGTTAAAATAGTTGCCATTTCAGCACGGGTTAACACGCCATTTGGCTCGAAATATTTTTGGCCGCTGTCGTTTACTTTGCCTGTAACAATACCTAATTCAACTGCTTTTGCAATTTCTTTGTACCCATAAGTACTAGGATTTACGTCGATAAAATTAGGATTGGATACATTAGATAAATCTTTAATACCTTTTTCGTTCAAAATCATAAAAATAGCTTGTAAACGAGTGAGTCTGTCTTCTGGTTTGAATGTCCCGTCTGGGAAACCTGAAATAATTTTCTTTTCAGCTAGAAAATTAATATAAGTCAAAGCCCAGTGGTTAGTAGATACATCTTTAAATTGCGGTTTTGGTTTTGGTTCAGGTTTTGGTTCAGGTTCAGGCGTAGAAGCCGGAACTAGGTCACTTTCGTTATGAAGGCGGTCTACTGCTGAAACTGCGTATGTGTAGTCACTACTATTCGTTACTGCCTTGTCTACATATGATAGTACCTCTGAACCGTTGTTACGAATTGTTGTGACAATCACAGATGAGTTGTTTCCGTCGATTAGTTGTCCTCTGTTAAAACGATAGATAACGAAATAGGCCGCGTCATTACCAGCATTGTTATTCCATGAGATTGTTGCACCGTTAGGGCCGTCTGTCACAGAATGTATAGAAGGCTTACTTGGCGCAGAGTTATCTAACCAAGGCATAGTTGGAATTAATGCTGGGTATTTGTACGCATTTGCTCGTAATTGATCTTTGATACCTAATATATTTGTCTTTAAATTGCGGTAACTAAAGAACATACTTCCTTTTACATTTTGAAGTGTTGAGTTAAGAGCCAATTGATTGTTTGTCTCAGTCGGGTTCTCCCAGGCCTTGTCCGAATCGTTATTAATCTTGTAAGCAGCTTGTCCAATGTATAGGTGTATGTTCTTTCCTTGTGCTTCGTTGTTCCACCATTTTGTTATTACGTCATAGTTTGCGGCATTATGGCCAATGCTCCAATAAACTTGAGGTGTTAAATAGTCCACCCATTCTTTATGCACCCATAATCTTGAGTCAGCATAGATGTTGTCGTAAGCGGATAAGCCATTTGTCTCGGAACCTTGTGTGTCATTATGTTTGTTTCTCCAAATACCGAATGGGCTAATTCCGAATTTCACGTGAGATTTTGTTTGTTTAATACTTGTTGATAAATCGCGAACAAGTGTGTTGACATTCTCACGTCTCCAATCGTCTTTATTTTCACCTTTCCCGTATGTTTCGTAAGTTGTTTCATCCTTGAAATTTTCCGCATCTGCGTATGGATAGAAATAATCATCCATATGAATCGCGTCTACATCATAGTTTTGGACAATTTCGAGAGTGCTATTTTTAATATAGTCTCGAACAGCTGGGATGCCAGGGTTATAGAGCAGTTGCTTGCCGTGTTTAACAACCCAATCAGGATGTTGTTTAGCTGGGTGATTTACAGCTAGTTTGTTTACATCTTGGTGACTTGTTGTAATGCGATATGGGTTCAACCATGCGTGGAATTCTAGGTTGCGCTTATGCGCTTCTTCCACCATAAATGCTAGTGGGTCATAGCCTGGGTCTTTTCCTTGTGTACCTGTTAAATACTCTGACCATGGGCTATGTTTTGATGGGTAAAATGCATCACCAGTTGGCCTTACTTGTACAACAACAGCATTCATCCCCATTGATTTAACATCATCTAAGATGTTAATAAACTGTTTCTTTTGTTCGTCAGCGCTTGCACCTTTCACTGGCCAATCGATATTGAACACAGTTGAAATCCAAACGGCACGTAGTTCACGTTTTTTATTTATGGCTTGTTGTTCTGATGCTTCTACGCTAGAAGCAGATATGATAAGTGCCAGAAATAAAATGGGAATGAGTAGACTCTGAACGCGCCCCCTACTTATTACTTTTTTTATAAACATATTTATTTCCTTTCTCTCTTTGCGATATAACAACTAGTAGATTTTTTGTTTCCTAGAATCAAAAGGTTATATATTCCAAATGCTATTATAACATTTTATATGTTTTCCGTCACAATCCCCTCATTCGGTACCTCTACTAAGCCAGGAGAAAACCTTTCTAAATTTCCATCCCCCTATTAATTCATTATCTTCAAATACAAAATACATAAAGATAACCTTATGTAACGATATTTAATTATAATCCGTTTCAGAAACTAGTAAAATTCAGGAGAAACATTGTATGAGGAAAAAGTATAGGAGGTTTTAGATCTACTTTTGAACCAGAAACATTCGGTAATCGTCCAAAACATAGGATTGCAATACAAATGAATTATGAACAGTTTTTTAAGGAGTTTATGACTGTAACGACTGGCGACCTATTTTAGTGAATACCCTTGTCCATTAAGCTAAGATTTTAAAGTACCCTCCAAATGGAAATTTTTTGTTTTTATAGACCTGAAATTTATTTTTATCATTTTGGGGGTAACCTGTTTTCTTAAGTTGATGGATGTGAGGTACTACCCCAATCTTCAAATAAAGAATATATTTATGATTAAAACTAATTATATTTTTTTACATTTAAAGGAATAGATATAAAATACAAATCTATAGCATAAATAGTAATCAAAATACCTTTACCTTCATCAGCAAACTTTGATTGAAGAAACTGTTCTGAAACTTTTCTTTTTCCCCATTTTTTAGGAAACCATTGAAATCCTGAAAACATATAATTAATCTACCTTTCCACTAAAATTTTGATAGTTTATTTCTTAACTCTAACTCTTCAACTGTTTCAAAACCTTTAAAAAATACATTGTATTCTTTAGACAAATTCCCATGAGGATATGGACAAGACACGTAATCCCACATTTTATTTCCATTCACTTGTCCCTGTTTTCTACCGTAAATCACAATTTTCTTCGTCCCACCTTTTAAGAGAACAATAGAACCATTTGGTAAAAACTTTTCTTTAGAAAATTGCATAATTCCCCATCCTTGCTTTATCTAAATGTAATTCTATATTCATGATGTTGCTTCTCCCTTTTCTTTTCCGCATTCTTTACTGACTATAGGAGAACCACGATTATATACTGAATATTCAATACAGACTCTTTAAATGGTTTCATGTGTTCTACCCCCATCTTCTATATGCTTCCTTAAATAATAATACCTATGGAGTTCCATAATGAAATGAAACAACATAAACGAAAGCATGGAGTATACACACATTAATACAATTGCTACCATCTTTTGTGTTGCAAAACCAAGACTGATATTAGCAACGAGTTGACCCAACCCTACAAAAGCCACTACTCCAAAACCAGAGTTTTTTTTCGATGATTTTGATTTTTTGATTGGTTCCTGAAGTTTTTTAATATGATTTTTATAATAATAATTCAAAGCAAAAATATACAAACCAACCGAAAAAATAAAATAGATGGGAGTTTGTAATCCTAACATTCCATATGCAAACTTTTGGGTTATAACTAATAATCCTACTGAACATACGATGCCAAATACCCCACGAAATAGAGTGTATTGTAATTGCCGCTTCCTAGGATTTATAACAATCCATATTGCCCATACATTTAAAAAAGCAACTGGTGGAACTATTATGTACATATATATCGGTTGAACAGGATTCGCAAAAGCAGGTAAAAGCACAAATATATCTGCTATCCCAATCACAAGAGTAATTATAGTCGATCTTATATCATTTACAGCATAAAGAGCCATATAATATTCGAAAACTTTTTTATTAAAATTTATACTTTTTTTCATGTTAATTAAACCACCCCACTACTGTTGACCAAGTTTCTTTCATTTCCCCTTTAATACATAATGAGTAAAATATGAATCGGTTAATTTTACTAAACATATTATGCGATTTTGTTGCGAATTTTCAAACATCAAATCTTTCTATTGAATATTAGCATATAATCAATTCTAATCATGAAACATTCTACCTTTTATAATGATTTTGGATAAGTTATAAATAGCCTCTACCTATTAATATTGTATAATTCAATAAATTTGTTAAGACTGTCTTCTAATCTCTTAATTGTGTTTGGATACTTTTTTGAATAACCCTCACACATTTTTTTTAAATAATGATAAAGTGTTTGATAATTAATTATTACCTCATCACCACTGTATAATGCAAATTCTACCCCTTCAAATGAATCTCCATTGGCAATATCATACTCATCCAAATCTCCTGGAAAAGTACATGCGCCATATTCCTCTCCAAATCCTACTCCTTCACAAACTGAATTGATTACCTTTAAAAATCTTTCATCATCTACCATATTAAACACTGCTTGTATAGGAAAATGGGTTAAATCTAGTAAATCCTCATCTTTTAATCTAAATTCTCTTTGCATACATATCTCTCCTCGTATATCTTTAATTTATTCTGGAAAAAAAGAAGAGATTTCTCCACCTTTATGGTATCCTCTCCAAGTTATTTCTTTACCGTCAACACCTGTCCCTTCTCTCGAAAGAACTCCATCACTGGTTTTTAATTTAGCGTCATTAGCTGCTTCAATTCCACGGTTAATAAATTCCTTATCACTTATAATTTTAGGATCATAAATGTTGTTTGTGAATACTTTATTTCCATACTCTCCTGTAGGGGTGCCATCCATATTTAACTTAGGCATATTGTATTCTACTATTTTTACACCTAGAATTTTTGAAGGTGATTCACTGACTATTTTTAATATCGTTTTTAAAGAACTCTTCACTGTTGTGTGCTCCATCAATACCTCTCCTTCTTGGAACAGAGGGATCTATATTTTTAATATGATTTTCTAATTTAGGAGTCGCTTTAAACTTTCAAGTGATTTAATGGTGAATGTTTTTGATACTTTTTACCTATTATGGACATTAAAAAAGCTTATGCAGGTTATACATAAGCTTTCTTACTCATGATTAGATATTTTTCAAATGCTACACATTAAAGCAAGTCTTAAAAAGATTAAATATAATAGTCAGGATTTTCATCCATTTTAATTAAAAATTCTTCTAAAGAATCCGCTATTTTTCCATCCTCAGAGTAAATAGGACATTGACCTAATTCATTTTCCTCTTTAAATTTAATGGTTAAAAAGTTAAGTTCTGTTACTTCAAAAAACACTAATGATTCATCATCATCTACATCATCTAGGTTGGGATTATATTCATAAATATCTTGTCTTAAACGGAAATCTGCAACTGAAATCGGGTCCATAAATCTGTTAAAAAACGTTCTTTTATCAGAATTTAAAAACCCACAACCTATTTCTTGATAAAAGCGTTTCAGTTCTTTTGGAAGTTCCATTTGTAATAAGCTTTCTGCCTCATCTATCTCATCTTGATATATAGGATAGAAAATAGGTTTTTGTTTAGAACGGACACTTCTGTCTGCTACAACATATTCTTTCAAAAAATTAAACATAATTTTTACTACCTCCTATTAAAGAAGGGTTATTTTTAACGCTTCCTCAAGCATTGTATTAAAATCATTATATGTGTTCATTACCGTACCTGATGGTTTATCAAGTTCTAAATAAGTACCGTCTGATAAGCTTTTACAAAACCACGCAATATTTGAATCGCCAAAGAAAAGATACTCTTTTTGAAATTCATTTTCATACCAAATCTCATTCGTGTCTATAAAGCCGCAAATATGTTCATGTTCATCTTTTTCTGTTTCTAGTAAAGGAGAATCGACTCCGTAAAGTACCAATCCATCAAAGTCTAAACCATTTACAGTTTTAAGAAACTCTTCGTATTCACTCGGTAAATCAACATTAAATTTCTCTTTTGCATATTCTCTTAATCTCTGAACTTCAGTATCCGTTGCGGGTGTATTCAGCTTATAATTAACACTTTTCAATATATCTTCAATTTCTAAAATCAGATTTTTCCACATATAAATTTCACCATTTCTTCAGCTTGAATCAGTTCAAAAATTTCTTTTTCATTTCCCTCATAATTGTTTAACATTCTTAGAATTTCTAAAACCTTTGCATCCATGTCACTAACTCCTATCAATTATTTTAGGACTTTCTTTTACATGTTTGCTTCTGAATCCCATACCTCTATAAATTCAAAACCTTTTAAATCACTTTCTAACACTGTATTTCTAAATTCATCTGATACAAAAACGGAAGGAATATGTAATATTTCATTTAAGTAAACTTTAAATATTGTTTGGTTCTTAACCATATTAGGTAAGAATGCGTATTTTTTGAAATCTATTACTAAGCCAGAACGTAGTTTCTTTAGTATAGCTTTCTCATAGTCAATAGCATCTAGTGCATTTAAAACGTTAATTATATAATACACTTCTCCCATCACATCATGAATTAGGGGAAGAAATTCTACATTATCACCAAGTATAGACTCTAAGAATTTTTTAGCTTTCCCACTAACCATTGGTGTACCAACTTCTCCCCAAAAATGAGGCAAATCACTTTGATTTCCTTCTTCTACACATTTAATACGTATTTCTCCCCATGAATCAGATGCTTTTACTGCCGAGTCAATTTTTCCTTCAAAATACTTTTTAGAATCTTCTTCTAAGTTCAATAGTTGAAAGGATTCATAGTCATCAAATGAACTCTTTAATTCCCAAATTTTCATGTTTACTCTCCTTTGTTATTTTTCTATTCTAAGATTACTCTTTCTTCGGTTTATTTAATTTTAATTCACCATTTAATAAACGTTCTCTTATATCATGTAAGGCGTCAACAGCATCTTCTTGAGTACCGCCCCGTTTCTTAACAAGACTTAATACTCTCTCTACTTCAAGTATGTACTCTGAACTATGCTTTCCTATGTGTAAGACTTCAGTAGTCACGTATTCATTAACTTTATAAGGTAAAAATACTCCATTAGCCGCTGAATCATGGTCTATCCCAAATTCCTTTAATAATTTTTGTGCCTTTTCTGCCCTACTATCGTTCCAAGGTGTTAGATGATGCGCTGCATTAGAATATGGGGTTGGTTCAATCCCTGCATCCTTAAGTTCTTCACGTAATATTTTAGATGCTGTATACGAATCAGGATACTCATTTTTCACTTCAACTCTATCAAGAACTTTATCCGCATAATCTTGTATTACTTCTTGTACACCTTTAACTCTATTTCTTCCACCAGTTTTAGAAAACATAAATGTATCACGGGCTTCTTGTAAAGCTTCAAAAGTTTTATCTGATTGCTACCAAAGCCACTAGTACCTGCGAATGCAAATCGTTCTTTCAATGGTAAATGATTCGAAACAGACGAAATACCTTCTGAGAATTTTGTTAGATTTGCAGTAGTTGCTACCTTCGATACTTTACTTAATCCTTTATCACCAATGAGGCCTAGCCCAATTTGAGTTAAAGCATAACTTCCCCATTTAGCACGACTTTCAGCATCTCCATTTATTACATCATTAATAAATGAATCTGACAATACATTATACATCGTACTAAGGGTATCAATAGGGTGCAAAGCAGCGTTCCCCATGTTTTCCCACGTTTCCCATTTACCAAGTGCCTTAAATCCTTCTATAGTATCTTCAACCGCTTCCCCCGCGCCTTCTACAATACCATCCCGAATTTTTTTGAAAGTAGATTTTTCAGGTAGCTTACCACACATTGCGCCTTCTTCACTTGAACTACTTCTCAGAAGATTTTCAGACTGACGTGCCCTCTCTTCTCCAATAGCTTGAATAGAATTTGTCCACTCCATATTCAACCCTTGCGTACTAAATGTACCACTTGCAGGACTAAAACCTTTTCCACTTTGAACTTCAGCAAGACCAGTAGCAATACTCGCTGCTAGTTGAAGAGCCGTACTATAGTTATTACTGGACGTATAATTGAATTCATATAGATGCTCTACTTTTTCTTGCTTTACAAGACCTTATGCAAAAAAAAGACCACCAAAAGGTAGTCCCTCAAAACTCAATCCTATTCCCCACTCCGCGCTCCACCGCTTTCTCATACAAATACTTCGCAACAATAATATCTACTACTGCCAAACCAACTGATTTGAAAATAGTAATCTCTTCATCGTTTTCGCGGCCAACTTTTTCTCCGCTTACGATTTGGCCGAGTTCCGCGTGGATGTCATTTGCTTTGAATAAACCTTCTTGTATCGGAACTTGAAGGTCCCCCGTTTCTTCTAATGCTGCTTCTTTTGATTCGACTACTACTTTATTTGCGCTCGTGATAGCGTGAGATGGTAGTTCTTGCATGTTCGGTTTGAATGAACCGACGGCGTTTATGTGGACGCCTTTTTGTAGTTTTTCTGAGAAGACTGGTGTGGATGCGTTCGTAGTTGTGACGATGATGTCTGCTTCGCTTATTGCTTCATTTGCATTTGTGTGAACATATGCAGGTTTGTTAAATCTCTCTTGTATATATTGCGAGAATGCATACGCCTTTTCTTCTGTTCGATTGTATAACATGACTTTTTCGATATCTCTTACCGCAAATACAGCTTCAGCAATTCCCTTCGCCTGTTCGCCGGTCCCGATAATGCATAAAGTTTTTGCGTTATGACGAGCTAAATGTTTTGTCGCTACTCCTGATAGAGCCCCTGTTCGAATCATCGTTAAGTAGGATCCTTCTAAAAGTGCGAGCGGTTCTCCCGTTTGAAAGTCTGATAGCATCACAATCCCGTTTATCGTTTTCTTTCCTATCTTTTTGTTCTCGGGGACTACTGTTACTACTTTTAAGCCAAGCGCCTCAAGTCCTTCCGCTACTGAAGGCATAATTAATGCCGTATTTTTCTCATTCGCAAATGGTAATGAACCTCGTATTGGCGTAATCGTTCTTTCTGCGGAAAATTCTTTTAAAGCAAGCGCCGCGTATTCAATGACTTCGTTCATTTTTACTAAGTTTCTTTGTTCGTTCGCGCTTATGACTAGCATATCTTTCCACCTCCTCCTTCTATCCTAACAAAAATCCCCTATTCAAATCATCTCTCGGGTCTACAACGAACTGATGAAATCCTGTAATAAATGCATGCCCCGTTACTTTCGGAACGACAGCTTCATATGTATGTACCGTTGTTACTAACAATACTTCTCCTTCGAATTTCCCGTCAGTAATGCATTCGTGGATGAAAATTTCTCCCTTTTGTAAAGCATCTTTTTCAAAAAGAGTTGCAATTCTTGCAGAAGTTCCTGTGCCGCAAGGAGAACGATCTACTTGCCCATCAGCAAAGATTGTTACATTTCGTAAAGTTGCGTCTTCCCCTTTCGGTTCATCTGAGAAAATAACGCCGTATATTCCTTTTAACCCTTCTTCAAGTGGATGTTTTACTTCCATTTTACTCTCGATGCAGTGCTTAATTTTACCGCCCCACATTTGAATAGCAGCTAAGTCTTTGAAATCGACTTTCAAACCAAATTCTTTACTATCTACTACCGCGTAGAATGCTCCACCAAACGCGATATCTACTTGAAATTCATAGTCATCTATTTTAATAGGAACGTCTTTTTTGTATACAAATGAAGGAACATTTTCAAATGATACGGACTCTACTTCGCTCCCGTTATATTTTGCATACGCAATCACTTCGCCAGCAGGGCTATCAATAATGAACTTTTGTTTCTCACCTGTCACTTCAAACATACCTGTTTCAATTCCGACTGTAATAACAGCAATAATGCCGTGCCCACACATCGTACTCCAGCCTTCATTATGCATAAATAATACGCCAAAATCAGCGTGAGCACTTGCAGGCGGAGTAATGATACAACCGTACATGCCATGATGTCCTCTCGGTTCATACATAAGAACTTCGCGAAGATGGTCCAAATGCTCCATACAGTACGCGCGTCTTTCTAGCTGCGTTTCTCCTTTTATTTCTGGCACGCCGCCTGTAATAATTCGAAGCGGTTCCCCAGCTACGTGAGCATCAATTGTCGTGTACACTTTACTAACCTTCATTTCTATCTCTCCCCTATATGTTGATACTATTTTCATTGCAAATATCATGCCAACGCATAGGGTATAAATTTGTATACATTGTGTAAAAAAGCATACACTACTGTCTATTTTTTTATACAGTAGACAGTGAGTGACTCTTAGCCCGCACAAAACAAAAAAGCCATAACGTCACTACTTGAGCAAAGTTATGGTTCCTTTTTTAATTATTTTGCGGGATTTGAGCCAAAATCAAATTTATATGTCACTCGGCAATTTTTCCCACTCACTTAAATGCATGACATCTTGTTTTACGTTTTTCTTTTCAGGAAGTAGACATAGAAACTCTAAAGAATTTCCGTCAGGATCATAAAAATAAAGATTTGCAGTAGGTGTCCACGTCTGAACCATAGGCTCAGACGGTTCAAGACCGAAAGCGGCTCTTGGTTTTATTCCTTTATTAAGAAGCCATTCTCTTGCATGAATGATTTCTTCATAGTTAACCTTGAATGCAAAGTGACTTTTATGGAATTCTTCTTCTGATACCTCCCAAATGCCCAGCATTTGTTCCTTCTTATTATCTTTATCAAACCAAAAGAATGCTACACGGCGTTCTTCAATTGTGCGAGCATGAAATAATCCAAGTTTAGTATAAAACTCTTTTGCTACTTCTAAATTTCTTGTTTTAACATGTGTTTCATATAAAGTACCTGGAAACAAAGCATATCCCTCCTTTATCTTTTTAGAAATTCTTACTATAAAGCCTATTTTAATAAACTAGAAATAGAAGTGATATCCTATTCTTCTTACATGTTTTTCAATTTTGTTGCCCTAATGCTGAATAAAAAAGAAAATTCCCTCACCCCGCCACATATACTGTTCAAAAGCAAAAGGAAGTGATCCAATGTACTACGGAACAAAAGGCTGGTACGTAGCTGAATTAAAAAAATTAGGCGTGCGCTATCATGAAGGACGAAAACTAGAAAGTTACCGCGGACACGTCTTACGAAATTTATTACTTGCACAACAAGAGAAATTAAAAGAACAGTAATATACTAATGTAAGATATCGACTTGCCGACAAATTCCGCCAATTCATCTATCTAAACCGCCAACCAATCACACATCAATACAAACCAAAAAAGGTCACCCAAACGGGCGACCTTCCTTTCTTATTCACAAACAAGAATTTGTCTAGTAAATGATCCTTTTCTTGTAATACAGCGATCTGTAATTTCAAATCCTGCTTCATGAATCATGTCGTCCATTGTTTCCATCGTGACAACGACTACCTTTTTAGCGATGCGGCGCGCGCTTGAAAGAATGGAGAACTGGTCTTCTGGTGTTGCATGCGTAAATAAGTCGTACGGCATATCAATAATTGCAACGTCGTAGTTCTCAGTAATTTCCTCAATTGGACCTTTTGTTACTGTTCCTTCAAACCCGAAATGTGCAATATTTTTTCTCGTTCCAAGCACCACAAGTGGATTTATATCTCTACCAACGATGTTAATCCCCATAGAAAGTGCTTCTACTACTACTGTTCCAATACCGCAGCACGGGTCAATTGCTCGTACTCCCTCTGGATTTGGTACAGCGATATTTGCAACTGATCTCGCAACACGTGTGCTAAGAGATGTCGAATAACTATGCGGTTTTTTTATGTGATGATACCAAACTGGTTCACTTTCTACATAGTGTCCAAAGTACCAGCGTCCTCCAAGTGGAACAATCCCGAATACACGCTCTGGATTACGAACATCCGCTTCTCCTTCAATATGCATACCGAGGTCGCGTTCAATAAGACGTCTTTCCCCATATTCAATTTTATTTTCTTTACCAAGATCATTGATTTTAACGAAGATAACTTTAAATGACGCCCCCGCCAAATCAATTTGTTCCACTTGTTTTAAAATACTTTCTAAGTCGTCTCCTTCATACATAACCTCAACGCGCTCTTTCATAAACGCACTTCTACTCGGGTCAATTTTGACATCACTTTTCAAAATATTAACGTGAGACTCCATTCCAAAGAACGAGCGCATTTCCAAGTAACATAAAGCACGCTCCTCCTCACGAAATGCATACGTATATATACATGCAGGTGTTTTACTATAATTATTCAATCTATTATCATCCTCTATATCGTTATAATTGCAATTACTACAATACTTTTTCATATAAAATTAAATGATATCACATGCCGGAAATAAAGAGAAACGTTAATAAATAAAAGAGACTGCCAATTGGCAATCTCTTTTGATTTATTAACGGAAAGAAGATACGCTATTACCCTTTGCTTCGTAATAATCTAAAATACCTTGATAAATCGCTTCTGCTGCAGCTTGTCTCTGTTTTGGTGTAGCAATTTTATCTGCATCACTTTTATTATCTACAAATGCTAATTCTGTTAATACAGCTGGCATTGTATTTTCTCTAGTTACGTATAAGTCCTGATGTCTCACACCACGATCTTTTGTTCCAAGTGCTGCTACAAGACGGTCTTGAATTTTTTGTGCTAATAAAATACTGTCTTGTACATGTGGATTCGTTGCTCTTGGCGCTGCTGACTTATAATATAATGTTTCTGTACCTTGTCCATTTTTCTTTTCAGAACCATTAGCATGGATACTTACAAAAATATCTCCATTATTTTTTTGAGCAAACTCTACACGTTTCTTTAATGAATCAGGACCACTTGTTCCTGGGCGTGTATCATCTGTACGAGTGAACATCACAGTAAATGGTGCCTTTTGCTCAAATATTTTCTGTAATCGTAATGATACGTCTAATACTGTTTCGCTTTCTTTCTCATAATAACCAGGATTGCCCGAGTCAATTCCACCGTGACCTGGATCAATAATAATCGCTTTACCTTCTAGGAAGTTATCTTGCTTCGCTGGGTTTAATTGATTTTTATCTACCCACTGGAAGCCACTATTTGTACGGATACGAATCCAACTATCTTTTTCTTCAATAACTACTACTTTTTGCGCTTCACGTTTCGCTAGCACTTTAGAAGAATGTGACGCTTCTGCATATGTTGTAAATCCTTCATTAATAACTTCTGTTTTTTCTTTTAAAGGTGTCCATTTCTCACCTTTGCTTGTTACAATTTTAATCCATCCATCTCGCTCTTCTTTTACTACAACTTTTTGTGGCTCATGTTGCATGTCAGTAATTCCTGAAGATAAAGATGGTTGGTGATATGTAATGAACTTACGATCTATATACATTTCCTTCGTTGTTTCTTCTGGTTTGCTAGTATTATCATTATTTTTCTTTAGCTTGTCCGCTTTATACGTCATTTGCGCTGCTTGCTCACGTGGTATAGACAGATCCGGGCTCCAAATTGTCTTCCCAGTACCAGCAGAAATCTCTAACGCTACTAAAATATTTGCTGCTTCTTTACCGAAATGACCTTCTAAATCAGTAAATTGATTCGTAATTGGGGCTTGTACTAAACCTTGTAATTTATAAGCCTTAACAAGCATAGAAGCCATTTCAGCACGCGTTACTTTTCCATCAGGATCAAATACGCCTGCTCCTCGGCCTGAAATAATATTTTCTTTTTCAATTGCTGCAATATACTGAGTTGCCCAATGATTTTTTGAATCATTAAAAGATGGTTTCCCAGCTGGATCCACTTTTAATCCAATTGCTTTCGCTATAATTGTCGCTGCTTCCGCACGTGTTAAAAGACCTTTTGGCGCAAACGTATCACTTGTCATACCGCTAATGACATCTCGCTCTACTAAATAGTAAATTGCGTCTTTTGCAAATGAGTCGTCTCGAACATCTGAAAACTTCTTCGTTTCTGCTAAACTACTAACTGGATAAGCTAGTAAACTTGCTGCTAACATACCAGCAGCTATTGCCTTGTACTTCATAAAAATTAAATCTCCTCTCGAAATCTCACGTTATACAATTCTCTTAATCAAACTAATATTAAAAATATTAATTGGAAAATAACTCCTATAATAGTTTATAACATTCTATCACTGTAGTAAATACGTTTCCTACCTAAATTATTAAAGATGAATATATAAGGAATAATAAATGTAAATACATTTCAAAAAGCGATTCATTACCCACCAAATGAAAAGCTGATTAAAAATAATATTTTTAATCAGCCCTCTCTATTTTCTATGAAATTATTCTTCAATTAAATGAGACATTACATATGCATATACTAACGCTTCTGTATGTACAATCGAACTTTCATGTGTGCGCTCAAATGCATGAGAAGAATCAATACCCGCTCCAATTAATGCATGTTTCACATCAAATCCAGCGCGAATCGCAGCTGATGCATCCGATCCATAGTACGGATAAATATCTACTTTATATTCAATATTGTTCGTTTTCGCAAGCTCTACTAAATGTTTACGCAGTGCATAATGATACGGACCACTAGAGTCTTTTGCACAAATAGATACAGTATACTCGTCAGATGCTTGTCCATCACCTAGCGCTCCCATATCAACCGCTAAATATTCAACCGTTTCTTCTGGAATGTTAGAGTTACCACCGTATCCAATCTCTTCATTATTAGAAATTAAGAAATGCGTTGTATATGGTAATGTTATGTTTTCATCTTGTATTCTCTTAATTAATTTTAATAAAATCGCAACACTTACTTTGTCATCTAAATGACGTGATTTTATGTATCCACTCTCTGTAATTTGAACGCGCGGATCGAATGAAACGAAGTCTCCTACTTCAATTCCTAATTCACGTACTTCATCAGCTGAAAAGACACGCTCATCAATACGAACCTCAATATTTTTCTCGTCACGTTTCGCTTCACCTGCATCTTTATATACATGCACAGATGTTTGATGCATTAAAATCGTTCCTGTATAAGTCTTACCGCTTGATGTTTCAATTTCGCAATATTCCCCCTCTACAGAGTTCCAGCGAAATCCGCCAATCATAGAAAGACTTAGACGACCGTCAGGCTTAATTTCTTTCACCATCGCCCCTAACGTATCAACGTGTGCCGTTAATAAACGGTGCTGTGCATCATTTTTCCCTTTTACCGTTAAAATGAGAGCGCCTTTATTGTTACGCTTCGTTTCTACGTTCCACTCACTTACATAGTTTTCAATAAAACGAATGATTTTCTCTGTATTTCCAGACGGACTTGGAATAGAGACAAGCTCCTTAATAAGTTCCATCGTTTCTTTCGCATGATGTGCCATTGTCGTTTCCTCCTCATTTTCTCTACTATTCAGTATACCGAATTTACTATAAATCCTCTACTAATATAGTTTAATTTTCTAAATTATATTAAAATTCACTTTAACAAAAAAACATAGCGTTATTCATGAACACTATGTTTTCTATCAAACTATTCTTCTGACACATCTAATAAATAAATGCCTCTTTCAAACCCACCGCGCTCTATTTCTTTTTTCTTACGAAGACGTTCTATATCTTCAATTGTTGCACCTTCTGCACGCGCTAAAGAGATAATTACTTCCAGTGCATCCGCAAGAGAATCAAGCGCATGTTCACGTTCTTTCATAGAAGCGAATTCACGAATTTCTTCCGTTCCAATTTTCGCTAAAGCTTGTATGTATGCGTGTCCTGTTAATTTTTGAGCTGTATATGTTTTTCCAGACCTTAAAATCTTCTCTGGAACACGATCTCTTACTAACTTGTTATATGCTGACATCATTCAACCTCCTATATTTAATAACATCCGAGCTCTGCTTTATAGAAAAACCATTTTTTCTTCACGCACGCACTAAGCATATCAATTCCTGATCCATGTGCCCTTACGTGTGGAAAGAAATAGTGCTCTGATTCTTCTTCCTTACCATATAAAGTTTGGTACTCAGCTGGAATTGCTTCTTTTTTCACATCGTTTTCTTTCGTCACCTCGCCAGAAAACGCCACGCTTGGATGTCCTTCAAAAAAAAAAGCAGTTCGCACCGCCATAGATGGTGTACTATGCAAAGCGTAATATGCTATTACAATCATGCCGATCACACCGATAATTTTCTTCATACATTACTCCTTAAAAAAAAAGTGCTAACACAATTATACTAAAATGTGTTAGCACTTTCTCCCCTTTACCTTAAATTAACCGGCAGTAATACTACCATTAATTAAAATTTCACTTTATTCCCCTTTAAATGCTGGCAAACGTTTTTCTAAAAATGCCGCAATACCTTCTTTATGATCCGCTGTTTGTCTCATCGCATATTGGCCGCGTTTTTCAAGCTGCAATGTTTGTTCTAAATTAGAGCGGTTTACTTCACATAAAATTTGCTTCGTTTGAACCATCGCTTTGATCGGCTTTTGTGACCATTCACTAATTTTTTGCTTCACAGCCGTTTGGAAATCCTCACTGATTACTTCATCAATTAAGCCGATATCAAGCGCTTCTGTTGCTGATAATTTCTTTCCTTCCCAAATAATTTGCTTCGTCATATTTTCACCGACACGCTTTTGAAGGAAGAAATGGCCACCGCCATCTGGAATTAAAGCGATTCCAATAAAGTTCATCGCAATAATTGATGAAATATCCGCCATCACATAGTCAGCTGTTAATGCAATGCTTAATCCAAGACCAGCAGTTGGTCCATGAATGGCACTAATAACAAGCTTCGGCATCGTATATAAAGTTACAACAACTTCAGAAATAGTGTTCATAATACCATCAAACTTGCTTTCATCATTACTTGAAAGCATCGATTTAATATCTCCACCCGCAGAAAAACCACGGCCGTTCCCGCATAGCACAACAATATGCGCAGAACTCTCCGCTACTTCTTTCAGTTTTTGTAATAGCTCTTTTAACGTTGGCTCATCTAATGCATTTAACACCTCTGGGCGATTGACCATAACCGTTGCAACGTGCCCTTCATATTTCACAATGACAGATTCTGTTTTACTTGTTACTTCCATTATATATACCCCTCTTTTCTACATAAAGATTATACTTATATAATTATAGAAAGGAAGTGAAAAACCCTTCTTTTTTCTTAATTTTCTGTCTAATAATCACATAATTTGTATATAGCCTCGTATAAAACATACAATTCCGTTGAAAAATATAGCAATTAAAGTCGGTTTATCCATACTTTTCATCTATTTACCATTACAATGAAATGGTGTATTCTTAAGTTTGATGTAAAAAATTAAATATAGAAATTCATTCTCCTTCCTATTAATATAGAGGTGCTGAAATAAAGGAATGAAGAAATGGAGGAACATATGGTTACTAAGTTAAAACAGACGGATAACTCCTTCCCGCATTTCCTACTGCTATTCATTGTGTTTCAACCAATCTTAGATTTATTAACGTCTTTTTCAATCTATGTATTACACATGAGTGCAACAGTCGGAATCGTAGTCCGTTTCGCCTTTATGCTTCTTGCATTAGGTTATCTACTTCTTCACCATAAACAACAAGGTGCGAAAAAATATATTCTCTACTTATGTCTCTTTGGCATCGTACTCGCAATCGGCCTTGTGAATAATTTAATGGTAAAATCTCCAGTTTCATTTGGAGAAGAAGTGAAATTCATTTTAAAAAGTGTATATCCAATTGTACTACTGTTTGGATATATTATCGCACTAAAAAAATTAAAAAATAACGAATATGCGTTTCATAAAATCATTACGTATTTCTTATATGCAACGTTAATTTTAAGTATTTCAATCATTGCGGCTATGGCAACTGGTACAGATTTCCCAAGCTATCCGAACTCAAAGATCGGTTCAAGAGGATGGTTCTTTGCTGGAAATGATTTAAGTTCCATTTTCGCAATTATGTTCCCAATCGTTGTCTTATACTCGGTTCATAAAACAACTTCTTTCTCAAAAGTGTATTACTGGATTCCAACTGTACTTGCGATGTATGCAAGCATTATGATTGGAACGAAAGTAGGCTATGGTGCCATCGTTATTACACTTGGTATCGCCCTTTTCTTCTTATTCATTGAATACATGATACATCGTAAAAAAGAAGGAAAAGGATTCACATATCTTGTAAACACAGTTGTTGCTGCTGTCGTATTAGGAGGGTTACTCGTACTTACACCGCAAACTCCTATCGCAAAAAACATGAGCATCCATTTACAAATATATGAATACAAAAAATCAGTACAAGAAGAAAAAGACCGAAAAGAAGGAAAAGTAATTAAAGACGAAGAACATAAACAAGGCGAACTAACAGACTCTGAAATGAAAAGTTTAATTTACAGTGATCGCGACAAGTTTTTAAAAGTATACAAACAATACTATAAAGAAGCACCACTATCTCAAAAACTATTTGGAATGGGATACGCTGGTAACTATACAACGAAAATGAAATTGGTCGAAATGGATTTCCACGACCTATTCTTCGCATTTGGTATTGTCGGATTCCTTATGTACTTACTACCACTTCTTTATTTCGGTATAAAAATATTCATTCGCATCATCACAAACTTCAAAAAACTATTTAGCGTAAAACATATGCTATTAGCTAGCACACTCGTCTTATCGCTCGGAATCGGCTTTATGTCTGGACACGTACTAACAGCGCCAGCCGTAAGTATTTTCTTTACTGTCATACTTGCTTATATGGTTGTTGATTTGGAAATTGAATAGCAAAAAAAAGGTGCTCCAAAGAGTCAGTTACACTGGCTTCTGGAGCACCTTTTCTTATACTTATAAATAGAAAAAATAAAAAGCGTTCAAAAGTAGCTATTCAGCTACCTTTGAAACGCTTTTTTATCATTATATATTACTTAATGATGTTTTTAACAGTAATGCTTTCGAAAGCAGCTAGTGGGTTACCTTTTTCATCAGTAACTTTAACGCCTTCTTTAGCAGGTTTTACTGTAAGAGTTTTAGCAAGTTCTTTGCTGTCTAATGCACGGTTGAACGTGAATGTAACTTTAGAACCTTCTACTTTAGTTTTAGTTCCATCTACAGTAATTTTATTTTCTAACTCAGCAGCATTTTTACCGTCAAGAAGAACGATGAAGTCTGCAGCGTCAACATTTTTAACAGCTTCGCTGAAAGTTAATTCTAATTTCTGACCGTCTACAAGCTCAGCTTTTTCTACTGTTGGAGCTACGTTTTCAGTAATTTCAACATATAGATTAGCATTTTCACCAGCTTTTGCTTCTACAGCTTTCGTGCTATCTTTAACACCGTTTACAGATACAGCATATTTACCAGTAGCTTCTACTGAATTAGCTTTTAATGTAAGTTTTACTGTAGCACCTTCGCTAGTATTAGCAGTTAATACAGCTTTTTCTACTTTTGCACCTTCGATTGCATAGTTTGCTGCATTTGTAGCTGAAGCACCGTCAACTTGACCAGCAAATGTAATGATTACTTCATTGTTTGTAGTTGTAGGAGCTACGCTGTAAGTAAGTCCTTTAACTTCATTTTTAACTGTACCTACATCAAAAGTAAGTGATTTTGCTTTTGTTGCATTAGCAGCAGTATCTTTAGTAAATCCTGCACCTAAATCAACTGTCCATTTTCCAGTTGCTAATTTTGATAAATCAACTTTAACAACTTTTTTGTTTTTGCTGTCTACTGCAGCTGTAACATCAAAGTTAGGTGTTGTAGTTACATAATCCTTAACTAAAGTACCTGCTTCTGGAAGTTTTGTAGGGTCTAAATCTGCTACATCTTCATTGTAAGTTAATACAAGAACTTGTTTGTTATCTTCAGTTACAACTTCATGCTTAACTAGTTCTGGAGCTACTTTATCTTCTTTAAGAGTAACAACTACTTGTTTTTTGTAGTCTTTCTCTAATTTAGCACCAACGCTATCAGCTGTACCAGCTTTAACTGCGAAATTATTGATTCCATCTACTAAGTTAGCTGTTACGTAAGCAACTTTGCTGTTTTCTTTATCTAGTTCAACTTTTGTTGCTGGAGCGCCATTTACAGTAACACCATCTTCTAATGCTGTTGCTGTAAATTCTTTAGAGAATGTTACTTTTAATTGGTTGTTAGAAATAGCTTCTACACCTGTTACTTGTGGTGCAGTTTTATCGATCGCTTGTTTTTTAACTTTTACTTTTGCTGGGTTTGGAGAAATTAAGTTACCAGCAAAGTCAGTAGCACCAACGATTGTTACTACAGCTTCAGTGTTTTCTTTAACTGCAGATAAATCGATAGTTGCGAAGTTGTCGCCTGAGTTAAATAATTTTAAAGTTGCACCTTGTGTTCCAGTTACTTTACCGATGTCTTTAACTGGCTCAGAGAATAAAACTTTAGCAGTGTTTACATCTACATATTCTACACCTTTAACTTCTGGGCGAGCTGTATCTTTGTAAGTGATTACTTGTGTAAATTTGCCAGTTTTTACTTTAGCATCAGCTTTTGTTGCAACTGGGTTTACAACTAATACAACGTCTTTAACATCGTTTAAGTTTTCGAAAGTTACTACAGCAGTTTTGTTGTCACTAGAAACAGTGATATCTGTAGCATCTTTACCTTCTAAAGTGAATAATTTTAAAGCTTCAGCTTTTTTAGCTGCGTCTTTTGTATCGATGTTAACTTCAGTACCGAATTTAACTTCTACTTGTTTAGCATTGATTGGAGTTGCAGAAACAACTTTTGCTTCTGGTTGTTTGTAGTTCATTGCATTGTAAATGAACTGAGCAGCTTCCTCACGAGATACAACTTTGTTTGGTTGGAATGTGCCATCACCGTAACCAGAGATAAGACCTAGGCTTGCAAGAGTCTCGATTGAAGATTTTGCAGTTGCCCAAGATAAACCGTCAATGTCATTGAAAGTTTTCTTGTTGTTTTCATCAGCTTTGAAGCCGTATGCGTTAACAAGAATTTGTGCCATTTGTGCACGAGTTAACTGATCTTTTGGTCCGAATTTATTGTCGCCAATACCAGCCATGATTTTGTTAGTTTCAGCAGCTGAAACGTATTGAGCATACCATTCATTTACATCTACATCTGTAAATGAAGTTTTTGTTGAATTAGGTTTAATGTCTTTCGCTTTTACCATGAAAGTAGCTACTTGAGCACGAGTTACATCTTGACCTAAACCAAATATGCCGTCCTCCATACCTGAGATGATTCCTTTTGCAGCCATTTCATTGATTGCTTTTGTATACCACTGACCACTTGGAACATCTTTAAATGCGTTTTCTTGTGCAGATGCAGCAACTGGAGCTACTACTCCTGCTACCATTGCAGCTGTCATTGTACCAGCCATTAATTTGTTAAAAGACTTATTTTTTGCCATTGATTTATTTTCCTCCTTGAGAAATATAATACTAGCTTTAGAAATATGTATTTGAAAAACTAGTGATTTACTAAATTCATATATTAATCTACAAACACTTTTTGAAAAATAGTAGTTTATTAGCCATAATAAATACTATCTTTTTCCAAAAAGTTAAACCATGTATATAATACGTCATAATTCTTTTTTTTAAAAGAATTTCTTATCGCATAATTCGACAAATTTAAAATGTTTGTCGAATTATATATTTATCAACTTTTCTAATATGTAAACGTATATACATCGCTTATATTTAATATACAAATAGCATTATAGCACATAATATAAATGAAATGATAATTTACACTCTTTAAAATTATCGACACTCTTCGACAATAATGCACTTTATTTTTGTTATTTTGTCGAATTTTTTGTTATTAATTTCTATATAATGGGATTGTTTTCGTATAAATGTTATTAAATAGCATTTAGTTCATTTATTGATTTTATTCGACAAATAAAAAGACTGATCATCTAAGTGATCAGTCTTTTTGTTTTTTCTTTATTAGTGTTTTACGTACTCTACATTTTCTTTTACAACATACGCTTCATTTACAGCAGGATCATCAGAAATGATTTTAACCCACGCTTGTCCATTTATCGTTTCTTCGCCTGTAATTGTAACAACTTTATTTGCCGCTAAGTTATACAGTCGTTCATTCGACGTACGAGGATCTTTTTTCACTTCTACCTTGCTTGTTACACGTGCAAGTTTATATTTGTTGTACTCTTTTTTACCTAAGTACGAATCAAAACGGAACATATGCCCTGCTACTTTTTTACCCCAGTTTGCATCAGACGCATAGTTCATATTTATACCACCAGCTTTATCACCTGTATACGCTGCTGTATAACGCCAATGTCCTGGATTTAAATACCATTCATTCATATATACTTTTGCAGCATCTTCAATACAATCTTCTTTTGAATTGAATGTTTTACCTTTACCATATGGATTATCATCCGTTGCATTTAAGCCAAATAAATTATTTTTATCTCGCGCAAGTTCACTTGTTCCATACTGACTCTCATGAGCTGCTAATGAATATAGGAATAATGCATTTACATTATACTTGCTTTCTACTTCTTTAAATTTCTTTCCTAAACCGATTAATGGGGAATCTGCTCTAACTGATTTTATATAACTATCTAATTGTTCTGCCGTGTACTCTGTTTTAGAACGTAATGATAAGTAATTAAAATATTGATAGAACGTTTCATTTCCAAATGTTTTTCCATCTATACTCTCCATTTGTTGCCCTGGTTTCATAAAGGCAGGTGCCGCACCGTATCTATATCCTGTATAGCTCGGCTTCTTTTCAAACTCATAATATCTATGATATAAATATCCATCATTGGCAACATAATAAGTTGATTTTTGCATTTCTTTTTCTGGAACTAAAGTGACTTCGTTTTTCTTCACATAACCTGTTAAATCAGAGAGTTGCACTTTCACACGATCTTCTCCAACTTCTAACACTTTAAATTCTGTTCCATACTCAAGGTATGTATATACTGTTTTTAAATTTTCACCGTAAATATTAATTGTATTTCCAGTAACTCTCTTCGCAGTTGCAAAGCCATCTTTAATCCATACGTATTCATTTTCATACTTCACTGCATTGATGCCTTTATTTTGTGCAGCTGTAACAGCTTCTTTATATGTAGTGTAACGCTCTACTACTTTCCCGGCATCATTTAACAACACATAATTCTTTGTTTCTACAGGCGTCTCTCCACCACCAATTTTATTAAGCATTAAGTTCAGCATCGCCGAAGCCATACCTCTTGTCGCTGATAGATGCGGTCTAAACGTATTATCTTCTGGATAACCTTTAATAATCCCTGTAGCTACCATAACTTGTACATGTTCTTTATAGTTAATACGATTCGTATCAGCAAATGTAAGCGGACTTACAGTTACGTTAACCTTTTTATAATCTAGCGCCTGTTTTACCATTACGGCCATTTCTTCACGTGTAATCACATCATTTGGTGCAAAAGTCTCAGGACTACGCCCTTTAATAATTCCCGCTCCGAATGCTCTACTTACACCGTCATATAAGCCGTATGTTTTTGGCACATCATTAAAATTCGAATCTGCTTGTGGAAGTTGTAATGCTTTCGCTACTAATGTAGCAAACTCTGCTCTCGTTATCTCTTTGTCAGGTAAATACACATCATTTCCATATCCTGACATAATCCCTTTATTAATAAGAGTACGCATATGCTGCTCAAATAGATGACCTGTAATATCATCACTCGCCGCATAACTTGAAATAGGAGTTAAAAGCAATGACCCCGTTAACGCAACTGCTGTAATACCTTTTGAAAATTTCTTCACGGTTATGTAATCCTCCTCGTAATCAACGAATTTATCATTCCAACACCGATTATATACTAATTATATAAACATGATAAACAAAAATTAACATACAGCCTTTTGAAAATAAGTATTTTATTATATTAAAATATTATATATCCTACTAATCTCCCTATGTACTCCATTCCTTTTACAACCGTAAAATCCTTTATGATATAATGACGTAGTTATTTCTGTTTATATAGAAATAACTACAAAGATATTACATACTACGGAGGATCATTATGCCTAGATTATATGCATTTGCATTTAAATCACTGCAAATATTAACATTGTTATTTTTTGTAATGACTCTTATATACTCATTGCAATTTTTAATAATTGAACCGAAGTACGACCATCCCTATTTCCTTATAGTGGCACTTATAGTCGTTTTAATCGGTATTATATTCATGTCTATCATCGTGAATCGATTTTTCACTCAAACACAATTTATCATCTTTATTTGTCTACTAGCGTTCACACTTCGTCTTGCATGGGTGTTAACAGTTCAAACAAATGTCGTACAAGATTTCGAACAAATGTATAACGGAGCCGTTGATGCAGCACATAACAATTTCTCATTCGCGGACAAAGCATATTTTACTACTTGGGTATATCAATTAGGCTTTACAATGTACCAAGCTGGCGTCATCAAATTGTTTGGCGAAGGTGTACTAGCGATTAAATTATTAAACATACTGTACTGCACTGGTATTACGTACTTTATATATCGCATAGCTACGCATCTATTTAACGAATTTAGCGGTAGAGTTGCCGCACTTATTTTCGCAACCTATATTCCTAACATTATGATGACTTCTGTACTAACAAATCAGCATCTCGCAACAGTTCTATTCTATGCTGGTTTTTATCTTCTCGTAAAAAAAGGAATCTCGCATTCATATGCGTGGATATTTGTTAGTATTCTTATTGCATTTGGCGATATTATGAGACCGATTGGTATTGTTATTTTACTAGCTCTCATTCTTTTCTTACTGATCACTCATATAATTGGTGATCAGCCACTGAATAAAAAAATGGTTGTATCGAAGCTAATTGGCATGATTGGGATTTATTACATCGTACATTTCATCTTTAGCTATACATTAATCTCTACAGGGGTTACACAATATCCATTATCTAGTCGAGACCCTTATTGGAAATTTGTAGTCGGATTCAATACTGAAACAACAGGTGGATTTTCTTTTCCTGACCATAAACTTGTTTTTCAATATCCGATTGGCGAGGAACGTTTCGAAATTGAAAAACAGCTCATTAAAGAAAGAACTGCCGATAAAGGACAACTATTATTGTTATTCAAAGATAAATTTAAAGTTATGTGGGGAGATTATGACGCAGCCATTTATTGGGGATTAGAAGGACATCCAAAACCCGAATTATCAAAATTACTGTGGACGTTAGAAAAATTATGTTACGTAAGCATTTGCATATTCGCTTGCATAGCTTCCATCAAAACGATAAAAGAACAACGAAATAAAACGTTACTGTTCTTCTCATTATTAATTTTAGGGTATGTAGGCGTGCACTTCTTCATCGAAATTCAATCGCGCTATCGCTACTTTATCATCCCGGCATTTATGATTATACAAGGGTACGGTGTCTATCTTATTACACAATATATAAAAGAAAGATTTCAACGTAAAGAAATACACTAACAAAAAAAACACTCTACTTTTTCTGTAGAGTGTTTTTTTCTATATGATAAATAATTTTCTGAGCCGCTTGTTCTCCTTGCAGTTGCAGCTCATCCACTCTTCTTTGCAGGGATTGTTGTATCTCTTCATGCTGCGTCACTTGCTTTTTCGCAATTTTATATAAATCGTCTGCACTCCAGTCTCCATCCACACTTCCTATAACCGGTTGATTCACTTGTCTTAAAAATGAATCGATTTTTGGATCGTATGAAATTCCAACCATCGGTGTTTTCGCGACAGCCGAAAAAATAAGAGCGTGAAGACGCATACCAATTAAAAGGGTACATTCTGATAAAATAGATATTTTCTCATCAATATCCATTTTATATGGAAGCATATACGTCTCTTCTCCCATTAAATCCACTACATCACGCGAAGCATTTTGATCAAACGGACCATGCATCGGGACGAATAAAATTTGGTACCCTTCTTGCTTTAATTTTTTTAAAGCCATCGCTAACTTTTTTATATAATCTTCTTTTGCATTCCAGTGACGCACACTCACTGCAATTATTTTCCCATGCAGAGAATGTTTTTGTAGCCAATCTGATTGTTTTTTTCGTTTCCATGTTAAAACTGGATCTGGAACAAGTTCAATATCCCTTTTCATGCCAAGTTCCTTTAAGTATAAAAATGAATCCTCATCGCGAACTGATATATATGCAGCTTTCGACAAATGCCATTTCACTAATAGTCGATTATGCCTTTTTGTGATCGGACCTATTCCTTGTGAATAAATGTAATACGGTTTTTTTAGCATACGAGCAAGCCACATAATACCCGTATAGTATAAAATACTTTTTATACTCGTTTTATCTTGGAGGAGGCTCCCTCCACCACTAATAAGCCCATCACTTTTTTTAATTGCATCATAAACCGATTTGATACTCCAACGATCCACCGCTTCTACTCCGTACATTTTCCTTGTATAGTCAGGGTCATTTGACAGCACAACGAGTTCAATATTCGGATTCTCTTTATGTAACGATTCAATAATCGATTGTAGAATAGCCTCGTCTCCAACGTTATAAAAACCATAATATCCTGATAAAACTAACCGCACTCTTAATCTCCTCCAACATTTGGTAACCAATCATTTCATCTATCATTGGCACCAACTCCTTACCTAAAAAAGCATCTTCACAATAAGCCCGTCCGAATTCCAATCCTTACATTTCGTAGTTCTATATTTATCTTTTCAAAAATGGTATTTGTTTTGTTGATATCCAGTTTAATTTCAAAGCACATACCGCATACAAAATTATTGCAATAGCGAGTGCTATACCACTATATAATAACGCAATAATTCTTGAAGATGTAACATCTATCATAGTAGATAGTTCATATAATCCTAATCCTAAAATACAAGATACACCTATTACAATAAAAAATCTCCCTATATGAACAGAATAGGAAAGATATTTTCGAATGTACAGATGATTTACGATACAGATTAACACATATATAATCAATGTACTATAAGCCGCTCCATCTATGCCAAACTTTTTTGTTAATACTATGTTTAAGAAACATTTCACAAAACTTGCGCCGATAACAATCCAAGCAGCTTGGGCAGAGCGGTTAATTCCTTGTAAAACTCCTATTGATAATACCATAACCGATGTAAAATACGAACTACCAATCATAACAGCTAACATACTGCTTCCTTTCGCATCTGTAAACAATCCCACATTTAACGGAACCGTTAATGCAATTAACCATATCGTTAACGGGGCTGTTAGCACATGCATAATTGAGTTCGTATTTTGAACTGTCGTTTTTGCTAAATTCATATCTTTTTTTGCTAGCGCAGACGTTAATAATGGTATTAATGGAAATACAATTGCGCTTGCGAAAACAACGATTAATTGTGTAAATGCAGAACCACGGCTATATATACCAAATTGCGCTTGAATTTCGGCTGACGATCCTTGCAGCACGTGCGGCACTGTTAACGAATCCACCAAATTTAAAAGTGGCATGGATAAAGCTCCAATAGCAATTGGAATAGATACTTGCAATATTTTCTTTCCATCTTTTTTCAAATCTTGCAGTGAATACGAGTTGCTCTTATATCGGTATGAACTTTTATTGTACGTCATACGTAAATATATAAGCGAACTTATTACTCCAAGAAAAGATCCAACCATTGCCCCACTAGTAATAACAGCACTACTTTCATTCCAATATACTAATATATAAGCGATGATTAACATAAAAAATACTCGTACAAATTGCTCAATGACTTGTGAAATCCCCGTCGGTTTCATATCACCGAATCCTTGAAAATACCCACGATAAACCGCCATATATGGTGCAACGAGTAACGCCGATGACGTAACTAGTAAGGGCACCCTCGTTTCTTGTCCACCAAGCATACTTGCCATTTCAGTAGAAAATAATATAATCACCAAACATCCAAATGCACCAAAAGCCATTCCTATAATCGATGCAGATTTAAATAATTTTGCAATTTCTGTTTCTTTATTTTTTTCTTTTAACTCTGCGATCAGTTTTGAAATTGCTAGCGGAACACCAGCTACTGACAATGTGAGCGCAATCATATATACAGGAAACACGAGGCGGAAAATACCAAGCACTTCATCCCCTGCAATATTTTGTAACGGAATTTGAAAAAAACTACCAAGCAATTTCGACAAAAAAGTTGTAATTGTTAAAATTGCCGCACCTTTTACAAACTTCTTATTCATGTACCTTCTCTTTTCTTTTTTACATATATTCTTAAATGTATTGTTACGAATTATAGAGACCATATTTTATCTCATTAAATTATCATACCAAATTTCTTATATATTGAATACTTTCTTTTTTACAACAAAACGAAAGTATTCTTACTCACAAAACGATTTCACTCAAACTTCCTACCACTTTCCATTTCTACTTTTTTCTAGTATAACTATACTATAATGTATCTATTGTCAGTAAGAGGAGTGTTACAAGAATGCTGAATTCGGTCAAGAAGTTGTTGGGAGATTCACAAAAAAGAAAGATTAAAAATTATGAACAACTTGTGAATGATATTAATCAATTAGAATCTGTAATGGAAACATTATCAGATGATGAATTATGTCAAAAAACTGCTACTTTTCAACATATGTTGCAAAATGGAAAAACAGTTGACGATATAAAAATAGAAGCATTTGCTGTCGTTCGAGAGGCTGCAAAAAGAGTTCTTGGTCTTCGTCATTACGATGTACAGTTAATCGGCGGCCTTGTATTACTAGAAGGAAACATTGCTGAAATGCCTACAGGAGAAGGAAAAACTCTCGTTTCCTCTTTACCTACGTACGTACGTGCTCTTGAGAAAAAAGGCGTTCACGTTATTACAGTAAATGATTATTTAGCGAAACGTGATAAAGAATTAATTGGACAAGTCCATGAATTTCTCGGCTTAACAGTTGGATTAAATACGGGGAAAATGGCATCTATTGATAAAAAACAAGCTTATGAAGCTGATATTACATACGGAATTGGGACTGAGTTTGGTTTCGACTATCTTCGCGATAATATGGCATCATCTAAAGAGCAACAAGTGCAGCGCCCATATCACTTTGCTATTATTGATGAGATTGATAGCGTTTTAATTGACGAAGCGAAAACACCTCTTATCATTGCTGGAAAGAAATCAAGTAGTTCTGATTTTCACCATTTATGCGCAAAGGTAATGAAAACCTTCCAAGATACAGAGCATTATATTTTTGATGCAGAAACAAAAACATGTAGTTTCACAGAAGATGGCATTACAAAGATTGAAGACTTATTTGATATTGATAATTTGTATGATTTAGAACATCAAACTTTATATCATTATATGATTCAAGCATTACGTGCAAATGTTGCTTTCCAACTTGATGTAGACTATATTGTCGAGGATGAGAAGATCATGCTCGTTGATATTTTCACAGGACGTATTATGGATGGTCGTTCTTTAAGCGATGGATTACACCAAGCGCTTGAAGCGAAAGAAGGCTTACAGATTACAGATGAGAATCAAACACAAGCATCTATTACAATTCAAAACTTCTTCCGTATGTATCCGTCATTATCTGGTATGACTGGTACAGCAAAAACAGAAGAAAAAGAATTTAACCGTGTTTACAATATGGAAGTTATTTCAATCCCAACGAATCGCCCTATCATTCGCGAGGATAAACAAGACGTTATATACGTTACTGCTGATGAAAAATATAAAGCGGTCCGTGAAGAAGTACTACATATACATAAAAAACAGCGCCCTATTTTAATTGGTACGATGTCCATCCTTCAATCTGAAACAGTTGCACGTTATTTAGATGAAGCAAAATTATCTTATCAACTATTAAATGCAAAAAGCGCCGAGCAAGAAGCTGATTTAATTGCCCTAGCCGGGAAAAAAGGGCAAATTACTATTGCTACAAATATGGCCGGACGCGGAACTGATATTTTATTAGAAAAAGGTGTTCATGAGCTTGGTGGTTTACATGTAATAGGAACAGAAAGACATGAATCTCGCCGCGTTGATAATCAATTAAAAGGTAGAGCTGGTCGACAAGGTGATCCTGGAAGTTCCCAATTCTTCCTTTCATTAGAAGATGAGATGATTCAACGTTTCGCAGGTGAAAAGGTAGATAAATTAAAAAAATCACTTAAAGTTGATCAAGATGGTCTCATTCTAACTCAAAAAATTCACGATTTCGTAAACCGTACACAATTAATTTGTGAAGGCGGTCATTATGGAATACGAGAATTCAACTTAAAGTTAGATGATGTGACTAACGATCAACGAAATGTCATCTATAAACTTCGTAATAACCTTTTAAACGTAGAAACAAATATGATAGAGACTGTCATCCCAATGATTGAACATGCGGTAAATACAGTGGCACAAAGATATGTAATAGAAGGTATGCTTCCAGAAGAATGGGATTATGTAAGTTTAACAGAAGAGATAGAAGCCTTATTATCAAACGAGGAAATCCCTTCATTATCAGCAAATAATGTCCACTCTATCGAGGATTTACATATTTTATTAAAGGATAGTATTTCAAATTATGTAGAGCATGTGAAAGCTTTAGAAAATAATACGGGTGCACAACACGCATTACGTCAATTAGGTCTACACTTCCTTGATTCAAATTGGACAAATCACTTAAGTGCAATGCAACATTTAAAAGAAGGTATTGGACTAAGGCAATATCAACAAGAAGACCCAATACGCCTTTATCAAAAAGAAGCTCTTGAAATTTTCTTACAAACGTATAGTCATTTCGAGAAAGAAATGGTTTTATATCTTGCACGATACTTAAAAGTTCCACAAAATGTATAATGAGGTGAATTACATGTTATCATTTTTAAAAAGAGGAAAGAAAAAAGGAAAAGATACTGTCGTTTCTAGTTCTCAACTATTAGGTGGAGAAGAAACTTCACTGAAAAGTAAAAACGTAAAACCTACGCTTTACTTCCACCCTTCATGGGGCGAGGTTGCACAAGAACAAAAATATATTTATCAATTTTTACATAAGTCATTACCTAGCTTACAAGAAAATCAAATTTCATTGGCTGGTATCGAGGCTGAACGACGTGATCACACGTATTACATTACAACATTCATTCGAAATAGTGTCACGCAACCTATTTCGTTCGAAACAATTACTTTGTTGCTATTAAATAAAGACGATGAGATTTGCGCACGTAAAACATTTGATCTATCAAACTTAGAAAACATCCCTTCCAATGTGAATATGCCATGGACATTTACCTTTGAAGAATCTACAATGACGGATGCTAAATTGTCTGCTGAAGATTGGCAATTAGCATTTGAATTTGATAAAGAACATACTTTAGATTTAGATCCTGCTTGGGCAGCACAACTAGCAGATTCTGCGAAAGAAAAATTAAAAGAAATCGTTGCAGGCCTAACACCTCCTAAAGAAAACGAACTTAATTTCTTAGGATTACAAGCTCGTCTAGCCGAAAATAATGGTTTACATACAACGATCTTATTACGTAATGGTCACAACCGAAATATTACAATAGAACAGCTGCCTCTTCACATCTCAGATGCGACTGGAAACGTCATTGCAACAGGTAGCTTCAATCTGAAAAACTTTGAAATAAAAGCAAATTCAACAAAACCGTGGACATTTACTTTCCCTACAACTGTAGTAGCTCAACAAGATATTGATTTATCAACATGGACTGCATTTGTTCCAAAATAAACAAAATAAAAAACAAGTCGTATTTTCTTCCTATACGACTTGTTTTTTTATGTACAATGTTATGTAATTCAACTACAAACGTTCAATATGATACGCTGCTTCCAACTTACAAAAATCATCTATATTATTTACTTCGTGATCTTTTAAAATTTTTAATTGCTCTTCAGTCGGCTCTTCATTAATAAGCTCGTTAATTTTCTCATTCACTTTTACTGCTAGCGCTTGATGGAAATCTGGATGTTCTTTCAACTTGTCATCCACTTTATTAATCCAAGTTGATTTTGTATATAAATATTGTTTCCACTGTTCAACAAATTGTTGTATGTCAAACTTTTCTTCGTTCCATTCAATTTCTTTCATATACTTCTCAAAAGAAGCAACGATTGAACGTGTAATCCCGACTTTTACTCCATGTGGTAACTGTTTGTACATCAAATATTCCCTCCAGCTTAAAGCGATTTCTTTTCAGCGTAAAGAAATCTTAAAATTCTTACACTTATTACGATAGCATACTGCTAATCTAAAATGTTACTATACTGCTAAGTGTAGCAATTGTCAACAGACGTATAACATCTGGATATTCAAATTCAATACATACACATGCGAATAATCAGAAACCCTCACATTTTATCACGTGAGGGTTCTTATCTCTAACTTGTTTTTGCCTTTAAGAATTGTAATTGTTCCCTCTGCTCATTACTTGCCATCGTCACGATTATTTGTTCAATACTCGGATGCAATTGCTCAAGTGTCACACTCGCGCCCGCTTTATCCGATTGCTCAACAAAATTTAACAATGCCATCGCTCCTGATACATCCATATAGCGCACATCTTTCATACGTAAAACAACTGGAGACTTTACGTCTTGTAAAGTATGAAAAACACGATCCACTGTTAGGAAAGAAAGTGGACCTTTAATTTTATACGTCGCTTCCTTTTCTTTTACAATAGAAGCTTTACGTTCTTTACATTTCACCATGTATATAAGGAACGAAAGAATAATACCGAATGCAACAGCGATCATTAAATCAAACTTCACTGTGACAACCATCGTTACGAGCATAACAATGACATCACCTTTTGGTGCTACATGCATTTTCTTCATGCTTTCCCAATCAAACATGCCAATACCAGTTAAAATTAAAATACCTGATAATACAGCAAGCGGAATGTATTGTACGACCGATCCAAGTCCCATAATGAAAATAAATAATATAACACTATGCATACATGCCGAAAGCGCCGTTTTACCACCGCTTCTTATATTCACGATAGATCGTACAGTCGCTCCTGCCCCTGCTAATCCGCCAAACAACCCGCTCATCATATTACCGATACCTTGTCCGACCAGTTCTTTATTACTTTTATGACGTGTACCCGTCACATTATCCATTACGACCGATGTTAACAACGAGTCAATCGATCCTAATAAAGCAATACTAAGCGCTGGTAAAATAAGTTCTGCGATGCCTGTTCCACTTAAAGATGGAATATGAAGCGTCGGCATCGCTTCTGGAATCGTCCCAATCTTTTCAATCACCTTATTTAATGACAAGTTTCCGATAATCGGCAACTTCACTGTAAGCCCTTCTAACGCAGAAGAAAATAAAGGAAGCAAAGCCGTCACACCAACTAATGCAACTAAACTAGATGGAATAGCCTTAATCCATTTTCCAGAAACAATCATTACAATAATCGTTAATACTACGAGTAGAAAACTATTTTGCACATGCTTTATTTCACCTAAAATAATAATTAATGCGATTCCGTTCATAAATCCTGAAACGACAGGATACGGAATATATCGCACGTAAGAGCCAAGCTTACATACACCGAATAAAATTTGAAACAGTCCCGCCATCATAAAGGCTATAAAACTCGCCTCTAACCCGTGCGTCGCAATAACCCCTGTTGCAATAACCGTAATCGGTCCAGTTGGCCCGGTAACCTGCCCCGGTGTACCACCAAATAACGCCGCAAATAAACCTGCAAAAATCGCACCATACAATCCGACTAGTGCTCCCTCAGACGTTCCCGTTGCAGCAATACCAAATGCAATGGCAAGTGGCAACGCAACAATCGCAACAGTAAAACCTGCTAAACATTCCTTTGCTATTTTTTGAAACATATAAATAACCACCTTCACATTAAGTCCACGTTCCATTGTACACCTAAAAGAATACATTCGTTAGTCCACTTTTTACAGTATCGTGACGTAAACGTATTCAATTGTAAACTCACGCCGCATCTTTGGAAACCATTGTAACTGTGCTATAATAGATAAATTAAATCTTTTATTATATATTTGGAGGCACTATGCTAACTTTTGAAGAAAAATTATCGATTATTGAATCTTTCCCTGAATTAGAAAGAAAGAACGTATCATTAAAACGCGTGAACTTTCACTTTGAAGAAAGTCGTTTAGATAAAAAGAACGTTGTATATCATTTACATCCAAACGGAAACGGATTTGTATATGCAAACTTCATTAAAGGTTATAAAACTGATGATAAAGGCATGATTAACATCCGTGAGTTTTCAGAAGAAGAACTGCGTTCATTAATTGAAAAAGTAATTGAACGTCTATCACAGGAGCCAGAAGAAATTGTTACATCAATGGAACCTGCTGCAGAAGAAGAATGGAAGAACGAAGACGGCCACATCCTAACTCTTATTCAAGAGGATGATATGTGGAACGTGTACGCTGGTGTAAACTTAGACGGTACATTCAACTCTTATCCAGAAGCTGCGGAATACCTTGATGAAGAAGGGTTTTCACGTAAATAAAAATAGAAAGTGGGTATCCCCCACTTTCTATTTTTTTGCTCCTTTTAAAGACTCTCTAAGCACAAACTTCTGTAATTTTCCACTCGCATTACGAGGCAGTTCATCCACAAATAAGTAATGACGTGGACGTTTATAATCTGCTAATTCATCACTTTCTTTACAATATATTTCCAAATCTTCTTCTGTAATCGCTTCATCTTTCTTTACAACAACAGCCACAACACGTTCTCCCCATAATTCATCTGGCTCACCAAGCACCGCAACATCTAATACACCAGGATGACTATGAAGGAAATCTTCAATTTCACGTGGATAAATATTAACGCCTCCGCTAATTACCATATCATCCACACGATCTGCGACGAATAAATAGCCATCTTTATCGAAGTAACCTAAATCACCAGAGTGATACCATCCTTTATACATCGATTTGGCATTTGCTTCTTCTCGGTTATGATAACCAGCCATCATAGTTGGGCCGCGCAAAATAATCTCTCCTACTTCATAAGGAGGCAATACATCATCTGGCTCTGCTGGTGCATCTTCGTTCGGTTTTACAATGCGAATTTCATGACTAAAGCATGGCGTGCCTGCTGAACCTGCTTTCGTAATTTGATCCTCTTCCACGAGGAACGCAACAACTGGTCCCATTTCTGTCATTCCGTAAATTTGTACAAGATCAATATAAAGACGTTCTTTACATTCCTTCACTAATGCTGGCGCCATCGCCGCTCCGCCATATATACCAATCTTCATCGACGTTAAATCGTACTGTGTTAAATCTTTTTGCAGTAACATATTCCACATCGTCGGTGCTGCAAAAAACGTCGTAATCTTCTCTTCTTGAATCGTATGTAATACTCTATCCGTATCAAAATGATGCAAAATAACATTCTTTCCGCCAACTTGAATGCGCGGAATGATTCCAGCATTTAACTCGCCGCAATGATATAAAGGTGCTACAACAAGTCCGGCACTATCTCTATTATATTTTAAGAAATACGTACAAATCATACTATGCTCAGTCATTTCACGATGACGATGCAATACGCCTTTCGGATGACCTGTCGTACCGCTCGTATACAGCATAGAACAATAATCCATTTCATCAATTTCGATATCTACTTTGTCAGAAGATGCCGCATTAACTTTTTCATGGTAAGAACTAGCATAGGAAGGTGTATCGTCTTCTACATACCAAAAAGACGAATTTGGAAAATCTCGTTCAATGATAGCAACAGTTGATTCAACTGCTTTTTCAAAGACTACTACTTTCGAGGCTGCATCTTGAAGGATATAAGATAATTCTTTTGCTTTTAAACGGAAGTTAATCGGGTTAAAGATCGCCCCAATTTTCGCACAAGCTAAGTAAACGTTTACAAATTCACGGCAATTATATAAGTAAACAGATACAGTATCTCCCTTTCTTACCCCTTCTTTCAACAGAGCTTGCGCCGTTTTATTTATTTGCTCATCCCACTGTTTATATGTCCAGCAAATATTTTTTTCCGGCTCTACTAACGCCTCTGTATTCGGATACTTACCAACCGCTAAATCAAATATTCTCCCTATCGTCATGTACATGCCAACAATTTCCCCCTTTTCTCTTTCATAAATCTATCATTTCGTCCATAAGTAGACATTGTCCTCTAATAATTTGACTAATTTTTCTGATTATTATCGACATAGTTTTACAAACAGTGTGGTCTCTTGGTAAATGAAATTATAGCAACTTACTCACAACAATATAAAAAAGAGGCTGTTCCAAATCGGAACAACCTCTTTCTTCTTATACAAATAGCTCTTCTAAAATTTTCAGTTTGTCTTCTGTATATTTTACGAAGCCATCGTTATATGATTTTGGATCTTTCGGATTTGCGAAGTGCGTAATTGCACCTGTCTTCGGATGAACAAATTTACTTGATGCACCACAACCAAGTCCAATAATCGATTGAACTTCTTCCATAATAACAATGTTATAAATACTTTCTTGCGTCGGCATTGCATAACCAACGTTCTCTAAGTTACCTAAAATATTCTTTTGACGATATAGGTAATATGGTACGTAATTATGCTTTTGCGTCCACTCTTCTGCTTCATGCATCATCGCTGTAATTTCTTCGCGACCTGCTACTTTATATTTACGTTTGTTTTGCGTCATTTCAGAAGCACGTTTGAATGATAACGTATGAACTGTTAACGATTCTGGCATTAACTTTTCTGTCTCATCTAACGTGTGCTTGAAAATATCTAACCCTTCACCAGGAAGACCAATAATTAAGTCCATATTAATATTGTTCATTCCCATTTCACGAGCTAAGTGATACTTCTCAATTGTTTCTTCTACAGTATGATGACGCCCAATTGCTTTTAATGTCTCTTGATGGTATGACTGCGGATTAATACTAATACGGTCAATGTTCCATTTATTTAACACTTCTAGCTTCGCTGGCGTAATTGTATCTGGGCGACCTGCCTCAACTGTTACTTCACGCACATTTTTCACATCTGGGAACGCTTCATACATTTCTTCATACAGCATATCCATCTCTTCTGCTGTAATACTTGTCGGTGTACCGCCGCCGTAATAAATCGTCGTAACTGTTACACCTTTTTCTTTTAAAAACTTACCAATTTCACGAACTTCATAATGTAAACCACCTAAGAATGAATCAACAGAGCCTTGGCGTCCGTTAATTGCATACGCCGGGAATGTACAATATGCACATTTTGTTGGGCAGAATGGAATACCGATATAAATACTTACTTCCTCTTTCAAACGGTATAAATCCGGAACTACCGCTAATTGGCAATCCACAATACGCTGAAGAAGTTCAATTTTCTCTTCATGAATTAAATAGCTTTCACGAAGTTCTTGGTGTGCTTCTTCTTTTGACATACCACTTTGAAGCATTTTATGAAGAAGTTTCGTCGGACGAACTCCTGTTAAAATGCCCCAGCTTTGTTCAAGACCAGTTAACTGCTGAAGAACAGAAAGATATACATAAGAAACAACGTGCTTCACTTGCTTCATACGCTCTTTTTCATCTGTGAAAGCAGATAAATCTTTTGCGAAAGTTTCTTCATACACATTTCCAGTAGCAACATCTGTTAAACGAGCTGATGCTTTCACATTCTCTTCAATGTGTATATCAACGATAAGATTTGCTTCCTCTTGTTCAAATCCAATCGTACTATCTTCAAAAAATAAGCCGCCAATATTTTGCAGCGGACGTAAAAAACGATCATCTTGTAGCGTTTTAATTGAAATTAACAACATTATCACCTTTTCATTTGCAAACTCTCTTTAGTTTACTTGAAGGGCGTTTGCAGGTCAATACAGAAGGTTTTACCTTATTTCTTCTATTTAAAAACTAAAAGGCAGAAGAGATGACATTTCTCTTCTGCCTTTTATAAATCTATTAGCTATTTTTAGTCATAAATCTTAAACGCATTCCTAATAACACAAGAATTACACCTATAAATGGAAGGTAATTTGTATTATGCCCTGTAGCTGGAAGTTTTTGATCATTGGAACTGCCTTGTTCTTTTTCTGGTAAGTTAGGCTCTCCTACTTCTTCACCTGGTTTTTCTGTTTCCTCACCTGGCTTCTCTGTTTCTCCACCTGGTTTCTCTGTTTCCTCACCTGGCTTCTCTGTTTCCTCACCTGGCTTCTCTGTTTCTTCACCTGGTTTTTCTGTTTCTCCACCCGGCTTCTCTGTTTCCTCACCTGGCTTCTCTGTTTCCTTACCTGGCTTCTCTGTTTCCTCACCT
>NZ_JBYTDP010000008.1:0-123363 GCF_058791555.1 Bacillus sp. EB106-07-01-XG149 | reverse complement strand
CTGTTTCTTCACCTGGCTTCTCTGTTTCTTCACCTGGCTTCTCTGTTTCTTCACCTGGCTTCTCTGTTTCTCCACCCGGTTTTTCTGTTTCTTCACCTGGCTTCTCTGTTTCTCCACCTGGTTTTTCTGTTTCTTCACCCGGTTTCTCTGTTTCTTCACCTGGTTTTTCTGTTTCTTCACCTGGTTTTTCTGTTTCTTCACCTGGTTTTTCTGTTTCTTCACCTGGTTTTTCTGGACCTTTACTTGGTTCTTTTTCATTCAATACTTCTTTTTTCGCTACTTTATTTGCTACAACGTTTACTTCTACTGTAACGTCTATCGCTTTGTAACCTTCTGGTGCTTTCGTTTCTTCTAACGTATACTTACCTGGCACTAAGTTTTCGAATGTAACAACACCATCTTTATTTGTTGTTTTCGCCTCTCCAACTATTTGACCATTTTCGTTTTTCAGTCTAAATTCCGCGCCTTCTAGCACGTTTCTGCTCTCAGCATCCTTTTTGACTACCTGTAAGCTTCCCAACGCTTTCACATTTTTAACTATTACCGGTACTACTTTGTTCTCTTCCACAGTAACTTCAATTTCTTCTTTTAGTAATTTATATCCCTCTGGTGCTTTCGTTTCTTTTAATGTATATTTACCTGGTTCTAATTTCTTAGAGATTACTTTACCTGTCTTATCTGTTCGTAATGTATCTATTTGTTTACCATCTTTATACACTTCAAATTCTGCACCTGGTAATAACTTTGTTTCATCACTTGCATCTACTTTTACAATTTCAAATTGACCAGTTACTTTTTCAACTGATGGTTTATTCCATTTCGGCCAATTAAATTTAAAGTTATGAACCTCAAAGCCATCTCTTTGGTGTAATCCACCAACAAAGGCTTGTCCGTTAATTGAACCACCCTTTGTATCTACAACTGCATTAGGTGCAAACACACTACCTACTACACCATAGCCTTTAGTTGTTATTTTTGTAGCGTTTGGAAACACCCAAATAACTTTACTAGCTAACTCCGTAAAAGATGAATTAGGATCATATGCTTGAGATGTATTAATTAAGTCTGTAGCCATCCCAGTGTTTTTTGTATCATACAAAATTGCACCGCCACCAAAACTCACTTCTTCCGCATCTGAATAAATAACAATAAAATCTTTATTATCTGCATTCGGAAGAAAAACGTCTGTTACATCAAATGTTTTCTTTCCCGTTTGGCCTGAAGAGACATAAATATTAGGATTATTTACATCTTCACCGATCCCAAATGTCATACCCGATTTTGGTTTATCAGTATGTAATTGGCCCGCATCCTCAATTACGCTATCAACGTCTTTTCTAAATTCTTTAAATTTAGCATCAATCTCCGCTTGCTCTTTATAAGAGATACGGTCATATGATGATTTCATTGCACCTTCTGGGTCACCATCTTTTGTCATCGCCACTGTTCCATCTTGAATAATTACTTGTCCTGTTCCCGCTTTCGTAAATTGACCACCTAGTAATAATGCTGGATATCCTTCCTCTACCCATGTTGCTCCAGCTAAGTTATGTGCTCCTGTTGCAGCCGCTAAGACTGTATAACTTGATGCGTTCATATTTTTTTGAATAGCCATCGCACCCTCAATATCCGCACTCGTTGCACTATGATCTCCAAAAATGATTGCATTGTAATAAGATACATCACCTAAACCTTTTAATTCTGGTGTAGCTGCCTCTGCTTTATATGGTAAATGGATTAGAAAATTCATACATACTAGTAACACGACTATAAAACTACTACTTAATTTTTTTATTTTTTGATTAAATGATTTCCTCAAAAAATTCATTCCCCCTTTTAAATTTCCTAAAGCTACAAAGAGAAGTACATTTCATATGTACCAAGCCTTACTCACATTAACTTAAAATAATCCATTTAAATAAAACAAAGACACTCTACAACTAATTAGTAAAATTACTACAATTCATTTTTGAAATACTACGTGAACGAAACTATCATGCGGAAATATTTTTACGTATAGGAGCTCAATAAAATTAACCTGAAGAATATTTCATGTGGTGTAACTATTTTGGCAACATCACCCACTTTACAACAGTTTTCTAAATGATTCAAGTTAATTGTATGAATTTCAGACACAATTTATCCGGTAAAACGTTTTCATTTTTCGAATAAAACTAATAAAAAACGTAGCTGAAAAGCTACGTTTTTCTTTCATCGTTTCGGTGTATTTTTATGATTCTTCAAAAACGGAAGCGGGAATTGCTTGCGGAAATGTTCTTTAATCATATACTCTACACCGTTCTCACTATTTGAACGTGTAATCCAGTCTGCTGCTTGTTTTAACTCTACAGGTGCATTCCCCATCGCTACCCCGAGCCCTACATTTTCAATTACTTCTAGATCTTCTAAACTATCCCCAATCGCAACCATTTCGTTTAGCGAAATCTTTAAATGCTCTCCAAGCAATTGTAATCCACGTAATTTTGATACATTTTGCGGCAAAATTTCTATTCGTTTTGAATCACAATCAATATACTCTATATCTTGGAATGCTTTTCGTAATGTATTTAGCCCTCGTTCTTTTTCACCTTTACTTTGGAAAATCACATCAATTTTCGGAGCAGCTACTGGATGATCACGAAGCGCATCACCTAACGAGTCTACAAATTGAACCGGATAAAATAACGGATCTGCACTCGATAATACAGTACGCGCAATTAAGTTTGGTGTATTTCTCTCCCGATTTCCGATTGAAAACCGTTCATGAGAAATGCGGACGTTACAATCGAAGTGCTCTAATACTTGCACAATGTTAAACGTCTTCTCTTCCGATAATCTTCTTTGAACGTACGGCTTATCTAACGTTGCTGAAACGAAAGCACCACCGTGTGTCACTAAGATAGAATCTAATTTCAACGCCTTTGCAACTTTATGAGCGGACTGAAAATTACGGCTCGTAAATAATGTAACGTATACATCTTTTCTTTTCACAAATTCAATTGTTTCTCGTAATCCTTTTGCAATTTTTCCGTTGTTGTATAGTAGTGTCCCATCTATATTAAGAGCTAGTAAGCGATAAATCATGTCGCACTCCCCCTCTTCGCTGTTGTACTCTATCCATAATTTATGAAATAAATGTAGCAAATAGAACGAGTTAGAATTACTACTGAAAATTTGGTTTACTATATACATATACACTCAGTAAAGGAGATAGTACAATGCAAGCACCACCTTCCTTTTATGAAGGCGATACGTTAGAAGTCGCAAAGAAATTACTCGGACAGAAACTTGTACATACTGTAGATGGAATAAAACGAAGCGGAATCATTGTAGAAGTAGAAGCATATAAGGGTCCCGATGATAAGGCCGCACATAGTTACGGCGGGAGACGAACAGGTCGCACAGAAGTCATGTTTGGCGCACCGGGGCATGCTTACGTATATTTAATTTATGGTATGTATCATTGTTTTAACGTCATTACAGCGCCAGTTGGCACCCCACAAGGTGTTCTCATTCGAGCCCTTGAGCCAGTAGACGGGATTGAAGAAATCGAATTTGCGCGATACAACAAAACCGACATTACAAAAGCGCAGTATAAAAATTTAACGAATGGCCCTGGCAAACTATGCCGTGCCCTCGGAATTACGTTAGAAGAACGAGGCGTATCCTTACAAAGTGACACATTGCATATTGAACTCGTCCCAGAAGAAGAACACATATCATCACAATATAAAATAACAGCAGGACCTCGTATTAACATCGACTATGCAGAAGAAGCTGTACATTATCCGTGGCGTTTTTATTACGAGGAGAATCCGTTCGTTTCAAAGAAATAAACGATATCAACAAGAAATATTAATAAAAGAAGACTGTTCCACAATGGAACAGTCTCTCCCTTTTACTCCGCGCCTTCCGCAGTCGCAATATTATCCTCTAAGTTTTCTCTTGATAATTCAGCCGTCATAAAGTCAGCTGTTTCTGGAAGTGCTAAATGCATATGAGCTTTTTGACAAATTTGGATCGTACAGTTTTCTACAACATAATCGAAAACATGTCCGCCTCCGCTTCTTGCATCGTCAATGTAATGTAAGTGGAAACCAGCTACACCAATACCTTGCGCGTAATCTGGTGTCCAAAATCCAGCAAGCGTACCTTCTGTATGTTTAAAAGAAAAGATTGGCTGAGATTTCGTCACTTCAACGAGCGGTGTATACGGTTTTTCTTGTCTTGGAACAGTTCTCGTTCTTACTTCACGGAACGTACCGTCCATTCGAATACCGTAAAATAAGTTTTTACTTGGCATTAATTCATGTAATAAAGCTTCCACTTCTTCACGATTCATCGGGCGCTCTACTCTATAACTCATTTCTTTTTCAAAAAACGTTACAGTCGCAAACGGTGTTGTTTCTTCCGGTTCTACTTTTTCTGCTGAACCGTCTGAACGTAAATGATAAAATTCGTTATCGAATGCAATCATTTCACCATCTAATTGATCAAATGTGCCGATGCCGAAATCACCACGTTCTTTCAATTCCTCAAAGCTAATTACACCATCATATATACCATCTAATAGCGCAAGCATTGTAGATGTTTGATATACTTCATTACTCGTTTTCGTTCTTTTTGCATCAATATCAATTAATTGTGCAACAGTCATCTCAATCATGCCTCCATTAGTTTAATTGGTTTGGTAATAATTTTTCGCTTAATTTAATGTTGTCACGGTAGTCAATTGGAACATCAATAATGACAGGACCGTCTGCTGCTAGTGCTTCTTTTAATACATCTTCTAATTCATCAGGCGTGTTAACGCGAAGACCTTTTGCACCGAAGCTTTCTGCATATTTCACAAGATCGACATCGCCAAACTCTGTAGCGGATGTTCTACCATATTTCATCATTTGTTGGAACGCAACCATATCATACGTACCGTCTCTCCATACAAGATGTACGATCGGTGCGTTTAAACGTACCGCTGTTTCTAATTCCATCGAAGAGAATAAGAAACCACCATCACCTGACACGGAAACAACTTTCTTGCCCGGTTCAACTAAAGTAGCGGCAATTGCCCAAGGAAGTGCAACACCTAACGTTTGCATACCGTTACTAAATAATAATCTACGTGGTTCATAAGAACGGAAACATCTTGCCATCCAAATAGAATGTGAACCGATGTCACATGTCACAGTTGTATCGTCACTAATTAAAGAACGAAGTGTACGAATCACCTGCAGCGGATGCGTAACACCTTCTGAAGCACGGTTTGGAACTTCTGCTTGTTCTGATAATTTCGCGCGTAATCGTTCTAACACTGCTTCTGATTTCGAACTTAATACAAGTTTCGGTAATTTCTCCGCGATGCTATTTACAGTTAAAGCGATATCGCCAATTAATTCACGCTCTGGTTGGTAATCATGGTCGATATCCGCTTGATGATCATCAAGATGAATAATCGTTCTGTCTCCAAGTTTATTCCAGAATTTCGGATCATACTCAATTGGGTCATAACCGATCGAAATAACAAGATCTGCTTCTTCTAGTAAAATATCACCTGGTTGGTTACGGAATAATCCAACGCGGCCGAAGAAATGATCTTCTAACTCACGCGAAATTGCACCAGCTGCTTGATATGTTTCAACGACAGGAAGTTCTGTATCCGCAATTAATTCACGAACGGCTTTCGTCACTTCATTTGTGCTCGCTCTCATACCGAGTAAAATAACTGGTAATTTCGCCGATTTTATTTTTTCTACTACATATGTAATTTCATGTGTGGGAGCGATTCCAAGCTGTGGCTTAGAAAGCGCACCGATAGACTCTACAGTCGTTTCCGCAGTCATAACGTCTTGCGGAAGACTTACTAAAGTCGCTCCTGGATTTGTGGAAGTCGCACTTCGGAATGCATTACTTAATGCTTCTGGCACATTATCAGGATGCTCTACTTCTACGCTATATTTTGTGATTGGTTCGAATAGTGCAGCATTATCCATAGATTGATGCGTACGTTTTAATCGATCCGTACGTGGAACTGCACCAGCTAAAGCAACAACGGGATCACTCTCCGCATTCGCAGTAACAAGACCTGTCGCTAAATTCGATGTCCCTGGTCCTGAGGTTACAAGACATACGCCCGGTTTCCCTGTTAATCTACCAATAGCAGCTGCCATAAATGCTGCGTTTTGTTCATGACGACAAACAATTAACTCTGGTCCTCTTTCTTGCAGTACATCAAATACAGAGTCAATCTTCGCTCCTGGAATACCGAAAACATGTGTAACACCTTGTTTAATTAAACAATCAACAACAAGATCTGCTCCTTTTGTTTTTGTCTTCACGTCGTTTGCTTTTACATCTGTACTCAAACTAATCATTCCTTTATTTCATAATGTGTGTAATAAAGATTTTTTAATTTCACCTAGTTAATTAACGTGGTGAAGTATCGTTTATCATTATAGTACAAATGCATTATTTTTCCAAGAATATGAATTTTACAGTATTTTGACAAACAATAAGGAATACGCTTACAACCCTTTGTTTATCCTAAAATAATATTTTTATAACTTATCTAAAAATGTAAGAGAAACTTTCATCTCATCACAGTATTAAAAACTTCACAGTACCTTGCAAAGAACACTAGCAAATGATATATTTGTAAATATTGGAATACCCAGCAATTGGAATCTACTTTGTAATTCATCATTTTATAAAGGAAAGTGATTGTTATGAACAAAAATGAATTTTTGGAACAACTTAGTTCTTCCCTGCGGAATATGCCTAATGTAGAAAAGAAAGATATTATCTCAGAGTACGAAACCCATTTTATCAGTGGTAAACAAGATGGGAAATGTGAAGAAGAAATTGCTAGAAAACTAGGAAACCCTACAACGATCGCGAAAGAGCTTACTGTTTCCTATGCAATACATAACGCTGATAATAAACGAAGCTTTAAAAATATGATAACGGCACTATTTTCTGTTATGAGTTTAAGTGTTTTAAACTTTACCTTTATCATTATCGCCTTTTTCGTACTACTCTTTTTATTACCGATTCTTCTAGCACTTATCATTGCTACTCCACTATTAATCATCTCACCTATTTTATTAATAGGTTTAGGATTTTTTAAAGGGTTTCATCAAATCAGTAATTCCGATGTTTACAATGTGTTCATCGCTTTTTGCAGCGGTTTACTCATATCCGTCATATGTTACCAAATGGTAAAACATCTATACGCAACTTTAGTAAAGTATTTGAAATGGAATATAGCTATTTTACAAAGATAATAATGAATATAAAAGGAGATTAAAATGAAGAAGTATATTTTATATCTACTCATGTTACTTACAATTTTATTTCTATCAGCTTGTTCAAACAGTGCACAACATAAGGAAGAAAACGATGTGCAATCTATTAAAGATGTAACGATAAAAATTCCAGAAACTATATTCACTTCCTCAAAAAAGAATGAAACGATTAACGAAGACGAAATGAAACAAAATATAAAAACGTATTTAGATTATAGCGGAGAGTTAGACGAAAACATCGTTCCACTTTCATCATCTATGTCTGACGAGAATGTCACTGAATCCGACCGAGAGAAATTAAAACAACTAGTAGATTTAGCGCAACAAAACGATGCGAATTTCCATGATTTTATTAGTAACAATACGATCCCTGATGATTACAAAAAACCTTCGAAAGAAATGTATGAATTCATTTCAGCATCTACGGCACTTTCAGTAGAATTAGAGCAAGAATTAGACAAATTCGCTCAAGATGGTAACTTATTCAAAACTGATTTTTCTTTTACAAAACGCTTTGAGAAAGTTAATGGTAGGAAGCAAAAAGAAATTGAAAAGTTTTTGAAGGAAAAGAATATTAAGACGGAGTATTTCCACAAATAACAAACAAAAAAGACGCCCCTATACAGGGGCGTCTTCCACTATTACGCTTGTTGTTGCGCGTTATATAATTCTTCAAGTGGCTGCATGATAATTTTGTTAACGTCAGTGATAACGATGTTTAAACGTTGTTCAGTTTCCATTAACTTTGTGATTTTAGCATCTTGTTGAATGCGAGCTACAACTTCTTGTGCTTTTTGGTTATCTTCTTCAGTGATTTCTTGACCTTGCATCATTTTTTGTTGTAGGCCAAGTTGCATTGTGCGGAACTCATCGAATAAGTTCTTTGAATTTGCATCACCTTGTACTGCTGCGTAGCTTGCTTTTAATGTTTGGAAATCTTCGTTTTCAGCGATTGCTTTTTGTAATTCATATGCAACATCATGAATGTTTTTTGTCATTTTATTTTTCCTCCTTTAGAAGGCTAGCGCTTTTCGCTCACACTGCCTTTTAAGTGCATTTACATACGCACCTCTTCTTACCATATCAAACTATGCAAGAGATGTGAAGAAATTTCACTTTTATTTCTATGTACTTATCTTTACTACATAAGGAACAACAGTAATAGCCCTTGCACGAGTCCAATCATCCCGCCTAATAGTGCTCCTAAATACGTAATCATTTTTAGTTCATTTTTGGTAATGGATAGAACTAAATCTTCTAGTCGCTCTGTTGAAAATGTAGACACTTCTTGTTGGACAATTTCCGCAAGGTGGAGATTGTTTAATATACTTTCTACGTTTTCTGTCCCCCACTTTAAGCCTTTCGTTACAGCACTTGGGACTAGCTTTTCCTTGATTGTTTCTCGAACTGGCTCACATACTTGCTGCACAGATTGATTTAAAAACTTACTCACTGTTTCTTCAACTTTAACTGCTGACAATATGGAGCTTACAATCATTTCTTTTTCTACAAACGTTTCTAATTCTTTTACATCTCTACCTTTTAACTTTTCCCACTCTTTTTGCAGTACATCAGTTAAAAGCTGCTTTGTGCCATCTTGCCCTAAAAACTTAATAACTTCTGGCTGTACACGATCCATTAAGCTTACATTCCCTAAAAACATTCCGACTAAGTTAAGCAGCGTTCCCCTAGAAGCAAAGAAATCATCAATCATTTTTGAAAGACGAGCTTTTCCTTCCTCACTTTCAAAAAAACGAATTCCTCGCTCTAAAATAAACGCCGAGACATTTGGGATCGTATTTTCTATTTTTTCATGTACAGAATGAGGTAAAGCCTGTTCCCATGTATATGTATAGTACTCCGCTAAAAATGCCTCTATTTTTTCTGTAATCACATGTTCAATTTTCCCGGTCGCCTCTTTTTCTACATGTACTAAATTCCATTTTTCTAACATTTGTCGTAACGACTGTTCATTCGTAATTACTTTATCCACTTCTACTTGTGTCCATTGAATTAAACCTTTTTGAAACTCTTCATTTGTTAATTTCTTTCCGATTCCTTCTGGCGTTAACAAATGTTCGACAACCATTTTTCCTAATTGAACAGCAAGTTCATCGCGGCGCTTCGGAATTAATCCTGGTGTAAATGGAACTTGAAACTTTCCAATATAAATAGGGCGATGAGGACGAAATAACATTTTTATCGCTAAATGATTTGTGAATCCTCCAATAATCGCTCCGAGCCCTGTCGTCGTTAACATACTTAACCACATATTCATTACAATCAACCTTTCGCTTCTCCAAAACTATAGCATATCATCATACGGACAAAAGTATAATGGTATAAAAACGTATTTGCAATATATAGCTATGCCTCTTATGCCAACATTTTGTTAATAAAGGAGTGATTTCGTTGGTTCTCGGTATTTTAACTTCTCACCCTCATTATGAGCAAATGTATTACACCGAAATCGCTAAACGCGCTCGGTTTTATCATAATGTCGTTGCCCAGTTTACGCCATTTGGTATTGATCCTAAAACAGATCTTGTCTCTGGTCTGATTTATGATACAGATACAGGAAAATGGAAAGAGCAAATATTCCCTATTCCTTCTTATATTTACGATCGTTCTTCTTTTAACGAGGAAACAGACTTCGACAAAGCAAAATCAATTATTCATTCATTACACAACCGTGCTTCCACTACCTTTTTAAATAACACACTCATTGACTTGAGCGAACTACATGATTTATTTCTCACGAATAAAAAATTATCTCCTTATATACCAAAATTCGAAATAGCAACGATACAAAACATTTTCAAACTGTTATTAAAAACAAAAGATATTATTATACGGCCTACTAACACACATTCCAATGAAAGTCTGTACCGAATCGCTTATAAAAATAAAACGTTTCATATCGATACGATAAATGATGACTATCATACTTCTACTCCAATCAAACGGACAGATGAATTTATATCTTGGTACAAATCTAACATACGATCAGCACGTTACATCACCCATACAATGCTGCAACCACCAAATCAATTAACATACCCGCTTCATATTCGAACCATTTTGCAAAAAAATAAAGAACAGAAGTGGACTGCTATCGGCCAATTTATACAAAAAAGCTCATTTCCGAATCAACTTTTACTTTCGGCAACGGATGATTCCTCGCTGCATTCGTTTTCAAAAATTAAATACGTATTATCTAGTACCGGTGTAAAATTATTACAGGACGCTTTACATGACATTATAAATGAAGTGTTTCAAACATTAGATGAATCTTATTCTTCGTTATTCGAGCTAGAGCTTTCCACCATTATGGATCAAAAAGGGGCAATTTGGCTTATGTATGTCAACACGATTCCCCCGTACGAACATTACATTCGTCATAGTGATGCACTAGCCGAAAAAATATATCACGGACCACTAAAGTTTAGTCGCTTCACACCATAATGAAAGGAGGTAACACCATTTTGAAAGAGCACATATATACATTAAATATTTCAGATGAGCATCCAAATAGTATTACTTTACCTTATATTTTTTCCATTACACCACCAATCGCATCTCTTTCCTTCGGCGTACGCCATGTTGCAAGTGAAGAGGTGAAAATTCATTATTCCTTTACTCGCGAAATCATTATCGGAAAACAAATTGCAGAGAAACTTTTACTTCCTCATTCCACTACTATCCATGCATTCACGCAAAATGAAACCATTATTTTCGGACCGTTAATCGGGATTTTCACAACTGGTTTTAACGATGACTCTTCTAATCCTTTAGGAAACCGTTCAACTTCTCTCAGCGAGTTACTAACGCCGCCATTCACCTTGCGACCATTTGTATTCGTTTTTGGTGTGCAACATATAAACTGGGCAGACGAAACAATTGAAGGATATTTCTTTCAAGAAGGGCAATGGATTAAGAAAAAAGTTCCTTTACCGAATGTCATTTATGATCGATTACCAAATCGGAAAGCCGAAAATTATAAACCGATCGTAAGAGCAAAAAGAAAATTAGAGCGTGACTATTCCATTCCGTGGTTTAACCCAGGGTTTTTCAATAAATGGGAAGTGCATCAACTTCTTATGAAAGATGAATCCATTATTCCCTTATTACCAAATACGGAAGCTTTTCAACATTTCGAACAAGTAGAACGCTTTCTTGGCACGTATAAATCTGTTTACATGAAACCGATACACGGTAGCTTCGGGAGAAACATTCATCAAATATTTTACTCTCAAACAGAGAATTGCTACTACTGTCGTTATCGCGAAAATGAAGAAAATAAACTAAGAAAGTACCAATCATTAGAAACGCTTCTGAACCATGTATTAAAAGGACATGATTTAAAAAAGTTTATCGTACAACAAGGTATTTCCTTACTTCGCTTCGATGGGCAACCTGTTGATTTTCGCATTCATACAAATAAAAATCATTTTGGCCAATGGATGGTCAGTGCAATCGTTGCAAAAATTGCGGGCAAAGGTAGCTTAACAACGCATGTAAATAGCGGTGGCGATACGAAATTACTGCAAGAACTTTTTCCGGATTCAACGAAACAAGTTCAAATTGAAAATAAATTAAAACATACAGCCTTACAAATCAGTTACGCGCTCGATGAACAAGTAACCGGAAATATTGGAGAAATTGGTTTTGATATCGGTTTAGACACGCAAGAAAACCCGTGGCTCTTTGAAGCAAACTCTAAACCTGGGCGAACGGTATTCCAAGATGAAAAGTTAAAAGAACAAAGTGAACTGACGCGCCAATTATTTTACGAATATGCCATCTACTTAACTGAACATTCTTTGCGCGATGCAAAAGAAAAAATGGCTCAAATAAAATCCGGAACTCCATCAAACACCGAACATATCCCATCCCCTATGATTCACTCACAAATACGAAAACAAAAACTTCCACCTCATTCATAAGGTGGAAGTTTTCTATTTATACAAGTTTCACTACAACCTCTGTTTCCACATTACACATCCCGCAATAAAAAACATGATTGCAGTACTCTTGTGAATTACTATGTGTTAAACCATCTACTGCACTTAATAATTCTTGATCCATATACGCACTATAATCGTCTATGTAATCTACAGTTTTCCCATAATCTTGGAGTATACCTTGGCAATTTTGACAAGAATATGTTTGTGATTCTAATGCGTTGCAAAGCGGGCAAATTCCCATCACGATTCCTCCATACGTTATCATTTACAAGCAGATTGAAGAGAGCATCTAGCCGTGCATAGGAGCGTCCTGTCCCCCTACTTAAAATAGAACTATAAAGTTGCTACCGATTTAATTTTAGTAAGTCATAAATAAGAAGTTAATGATTTGCCCCACAATAGCGGGATACAAAAAGAAAAACATATTTCATATCGCTCTTAGTTTAGCCTTCTTTCTAAAAAATACAACGATTACTCTTATTTCATAATTTACGAAATCACTAAGATTTTTTACAAAATTTACAAATTATTATTTCGTATATCTTTCTAGGTAACATCCATACTATGAGTACAAACTTAATTACCGATGGATTAGCGCCAAACGGGGCGATAATCTGGTTCAAATCCAGCTAGTCCAACCAAAAAAAATTTTTCTAACTCTAAGGAGGATATATTCCTATGGCAAACCAAAGTTCTTACAATCAATTAGTAGTACCAGGAGCAACAGCTGCAATCGATCAAATGAAGTACGAAATCGCTCAAGAATTTGGTGTACAATTAGGGGCAGATTCTACGGCTCGCGCTAACGGTTCTGTTGGTGGAGAAATTACAAAACGTCTAGTTGCAATGGCTGAGCAAAGCCTTGGCGGATTCCAAAAATAAATATATATGGCAAAAAGGTCTCAAGGCATATGCCTTGAGACCTTCCTTCATTTACTGCAACATTTGTAAAAACTTTTTCGTACGTTCTTCTTTTGGATTTGTAAATACATCTTCTGGTGTACCTTGTTCGACAACGACACCGCCATCCATGAAAATAACGCGGTTCGCAATTTGATGTGCAAAACGCATTTCGTGCGTTACAATCACCATCGTCATGCCTTCTTTAGCAAGTTCTTTCATTACTTTCAGAACTTCTTGAACAAGTTCAGGATCAAGTGCTGACGTCGGTTCATCAAATAGTAATACTTCCGGCTCCATCGCAAGCGCGCGAGCAATTCCAACGCGCTGTTGTTGTCCGCCTGATAATTGGAACGGATATAAGTCTACTTTATCTGCAAGACCAACTTTTTCAAGGAAATAGTTTGCTTTTTTCTTCGCTTCTTCTTTCCCCATCTTTTTCACTGTAACGAGCCCTTCCATTACATTTTGAAGTGCTGTTAAATGCGGAAATAGATTATGGTGCTGGAATACCATACCTGTTTGCGTACGAAGATTGACAATATCTTTCTTCGATACTTTTTGAGAGAAGTCGAGCTCTTTATTACCGATGCGAATATTACCAGCGTTCGGCGTTTCTAACACGTTGAGGCAACGCAGGAATGTCGTTTTACCAGATCCCGATGGCCCGATAATAACAACAACTTCCCCCTTCTCAACTGATAAATCTATATGTTTTAGTACGGTATTATCTCCGAAACTTTTTTGTAAATGTTGAATTGAAATCATAAAAACAAAAACTCCTTTTATGAAAGGGTTATTTTAGAGTGTAACGTTCTGAACGTTTTTCTAATATTTGTTGCACAATAGATAATAAGAAGCAAATTGCCCAATAAATTAGACCTGCTTCGAAATACACAATTAAAAACTCATAGTTCATTGCCGCAATTTCCTGCGCTTTTCGGAACATTTCTGTTACTAAAATTAGCGATGCTAATGAAGTATCCTTCACTAAACTAATAAATGTATTCGAAAGCGGCGGAATAGATACTCGCGTTGCCTGCGGTAAAATAACACGTTTTAATGCTTGCGGGTATGTCATCCCAATTGTGTAAGCTGCTTCCCACTGTCCTTTCGGGATTGAAAGGATAGAAGCACGAATAATTTCAGATGCATACGCACCAACATTTAACGAAAATCCAATAACTGCTGCTGTATATGGCTCAACTTCAATATTAAGAGTTGGAAGACCATAGAAAATAATAAATAACTGTACAAGAAGTGGCGTTCCGCGAATGATAGATACATAGATACGAGCAATCCATTGTAAAATACGACTACCTGAAATACGTGCAAGCGCCGTTAACGTCGCAAGTATAATCCCGATAATAAATGTAATAAGCGTTAATGGAATTGTCGTAAACACAGCTTCCTTCAGCATAGGCATGAAGGAAGACTGCATAATATCTATCCAAGTAGACAATCGATCTGAAACCAGCGCACTACTTAGATACATTTTCACCGAACCATTTTTTCGCTATTTTATCGTACGTACCATCTTTTTTCATATCTTCTAACGCTTTATTTACTTCTTGTACTAGCTTGTCGCTACCTTTACGGAATAAGAATCCACTTTGTGACGCTTCTTTTTCTGTATCTACAATTTTAATTTTTGCATCTTTTTTCGTTTCTAAATAGTTTAACACTGATAATTTATCATTAATTGTGAAATCAACACGGCCAGTGTTTAATAATTCTGCAGCTTGGCTAAAGCCTTCTACATTCGTGATTTCTGCACCATTTTTCTTAGCAATATCTGCATAGTTACTTGTTAAAGATTGTGCTGCTTTTAATCCTTTTACATCAGCAAATGTAGCAGGTTTATCTTTATCCTTCGCAATAACTAATACCGCTGAAGATGAAACATATGGGCTAGAGAAGTCATATTTCTTTTGACGATCTTCACGAATACCAACTTCGTTTGCAACCATGTCGAAACGTTTTGCATCTAGACCAGCAAGTAAGCTATCCCATTGTGTTTCTTTAAATACAGGTTTTACTCCTAAACGTTTTGCAACTTCTTCTGCTAATTCAACGTCAAATCCAGTTAATTTATTACTTGAATCGTGGAATGTGAACGGTGGATATGTACCTTCTGTTCCAATTACAAGTTCACCACTTTGTTTTATCTTTTGTAACGCATCTTGACTAGCTGTATCTTTTTTCTCTTCTTTGCCGCAGCCTGCTACAATCCCGATCGCTAAAGTAGTTACTGCAAGAACTGAAAATAATTTTTTCATGATGGTAATCCTCCAAGTATTCTGATAGGAATTTAAAAACTATATTGATTGTATGCAATCTTGAACAATTTTTCAATGAAAATGTTCTTATTTAGTTTATCCTTTTTCTTCATAATCAAACAAAAGGGGAAAATAACGCTACATACAAAAAATAAGTAACATTTTTTAATATAGCATTTATAAAGAAAAAGGTAAAACAATACTTCTTATTTAACTGTCGCGATTCACTAAAAAAGAACTTGCAAAAATCGCAAGTTCTCCTCCATACATATTAAGCGCTCTGGTTTCCTTCCATTTGCGTTTTGTACATATCGTAATAACGCCCGCGCTTTTTCATTAGTTCATCATGAGAGCCTTTTTCTAAAATCGTTCCTCTATCAAGCACAATAATTTGATCTGCACTTTTAATTGTGGAAAGACGGTGAGCGATAATAAATGTCGTTCTTCCTTTTTTCACAACTTCTAACGCTTGTTGAATCATCGCCTCTGTTTCTGTATCAATACTAGACGTTGCTTCATCTAAAATTAAAATGGCTGGGTCAAAAGCGAGTGCCCTAGCAAACGAAATAAGCTGACGTTCTCCAGTGGAAAGCGTGCTTCCCTTTTCTGTAATTTCTTCATTTATATTGTTCGCAAACCGTTCCGCACCAACATCACGCAATGCTTTTACGATGCGCTCTTTTGAAATTTTTTCGTTCTCTAAGCTTACATTAGAAGCGACCGTCCCGCTAAATAAAAACGGATCTTGCAGTACGATTCCCATATGTTCACGCGTTGCTTGTTTCGGCATCGCTTTTACATCGTGACCATCAATCGTAAGCTTCCCTTTTTCAAACTCATAAAACTGGAAGAGTACATTCATAATGGAACTTTTTCCTGATCCAGTATGACCGACAAGTGCCACTGTCTCGCCTTGTTTCGCTTCAAAAGAAATATTTTTTAGTACTTCATCTTTTCCATTATAAGAAAACGACACATTATCAAACTTTACATTTCCTTGTAAGCGAGGCATACGTTCCTCTTCTACTGCTTCCCCTTTTTCCTCTAACAATTCAAAAACACGTTCTGATGCAACACGCGATTGTTCCAAGTTAGCAAGCTGATTTACCATATTTGTAATTGGTGAGAACAATCGTGTTAAATAATCAACGAACGCATACAGTATCCCTAGAGAAATGACGCCTGAAGCACTTAATGAAGCACCACCGAAATACCAAATCACACCTGTGAAAGCAATATTTCTTAATACAGACACTAAGTTATGAGAAGTTGCTGCATTTAAATTCAAAATTTTATTTTGATATTTAAAATAATCACCATTTAATTCTTCAAACTCTTTCTTCGTTTCACGCTCTTGACGAAACGCTTGAATAATTGGCATACCTTGAATAGATTCATTCACTGTCCCATTAATATCAGATAAACGTGAACGCATTTTATGATTGTATACAGACGCATACTTTCTATAAAGAATTGCCCAAACGATTAAAATCGGGATGATAAGTAAACATAATGTCGCCAATTTTACATCGAGTAAAAATAGCGCAGCGAATATCCCGATAATATAAATGATACTAGAAACGAATGTCGCCAGTACCGTTACGTATAAATCACGAATGGCTTCCGTATCATTCGTAACACGCGATACAATTTTCCCTGCTGGTAAATGATCGAAATAACGAATCGGCAACGTTTGAATATGAGAAAAGACATCTTCCCTCATAATTTGAATAATTTTGTTCGCTGCTTTCTGTAAGAAAAATTGCTTTCCGTATGCAAATAATGAGACAACCACTAATAAAGCGAAATAACCACCACCAAGTAATAATAGGGGGTTTATTTCTGGTTTATAAAACGCAAACACTTCTTCTTTCGTTAATGCTTTCGCTTTATACACTTGCACTGCCTTACCATTTTGGACGGTAATCATATCATCTTTTACAGTACGTGACCCTTCAGCATTCACTTTATTCGGTACAAAGTAATATTGAAAACCGACTTGCATCACGCGTACTTCTTTTCCTTTTTTCTCACCTTCCTGGAAGCGATCACTTCGCTTATAAAAGGCACCATTATACGAAACAGCCTCTTCACTCTGTTCTGTTTCATACCAAGGTTTCTCTATCCCGACGATATGATCGTCAATCATCGTTTTCGCGACGAAAGGACCAGCAAGCTCTGCGATGACGAAAATAAATAACATTAGCATCGCTGCAAAAATCGTCCCTTTTACTTTCATCGCATATTGGAACAATCGTTTTGATACGCTCATATTTTCACCCCACTATCCGCACTTTCACTTTCCCCTTGTTGTCTTTCAAACTGCTCCGCATACCAGCCTCCGCTTTGAATAAGCTGTTCATGCGTACCTTCTTCCATTACTTCACCTTCATCCATAACGAGAATCCAATCCGCATGTTGTACGGCAGATAAACGGTGCGTCGTAATAATCGTCGTCTTTCCGCTTCTTTCTGTTCTTATATTCTCGATGATCGCTGCTTCCGTACGAGCATCAACAGCTGATAAAGAATCGTCCAAAATTAAAATTTCTGGATTTTGAATAACAGCTCGCGCAATCGAAATCCTTTGTTTTTGCCCTCCTGATAAAGAAACACCTTTCTCTCCGACGAGCGTTTCTAACCCTTCTGGTAAAAACTCTAAATCCTTTGTAAACGCCGCAATTTCAATTGCTTTCTCGAGTTCTTCTTCCGTCGCTTCTCGGTTCCCAAATAAAATATTTTCCCTCGCTGTCTTTGAGAACAAAATATGTTCCTGAGGTACATACCCAATCCACCCGAGTACATTTTCATTCGTTATTTTATCTAACGTCACATCAGAGACCGCAATATCCCCATCACCAAGCGGATATTGACGAAGAAGCTGACGTACAAGCGTCGTTTTTCCGCTTCCTGTTTTTCCAACAACTCCAAGCGTCTCCCCTTGTTTTAATGTAAATGAAACCTTCTTTAAATTTTTTTCATTTGATGAAGGATATGAAAAGGTAACGTCATCAAACTGAATATAATCTGGCTCTTGTACAAGCTTTGGGTTTTTCGGATCCTTTACATCCGGTTCGTACGCTAATGTTTCATTCACACGGTCTAACGAAGCGTTTCCTCTTTGCATAACATTAATTAATTCGCCAATTGCAAACATCGGCCAAATCATCATCCCTAAATACACGTTAAATGAAACAAGTTCACCAAGTGTCACCTTTGATTGAAATACAAGATACGCACCATACACTAAACCGATTAAATAACTAAGGCCAACAAGCATTTTAACAGTTGGTTGGAATAATGCATCAATTCTCGCTACCTTCATATTTTTTTCGTAGACGTCATCTCCTAAATGATGAAACCTTCCCTCATCTGCATTCTCTTGTACGTATGCACGAATAACGCGCACGCCGGCGATCGATTCGAGTACTTTATCATTCATATCTCCGAACGCATCTTGCGCAACTGTAAATCTCTCATGCAATTTCTTTCCATATATGTTCATCGCATACGCCATAATCGGAAGCGGTATAAGCGCCGCAAATGTAAGCTCCCAACTGATTGTAAATCCCATCATAAAGACAATTGTAAGCATATATAAACTCGAATCCACGAGCGTTAATATACCGAAACCAGCTGTCATAGCAATTGCTTTTAAATCATTTGTCGCTCTCGCCATTAAATCACCAGTACGATTTTTATGATAAAACGTCGGTGTCATCTTAAGTAAATGCCCCATAAACTTAGAGCGCATCGTCTTCTCCAGTACGAATGCTCCCCCAAACAGCTGATGTTGCCAAACGAAAGTAAGACCATATCCAATTACCGTAACCCCTATTAAAATAAGAATAAATTGCATAATTGCCGCATTCGTTAACGTTCCTGTTTTTATATTATCAATCGTAACCCCTAACACTTTCGGGGGAATGACTTCAACTATATTCACAATTAAAAGAGCTCCAATGGCGATACTATATCTCTTCCAATGCTCTTTAAAAAACCATTTTAGCTTTAGTAATACTGATAACAATGTAACCTCTCCCTTCTCGTTCTCGTTTCACTCCCATTTCTTTACCCACTATCCAGACCCATCACATTTACATTTCGTAATCCATACAGTCTCATCACATTTTTCCACCTTCCAAATTTTTATATAGTAACGTGGAAAATAAACAAAAAAAAGCATACCGCCGCTTGACGATATGCACAAAAATGCATAAAAGCGTACGTTACGATATACGCAACGTACGCTTTTTATAAGACAAAGATGCCTTATATATCCGCACGGGTTGCGTAATGATATGAATGTTTTCTGCCATTTAACAGAGCTAAGCCCATTACATTTACGATTACAATCATTACGCACACCCCCTTCATTTATTTTCCATTTATAATCTTACAACTTTATTGAGTATTCTGTCAATTATTTTTTTACAAATCGAATAAAAATATACGCTACATCATTTTGAAATAAGGGAATTTTCTGTAAGAAAGGGCATACAAAATAAAAAAAGAATAAGAAATCGTTTTCACAAACATTTCATTTGAAAAATGCTATCAAACACCCTACAATCACCTTATACTCACTCTTACAAGTTGCTATTTTAGGAGGACTAATCATGACAACTAGCAATACGTACAAATTTTATTTAGACGGAGAATGGAGAGAAAGCTCTTCGGGAGCAACAATCGAAATTCCATCTCCATACTTACACGAAGTAATTGGACAAGTACAAGCAATTACTCGCGGAGAAGTAGATGAAGCAATTGCATCTGCAAAAGAAGCTCAAAAATCATGGGCGGAAGCTTCTCTACAAGATCGCGCAAAATATTTATATAAATGGGCTGATGAGCTCGTAAATATGCAAGATGAAATTGCCGATATCATTATGAAAGAAGTCGGTAAAGGTTATAAAGATGCGAAGAAAGAAGTTGTTCGTACAGCTGATTTCATTCGTTACACAATCGAAGAAGCTCTTCATATGCACGGAGAAAGCATGATGGGCGATAGCTTCCCTGGCGGAACGAAATCTAAACTTGCGATCATCCAACGCGCACCACTTGGTGTTGTATTAGCAATCGCACCATTTAACTACCCAGTAAACTTATCTGCTGCAAAACTTGCACCAGCATTAATTATGGGTAACGCTGTTATTTTCAAACCAGCAACTCAAGGTGCAATTAGTGGTATTAAAATGGTTGAAGCACTTCATAAAGCTGGCCTTCCAAAAGGTCTTGTAAACGTAGCTACAGGACGCGGTTCTGTAATTGGTGACTACTTAGTAGAACACGAAGGCATCAATATGGTATCGTTCACAGGTGGTACAAACACAGGTAAACATTTAGCGAAAAAAGCTGCAATGATTCCACTTGTATTAGAACTTGGTGGTAAAGACCCTGGTATCGTTCGTGAAGATGCTGACTTACAAGATGCTGCAAACCATATCGTAAGCGGTGCATTCTCTTACTCTGGTCAACGTTGTACTGCTATTAAACGTGTACTTGTACACGAAAACGTAGCAGACGAGCTTGTTAGCTTATTAAAAGCGCAAGTAGCTGAGCTATCAGTTGGATCTCCAGAACAAGACAGCACAATCGTTCCATTAATCGACGACAAGTCTGCTGACTTCGTTCAAGGTTTAGTTGACGACGCTGTTGAAAAAGGTGCAACAATCGTTATCGGTAACAAACGTGAGCGTAACTTAATTTACCCAACATTAATCGACCACGTAACAGAAGAAATGAAAGTTGCTTGGGAAGAGCCATTTGGCCCAATCCTTCCAATCATCCGTGTTTCTTCAGATGAGCAAGCAATTGAGATTGCTAACAAATCAGAGTTCGGCTTGCAAGCAAGTGTCTTCACAAAAGACATTAACAAAGCATTTGCAATTGCTAACAAAATCGAAACTGGTTCTGTTCAAATTAACGGACGCACAGAGCGCGGCCCTGACCACTTCCCATTCATCGGTGTAAAAGGTTCAGGTATGGGCGCACAAGGTATTCGTAAGAGCCTTGAGTCTATGACACGTGAAAAAGTAACTGTATTAAACTTCGTTTAATCTTATATGTAGAAGCTGATCTAGTTTTAGATTAGCTTCTTTTTATATCAAATAATTATTCATTCCTAATAACAAACTCTTCTCTATAATCTGATTATTACTATATCCATTGACGTATAAAAATACATTTGTTACTCTTAACTACGTTAATTTAATATTTAAATCCTCATTCGTATCTCGGTGAGGTAGAGGTTGCAATCATTAAGAGTATCGTTTCAGGAGATGTAGTGGCATTGATGAAGGAATGAGAAAGGAATGATTGCCGAAGTAAGTCGTGTCCACCATGCACACTTGCTGGGTCTGCATTTAATAAGTGCAGAACTGTCACAAACGAAACGTTTCGTTTGTGGAGAGCTATCGAGAGGTATGTCGTGGGTTTCTTATAAGATAGAAAGCATGTAGCGGCAAATTACGTGCTTTTTTTGTTTTGTTTGGGACTTTTCTTCTCTACTAAGAAGACATACATATCTCCTCGCTTGACTTGGTTATACTAACTTTGGAGGTATTTTCTATGCAACAAAAAAAATGGGGCTTTTGGGTACTAACAGCTTTCGTTGTCGGTAACATGGTTGGCGCTGGTATTTTCATGGTGCCAAGTACGTTGGCACAAACAGCAAGCCCTCTCGGTGTCACTTTAGCTTGGTTAACAACAGGGTTTGGTGTTTTAATGCTAGCTCTTGTTTTCGGTAATTTAGCAATTCGTCGTCCTGATTTAACGACAGGACCACAAAGTCATGCATATGCTTTATTCTCATCACCAAAAAAGAAAAAAATGGCTGGTTTCAGTATGGTATGGGGATATTGGGTTGCAAACTGGGCAAGTAACGTTGCCATCATTACATCTTTCGCGGGATATTTATCACTCTTTTTCCCAATTATGAAAGATACACGACTACTATTTTCAATCGGTTCTTTTAACATAGAAGTCGGAAAACTAATTACATTTACGATTTGTTCCATCTTACTTTGGGGAACTCATATTATATTAACAAACGGTGTAAGTGGAGCTGGAAAGCTAAACTTCTTAGCAACAACAACGAAAGTAACTGGATTCCTTTTATTCATCGTCGTTACGTTATTTGCATTCGAAGCTTCTAAGTTTGGACAATGGTACACACCGATGATCGATAAATCAGGTGTATCACACGGCCTTCTTTCACAAGTAAATTTAGCTGCTCTTACAACGCTTTGGGCATTTATCGGAATTGAATCGGCAGTACTTTTATCAAACCGTGCTACCTCTCCTAAAACAGTAAAACGCGCAACAGTTGCAGGATTACTTATTACAGTTGCGATTTACTTAGGAATTACCATTTTAACAATGGGTGTACTTCACGTTGATAAATTACAAGCTTCTGAACGTCCATTAGCAGATGCATTAAATGCTGCAATGGGTCATGGCGGCGGGAAACTGATGGCATTACTTGCTCTTACTTCCCTATTCGGTTCTATATTAGGCTGGATTTTATTAAGCTCAGAAGTACCGTATCAAGCAGCAAAAGAAGGTTTCTTCCCTTCCTTCTTCACGAAAACAAATAAAAAAGGAAGTCCAATTTACTCATTACGACTAACAAACATTATGTCGCAAGTGTTCTTATTCTCAACACTATCCGGAACAATTGCGGAAGCTTATACATTCGTTATTACCGTATCAACACTAGCCTACCTCATTCCATATCTCGTTTCACCAATCTTCCAGTTAAAACTAGTCGCAACTGGTGAAACATATAAAAATGAAATGCGGGCAAGAATTACAGATGGCATAATCGCAGTGATCGCACTTTGCTACGCACTATGGGTTATTAAAACCGGCGCAGCCGATATAAAAACGTTCCTTCTCGGAATTGGTTTATTCGTAATTGGCTTTGCCTTCTATCCATTAATGAATCGTGATCAGAAAAAAAATAACGAAAAGAAAAACGAGCAAGTTGCGTAACGCAATTTGCTCGTTTTTTCTTTTGTAAAACATATATAATAGAACAAAGAGGTGAAAAACATGTCAATTGAATCACTATGGAGCAGCCGCTTCCAACAACATATTCAAAATATCATTACATACTTTGCACGTATGATTAACGGTTTACTATATAGCTTTATCTTCGTTGCCTGTATAGGTGCTTACTATTATGCAAAGTTTCTTAAGACAGCTCCTTCTAAAGGACTATCTTTATTACTTATTACAATCGTCCTAACAGCGATTATAACGAGATGTCCTATCCGTACATTTATTCAAAAACCTGATGCTGTCTATTTGCTTGCATTAGAAGAGAAACTAACATCTTATTTTAAAAAATCTCTTCTATATAATTACATCATTCAGCTTTTCCCATTATTATTTACGTTCCTTATTCTCGTTCCACTTGCACTGCAATCATTACAATTAACTGTACCTTTCTTATGTACAATCTTTATCGTTTTAATGATTATAAAAGCTTGGAACATGTATACACATTGGATCTGGCGTGATAGTCATGAAAAAAATATATGGTTCATTATTCGTATTGCTTGTAACGCCTTAATCATTTTCATGCTGTTTTACTCGGCACATGTTCTCATATTAGGCGGATTGCTCTTACTACTTGCTTTCCTACTTCTATATACGAAAAAACAGCCTACAAAACGAATACCGTGGGATTACATAATCGAGCAAGAAGAAAAAATGAACGTCCGTTTTTATCAATTTGCTAGCATTTTCACCGATGTTCCGCAACTGAATAAGCAAGTAAATAAAAGAAAATGGCTTACAAATTGGATTGAACCTTTATTACATAAAAAACGAGCAACTTTCTTCTATTTACATACACTAGCATTTTTACGCGGGAATGATTATTTCGGTATATATATTCGCTTAGGCTTAATCGGTGCCTTCGCCTTATATTTTATACCAAACATATACGTAAAAGGCGCTATCGCATATATCGTCCTATATATGATTTCTATGCAGCTCCGTTCCCTGTGGAAATATTTTTCGGGAAATATTATCGTAGCATTATATCCAATTAATACTGAAAAACGAATGAATGAATTTCTTCGCTTAATCTTTATATTACTAAGCATTCAACTCATTGTATTTTCAAGTGTTATACTCATTGCTACAGGTCAATTTTTACATAGCCTTATCATTATGATTATCGGGGTACTCTGGATCAAATTTATTATTGTACCAAAAACGAAGCAACGCGTTTCTGCGTTTTAACGAAAAGAATTATCTTAAAGCCAAGGAGAAGATAAATTATCTCCTTGGCTTTTTTATTTTTCTTCCTCAAACAAGAATCACTGAAACAACCGACATTTTATGATTTTTACATACAAAAACGATAATACATGTTTACGCGCTAACAAAAAGGGTATGTATTAAAGTAACAGGGCAAAGGAACTGGAGGGAATGAAAAAATATGAATTAAAGTTTCACTTTATAAAAGACATTGCTCAAGGATGATTCTGGAACCGATAATATAATATAATATAAGGAGCGGATTAGAATGAGTAAAAAAATTGCTATTTTAATAACGGATTATTTCGAGGACACAGAATACACAGAGCCAGTAGAAGCTTTTAATCAAAAGGGATATGAATTAACAACTATTGAAATGGAAAAAGGTAAAACGGTACACGGTAAACGAGGAAAAAGTGAAGTCGTAATTGATAAAAGTATTGATGATGTTTCTCCAGATAACTTTGATGCCCTCTTCATACCAGGCGGATTTTCCCCAGATATGCTTCGTGCAGATGAACGTTTTGTTCGCTTTAGCAAAGCATTTATGGATGCGAAAAAACCTGTTTTTGCTATTTGTCACGGCCCCCAATTACTCATCACTGCACAAACACTTGAAGGACGCGATGTGACTGGATATAAATCTATTGAGGTCGACTTAAAAAATGCTGGTGGACATTTTCATGACAAAGAGGTTGTCGTATGCCAAAATCAGCTAGTAACAAGTAGACAACCAGAGGATATCCCAGCGTTTATTGAAGAATCATTGCGTATATTAGGGTAGCTAGTTTGGTTAACCTCCTTTTATTTGTATGAAAAAAAATTTAATCAGTGGGGTTTTGTTCATCCCCCACTGATTATTACTTCTCACCAACCGGGTGTTTTCAGGAAATCCGGCTTCCACAAATAGCATGGGATAAATAAAAGGATGGAATCCAAAAGTTCATTTTTAATAATCTTTGGGATTCCACCCTTTTCTCGTCCCCAAATTTCTAATCACTTTTCATAGGCAGTTCTCATATAGTGAAAATGACTATACAATTCCTATCCATAAGTTAAACAATGATTTTACACATATATAAATACAAAAGATGGGAGCTTTAATTATGAATAACAATCCACCTTCAACGCCCCCAAATCCAACGGAAATGAATAATAATGAAGTGAGCTTACAAACGTTACGCGTCATTGGGCTTATTGTACTGATTAGTGGCTACATATTAGTAGCTCTTTCTGAAGTAGGAACGTTAAAAAATCTTTTACTACAGCCTAGTACCACTCCAGATTTAGCTGAAGTTGATCCGTTTTAAAAATTATATAAAAAGCGAGTCCAGTTCGTTCGCTTTTTATATAGTTTTATCCAATCTGAGAACCCCCTCTCTCATCCTCATACTTCTCTTTCCCAATCGCCTTCATAAATAATAAAATACTGCTCATACCAACGATAAAGTACAGAGCACTCATGCCCCAAGATGCAATAAATGAGCCTAGCATAACGCCTAATGCCCCGTTCATTTTTGCTACTTGAAAGACCATTCCGTTAATCGCCATGTATGAACCTCTTGCCTCATTCGGCACCATATCTGCCATAATAGATTGACGTACTGGCACATACATCATCTCACCTACCGTTTGGAAAAGCCCTGCAATTAATAAGACCCATAAACTATTGCTCGTTCCGAGTATTGTAAATCCAATTGTGTAAATGAATAAACCTATATATAAAATTTTCAAATCGTTGAAGCTTTTTAGCATTTTAATAAGAAGTGCTGAACATAACACAACTAAAATTGTATTCTCTGCTGAAATCCAGCTCAACATTCGAATACCTGTTAAATCAAACGTAAAACCATTCCCGAATAAAAAGTGCACTGTTTCAAATTCCTGCTGTAAACGTACTCCTAAATAATTATTAATTTGAAACTCTAAAGACAATGTACATATACTTGCTGCACAAAAAATTAAAAATGCTCTATCTTTCATCACGACTGTATAACTATCTGCCATATCTTTTAATACATTTTTCTTCTCTACTGTTTTTCTCGCTACATACACTTCTTCCATGTATACAGCCATCACATATAAAGTAATAACGGCAATAACTGTTAATCCGATAAACAATTGCAATCTATAGTTCTCAAATAGTAATCCGCCAAATATTGCTCCAATTGCCATTGATAAATTAATAGCCCAATAGTTAATGGTGTACATCACTTTTCGATTTTCAGGTGTACTCACATCAATTAACATCGCCTCTGTCGCAGGGTTCATAAGTCCAGACCCTAAACTATTTACTAACATAAACACAAATGTTAGCCACGGTGAATCTACATAATCCGAATTTGCAACTCCCATACAAGCAATGGAAATGACTTGTATACTTTGACCGATAATCATCACCTTTTTACGACCGAGCCGATCCCCAACATATCCACCGTATAAACCAATTACTAATGAAGCTATGACATTAATGAGTAATAACGCACCTGCAATCGCACTACCTAACTTTATTGAAAAGTATATCGCCATAAATGGAAAAATCATCGTGGACACAGCACGTGTTAAAAACGAAGTTATAATTCTAATTTTTATATTTCGATGCATACTCCAAAACCCCATTGTTTCCCCCTCCTTATGCTTACTTATTTTACTTTGAAAAAGAGGAAGAAAAAGGTTAGAATATTCTAAAGAGTTTCCCCTTTTATTATAAAAGGAAGTGTATATATGAAAATTATGGACTATTACATTAGACTAAGACTACATGCACAAGATCAACAGCATATCCGAAATAGCTTACAAGAACTAGCGGATATTTTATATTGCAGTACGAAAAACGTGAAAATTTTATTAAGGAAAATGAGCGAGGAGCAATTAATTCACTGGACTCCAGGGCGTGGACGCGGGAATAAAACGGAAATTCTATTTATACATAGTCTCGTGGAAGCGATTGAATCCTACACAGATGAACTGTTAACGCAAGAAAAATTAAAGGATATCTTTCTTCTTTTAAAAGAACCACTGCCTCTTGCAATTCAAAAAAAGATAGAAAATAAACTACATCATCATTTTGGATACGAACCTTCAAATGATATGTATGACATATTAAAGATTCCTATATCAAGAAAGATATTTCCATTAGATCCGGCTTTTGTGGCTGTAACTACAGAGAGCCATCTTACGAGTCAAATTTTTGACACGTTAGTCGTTTATAACGATGTTACTGAAAAAATGGAACCACACATTGCACATACGTGGGAATTAAGTGGAGACGGGCTTACGTGGACCTTTTATTTACGAAAGGATATACGTTTTCATAACGAAACAGTTTTAACTTCTAAAGATGTACAATTTTCATTTGAACGATTAAAGCAAGTTCACTCTCCTTTCAAATGGTTAACAGAAGAAATTGTTCAAATTGAAACACCATCACCACTGCAAATTCGATTCCATTTAGCAAAACCCAACTTATTTTTCTTACACTATGTAAGTTCCATGCAACTAGCAATTTTACCGTGTGATGCCAGTATTCAAGATCATCATTATATAGGTACTGGACCTTTCAAACTTACTCATTACTCTGAAGATAATATCGTACTCGAAGCATTCACCCATTATTTTAAAGAGCGCGCGTTATTAGACCGTATTGAATTTTGGGGTATTCCTGATCATGTGCAAATCGATGCTGATTATGAACTGCCAAATGAAGAGGAAAATGAAAGGCATGATATACAAATAGAAGAAATAGGTTGTATTTATGCTAGCTTCAACTTTACAAAACCTGGTCCTCATCACGACATTTACTTTCGAAAAGCTTGGAGAGAACTATATGACGTTGAAACAATACTTCGTAGCATAGAGGGTAGACGAACAATTGCTGCTTCAAGCTTTTTCCCTGAAAGAAGCCGCCAAGTTCCTAAAAGGTCCTACTCTTTAGAGAAGGCAAAAGAGTATTTAAAAAAGAGCACCTATAATGGAGAAACGATACATATTTACTTCTTCGCATTTAAAGATAGTGCAAATGACGCTCATTTCCTAAAAGAACGGTGTGAAAGTTTAGGTATACAAGTAGAGCTTCACCCATTTCTCGTTTCAGATTATATGGATCGTTCTATTGATAAACATGCCGATATTATTTTCATGGGAGAAGTATTTGCTGCCGATCATGAACTCGCATTCTTAAATGTGTTTAAAAATAAAAGTTGCTTCGTAAATCGGTTCATGGACCCGCACTATGAAAACCAAATTAACTGTTTACTTGATACCTTTTTATTAGAAGAAAATAAAGAGAAGCGCTATGAGCTCATGTATGAAATCGAAGAATTTTTACAAGTAGAACACATCATTTTATTTAACTATCACGTTTTAAAAAGAAAAACATACCCTTCTTCTTTAAAAAACGTCACAATTGATTCATACGGCTGGGCAAATTTTGCGAAGTTATGGATACAGCCATCCACGTCTTAAAATGTGAGTCATTACAAAAGGAGAAGAACCATGAAACGCACCCTAGAAAAAAGACTTTCCTATCTATACACAGGTGAGTTATTTTCAGTCATTACTTTTATTTTCACAAGTTACTTACTTAATTATGCTTATCCTACGTTACATTTATATTCTCTATATTCTTTTTGGGTCTCATTTCTTCTTTTAGAGTTTATCTTATTACAAGGAGTAATTTACTGGTACGTAAAGTGGAAACGACTAAAAAAAGAGAAAACATCTGTTACCCCTATTAGGGTGGTTCAATATTTAAAAATACTTCAAAAGATAAATATAGCATTAATTATCACGGAATTTGTTACGTTTACTATTGATTTTGTAATTTGGTATCCCCACTTACCTTTAGGCGGACTATCATTCACTCTATTTATTTATATTTTTGCATTACTTGAGTACATTAACTATTATCACACTCAGCTTTCATACGATAACATCTCTGATATTAAACATTTAATTAAATCAAAAAAACTAAAACAGTCCTGTATAAGTAAAGATTTTCAACGTATTTCATGAAAGAGAAGGTACTACGTCCTTAGTAGTACCTTCTTTACAAACTATTATTTAATTACTCCATCTAAGTGATCTTTCAAGTTCAATAAATATTGCTCAATATTCGGATTCTTCACCACATCATAACAAGCAAAACTCTTTAACGAACTCATCCCAAGAAACTTCTGCACGCGATGTAAATGGCTAAGCGCTGACTCTAAACTTTCCCCTTCAAAGAACTTCGTCTTATCTCCAAATGCCTTTTCAGGTGCATTCCAAGTTGCAGAAAACATATACGCTTTCTCTTTTAATAAACCGCCTGTTCCATATTCATCAGCACCTTTAAAGAACAAACCGTATTCATATACTTCATCCATATACGTTTTAAATAAGCCCGGTACACTAAACCAATAAATCGGTGTTTGATAAATCACAACATCGGCCCATAAAAACTTCTCTTGTTCTTCCTTAATACTGTAGCCATCTTGAATCGTTGTTGTTTTCACATGATGTTTCTCACTTAATACCGTTACCATATAATCAACTAACGTTCTATTTAAACGTCCTTCTTTCGTACCGTATTTTTCATGTCCATTTATAATGAATATATTTTTCATCGCTTTTCTCTCCCCTATATAATTTACTCTTCAGCTATTAACCCAAGTTGCTGTTTCAGCGTAAGATTATCTTCTAAATGCCAGTCTTCCGTGATTTTTCCGTCTTTCACATGTAACATATCAATGGCGAAAAAATTGATTTTCTTATCATTATGCCTTCCTGTAAAAGAAAGACGAGCTGTTACTTTATCACCGACGACTAATAAATCTTCAATCTCGCAATGTATATTAGGAAAATTTTGTGCCGCAAACTTTAATCCTTCCGTTCCTTGTGGTCGCCCTTTCGGCAATGTATTATCGAAAAAATCTTTAGTAACAGTCTGCGGAATAAGTTCCTCCTTACCTGTATCCCAAAATGCATAAAAACGCTGCGCTGCATGAACCATCTCTGTCGCTTCTTTTTTACTTAGTGAGGGATCAATTGTCATTGCTTTTGGCTGTGGCATTTCTTTTAATAACTGAATTTCAGTTTTTTGTTCCACGCCGCATGCTACAAGTACAATACAAACAACAAACAAACTAAGAAATCCAAACAACTTTTTTATCCCCATGAAAATCACCTCCTCATCTAAACCCTTTTTATTTCGTATTGCTATTGTATATGCACTAACTTCCTTTATGGAAGTAGTGATATTTTTTTCATATAGTTACCAAAAGTATATTTTTGTGATACTATAAAGCAAATTCATTCAAAAAAATTTTATGGAGGCTAGTTCCATGAACAATATAGATCCAGTTGAATTAACGAAAGGTTTACCTGGCATACCTTGTCCTATCGCTAAAACCCTTGATGTAATTCGTACAAAATGGACGTTTTTAATCATTCGTGACCTTCTTATTGAAGGAACATTACGCTTTAGTGATTTACAAAAATCAATGGACGGGATTAGTCCGAAAACATTATCGCTTCGACTAAAAGAATTAGAATCTCAAGGCATTATAACGAGAAAAGTATATCCAGAAGTTCCGCCTCGTGTAGAGTACACATTAACGGATAAAGGAAAGCAATTAGAGGGGATTTTCATTGAATTAAAACGGTTTGGATTAAGCTTATAAAACAAAAACCCCTTACCGTCGTAAGGGGTTTTATTACTTCGCAAAACTTTCAGCTAGCTGTTTCTCTCTCCACATAAATGTAATGCCGAGACCAACTATTAAAACAACTCCTGAAAATGCATATGGATAATGAATATTCATATCAAATAATATTCCGCCCATCGCTGGTCCTGCGATATTTCCTAAACTCGTATAAGTCGAGTTCATACCAGCAACGAATCCTTGCTCTTTTCCAGCTGCCTTTGATAAAAATGTCGTTAAAGCTGGACGAAGTAAATCAAATGCTAAGAAAATGAAGCAAGTAACGAGAAGTACAATCCAATAATTAAAGACTACAGTTGAAACGAAGGCTAATACTGCACCTACAATTAAACATATTTGAATTAACACTTTTTCACCGAACATGTCGACCAATTTGCCAAACATAAATACTTGCACAACTACCCCAAAGATTGAACTAATTGTAATGATTGCCGCGATATCTTTCGGTGTAAAACCAAACTTATGATCAGAAAACAGACTAAACACAGTTTCATACGCCGATAATCCGAATGCGAGTACAAATACGATAATAAATGCAATTGCATACATTGGACGTAATGATTTCTTTAAATCACCAATAAAACTGGATTCTTTCGTATTAGCAGAAATCTCTGCAAGCTCTTCCTTCGTTAACGGCTCTTTCAAAATAAAGATAGAAATTACACATGCTATAAAGGCAATTGCTGCTGCAACGAAAAACGGTACACGTATACCATACTCTGCAATAAATCCGCCAATTCCAGGCCCTATAATAAATCCAGTACTAATTGCCGCGGATAAATATCCCATTGCCTTTGGACGTTCCTGCATAGATGTAATATCCGCAACATATGCCGTAACACCAGGCATAATAAACGCGGCACTAATTCCGCCTAACACCCGTGCTGCATAAAGCATCCACACATCTTTTCCTAATCCAAAAAGAAGTTCTGAAACACCAAAAATAAATAATCCAATGATGATCATTTTCTTCCTACCGTAAAGATCGACCCACCGGCCTGTAATAGGTGACGTAATAAGCTGCGCCATTGCAAACACTGCAACGAGATATCCCATCGTCTTCCCTGTTAAACTCATGTCATTCATAAAGGACGGCATAACCGGAATGATTAATCCAATCCCTAAAAAAGCGATAAATATATTACTCAAAAGAATGACCAATATCATCTTTTGTTCTTTTATCGGTTTCTTCACTTTTTAACACCTCTTCCCGTAAGTTCCTCTCAAAAAAATGCCTAAGAAGATTTTTCTTTATCCTGCTATTTGTGGGCTAATCATGAGTAGAAATGCCTCCACCCATTAGAATTTCACTCTATCCTCCCACGCATACATACGTATTAGGTGAATGACTATCATTCATTTCCCCTCAAAAATGAACCTACCTTTTCAGACAGGTTCATCTTACTACTTCTTTATATGTAGTGCATGTGTTAAAAAATCTAGTACTTCTGCCTTTTGTAGCTCGACTTGCTCTTCATCTTTATGATCATATAAATAAACTTGTTCTGCTGCTGATTCAACAAGGGCGATAAATAACTTCGCTGCTCGCTCTGCGTGAACCGAATCACGAATTTCACCAGCTTCTTTCGCCTCACTTAAAAATTCGCTTAGCCACATATAAAGAGGCTCATACACAGCTTCCCATTCTTTTATATGTTCTGTAGATGCAAGACCCGCATACATTAAAGCTTGTATTTCACGATATTCCGCTATAAAGTGAAACACCGCATCTATTACTTGCGTCACTTTACTTGAGAAAGGCGCATCATTTTGCACTTTTTCTTTCACTGCAAGTATCATCTTTTCAACCATCACTTCTGCTATTGCAGGCATAACAGATAACTTAGAAGGAAAATATAAATAGAAAGTTCCTTGTGCAATGCCAGCTAATTTCACGATATCAGAAATCTTCGTTTTTTCAACGCCCTTCTCCTGAAACACTTCAATAGCTGCATAGACAATTTTTTCTTTTTTATTCATCAGCTAAACCCTTTCACACACATATTGAATGACTGTCACTCATTTTATAAGATAATCGATTGTACTGTCAATGATAGTGAATTCTAAGAGGAAATCATTTTTTAATAATAAAAATCTCCTAATAAACCATTAGGAGATAAAATACAATATATCTTTAAGAAAGAGCCTTTAATCCTGTCACTCCGCATACAATAAGAGCCACACTAATGATACGTGCTTTACTTTTCGACTCACCAAATAGGAACATGTTTAATAAAACGGCTCCTGCTGTTCCAATACCAATCCAAACCGCATACGCGACACTTACTTGTAAAAATAAGAAAGATGTATACAAGAATGCAAAGGATGTAGCAAACCCGCCTATATAAATCGCGCCATTTGCTAACGTCTTTTCTTTACTATACATTTTCAGACCGATCACACCGACTATTTCACTAATTGCAGCACAAAATACGAAAAACCAACCCATCTTTAAGCAGCTCCTTCCACAGTTTCTTCTTTATTATCAGCTAACTTTAAACCGATAACGCCAGCTACAACCATCACGATAAAGAATAACTTTCCTACACTAAAACTTCCGCCGAAAAGGAATACATCCATTAAGAAAGTCCCTACCGTACCAGCTCCGGCAAAAATGGCATATACAGTGCCTGTCGCAAGATGTTCACACGCTTTAGAAAGGAAGTGAAAATCAACAGCGATAACTCCTAAAATAATAATCCAATGCCACCAAGTATCGGCTGTATTAAAACCAAACACCCAAAAAATTTCAAAGATACATGTTAATATGACATATAACCAAGCTCTATTTTTCATACCTCTCACCTCTCATGACTGACTATCAGTCATTTTTTTGTTTTAAAAACATATTCTCTTTCATCACTACTATATATAAACAACTATCATCCTCATTTACCATTATATTTGTTCCATTTCCAAGCTAACTGCATCCTGCCACACAAAAATGACTGAATGTCATTCATATGTATTGTACATGAATATTTTAAAAACTGTCAATGCCGAAAGATTATTTAAAATTTCTTTCATCCGATTTGTATATTTCCTAATAACCTGTCAATACTGCTAGTAACATAATATTTTCTCCACTCCCCCTTGGAGAGATCCCTTTAATAGAGCAGTTAGCTTGTGCTAGTTGCTCTTTTTATTTTTCATCTTTCATAATCCAATTCAATCGCATATTCACTTGATCCAAAATAAATATTTGCTTATGCAATACTATCACGATATTCCTCAATATGAATTCCCGAAAAGTCATTTCAGATTCATTTTAGATCTGATTTTCTTCGTTCTAAATCCGTAATGAGTTGTTTAATTTATTCAGATTTCAAGATGCACATCCTTTTCTACAAAATAGCATTTTCATTCAATTACCATTTCACTTTTTTGTTCTACAATTCGATATGCAATATTTCATATTTCATTATCGCAATATCACTTTATTAACCATCATTTTATATAAATGAGTTCCTATTATGCGTTAAATCAACATTTGTAATTTAATTCCTTATTTAAATCATCTAGATTTTATTTTTAAACACTATATTCGGATAATTATATTGGAATTTCCTGTTCTACACATCCAAGTACATCTTGTGTATTATGTAGGAGAAGAGTAATTAAAAGACTTACTCTTTGCTATTGAGGGAAGAGCCTGAGAGCCATATCAGGCTCTTCTTCGTTTATGTACCTTGTATTAAGATGCGATTTTCAGTGAAAAATCACATTCAAGAAATCATAATTTATCTACTATGAAAATATAAACACTAAATTTTCACATCCAATTTACCGAGCAGTTAGCCTTTGCTAACTGCTCTTTTTTATTTACCAGCACACTGTGAGATTAAATCCATTTTTATCATATATATGTTTTCTATTTATTTTCCAAAGAGGCTTTGTATGCAATAATTTTATTCTCAAGCATCTTTTCTGTAATTACTAAGTTTTCTCTTTGAATCTGAATAGATTTCCTATGATCTTCTAGGAGCTGTAAACGAGCTTCGGTTGTATGCTCCCCTTCTAAATATAACCTAGCGTATTCTCTTATTTTCGTTATTGGCATTTGCGTTTGTTTTAATTTCATAACAAACTGCAACCACTTTATATGCGACTCTGCATACATTCGATTCCCATTTGTATCGCGATTTGCAATTAATATATTTTCCTTTTCATAATAACGTAGTGTATGTGTACTCACTCCTATTAATTTAGCCACCTCGCTAATTGTGTACATACTCTAACTCCCTCCACGTGCTTACCCTCATATATTTTATAGCCTTATCAAATTCATAAAAAACATTTGACTTAGAGTATACTCTAACAAATAAAATCTAACCATAATATATTTATTTGAACTTAGGGGGATTTTATATGAAATACACTGTTATTACTGGTGCTAGTTCTGGAATTGGCTATGAATCGGCTTTAGCCTTTGCAGCTCGCGGAAAGAACTTAATACTTGTAGCTCGAAGACAAGAAGAATTAGACGGATTAAAATTAAAAATTAACGAAATGAATCCGGAATTGGATGTTGTTATTCGAAGAACGGATTTATCTATCACGAAAAATGTTTATAAGCTGTATGAAAACCTACAAGCCTTTCAAATTGAAACGTGGATTAACAACGCAGGGTTTGGTAATTTCGCCTCAATTGCTGAACAAAATTTAAATAAAATAGAAACGATGTTACATGTAAATATAGAAGCACTAACAATACTCTCCTCTCTTTTCGTTCGAGATTATTCAATGGTTGATGGCACACAGCTTATTAACGTTTCATCAGGCGGTGGATACACAATCGTTGCTGATGCTGTTACGTATTGCGCTACGAAATTCTATGTAAGTGCATTTACAGAAGGTTTATCTCACGAATTGAAACAACAAGGTGCAAAACTGCAAGCAAAGGTTTTAGCACCTGGTGCAACTGAAACAGAATTTGCAAAACGTTCATTTGATATTGATGAGTTCCAATACGATAATGTTGTACCGAAATTCCACACCGCAAAACAAATGGCACAATTTATGCTCGATCTTTACGATAGCGATAAAGTTGTAGGGCTTGTCGATGGTTCTACTTATAACTATGAGCTTAAAAATCCCATTTTTAATTTTGCGGTAAGAAAAACGAATTCAAGTTCTTAATTTCCCTATAATATAGAATCCCACTATTACGTAAATAATAGTGGGACTTTTTTCTCTCTGAAAATTTCACCCAACATACCGAATCATCGCCACCTCATCACAATAATCAACTTTTGGACAATGCCTACAATCAATCCATACTTTCTCTGGTAACGCACCTCTATTCACAAAATCAAACCCGCACTTTTGAAAAAATTCCGTTTCATATGTTAAAGAAATGACTCTATTCACTTTTATTTTCGCTGCCTCATTTATTACATGGTTCACTAACATGCGACCGATTCCTTTCCCTGCATATGTATGCGAAACGACTAATGACCGGACTTCTGCAAGGTCCTCCCCTAACACATGTAAACCAGCAACTCCAACGATTTCTTCTCCTTCTTTCATAACATATAAGCATTGTAAGTATTGATAGAGAGATAAAAGAGAACGCGGTAAAACAACTCCCTCTTTTGCATAAACTTCAATGAGACTATAAATTTCTTTCACATCACTCGTAACCGCATTAAAGATTTTCATATTATATCCCCTTGCCCCTAATATTAATATTTATAACCCAAAATGAATTTTAATACATAATTTTATATAATAATACATCTCTCTTTTCTCCCCGTCAATCACTTTATACAAACAAAAAACCAAGCATTCTAATCGATGCTCGGTTCCTCATTTCGGATCGGTAATACTGTCGAATATTTAATTTCACGAAGTGCTAAACTCGTCTGTATCCTTGTAATACCAAGCTTATTCAGCTTTCTAATAAAATGCTCCAGCTCTTTACGATCACGATTTGCAACTTTTAATAAATAATCATACTCTCCTGTTAAACAGTGACATTCTAACACTTCCGGCATCGATTCTAATTCTTTTTCCAACACGTCAAGTTTATCCGATTGATGAATATTCGTACTCATAAAAATGAAGCATAACAAATCAAAACCAAGCTTTTCTTGATTTAAAATGGCTACTTGCTTATCAATGAACCCTTCTCCATCTAATCTTTTTATTCTCGCATGCATCGCAGCTGGTGATAAATTAACGCGTCGCGCAAGCTCTGCATTACTTACTTGAGACTCCTTCTGCAATATATCTAAAATTTGTACGTCTAAATCATCTAACACTTTAATAACAGATGACTCCATTACAATTCCCCCTTTTTTCTTACCGATGATTATTCGAAAAAACATACCTTAACTTATTCAGAACTGAACCTTTTATTACAAACTACATCTAAAACAAAATATTTTATTGACTTTTAACCATTATACAAAAGAATATATTACACAATAAAGAAAAATGCTAAAATTATTTACAATTCATATTGATTACAACAAAGGGGATTTTAGTATGCCTTATTTTTATGTCTTTTTACTATTACTAACGAGCTTATTATGGGGAGGAAATTTCGTCGTTGGAAAATCGCTCGTTAATCACGCGTCTCCGATGACACTTACAAGTTTAAGATGGATGATTGCGATCGTTTGTTTATTACCGATGGTTTGGTTTAAAGAAAAGAAAATCATTCCACCACGTGCTGCAATACTTCCGTTACTACTAATGGGGATTTCAGGGGTCGCTCTTTTTAACATCTTTCAATTTCTAGCACTAGAAAAAACATCCGCAACGAATGTAGGGCTTATTTCTACATTAAATGCGATTTCAATTGCATTATTTTCAGTATTATTTCTAAAAGAAAAAGTAAATACACTTCAAATTCTATCCATGATTCTTTCATTCTTTGGGGTGGTTCTCGTCCTTTTAAAAGGAAATTTTACACTTCTATTTTCACTACATTTTAATAGCGGAGATTTATGGATGATGGCGGCTGTTTGTATTTGGGGAATGTATTCTGTTTGTAGTAAATGGGCAACAAAAACAACTACACCGCTCATGGCAACATTATACTCTGGTATTTTCGGCGTTATTTTATTACTGCCATTTAACATAGGGAGCTTCACTGTTACAAACATAAATACTTCTTTCCTAACATCACTTTTATATACTGGGCTTATTTCCACAGTTCTTTGTATGGTGTTTTGGAATATTGGCGTGCAAAAATTAGGAGCGACTACATCCGGTATTTTTCTAAACTTCAATCCGATTTTTACAGCTATTTTAGCATTCCTTTTCCTCGGCGAAGAACTAACGTGGATACAAATTTTCGGGACAATGATCGTTGTGACGGGATGTTATTTATTTTCTCATTTCAAAACGGTTACTGTTCAGCCAACTAGAGCTTTAATGCGAAAACATTCTTAATCAAAAACATCGCCATCAAAGTGGCGATGTTTTTATTTACCTTTCATTTCTTTCACATACTGCTTTTCTTCTTCTGGCGATAAACGTTCTGTTGCCTTTCCAGTATCACCACCTTGAATTTCCCACAAAAAGTTATGCTCCTCAACCGTTTGTGAAAAATCCCCTTTCTCCCAACGCTCTAAAGTCGCAAGTAACTTTGATTTATATTTAAAATTTGTACTACTTTCTACAGCCTTCTTGGCGCTAACAATTTCCTTAGTTGTCATTTCAATAAATCCCCATTTTTCAGAGGATTTCACTTTTTGATGTACCATCCTATGCATGGTAGAAATAATTTCATCCTCACTAAATTGTGGCTTCTCTTCCGCAACTTTCTTGTCCTTTTGGCTCATCACTTTTTGTGTTTTAAGACTCTTCTCCTCTTCCTCTATATAATTAAGAAGTTTAGTAACACCGAATACAGCTCCTATCGCAATTACAATGATTGTAATTGCCCCTATTATCCATTTCTTCATATTATGTACTCCCCATTCCCCTAATAATCACATAAACAAATGGAATCGCCTGCGCACAGTCGATTCCATTTGTTTCCTTATTTCATTTTAAACCTTCATCGCTTCTCGTACAATATAACTATCCACATATTGCTTGAATTTTACGATTTTTCCATTTTCAAGCTGCCATACATGAACAAACTCTGCTTCAAATGATTTTCCCGTTTCTTTATAAACTCCTGAATAAACACCTTCAGCAATAATTACATCTTTTCCGTTTACTTCATGGTACATATTTACACTCGCTTTATAATCATGCCATTCTGATCCTAATCGGCTAAATACATTTTCCATTATTGCTTCTACACCTATATAAGTTCCCCCATAAGGGAATCCTTTTGCCTCTGTCCATTCTACTTTTTCAGAGAGGGCTTCTACTAAATGTTTTGCATTTGAAGAAGCTGACCCTTCATACGTGCTTCGAATAATTTCTAAATTTGATTTAGGCATATTACTTCCTCCCGTTTTATTTATTTTTTACACGAGATGTAACCGATAATGTTACATCTTGTGTAAAAAAATATTTAAATTGTTTTATTCTTAATCCACTAGTTGTAATCATTATAGTTACAATTATGATTCAAGTCAACAATTTATAAATAAGTTTACTTCGCTTTCATTACTTTCTCTTTTACGAAGCGATCTACATATCCTTCTGCTTTTACAACGAATAAATACGCGCCCATTGCTAATAATGCAAGATCTAATTCATATCCTGGATTCTTTCCATCTCCTAATAAACCTGCTGCTCCATTTACCTTTACGATAGCTCCAGCTAAAATAAGAGCGAATAACAATCCTACATATCTTACGCCTAAACCGATAATTAATAATATACCACCAACTAATTCAACTGTTGCTACGCCATATGCAAGACCACCTGGTAAGCCGATGCTTGTAAACCATCCCGCTACGTTATCGATACCTGATTGAAACTTCGCTAAACCGTGTGCAAAGAACGTTACTCCTAACACGATACGAATCATTAAATTCCCAATATATTGGTTCATTTTAAACTCTCCTTTTTGTTTTGTTATGGTGAACTTTTATTCACAAGTCAAAACAATACGGTATTTCATTTCATTCGTCAAATACTTTTTTTAAGAAAACAAAAAACATTATCCCTTTTACGGATAATGTTTTCCTACAAAATAGCGCTAATTCAAGCTTTTACTCTATCGCACAAAAAAAGTTGAAACATTTTTCCAGCACCAACATACGGCAATAAAGACAAGTCCTCTTCTACAACCATTCCAACAACATTCACTTTCTCATCCTTAGGCAACTCATGTACAACAACTTGCATCTCTCCTGCATATCTACCGTACAATTCATTATCAATTGTAATGCTGCCTTTCTTTCTTGCAATGGCATCCATCGGCTGTAAAATCACTTTATTCTCCTCTCGTGATTCTACAGAACGAATGACATCACAAGCTGGATCTAGTCTATTTGTATGCACTTGTTCTACCATTTTTAATACTTCACTTTTCTTTATCAATGGCTCATACCGCAGCGGAATAATTCCTCTACTCGCGCTCGCTATCTCTTGTACACTTTCTACACTTCCGCTTATGTCCCCGATTAGCACCTTATCGACACCACAATCTTGTACAAGTTCTAAGTACGCTTCCAGCGGGCGCATATTGCGGTGCTTTTCTAACGTTGGTAAGCCTTCATATAACGGACCACGTTTTTCACCATCTCCCGGAATAAATGCCATCGTTTTTATTCCGCACTCATGTAAGTATTCGTTTTGTTTTTGTAAGAATGATTTTGCTAGTCCTGTTTCTGGACGCGGATAAAAATTATGCCAAGCTTCTACATTCGCTACTTTTATATTTTCTATGATTAACTCTTTCCAAAATGAATCTGTAATCGTACTCGCATTTAAAGCTACTTTCATCTTATGAGATACGCGTGCGATTTCTTTCGGCGTGATGCCGTAGTCCATTCGTAAACCAGTAATGCCCCAGTCTACTAACTCTTCGACATTTTCGTACGTCATTCCTAAATGGTATAACGATTTTGGAGAAACATCCACCATTAATTCCATGTCATATTTGAGCGCTTGCTTCCCAAGTATTTGAATTAACTCTTTATACGTACCAGGATCATCCTCTGGTATATGAATTGATGTAAAAATAGATAAAAACCCGTTTTCCTTCGCCACTTTTAGCCACTCTTCTTGCTTCTGTACTCGTTCTTTTGAAAGATAAATTGAAACTCCTATCATATGAATCTCCCTTTCTATGAATAGAAAAAGAGAAAGGAATCCCTTTCTCTATATGTTTTCTGCCATTTCTTCTTTAAATCCGAAGAAGTACGTAAAGATAAATCCAAAAGTATATGCCACAACTAACCCAAGGAAATATAATAAATATTTATTATCAGCAATTAACGGAATTAATGATAATCCTGATACGCCAATTCCGAGTGCGGCTGTTTTCATAACTGCTTGGAATGCACCACCGACAGCTGCACCTAAACAAGCTGTAAGAAACGGTTTCCCAAGTGGTAATGTAACCCCGTATAATAACGGTTCGCCAATTCCTAAAAAGCCAACTGGTAATGCACCTTTAATTACGTTACGAAGTCGTTTGTTTTTTGTTTTTACAAAAATCGCAATCGCTGCTCCTACTTGCCCAGCTCCAGCCATTGCTAGTACTGGTAATAAAGGCGTTACGTGCGTTTGATTAATAAACTCCATATGAATCGGTGTCAAACCGTGATGTAATCCGACCATAACGAGTGGTAAAAATGTTCCCGCAAGCACTGCTCCCGCAAACGCTCCACCAATACTTAAAATGCCGTTAATTCCGCTTGTAATTCCTTCAGATAAGAAACCTGCTACCGGCTGAATGGCTAACATCGTTACGATACTTACTACTAATACAGTAATGAGTGGTGTCACGATAATATCAACTGCATTTGGCACTGCTTTTCGAACTTGTCTTTCTACTACAACCATAAGCCATGCTGCAAAAATAACTGCAAACAATCCACCCCGTCCGGGTACGAGCGCTTCACCGAATAATTTTACATTCGCCATCGCCGGGTTAAAAATTAAAATACCAGCAATCGCCCCAAGAACTGGTGTCCCGCCAAATTCTTTCGCTGTATTCCAGCCGACTAAAATCCCTAAGAATGTAAAGATACCGCCGCCAATAAGTAGTAACATTTGTAGCCACGTTGCATTTGGATCAGCACCTGCGTTTTTCGCAAAGTTAGCAACCCCGTTTATAATTCCTGACGCAACAAGACCTGGAATTAACGGAATGAAAATACTTCCTATTTTTCGTAAAAAGTTTTTCACTGGTGTATTATTTTTCTTCTTAATCTCTGACTTCATCTCTTGCCCAAGATCTTCAAGATGATGATCTGCCACCTCACCAATTCGCAGTCCCGTTAAACCTTCCATTTCAGCAGCTACTTTATTTACTGTCCCTGGGCCAACAACAACTTGAAGCGTCTCATCTTCAATAACGCCCATAACCCCTTCAACCTTTTTCAAAAGGTCCATATTCACTTTACTTTCATCATGAAGCGTTAATCGCAGTCTCGTCATACAATGAGCAATGCCACGAATATTTTTTACTCCCCCAAGTTGCTCTGAAATCTCTTTGGCCATTCTCTCTTCTTTCTTCATAATAGAATCCCCCTCCCTATTATTTTATAGTGCCTTCTTCACAAACCCTTTCGCTTCTTTTAACTTTTCCAGTGCTTCCCCATACTCACACTGCAATAACACCATAACAATCGCAGCTTTCACATTACGTTCTGCTTTTTCATAACACTCTGCTGCTACTTCATAACTAACCCCTGTTGCTTCCACAATAATTCGTTTTGATCGTTCTACTAACTTTTCATTTGTAGATTGAACATCTACCATTAAGTTTTTATATACTTTCCCAACACCAATCATAGAAGCTGTTGAAATCATATTAAGTACTAATTTTTGTGCTGTACCAGCCTTCAAACGCGTTGAGCCTGTTAATATTTCTGCGCCTGTCTCCACTTCTACATTGAGTTTTGCATACTTACTTATTTCAGCATTTTTATTACAAGAAATACTCGCCGTACTAGCTCCCACACTATGTGCGTATTTCAATCCGCCAATTACGTAAGGGGTTCTACCACTTGCGGCAATACCAATCACTGTATCTTTCTCGTTTAATCCAATACTTTTCAAATCTTCTTCTGCTAACTCTTCGCGATCTTCGGCACCTTCCACTGCCTTAGTAAACGCTTTCAATCCACCTGCTATAAATCCTTGCACCATTTTATCTTCTGTGCCAAATGTCGGCGGGCATTCCACTGCGTCTAAAATACCTAAACGACCACTCGTACCAGCCCCAATATAAATTAATCGGCCCTCTGCTTCAAAAGATTTAATAACAGTCTGTACGACCTTTTCAATTTGTTCTATCTCTTTTTCAACTGCTAACGCAACAGTTCGATCTTCTTCATTCATACTCTGTAACACTTCTTTTATACTCATCTCATCTAGATTCGTCGTTTTCTCATTACGGTGTTCTGTCGATAAATTTTCTAACATATTGCCACCCTCTTTGAAATTATATTTCACACTTTTATTATAACTTCGAGAAATTAAAAATCAATATTACTTTCTTATTTTATGAAATAAAATTTCATAAAATGACATATTTGTGTCAAAGATAATAAAAAAGATGAGTCCCCTCATCTTTTCTTCTACTTTAACTTCCGTAACCGCACTGCTTCTTCTCGCGTCTCCATAAATTGATCCAACACTTTATTACCAATACGATTAAAAGTAATCACATATAAAGCATCAATCATATTCAGTTGTGTCATTCTAGAAGCAATACTTGCAATACGATGATCTTGCTCTACATCTGGCATACAAAGACGAATATCCGCCTCTTTATATAACGGTGATGATTGGTCAAGCTTTGTAATCGCAATAACTGTTGCACCTTGTCTCTTCGCATATTGCGCCATTTCAAGTACATCTTTCGTACGACCAGATGTTGAAATCGCAACAAATATATCGCCCTCTTTTAAATTCGTTACAAGCGGCAACATCATATGAAAATCAGATAGCATCATCGCTGTAAATCCGAGCCTTGTAAATTTATAAGCCCCGTCCATCGCCGGAGTAGCTGATCCGCCTACTCCATAAAATATAATTTTACCCGCATTTACAATACGATCTGCAGCTTTCTCAAGTTCCTTTTTATCTATCGCAGTAACGCTCGCCTCAATTGCAGCTTTATTCACATACGTAACTTTATTAAACAAGTCATACGGTCCATCTTCCGTATTCATAACTGAAAAATCATTAATATTATAATCAGCAATCGTCAATTCACGAACGAGCGCGATTTTAAATGCTTTAAAGCTTCCAATCCCAATCGACTTACAAAAGCGAACAACACTCGCCTCACTTGCGCCCGCATTCGTTGACACTTCTTTCGTCGTTAAGTTCGGAACAATTTCTGCATTCCCCATTATGTACATGGCAACCTTCTTTTCAGCTGGTGAAAATTGATCCATATTACTTTCAATTTTAAATAGTAATGTTGAAGCTTTCACTATTTAACCTCCACTTCTTACGGTTGCTTTCACTTATTTTCTCTTGCTTCAAAAAGATAAAAACCATCATCGCCAGGAGGATGGTGAACAATTACAGTTCGATCCCCTCTTTTATATGACGTTATTTCACCTTCAGATCGCTGTTTTTCCCATCCATGTATCCAAATTGCAAAGTCAGGTACAAAAGCAGTGTAATTATAGTCTTTCGGGTTTTCGTCTTCTACATAGGAAGAAAAAATAGAAACAGGAAAGTCTTTCACTTTTGACTCTTTCCATGCAGTAAATGGTATACATAGCGCAATAAGTATGATTATACCGATAACCTTCCCCTTCGTAATCCTCACACATTTTCTCTCCTCGACTTATCATATACGTAGATTTTAACATAATTACAACCTATTCACGCTATATGACTATTGCTTTTTCCAATAAAAAAAAAGCTTACCTACATGAGATAAGCTCTTCCTCTCTATACAAAATATTTTTTCAAAAGCGGCGGCGTAATAATCGTCGTTAATATAACAACAATAACAATCGCTGTGAAATTTTCTTTCGCTAATAAATTCGCCGCAAGTCCATTTGCTGCGATGATAAGCGCCACTTCTCCGCGCGAAACCATCCCCGCACCAATACTAATAGAAGATTGAAGGTTGAACCCTGTCAGTCTTGCTCCTAAACCTGATCCGATTAACTTTGTAAAAATTGCAATAAGCGTCATGATGATAATGAACCAAAGCTGGCTTCCGATACCTTGAAATGTAATTTCCATTCCAATACTTACGAAGAACACCGGTACAAATATCGCATAAGCAATCGGTTCAATTTTATGTTCTACTTCGTGCTTATACTCTGTTTGCGAAATGGCAATTCCGGCTGCAAATGCCCCAATAATACCTGCGATCCCCATCATTTCACTGTAATACGAAAATGAGAAACAAATAATAAGAGCTGCACTAATTAACGCCTCTGTTACGCGAAGTGGTACGAGCATTTTCATAATCCATGGAACAACTTTCCAAGAGATGAAAACGATACTGACAAAAAAGATAATTTTCTTTGCAATGACAAGCGTTACATTTACATCTTGTGTACCTAAAAAACTCATCACAAATGCTAATAAAATAACAACAATTACATCATCAAATACAGCTGCCCCTAAAATCGTCGTACTTTCTCTCGTATTCATTTTCCCTAAATCTCTTAATGTTTGAACAGAAATACTAACGGAAGTGGCACAAAGTAATAACCCTAAAAAGATCGCATGCGACTGTAACATTCCAAACGCAAGTCCCGCTAAATACCCACCAAGGAATGGGAAAATAATTCCCCCCATCGCTACTGCGAATGCAGATTTCAAATTCCGATTTAACTCTTCTAAATCTGTTTCAAGCCCTGCCATAAACATAAGTAGTAAAACACCAATTTCACTCAGTTCATCGATCAATTCAGAACTATTAATAATACCAAGCACAGCCGGACCGATAATAATACCAACGATTAATTTACCAAGTACAGAAGGCTGGCCAAGTCTCACGCTAATATCACCAGCTAATTTCGTACAAAGTAAAATGACGACAAGTTCAAAATAAAATAACATAACATCTTCTCCTACTTTATAAAGTGAAACTTTTATGAGTGGTTTTGTCACTCTGTTAACCCTCGTCCATTTCTGCAAGTAGTTTCCCCTATTCATCCGCATTTTATTTGTCATATTTTTATTTGACAAAATATTCTGAATTATATTAAGATTAATCCAGCAATTTTAAAAAACTACATACCATAACTGTACCTCCATTTACTTACATACTCTCTTCTAGTGGGCTCATACTATATTCGCAGTTATGGAAATGAAAAAACGGGGGGAGAGTCCAAAGTGAAGTCATTATTACGAAAAAAGCCACTTAGTACTGAATCACCACGGCAGTTAGAGAGAACATTAACTGCACTTGATTTAACTTTTTTAGGAATTGGCGCCGTAATTGGGACAGGGATCTTTGTATTAACAGGTATTGTCGCAGCGAAACATTCTGGTCCTGGTATTATGTTATCATTCCTTATTGCTGCATTTACTTGTGCTTGTGTAGCCTTTTGCTATGCCGAATTTGCTTCTTCTATTCCTGTCTCTGGAAGTGTGTATACTTACGCATACATGACAGTCGGAGAAGTCGTCGCCTTCATCGTCGGCTGGTGTTTAATGCTCGAATATTTACTTGCAGTCGCGGCTGTAGCTGTCGGTTGGTCTGGTTATTTACAATCTTTACTACAAGGGTTTAACATCCATCTGCCCACCATAATCGCCTCGGCCCCTGGCGTAGGAAAAGGCGGCATTATCGATTTACCAGCTGTTTGTATTTTACTACTCATTACGGGCCTTTTAAGTTTCGGTATACGCGAAAGCGCACGCATTAATAATGTTATGGTTCTTATCAAGTTAGCTGTTATTATCGCCTTTATCGTAGCAGGCGCAAAATATGTAAAACCTGAAAATTGGACGCCGTTCATTCCATTCGGATACGACGGTATCATTACTGGAGCTGCCACTGTATTCTTCGCCTTCTTAGGCTTTGATGCAATCGCCACCGCGGCAGAAGAAACGAAAAAACCACAGCGCGATTTACCAATTGGCATTATCGGTTCTCTTCTTATTTGTACTGTTTTATACATGATTGTATCTTTCGTTTTAACAGGTATGGTTCCATATACACAATTAGATGTTTCTGATCCAGTTGCGTTTGCCTTACATTTCGTTGGCGAAGATACAATTGCAGGACTTCTCGCTGTTGGCGCGATGACTGGAATGACAACCGTCCTCCTAGTCGTTATGTACGGACAAGTTCGCGTTTCTTATGCGATGAGCCGCGACGGACTACTTCCAAAAGCGCTAGCACGTGTAAATAAAAAAGTAAAAGTCCCTTTATTAAACACATGGATCACTGGTGTTGTTGCCGCTTTATTAGCAGGACTTCTAGACCTACATCTACTTGCTAATTTAGTGAACATCGGTACGCTAACAGCCTTTACATTCGTTTGCTGCGCAGTACTCATTTTACGAAAAACACATCCTGACTTAAAACGTGGATTCCGCGCACCTTTTGTACCTGTATTACCAGTTGTTGCAATTCTTTGCTGTTTATATTTGATGATTAATTTGTCTAAAACGACATGGATTAGCTTTATAGCTTGGCTTATAGTTGGCTTATGTTTCTATTTCTTCTACTCTAGAAAACATAGTCATTTAGCTACTGAAAAAACAAATGATGGAGAGAAAAAAGCATAACAAAATAGCTCGCCGATAAAACGGTGAGCTATCTTTCTGTATTATTATATTTTTTCGTTAACGATTGTAAAATGAAAAATATGCCGATGCAAGCTGTAAACGATGCCCAATTTCCTATCGGTGTAGAATATTTTAAAACGACAATACCTACAAGCACTATGAAAAGAATCACCTGATATATGAGCTTCCACTTTTGCATATATTCCCTCCTTTACTTCGTTCCCTTCTTTTTCTTCTTCCATGCATTTAGACTATCAAAGAAGAAATTAATAAATAACGTGCCTAAACCCGCTAATAAAAACGTCATTAGAAATAGAACCCATATACTTTTTTCTTTTAAGAAATAATATCCTACAAGGAGCACAACCGCGATCCATACATATTCAAGAATTCTTTTTAGCTTTTTCTCTTCCAAATTATTCGCTCCCTCATTCTATACTATTTTTAGTATAACAAAAAAGAAGCCTATCATGATAAGCTTCTTTTCTTCTCTCTTATTTGTTTATGCTTTTTTCAACGAGTGAAATCGCATATTCCATCGTACGATTCATCGTTTCTACTTGTGCATCTTTTACTTTCGCATCTTTTAACACAGATTCTGCCACTGTAATTTTTTGACTCAATGATTTCACTGAACCATCCGTTACATTTGCAGCTTGCGCTTTTTTCACCACTGCTTTTGCAGTTTCAATATTGATTTGTAATTTTTCTTTCGGTGTTTTCGGTTGTTCTTCTGCTACTTTAGATTGTACAAATGTTACATTAGCTGTTTTTAATTCGTTATACGCTTGAACGATTTGCTCTCCAGTACTTCCTACATTTTCAAATGCTTGCTTTGCAGTGTTATAGCTTTTCTCTAGTGCTTGAAATGCTTCCTTTGAATATTGACCTGGTTTGTCACCAAACTCATACGTACCAGCTAACACTTCTTTTACTTTTCCAAGCTCTTCATATAACGCGTTTACTTGCTCTAATTTTGTACGATTAGAAAACTCATTATATGCTGCTAATACTTCTGAAGAACTTAACGCTTTACTATATAATTTTGCAAGCGCAATTTGTCCGTTTAACGGAATACCGCCATTCCCGTTGCTATCTGGATCTGCACCAAGTGCAAATGGTACGTTCGGGTGATATACTTTCCCTGTAGCTGGTTGGCTATTTACTTTTTTACCATCTACGTAAATGGCTACTTCACTTCCATTATACGTTCCAGTTAAATGGTACGTTTTATTTGCCTCTAATTGCACGCCAACACGCTTATAGCTACCGCCAATATGAGCCCATAATTCTACATAACCACTTCCTGTAGATTCAAAGCCAATTCCGCCGCTCTCTGTATTTTGTAAAATACCTTGCCCACGGATTTCATTCATTGAAAACACAGTTTCTAACGTAAATGTATTTGCTACTTTCTCTTTTTGTGCTGCTGAAAACGGAAGATATCCAAATGTATTTGCTTTTCCGTTTAGCTTCATAGCATTCTTTTTCAACGCTTTATCATATTCAATAGTCACATTACCCTTAACATCACCTTTTGTACCAAATGATGAATTGTCTTTAAATGTACCATCTGCAAAGTTCACATCAAAAACATCCGCCTTTGGTACTTTCACATTCGGATCAATATTATCTTTTTTCGTAGTAACCTCTGCCGTTAATGGTTGTACACTTTCATTGCCGAATGAATCAATCGCAACGACTTCCAGTGTATATGTTTTCCCGCCATCTAGTCCTGCAAGCGTAAATGTCAGTTCTTTCGGCACTGGATCACGATAAAACTCTGAGAATGCTAACAATTTATTCTTTATTTCTCCCGTTTGCTTATCTCTCGCTTGTACACGGTAAGAATGAACAAGAAGGTTGTCCAACGCTTGCTGGAATGTTACTGTTGCTGCATTTTCTGTTACATTTGATACCGATAACTTCGCATCTTTTGCAAAGTAAGGCTTTTCTTTATCACGATCTTCTACATGTGTAAATGTCTCTTTCTTTGATGGCAACTGAATTTTCCAAGGCTCGCCTGTCCAAGAATTTGTATGGAAATCACGGCGATTAATCGTTACTTCTTTATCATCTACTTCTACTAATAAACCTTGGCTTAATGCACGCGATTCTGAAGGAATATTCCCTTGCACTTTGCCACCCTCTACCTCCATATAGCTTACAGAAGAGGTACCAACGGATGTAAAGTCTTTTTGATGAATCGATCTTGGATCATCTAATGGATAATGTGAATGACCTGAAAACGTAATGACTTGTGGATATTCTTTTAATACTGCATTAATTTTTGCACTATCTTTCGTTCCCCATTCTTGACTACCGTACACTGTATCTTTAATATGTTGATGTAAAAATACGAAAATTGGTTTTTCTGGATCATCTTTTTGCGCCTTTGCCATCTCTTCTTTTAACCAATTAATTTGCTTGTCCGAATAATATCCATGAGTTGTTCCATCCTCTGGAGACATAACAAGGAAATGATAACCTTTTACCACATTATGATAATAAATTGATTTCATTCCTGTTTTTTCTAAGAAACGCTTCTGTGCTCCTTCTACAGATAAACCATTCCAATAATCATGATTACCAAGAGAATTCATTCGTACCGCATCTTTATTTGCATTTTCATTATATACTTGCATAAAACGATCATATTGTTGTACCGATCCTGAATCAGTAAAATCTCCCACAATTACGAACGCATCTTGCTTTGGTGCAAGTGTATTAAACTGTTCAATCGCTCTTTTCCAGCGAAACGTATCATCCGTTCCACTATTTTTAATATGTACATCACTCACAACTGGAAAAACTATCTTCTTTTCACTTGGTGCCTTTTCTTGCTTCTTCTCTTCCGCTTTGACTGATGTACTCCACGGAACTGATACGAATGCTAATACAAAAAACATTAATAATCCAATAAGACCTTTTACTTTTCGTAAAGCTGTTCTTTCCACGTGAATCCTCCTCATAATAATTAATTCATTACAAGAGCTATTTTATCTAAAACATGTTAATGTCGTTTGAATAACAAATGAATTTTATTAGATTTTTGTAAATATACAGTTAATTAGAGGTTAAGTCCAACATTCCTCATACTATTGTATACAACCACCTTTTGTCTAAAAGAGTCTGATCATTCTTTTCCTATGACTATTCACATATAATCTTTTCTATAACACTAATGATAAATTAAAGTTTAAGCCTATTGGACAATCTTAATTTTTAACATTTCCTTCTTTTTTAACACATCGGCCATGCTTCTACATTTAATAGTAGTAAAAGACAACTTAAAAGGAGGGGTTATATTGAGGAACAAAAAAAATATTGGCTGTTTCGCTCCTTTATCTATTATTTGTCCAGACCCTTGTCCACCACCCCCTCCCCCAAATCCAAATTGCGAGCGAGTAACAAATGAATTTGCAGGGAATTTCCTCATAACTAATAACACCATCCCATCTGCCAAAGATGCATTACAATCAATGATACTATGGAAAAGTGATAGGATACTACTTATATCAGGTACTGTCTCGGTTTACAATAGTACTAGCAGCACAGAAGCAATTACAATTCAAATCACTGGAGCAGTAACTAATATTTTCACTGTGTTTCCTGGTAATACTATATCTTACACAGGAAAAGACTTACAATCTGTCAGTATTATTAATATACAAAGTGATCCTTCACTATATTTAGAAGGCAAGTACTGTTGCCAATTTACATGTTGCTTATAGAATACCAATTTCATTACTTTCTCAATTAAAAAAGCATACCATTCACGGTATGCTTTTTTTATGAAATCGGATAACGTACAGTAATACAAAACTCTCCTTGATTAACAGTTGTTCCTGTCGTAGTAATTCGAACAGTAGTAAAATATCGTACAGTGAAAGTACCACTACTTTGTGGTTGTACAGTAATTGTATCAACTACTGTAGCACCTACTAAAAAATCAACTGTAATGGGATTCGCGCCTACATCATATTTCACATAACCTGAACCATATACTTCTTGTGTAATATTATTCGTATATACAATTTGAGTACCAGCACCTGTAATAGACCAGTCTGTACATACTTGATCTTGCACAAGTGTTTTATTAGAACAACAAGACAAACCGGAACTTCTCATTCCCATTTCAATCCTCTCCTATTCTACTATGAAAGTGGATAGCGTGTTGTAATACAAAATTCTCCCTGATACGTTCCAGCAGGTGTTGCAGGTAACACAACTTGTATACTATCAAAGCGGCGATACGTAAAAGCGATACTCGTTCCTGGGTTTAATATTTGTGTATCAATTGTAGCCCCAACAGAATCAAGCGCTTCTACAGTAATTGGACCTGGACCAACATCATATTTAACAAAACCAGTACCAACTACATTTTGGTTAATATTATTTGTATAAAGAACATTATCAATTGCTGTTGCAACTACAGTAGCAGACCACGGACTACACACTTTATCTTGTACATAATTTTTATCTGGACAACAAGTTAATGCTGACCCTGAGCACTCACAAGACATAGTTGTTTCCCCTCTCTCTTTTATATTCCCTATATGTGTATGTCCCTCAGAGTCTTTTGCCTGTACTATTCATCTATTTTCAAAAAATATGAAAATTTCAGTACCAATGACTAGATAGATTCAGTTTTATTTCGTTTTTTCATAAATTTATAGATAAAGATACTAGCCACGATAAGAAGTACGCCTCCTAATATCGGTAACATATATTGTCCAACAACATCCGCAGCCTTTTCCCAATGCGGCCCTAATTTCATTCCAAAATAGACATATAAAGTCGTTAACGGGAACATTGCTACAAATGTATATATACTAAATTTCCATATATTCATTTTCGCCATTCCACATGGAACAGAAATAAGCGTTCGAACCCCTGGCACAAAGCGTCCAACAAATGCTACAACTGGTCCATATTTCTCAAAGAAATCATCTGCTTTTTGAATTTGCTCTTCTTTAATAAAGAAGTATTTCCCGTATTTTATTAATAGAGGACGGCCACCGTAATAACCGAGTGCGTATAACGTTAATGGTCCTGTCGTTCCGCCAAGTGTCCCTGCTAATACAGCTAGCCAAAAATTCATATCTCCCTCGTACACCCAATACCCAACCATAGGCAAAACTACTTCTGCTGGAATAAATTCAAACGTTAATGCTAACACAACTCCAAAATAAGAAAACTGCTTTAAAAACTCGATTATATCTAAAATAATTTGCTCCATATTTTCAACTCCTATCCTACGTTTACGTTATGCTTTTCTTGTAATTGCACTGGCGCCATTTTTACAATTCGGTTCAAAATGAATAACACAATTCCAATATCATCTAAAATACCGATAAACGGCAGGAAGTCTGGAATTAAATCAAGCGGCATCGCAACATACCCAACTAAAAAAGCAACAGATAAAATTTTCTTCTTTATTGAAACCTCTTTTGAAGTAAAAAAGTCAAATAGGAATGGAACGAAACGACGAACATGAAATACAACTCTTAATCTACTAATAAGTTTTTTCATTTTTATTTCTCCTCTCTTTGTATACAAAAAGGACCCTACCAAATATGGTAAGGGTCCTAAAAAAGACAATAAGGGGCCTTTACCATTGCTGGTAAAGGTCTCACTAACAACGAAACGTTGCCAATAAAGCCGAGGGTTTCTCCCTGTAATGACGACTTTACTGTAATAAGTTACTCCCCTTTATATACACAGTTTTATACAATCACATTAAAATATTTGCCTAAGCTTGTCAATATTTTTTTCATTCACCATTCAGATTATTCCATTATAAAAAGCTCTATTCCATATTTTATATTGAAGTAAATTGGAGTGTATAACCATCTGGATCATGAAATATTATTTTAACTTCTTCACCATGGTGCTCTTCTACAAATGATATTTGATAAAACACTAACTTTTTCTTTAACCGCTCGATATTTGTAGTTTTTAACAATAGTTCTTTCACTGATGATATAACGGTCTCTCTATGTTCTCCTAGTCCCCTATTTACAACAAAACAAATTCTCGTTGAACCGATATCATACCACACACCTGTTACACGTATTTGTGGCCTCTCCTTGCTCGGTTTAAACCCTAGAATGCCTTCGTAAAAATATAATGTTTCCTTTAAGTTTTTAGATTCTAATACAATACATGTTGTAACACTTTCCATCCGCACTCCCCCTGCCTCTTTTAGTTTTCTATATGAGTCATAATTTGCAATTATGTACGAATACAATACGTAGTGATGAATATTTCATTTATAAAGGAGGCGTGTAACATGGATGAATTTATGAAATCCTACATACCTTTCCATGGCCCAAACGACCCTTGCCCTCCAATTGGAAAAAAATATTACTCAACTCCCCCACACCTATTTATGGGCTTTCAACCACCTAACCTACCACAATTCCCACCAAAAGAAGCTTTACGAAAAGGAACTCTGTGGCCTGCTTTTTATGATTTTTATGAAAATCCTTACAAAAAAGGACGGTGAATAAAAACGTGACACAGACATTACCTGATGAATATTACAAATGGATTGAAGAACTACAAGAACTAGACTTTGTATTAGTTGAACTTACCCTCTATTTAGATACGCACCCAAACGATACTGCAGCTATAAATCAATTCAACGATTTCTCCTATAAACGAAGAGTATTACAACAAAAAATCGAAGAAAAATACGGGCCACTCCAGCAGTTCGGAAATAGTTATTCTAACGCTCCATGGGAATGGAGCAAAGGACCGTGGCCATGGCAAATATAAAGGAGAGAGACTATGTGGATTTATGAAAAGAAATTACAATATCCAGTTAAAGTGAGTACTTGTAATCCAGCACTCGCCAAATTATTAGTTGAACAATATGGCGGTGCGGACGGCGAACTCGCTGCTGCTCTTCGCTACTTAAATCAACGTTATACCATTCCTGACAAAGTAGTTGGCTTACTAACCGACATTGGTACCGAAGAATTCGCGCATCTAGAAATGATTGCGACAATGATTTATAAATTAACAAAAGATGCAACACCAGAGCAAATGAAAGCTGCTGGATTAGACGCACAGTACGCTAATCATGATAGTGCTTTGTTTTATCATAATGCTGGTGGCGTTCCTTTTACTGCTACTTATATTCAAGCAAAAGGAGACCCTATTGCAGATTTATATGAAGATATTGCTGCTGAAGAAAAGGCAAGAGCAACTTATCAATGGCTCATTGATTTATCTGACGATCCTGACATAAATGACAGCTTACGCTTTTTACGCGAACGAGAAATTGTCCATTCACAACGTTTCCGAGAAGCAGTTGAAATTTTAAAAGAAGAACGTGATAAAAAAATATTTTTTTAAGACACGTATCCTAGCGATATGTGTTTTTTTTACGTTTAAAGTTAAATCCTTCCTATTAAAGATATAAATAGTATATTTATTCAATTTTACGCATTATTTTAAAATATTTTTAAAATTCCCTATTGCTTTCTAGTCATCAGACCTTTAAAATAGTAACAGTTACTCGACAAATTATTTGAATTTTCGACAAAAACACTCATTAGGAGGATTTTCTTTATATGCGTACAACTTTAAAACCAGCGCAAATACTTTCGATTAGTTTATTACTATTCGCAGTTTTCTTCGGTGCTGGTAATATGATTTTCCCGCCCCTTCTCGGTCTTTCATCCGGAGAAAACATGTGGATTTCCATTACAGGATTTATTATTACAGACGTCGGTTTATCTTTACTAGCTATCGTCGCTGTTGCCCTTGCCGGTGGTAGTTTTAACACTTTAGCAAGCCGTGTTCATCCAAAATTCGCAGCAATATTCGCTATCATTATTTATCTTTCAATCGGCCCACTATTTGTTATTCCACGAACTGGATCTGTATCTTACGAAATTGGGATTGCACCACTTTTCCCGGACCAATGGTACTCTATGTTAGTCTTTAGTGCGATTTTCTTTACAGTCGTCTACTTCTTATCATTAAATCCATCAAAATTAGTAGATCATATCGGAAAAATATTAACGCCAATTTTACTTGGAATTATTGCAATTATGGCAACAAAAGCGATTCTTTCACCAGGAACGTTTGCAGAACCTGTTGGTGACTATAAAGAAATTCCATTTTTCAAAGGATTTCTTGAAGGATTTTTAACGTTAGATGCAATTGGAGCACTTGTATTATCAACAATTGTTGTAAATGCAATTCGCCAAAATGGTATACAAGAGAAGAAATCGATTGCAAAATATACAATTATTTGCGGAAGCATTGCAGCTCTATTCTTAACAATTGTTTATTTCTTACTCGGTTATATCGGCGCTTCAAACGGCAATCTAGGGCAATTCGAAAACGGTGGTCAACTATTAGCTACTGTTATGTATCAATTCTTTGGGACAAGCGGTAATGTTTTATTAAGTATCGCCATTATCTTCGCTTGTTTAACGACAGCAATCGGTGTTGTAAGTGCATTCGCCAACTATTTCGCAACAGTACTAACAAATGTTTCATATAAGAAACTCGTACTATACGTTTGTATATTTAGCTTCGTCATTTCAAACTTAGGATTAAGTTTACTAATAAAAATTACATTACCTGTATTAATCATTTTGTATCCAATTACAATCATTTTAATTTTCGTATCATTTATTGATAAATATACGAAACGTAAACCTTCTGTCTACATCGGAGCAATGCTCGCAGCATTCATTATTAGCTGTATTCATGCACTTGATAATGTGGAATTGATACCAAGTTTTATCGCTAATATCGTACACACCATTCCTTTTTACAACTTAGGAATCGGCTGGATTATTCCAGCAATCATCGGTGGTATAATCGGATACTATATTCCTCAAACAGAAGCTGAAGGTGAAGTTTCTACAAAATAAAAAGAAGCAAGCATGAAATCCATGCTTGCTTCTTTTCACATCGTATGTTTAAAAGTAAATAGCTCTTCTTTTGACTGCACAGCAGATTGTTCCTCTTCTACATCCGTCTTCTTTATCTCTCCCCCTAATCGAACTTTTGTCATCGCTTCTTCTATACTTTTCACAATCATATTTCCTGAAAAAATAGTAAGTCCAAAAAATGTAATGGGAACGAGCGGAATCCACGGATTCACTGTTAATGATCTAAAATAGACTCCAATTAAGCCTGACCATTCATGTGTGTAAGAGTCTATTTCTTCTATCGGTCCGAAAAACTGAACTGTTCCGCCAAAGAATATTTCCAGTAATCCTAAGTGCAGTAAAATAGTAAGAGTTTGCGTAAACTGCTGAAAAAATACAAGTATAAACGTCATATAAAGATGCGGGAAAATATGCTTTATAACAATATGCCTTCTCGATCCACCTAATATGCACGCAGCTTCAATAAATTCTTCGGTTCTCAACTTACGGACTTCCTTCGCAACATACAATGCAATAACTGGCATCACAAGCATTACAAGTAATAAAACTTGAAACGAAGCCCTTTCAAAAAAGGTTGTTGTTTCCTCTCCACTCCCAAATGCATTTGCAGATTGAAGAAAAAAATACGCAATCATAACTGTTGGAATAACTGTAAAACTATCAAAAAAAGCCTCGATTTTTGAAAACCCTCTTTTTACATATGTTCCGAGTACGACACCGAAAAACACACCTATTACCATTCTAAGTGCCGCAATTAAAATAGCTATACCAATTGTCCACTTCGCACCTTCAATGACTAAATGTAACAGGTCGTATCCTTTCCGGTCTGTCCCAAGTAAAAATTGGAATGAAGGTGAAAACGGTGGAACTTCTGGATTTTCATCCGCATCATATTGCAATGTAACTTGTCTAATATGTCCATCGTTCCATATCGTATTTCCGATGCTCAAAAGAACTAATATGAGAAGAAACCCAATGCTTATCCAAAATCTTTTATCGCGTTTTATATACGTCCACATATTATAGTCTCTCCTTCATCGCAGCTGGAATGAGATAATGAAACAATTTAAACAAAATAAAAATCGGAATATAAATAAGCAGCACACTAACGATGAAAACCTCAATCCTAATACCCTCATACGATTTCAAAAACATAAAAATACCACCCGTATTAAAAATCCATTCTATAATATATAAATTAGATAACATAAAAAAGATATTCGTTTTCGCAAAGAAAAGTGTACTAAGCAACACATTTCGTAAAATATGACGATTTAAAATATGAAAACGATCGAGCCCTTTCGCCTTAGCAAATAGTACATAATCTTTTTCTAGCTCATTTTCAAAACGAAGCACTAACAGTTTTACAAACAGAATCGTAGTCGGTATACTCAAACAAAATATTGGTAATCCTCTAATTGATTCGCCTCCAATTGATGCAATTTGAAAGGGCAAAAAACCTGTTTGTTTAAAAAACCATACAACTAAAATTTGTGATACTAAAATAAGTAGAATGTCTGGAATAGATTCTAAGAAGATGAGAAATGATTTAATGCGATGTTGTATACGCGGTGAACTACTCGTAATCACATAAACAATACAAAATGCTACAAATAATGAAATAAAAAAAGCAGCTAAAAAAATAACAATCGTTTCTTTATAATGGACGAACAACTGCGGAAATAAAAATTTACCTCTCACATATTGAAAATTAGAGATATCCATTAAGTTCACAAACACTTCTTTTAAACTCTGTATGTACCTTGATGCATGCAGCTCAAATCCATAAAATAATTTCGGCAGTGCTCCTAAACAAATAATACCCAAAATCGAAATAATAAATTGAACCGTCACTTCCATCCCATTCAGAAAAACTTTTTTGACCACGTTTTCCCTTCTCTCTATATAATTTACCCCTTTAATTTTATTCTTAATTTTCTGAATTGTAAATATTTATATATAAAAAATCACTAGGTTATGATCCTAGTGATTCTTTATGCGCATTCCCTTCTCTTTTCGCAAACGGCATATACAAAATAAAACATCCAATAAGCGCAGCTATTTCTAATGAAATAATATAGTAAGGGTGTGGCCCTAACATATCGAGTAATGAGGCAGTTTCTGGCTTACGAGCTAAAAACATATAATTGCCACCTGTTTTGTAGTTCACAAAAGAAACGATCGGAATTATTATGTTTAAAAATATCATCGTACGCTTAATTGATTGCAAGGTCGGTCTATATCCTTCTACCCACGTCATAAAGAGTGGTGCCCAAATGAGTAATACATGTGCAACGAAGAATTCTATAAAGCGAAAATGTGGAAAAGCATATTGCACGTTCGGCGTTAAAATGGCTTGTGATGCCCCAATAATTCCCGTAAAAAATACAATCTCATATATGCGGTAACTTTTCGTTACCATCATAATCGACGCTAACAATAAACTAATCGTACATAACTCAAATGGTAATGAAGTGCCTAGTTCAAAAATCCCCGCTTTCCATTCCCACATATGGAGCCCAATTTCACTCCCAATAAATAAAAATGCAATCGCATATCGAACCGTTATATTCCACTCATTTTGACGCAATAAATCTTGGTATTGATATAGAAAAAATATCCCTACTAACATAATAAATAATATAAGGACATGTTGCCTTGAGTATGGAATAAACGGTTTTAATGGATGCGCACTAAAATAAGCTTCCATCTTCCTTCCTCCTCTCCTTCATACAACATTATTGTAAGAAAAAAACAACGAGTCAATTCATTTGCTTAGGCTGGGACAAGCTCTACCTTACATTTACATATTCATACCTTACAAAACTGTAAGGTTATTGTAAGCTAAAACGATTTGTCAGATTCTTCACCTCTTTTATACTGAATGTAGATACTAAAACGAACGAAAAGGTGATAAATAGATGAAGAAGAAAAATAAAGTGTTAATTACTAGTGTAGTAGCAATCGGTATTGCAGCTGGATCATATTTTGCATTTGCTGGCGGTAGTTCAGAAGTAGCAATGGCATATAGCGGATATAAAGTAACAGAAAAACAAATTGAAAACGCGCAAAAATTTGGCGGTGAAGTCATTCCAAACGGCATCGAAACAATTTCATTTGATCCAACAAAAGGTACGTATGAATTAGCTGTAAAAAAAGGTGATGAAGTGAAAAAAGGGCAACTCCTTTTTAAATATAATGACCCTACTGCGAAACAAGGTGTAACAGAAGCAGAAATGCAAAAGAAAATCGCACAAAAAGAAGTAACATTGTTCCAAAAACAAATTGATGCAGCGAAACAAAAATTACAAAAAGAGAAAAATGCAGGCCTTCCTGCTGAAGCGTTAAAAGCATCAGAAATCGAAGTACAACAATTAGAATCACAAATTGAAATGAAAAAGTTTGAAGTGGAAAAATCTGATGAAATGATTAAAGCAGCAAAAGAAAAAGTAAACACACTTTCTGTAACGAGCCCTACTGATGGCGTAATTGATGATATCGTAAAAACTGCTGATGAAAAAACAGGTATGAGCGGCATTACACTTCGTCATGCTGGTCCATTTAAAGTAAAAGGTCAACTTTCTGAATATGAGCTTGCTAGTATGAAAGTTGGGCAAGAAGTAACTGTTTCATCAAAAACTGTCGCTGGTAAGACTTGGACAGGAAAAGTAACAGAAATCGGTTCTACACCATTAAAGAGCATGGATGAAAACAAAACAGTTTCTAACTATCAATTCACTGTCACATTAGATAATAGTGAAGAATTACAAAACGGCTTCCACGTTTACGTAACAAGTAAATCTGGCGAAGCAACTGGTACGATTGTTCCGAAAAGCAGTATCGTGAAAAAAGGTGACAAAAATGTTGTCTTCGTTGTAAAAGACGGTAAAGCGAAAGAACAAGCAGTTACTGTTGAATTCGAGACTGATAGCGAAGCAAAAGTTTCTGGAGTGAAAAAAGGAGAGCAAATTATCTCTAAACCTGAAAAAGACTTAAAAGATGGTATGGAGGTTGTCGTTGAATGATTAACTTAAAAGGCATCACGAAATCTTTCCAAAATGGTGCAGAATCCGTTCAAATATTACACGGCATTGACGTAACACTGAACCAGGGAGAATTCACTTCTATTATGGGACCATCTGGTTCTGGTAAATCAACATTAATGAACATTATCGGTTGCTTAGATAAACCAACGACAGGTGCGTATGAACTAGCTGGTCAAAATATTTCAAACATGTCTGAGACAGAACTTGCACGCGTTCGTAATAAAGAGATTGGGTTCGTATTCCAAAACTTCATGTTATTACCGAGACTTACAGCACTTCAAAATGTAGAATTACCTCTTATTTACGCTGGAGTTGATAAAAAAGAAAGACGTGAGCGCTCATTAGCCGCTTTAACAAAAGTAGGTTTAGCTGATCGTGCTACTCACCTACCGAACGAATTATCAGGTGGACAAAAACAGCGTGTCGCAGTCGCACGTGCAATCGTAAATAATCCAAAGTTCATTTTAGCCGATGAACCGACAGGTGCACTTGATACGAAAACGAGTACACAAATTATGGACCTCTTTTACGAATTAAACAAACAAGGCTCAACAATCATTATGATTACCCATGATCGTGAAATCGGGGAAGCTGCAGCACGTCAAATTGTAATTCGTGACGGAAATATCGTCCAAGATTGGAGAGGTTAATTTTGAACACGAGTGAAAATATACGCATGGCCCTTTCCTCTATCTTTGCCCATAAAATGCGTTCTATATTAACGATGTTAGGTATTATTATCGGTATTAGTGCCATTATTACTATCATCTCAATGGGTGATGGTACAAACGCAAAGTTTAAAAAAGAGTTAGGCCAAGGAAAAGATACTGAAGTAACGATTTACTACAACAACCCTGATTACGGAACTGATAGTGCCAAAATTACAGCTGATATGTTAAAACGTCTTCAAACTGTTCCTGGTGTTAAAGATGTGTATCCAGATGTAAGTATGAAAGTAAAAGCATCTTCTGGTTCAAAAGATGTCTCTCTTGATTTAAAAGGTGGAACAGGCGCCTTCATGACAGATGCGAAAATAAAATTAGTTCACGGTCGTGAATTAAATGATAGTGAATTAAAGCAAGCAATTCCTGCTGTTATTTTAAATGAAGAAGCTTTCAACAAATTGTTTAATGGTTGGGAATCAAATTTATATACTGATATAAAAGGAAAGCCATATAAAGTAGTCGGTGTGTATGAAGCAAAAAATGATTTCGGAATGGCTATGTCAGAAGGTTATACATCACTTGAAAACGCTCCTGTAATCTCAGGAGTAACTGAGTATGACTCTGTAAGATTAATATTAACTTCGCCAGCAGAACGTAAAAGTGTAGAAAAACAAGCTGCTTCTGTTTTAAACGAAATGAAAGCTCCTAAATTTGAGCATAAATTCGAAGCACAAGATTTAGGTGAATTTACGAAGCAATTAGACGAGTCCATCGGTATGATGAAAATGGTATTCGGTGGTATCGCTGCTATTTCTTTACTTGTTGGTGGTATCGGTGTAATGAACATTATGCTTGTATCTGTAACAGAACGTACACGTGAGATCGGTATTCGTAAAGCACTTGGTGCAACGCGCGGTAAAGTATTAACACAATTCTTAATTGAATCTTGTATTTTAACAGGACTCGGTGGTTTCATCGGATTCATGCTCGGTATATTCTTCGCTTGGATCGTCTCAATCTTTGCCGGATGGCCACTCGTTATCTCAAAAGAACTTGGACTTCTTTCAGTAGGTATCTCAATGCTAATCGGTATTGCATTCGGTTTACTACCAGCGAACAAAGCTGCAAAACTTGATCCAATTGAATGTTTACGATATGAGTAAATAAAAAACGTAGGAGTGTAAACTCCTACGTTTTTTATTTATCTATTAAATCGTGTTTCTTCTATTATATATGTTTCACGTTATCAACACCTTTAATTATTTTAGCGTACTAAAGCTATTATAGAATCCTATTATTGCAAAAATAATATGTGATGACCTAAAATCAAGGCGTAATTTTTTCCATACCTCGACTTATTTTGTAACAATTATGGCGATATTTCATTGATTTTCACCTCATATATATATTTACACAACCAAAATAGTTATTATTACATAACTATCTCTACGTTACAATAGTGAAATACACCACTTTTGTAACACGTATGAAAAGTTTATGTAACACTACAGAAACATTATTAACCTATTAGAAATTGAAATACTCTCATTTTTATGTATCACATGCTATAACCTCCCCTAACACCTATAAGAAAGCGCTTTTAGGATATTACTGGAATTATTACAGAATATTAATGACCCGTTACGAATGCTTTGTAGTTTTGTGTTTTCCGCAAATAAGAAAATAATGGTTGCTATAATGAGGTCAACGAAAACAAATGCAATGGAGGCTATTATGAAAAAATTTATGGGTATAGCAACAGCAGCGGTTTTTGGTCTTGGGATTTTCACAACATCTGCTAAAGCAGAAACGATTGTAACAACTGACGTACTAAACGTACGAGAAAACCCAACTACTGAATCACAAGTTGTCGGAAAGTTATTAGATGGATATAAAGTTAACGTTTTACATACAGAAAACGGATGGTCAAAAGTGAAATTGAATAGCGGTAAAGAAGCTTTCATTAGCGCTGACTATACAAAAGACACTTACTACGTAACAGCAAACGTATTAAACGTACGTGCTGGTGCAAACACAGACTCAGAAATTATTGGTAAGTTGAAACAGGATGACGTAATCGAAACAACACACCAAGTGCAAAATGACTGGATTCAATTTGAATATAACGGAAAAACAGCTTATGTTCATGTTCCTTACTTAACAGGTAAAGCTCCAGTTAAAGTTCAACCAGCAGTTAAAGTGGAAAAAACAACTAAAGTTCAAGATACAGCTAAAGCTGTGGAAGCAACTAAAGCTCGTGAAGTAGCTGAAACGCAAGCAAAAGCTAAGGCTCAAGAGGCAACTAAAGCTCGTGAAGCAGCTGAAGCTCAAGCAGAAGCTAAGGCTCAAGAGGCAACTAAAGCTCGTGAAGCAGCTGAAGCTCAAGCAGAAGCTAAGGCCGGGGAAGCAGCTAAAGCTCGTGAAGCGGCTAAAGCCGAGGCAGCAGCTGAAGCTCAAGCAGCGGCTAAAGCTCAAGAGGCAGCTAAAGCTCGTGAAGCAGCTAAAGCTCAAGAAGCAGCTGAAGCTCGTGAAGCGGCTAAAGCTCAAGAAGCAGCTGAAGCTCGTGAAGCGGCTAAAGCTCAAGAGGCAGCTAAAGCTCGTGAAACGGCTAAAGCTCAAAAACCAGCTACACAACAACCTGTTGCAAAAGAAACTGAAACAAGTGCACCATCATCTTCTCGTGAACTACGTGTTGTAGCAACAGCTTACACAGCAGACCCACTTGAAAATGGTTATAAAGCAGGCGACCAAGTAAAATCAGCTTTAGGTCATAACTTAACAGCTAATCCAAACATGAAACTTATTGCAGTTGACCCAAGTGTAATTCCATTAGGTTCAAAAGTATGGGTTGAAGGTTACGGAGTAGCAATCGCTGGTGATACTGGTGGAGCTATTAAAGGAAATAAAATCGACGTTTTAATGCCTGATAAAGGTACATCAAGTAACTGGGGACGTAAAACAGTTACAGTTAAAGTATTAAACTAGTTCGTATAAAAAGAGTCAGTCTCATTGAGGCTGACTCTTTTTTTGATTCTCACATTCTAACTTTCTCTTGAAAGTAACTAATATGATCCCGAATCCACTTTCGCTCTGACATAAATAAGTTCCCTCGTTTGTTATATACTTTATCAAACGCCTTTAAAACTTCTTCATGATTAACAAACTTATGTAAAAAACGAAGAGCGATGACAATCTCCTTCTCTCCCGTCCAAATTAAATCTATCTCTTTGCATTCTATATACGATAGATTACTATTTCAACAGAACAAAGAGGATGCCATAGCATCCTCTCCTCCCCTATTCCACACAAGTAAACTGCGTCCAAGCTCCTACATAATCTAGTAAGAATAACTCTTCTTCCGCAATTGTACCGACAATATTTTTCCGTTCATCTATCGGCATTTCTTTTAGAATGATTTGCAGTTCACCTTTATACTTACCAAATGAGTTGTTCCCAATTACAACTTGCCCTCTTTCCTGTCGTACACTTTCGCGCACTGGGAAGTCATAGTTTTTGTACTTTTTACGTACTTCTGTAGAACGTACCATATATTCTGTTATGTCGCCGCGTCTTACGTGTAATTCTTGCAGTGTCGCTTTCTTCTCTACTTCAGTCGCTTCTTCTACAAAGTGTACCTTTAGCTGTAACATGTAACGATTTAAGTTTCCTAGTTTCTCTAACTCTTCTTCACTCGCATAAGCATTTCCGATAATAACATCATCAATAAGCCCTGTTGCCCATAAATGTTTCGCTTGTACTTCAATCGGTAAATTTCGATGTTGTTCTAACGTACATAATCCGTCATTAATATCCCATGGACCGATGTCGGCTGCATGTGACGTAATAAAGGCTGCCGTACGAATACTGTGTTTTTTAAAGCGTTCACTACAGCGAATGAAATAATCATACGGAAGACCAGTAAATTTTTGCGGATAGAAATTATGACAACCAATTAAAGCTGGTTTATTCGCCTGATGCGAAAGAATATTTTCTAAGTATGCAATATCGTTACTTACGTTTAGCTCAATTTTTAAGCCGTACGGATTATTCGTCATTTTTGCTTCTGTTAATCCGTCAAAACCTAAATCTAAACGAATACCATCTGCACCTAACTCTGCAAAGAATGATAGGTCGCTATAGCTAATACCAAGTTGATCAAATACTGCCGGAGCTACATCTAAAATAACTTCCATATTGTTATCTTTTGCATGATTAATAATTTCTTTAAATTCAGCTACAATTTCTTCTTTCGGACGATTCACAGATAATAGACATGTGAATATTCTTGAAAAACCGTGGCGTGCCGCTGCCGAAATGTATACCATATCTTTTTCTTTCGTTGAATGCTCTGGATAAAGTGAAATCCCTAATTTACGCTCCATGCTTTTGCATCTCCTTCACACGTTGTATTAATGCCATGCTCGTAAATCTATATTTTGCAGATAAACATGTTGCACATAAAATCGTTGGTACAATGATTACGTACGGTGATTGTAACCCTAACATTACATAGGCACCCATTGAACTACCGATAAATACAATTGATACGAGTAGTAACACTAATAAAGATTTACTTTGTACCCATTTTGAATAATGTGCAATACACTGCCCCGCTACGAATGTAATTAAGATGATAATGGCTCCGAGCATTCTGTTTTCTCCTCTCCTGCTAATTGTTGTTTCTCATACATTTTGAAGAATGGGTAGTAAATAACGAATGAGATAACAAAGTTAATAAGTACAAGTACACCAGCCATAATTGTCCAGTCTGTACTAATAATCGCTGCAATTGGTGCTAACATCGTAAATGGCAACTTCGCCATCATGAGCGGAATCATGCCTGAAACAACTGCGAAATATGATACTGTCGTTGTCACTAACGGTGTTATAACGAATGGAATAATTAAAATTGGGTTCATTACAATTGGTGCCCCGAAAATAATCGGTTCGTTAATATTGAATAAACCTGGCACGAATGATAATCTACCTAACTCTTTTAGGAATTTAGATTTAGAGAACATAAACATAATAACTAAAGCTAATGTTGAGCCTGATCCACCGATCCATACGAACCATTGAATAAATTGTTCTGTAAATAAGTTTGGTAATTGATGTGCATTTCCTGTAGCTGTGAATACTTCCATATTTTCAAGAATTGCTGAATCCCACATCGGACGAATAATTGGTCCTAAAATCGCAGGGCCATGTATACCGAATGACCAGAAGAACACGATTAAGAATACTGTTAATAAACCGCCGAATAAATTATTTCCTACTAATACTGATTTTAGTGGTGCGATTAAATATGTGATTGTTGTATTCACATCGAATTTTAAACCGTAACGAATACCCCAGAATAAAAGAATAACTACTAAAGTTGGGATTAATGCTGCAAACGAGTTTGCAACTGCTGGTGGTACACTGTCTGGTAATTTAATCGAGATATTATGCTTAATCATAAAGTGATAAATTTCTACTGCAATTAATGCTGTAACAATTGCGCCGAATAAAGACGTTGCACTTAATGTTCCTACTGAAATGTATCTTCCTGCATCAATAACACCTGGTACAGCTTTCGTAATTTGAATTGGTTCAACTGATGCTAGTAAAAAGGCGAGTACAGATAACAACCCTGCACTTAACTGATTGAGCTGATAAAAGTTTGCGAGTGAAGCTCCTACCCCAAATGCTGCGTATAACGCCATTAAACCTACTGTAAACCGGAATGGAATATCTAAAATATGGCGAAATGGTGCAATCCATTCCATATATGCATCAATTGGTAAATTTAAAAAGATAACGAAAAATGATCCGACAATCGTTAACGGCAATGTAGAAATAACTCCGTTTCGAATTGCTAATAAATGTCGTTGTCCTGCAATCTTTTGCGTTGTTGGCATAATCTTTTGTTCCATAAAACTCATAAAACCATTCATCAATACCCCTCCTCTTTCTCTTTACTACGCAAGAACAAAAAGTTATAACATTATAATGTTTATATTTAAAAAAATATAATTATGCTAAAACTAATTGTTCTGCTTGTTTCAGTACTTTTAAACCGTCACACATGCCATAATCTCTTTGTTCTATTATTGCAACCGGTATATCGTATGACTTCGCAAGAAACTGTACCGCTGTAAACAAATACTTCACTTGTGGTCCGATTAAAACAACATCAGCATTTTTTATTTCCAGTTTCACAAGTTCTGAATCAACTGCTTTAATTTTATAATCCTTCCCTTGTTTCTTTGCCTCTTCTTGCATTTTTCTTACAACCATACTCGTTGACATGCCTGCTGCACAACATAATAAAATGTACATCTTATACTGTCACTTTCTCTTCTACTCGTTTATGAAGAGTAATAAATTCTTCAGCAAGTTCTTTCACTGTAATTGCATTCATTAAATGATCTTGTGCATGTACTAACAGTAAACTGATTTCTGCATGATTTCCTCTTGCTTCTTCTTGAATTAAGTCTGTTTGAATGCGATGAGCTGCTGAAATCTCTTCACTAGCAAGTGTCATCTTTTCACTCGCATTCTCAAAATCTCCTTGTCTTGCAAAAGCAATTGCTTCAAGCGCCGCGCTTCTCGCATTGCCACCATGTAAAATTAACGCAAATGGAGTTTGCATATCAGTCATTTTAAATTCCCCCAAGCTATCTTTTTTCTATATTGTTATCTTATTATGAAAACGCATACAATTAAACATAAAAAACTTCCGTTGTGTAACGGAAGTTTTTATATACTTTTTCAAAACGATAGTAAAATCTCTTGAAATTCTTCAATCATTCCAGCCTTAGTTAATTTCTCTATCGTATGCTGACTAGACATAATATCATATAAAAAATCATAAAGCTTTTGTAAATCTTCATTATTATTGCGCTTTACACTAAATAAAATAATAACTTGTACTTTCTTATCTCCCCAGTCAACCGCTTTATTAAGTGTACAAAACATCAAAAATGTTTTCTCACTTAATAACTGCATCGGATGTGGAATTGCAACTAAATTCCCAACGGCTGTAGGAGATGTATTCTCTCTTTCCTTAACAGAATCATAAAATTTTTCTGGTACATAGTTTTTCTCAGCAGCTTTCTCACATAAAAATTGGATAACCTCTTCCTTCGTAGAAGCGCTATGATTTAAAAAGATCAAATCTTCCTTTATATACTGCTGCACACTAGTATTCACATGCGTAAACAACTGCTGACCGATTGACTTAATCTCTTTATCATCAAATATTGAGTTCACTTTTATAACAGGCACAGGCAAACCACTCGGTATATGAATCGTACTAATAATACAATCTATTTTCTCTTTATAAAGGTCTTCCACTTTCAATTGATAATAACCTGTAATCCCTACAATCTCTAATTTATCTCGGAACTGTGATAGAATTTTATATTTCAATAGCTGGGCGCTTCCTTGACCAGTCGCACAAACTAGTAAACATCTTTTCTTTTGATTCTGTTCCTGTAAACGACTCATCGCTCCCCCGAAGTGAGTCGCAATATAACCAATTTCACTTTCCGGAATCGATTCTCCCGTATAATCACCAATTATATCTCCAACGAGAACCGCAATTTCAAAAGCATACGGATAATTCTTTTTCACTTCTGCCAAAAGAGGATTTCTCGTATTTAACTTATACTTCAAACGGTTTAATAACGTTTTTAAATGAACACCAAATCCAAATAATAATTCTTCATCATAATAAAAAATAAGATTCCGTTCTTCCGCTACTTTAAAAAGAATATGTTGCATAAATGCATATAGATCTTTCCCTAATAGTTCTTCCACATTTTCATAACGATCTCTCGCTGTAACAGCAGTACTCAATAAATGCATCGTCACATATAAAACTTCTTCTTCTGGAAATGAAAGATGCAACTCTTTCTCTAAATCCCCTACAATCTCTTTCGCAATTGTATATTCTTTCTTTATTATGAGTTCTGATTGCTCCGTATTCAGTCCTTTCATATAATGTTGATCTTCACAACGCCTTATTGCAATTGCAATATGAATGACTAAATTATCAATTTCAATATCTGATAAATATATCGTTCCTCCCTCAATATACTTTAATATAACCGAACGGATAAGTGGGATATGAGGTAACGATAAATATGTATCCATCTGCTCAAATTGCTCATGAAACGGAGTATGGTCATAACGCGGTAAACCATATTGTGATAAACAAGAACGAATATGAAACTCCTCTCCCACAATACGTATACCATAATACGGTCTCTTTTCGATTTGTAATTGATAACGACCACATATATCTGTAACATCTTTCATAATTAAATTTACAGTCGATTTACTCACATAAATCTCCTCTGCTAACTGTGAAAGCTTCACATATCCCTCTGTCGTTACAATACGTTGCAGGATGTACGCTATCCTTTCTTCATAAGAAGTCGGGATCTTTTCAGTCTGTTTTTGAAATAGATCCACGCAAAACTCTTCAAACTTCTTCGTTTGTATAATTTCTAGTTCGTATCCAGTCCCTCTTTGCGATTCAATTTTCGCTCCGTTTTCTTCCAATATATCATTTAATAATTTTATATCTTTTTGAATCGTCTTCGTTGATACATGTAAACGGCTCGCTAAAAAAGCTCGATTTAACATCGATTTCTCTTCTAAAAACTCCTCTAAAATAGAAATTAATCGCTGATGCACTTTTGTCATAGCTCTTCCTCTCACAATTTATATATAAAAAGGAAAAAGCTGCTGAGGTCAGTAGTTTTTTCCTTTTTCATTTTATCTATTTCTTTAATGTAAATCCGAATTTATCCCATGCTTGTAAATAATCTAATAAGAAAATTTCTTCTTCCACAATTCGGCCAACTACATTTGTTTTTCCTGTATTCACCATATCTTTTAAAGCAATTTGTAATTCACCTTTATATTGACCATACTGTTCATTATCAATTAAAAGATCACCGCGTTTAATTTCGCGTGTATTATGCGGTTTGAACTCTTTTTTCTTATATTTCACACGACTTTGTGTCGAACGAATCATATATTCAGATACATCCCCGCGGTAAAAATGAGGCTCGTCTAATACGATAATTTTTTCTAGTTCTGTTGTTGTATCATATAATCCTATATCAAATGTTTGTTTCTCTTTATTTAATGCACCTAGTGCTTGTAATTCTTCTTCTGATGCATACGCGTTCGCAATAATAACATCATCAATTAATTCTGTCGCAAATAAATGCTTCGCTTGTGTTGTCATCGGTAATTCACGATGCTGCTCTAACGTACATAAGCCTTCTGTTACTGGCCAAGGTCCGTACGTTGCATCAAAGGATGAAATAAACGCAGCCGTTCTCATACCGTAATCTTTAAATTGTTTCGAGCATTTAATGAAATGATCGTATGATAATCCTGAATAACGATGCGGATAAAAATTATGGCAACCAATTAAATTTTCACGGTTTGGTCTATGGCTCATAATGTTATCTACATATTTCGTACCGTTACTCATATTAATTTCAATTTTTAAGCCGTATGGATTGTAAGTCATAATCGATTCTTCTAAACCAGAGAAACCGACATCTAAACGAATGCCGTACGCTCCTAACTCATGGAAGAACGATAAATCATTATATGAAATACCTAATTGTGTAAAGACAGACGGACTAATATCAACTAATACTTGGAACCCTAATGCATTTGCATGAGAGACTGTCTCTTTAAACTCTTCTATAATTTTCTCTTTTTCTCCATCTACAGACAATAAGCATGTGAATACACGAGTAAATCCGTATTTACTTGCTAATGTTAAATATTCCTTATCTTTCTCTACCGTTGAATGTTCTGGATAAATAGAAATACCTAATCGTCTCATATGTACACGCCTCTTTCTTCATTGTTTTGTAAACCTTTTCAAATGTATGTAGTGAAAAAGTATATATCCCCTTCTCATTCACTACTTTTTGAATCCGCTTTCTTTAAAGAAAAAACAATTTCTATCATTCATAACAACTACAAGTCTATACATCTATACTTTACAACTTTTTTTCATAGTTGTGTAGCTTTTACACAAATTTGTCAGTTTTTCCACCTCGAAAATTGTTATACGTTTTCAAGTCACCTTCCTTGACTGTTACATTGACCAATACATATACTCGAAAGAAAAGAGATAAAGTGAAACTTTAATCAGTGAGGGGGGTGTTCATCCCCCACTGATTATTAGTTGAACCGATCGGGCATTTACGGGCAGTTGATCTCCCACCTAACTTCTTTGCTCAAGCCGGATTTTGAGGTGGGAGTTTTACTGCCCGTTAATAGCGGGAAAATTTTATATAGGGGATGAATATATGGGAGAAGCAATACTCGTAAAACGAGAATCGTTATGGACGAAAGAGTTTGTCGCTTTAATTTTTGCAAACTTATGTATGTTTTTAGGGTTTCAAATGTTAATTCCTACTTTACCTGTTTATGTGAAAGAAATTGGCGGCACAAGTTCCAATATCGGATTTGTTGTAGGCATGTTTACCGTGGCGGCACTTTTTGTTAGACCGCTAACTGGAAATGCCTTGCAAAAATTTAATAAAAAAATCATTTTAATGATCGGTACTGCTATTTGTTTACTCGCTATGGGTAGTTATCTTTTCGCTTCAACCATCTTCCTATTGCTTGCCGTGCGAATTTTACACGGAGCTGGCTTTGGTATTACAACGACTACATATGGAACTGTCGTTTCAGATTTAATTCCGCAAGCTCGCCGTGGTGAAGGCATGGGATATTTCGGCCTTTCCGGAACGATTGCAATGGCACTCGGTCCACTTATCGGACTTTGGCTCATGCAAACATATAACTTCACGATTCTTTTTTTATGTGCACTTTCATGTACAATTGTTTCATTAATATTAACGAAACTACTTCAAATCAAAAAATCGCCGCAACCACTACAGCAAACATCTGGTACTTTTCTCGATGGATTTATTGAGCGCAAAGCTTTACTTCCTTCATTATTAATATTATGTATTACATTAATGTACGGCGGAATCGGGAGCTTTATTACATTATTTGCTACGGAAGTCGGAATTGCTGATATAAGCCTCTTCTTCTTATTTAATGCACTTGCAATCGCTGTCACTCGTCCGTTTTCTGGAAAGTTATACGATGCGAAAGGTCATGCATTCGTTATTATTCCAGGGGTTATCATTACGTTTACAGGTATTATTTTATTGTCGTATACAACTACCATTCCGAGTTTAATTATTGCAGCAGCATGCTACGGAAGTGGTTTTGGAGCGATTCAACCTGCACTACAAGCATGGATGATCGACCGAGTAGCACCGCACCGACGAGGAGTCGCAACAGCTACATTCTTCTCAGCATTTGACCTTGGAATTGGTGCGGGAGCGATTATTTTCGGATTCATTGCACATTTTACAAACTATGCGACTGTATACCGTTATTCTTCTCTATTACTTATTGCTTTTCTGTTCATTTACATTACAAGCTTACGAAAACAAAAGCAGAACGATAAAACAAACGAAAAAGCCGTTGGATAGTGTTAAATCGTTCTATTTCAAAGTAATTAAACTAAAACATCATATATATAAAAATGCAAAAGGCAGTGGATTCTCCAAAAATCACACTGCTTTTTGCATTGTATTGAAAGGTGAACCACCGTTCTATTTATTCATGTTGTTCGTATGCTATTAATATATACAACGAATTGGAGGAAATGTTGATGAAAGCAATAGTGTACACAAAATATGGTCCCCCCGACGTTCTTCAATTGAAAGAGGTAGAGAAACCTAGTCCTAAAGAAAACGAAATACTTGTAAAAATAAAAGCGACAACCGTAACAGCAGGAGATATTCGCTCAAGAAGTTTTACAGTTCCCTCTTCTGTTTGGCTACCTGCTCGCATTGCACTTGGTATTAAACAACCGAAAAAACAAATACTTGGAATGGAATTGGCTGGTGAAGTTGAATCAGTAGGAAAAGACGTTACTCGTTTTAAAATAGGAGATCAAGTTTTTGCTGCTACCCAAGCAAATTTCGGTTCTTATGCTGAGTACATTTGTATAGCTGAAGATGGACCAGTATGTATGAAACCCTCCAATATAACCTATGAAGAAGCCGCGGCCATTCCAATCGGGGCACGTACAGCCTTATTTTTCCTGAGGAAAGCTAATGTTCGAAGCGGCCAAAACGTTCTTATTTACGGAGCTTCTGGAAGTGTCGGAAGTTATGCAGTACAAATTTCCAAGTATTTCGGTGCAACAGTTACAGGTGTGTGCAGTACCTCCAATTTAGAATTGGTCAAATCTCTAGGAGCTGACGAAGTAATTGATTACACCACAAAAAAATTTTCTACTACAGACGAAACTTATGATGTTATTTTTGAAGCGGTAAACAGGAGCTCCTTTTCAGAGTGTATTAAAATATTAAAGGAAGATGGTACCTATATAAATATCGTTGAACCGTTACCAAGTGCCCAAATGCTCTGGACTAAATTGACAAGTCGCATGAAACTCATATTAAGTCAAAACGCACCTGAAACTTCCGAAGCATTAAATTTCCTTAAAGAACTTGTTGAGAACGGTAAAATAAAAGTGATCATTGATAGGCAATATACTTTTGAGGAAATTGTTGAAGCTCATATATATGTAGAAAAAGGACACAAAAAGGGAAATGTCGTCATAAATGTGAAACATAACGAACACTCCTAATAAAAGAAGAACACTATACATAGTTTTACAATACGAAGCACTCAAACTTTTTCAACATAAAAAAACAGGGCAAATTCATATGCGAATTGCTCTTTTTTATTGTTGCGAGCATCTCAAAAGAAAACAGTTTAAAATAATTTAATCGTTTTTTACTTTCATTAAATAAACCCATTTCAAACCTCCCCATTTCCCCTACATATTTTTCTAACTTTAATCAAAAAATATGTAAAGAACTATTAGTATAAATAAGGTGATCCTCTACTTAGCGCATCCAATTTGGATAGTTCACCTCTCCTATTTTTACTATCCAAGAATAGTGTGACAACTGTGACTTTTTTACAAACTGATTAGATATATCATCTAAAAAACCAATTAAATCCAGGTGTTTCTTTAAAGATTTGTAAACTTTTTATCACTTTGTAAATTTAGTGTAAATTTTACTAGCAAACCGTTTACAGTGCCTCAAGGTTTAGTTAATAATTACAGCGTACATGAAATTTAAGGAGTGGAATGCGTGGAATATAATGTTCAAGATATGATCTTCCAGTTCATTGGTGGATTAGGTATTTTCTTATTCGGGATTAAATACATGGGCGATGGACTGCAACAAGCAGCTGGTGATCGTCTTCGCGATATTTTAGATCGCTTTACAACAAACCCACTTATGGGTGTACTAGCAGGTATGTTAGTTACTGTATTAATCCAATCAAGTTCAGGAACAACCGCTTTAACAGTCGGACTTGTAAGTGCCGGATTTATGACATTAAGACAAGCAATCGGTGTTATTATGGGTGCGAATATCGGAACGACAGTTACTGCATTTATTATCGGAATTAAAATCGGAGAATATGCGCTCCCAGTTATGGCAGTTGGAGCGATTTTACTATTCTTCTTTAAAAATAAAAAAGTACATTCTGTAGGTCAAGTTGTATTCGGTTTTGGTATGTTATTCTTCGGTTTAGAATTAATGAGCGCAGGTATGAAACCTCTTCGCTCTTTAGAGTCATTCCAAGAGTTAATGGTTAGCATGAGTGACAATCCAATTTTAGGAATTATTGTCGGTACAGTGTTCACTTTAATTGTACAAAGCTCAAGCGCAACAATCGGTATTTTACAAGAACTATTCGGTCAAGGTGCTATTGATTTACAAGCTTCTCTTCCTGTATTGTTCGGTGATAACATCGGTACAACAATTACAGCAGTATTAGCAGCAATCGGTACTTCAATTGCCGCAAGACGTGCAGCATTAGTTCACGTTATCTTTAATATTATCGGTACCATTATCTTTACAATTTTATTGGTACCATTTACAAGTTTAATCCAATATTTCCAAACTTCATTAAACTTAAATCCAGAAATGACAATTGCATTTGCACATGGAACATTTAACGTAACAAATACAATCATTCAGTTCCCATTTATTGCAGTATTAGCATGGATCGTAACAAAAATCATTCGTGGTGAAGATTCATCTATTAACTTCAAACCACAACATTTAAATCCAATCTTTATTGAGCAATCTCCAGCTATCGCTTTAACTGAAGCTCAAAAAGAGGTTGTGCGTATGGCTGAATTTTCATTACACGGCTTAAAAGAAGCGAATCAATATTTAAATACACAAGACAAAAAGCACGAAAACATGGCTACTCAATTAGAAGGAGCTATTAACAATTTAGATAAAAAAATTACCGAGTATTTAGTTTTACTATCAGAAAAGCCGCTTTCACCTTCAGACTCTGAAAAACACTCCGTTTTAGCTGGTGTGGTTGGAGATATTGAACGTGTTGGTGATCATGTAGAAAACCTAGTAGAACTTGTAGATTTCCAAATTTCAAACCGCGTTTCACTATCAGACGAAGCACTAGCTGAACTAAATGAAATGCTTGAATTAACGATTTCAACATTACAAGACGCAGTCGAAGCTTTAACAAACTTCGATACTGAATTAGCTCAAACAGTTATTGCAAAAGAACGCAAAATCGACCAAATGGAACGTGTTCTTCGTAAACGTCACGTATTACGCCTAAACGAACGTAGCTGTTCAGGTGATGCAAGTATCATCTTCGTTGATATGGTAAGTAACTTAGAGCGTATCGGTGATCACGCTGTAAATATCGCTGATGGTGTTTTAGGTGAACAAGGTAAAATCAATTTAAAACAATCATTATAATAAAAAAGAGACGCTAACTTAAGCGTCTCTTTTTTCATTTCATATTTACAACCGTTCTTCCTTTTAACTTTCCTTGCAATATAAGTGTAAACTTTTCATCTAACTCTTCCAATGTACATTCTTCTGTATAAGATAGTAACTCATTATTTTCCCATTCACTTGCTAAGAGCGTCCACACATCTCTTCTCACATCCACTGGGCATTGCACAGAATCTATTCCTAAAAGACTTATGCCTCGCAAAATAAACGGATATACCGTTGTTTGTAATTCCTGCCCTGCCACATTACCGCATGTCGTTACACAACCACCATACTTTACCGTTTTTAAAGCGGTTTCTAGCATATGTCCACCTACAGTATCGATAACTCCAGCGTATATCCCTTTTAACATTGGTCTTCCTGATTCATCATTCAACTCCGTACGATGAATCACTTGTTTCGCTCCTAGACGTAGTAGCATCTCTTCCTCTTCCATTTTCCCTGTCGCTCCTACTACGTTAAATCCTAGCTTACTTAAAATACTAACAGCTACACTCCCTACGCCGCCTGTTGCACCCGTTACTAAAACATCTCCCATACTAGGCGTTATGCCTGCTCCAATAAGCTTATATACTGATAAAGCAGCTGTAAAACCTGCTGTCCCGTACATCATACTTTCCTTTAATGACATTCCCTCTGGTAAAGGGATGATCCAAGATGCTGGCACGCGAATATACTCTCCGAAACCACCAGAAGTATTCATACCTAAATCATATCCCGTTACAATAACTTGGTCTCCTACCTTAATGGTTTCATCTGCACTACTCACAACCACTCCTGCTGCATCAATCCCTGGCGTATGAGGATATGTTCTCGTAACACCTTTATTACCCGTGGCTGAAAGAGCATCTTTATAATTTAATGAAGAATAATGAACCTGTATTAATACGTCTCCCTCAGGTAAACTACTTACTTCTCTCTCTACAACGTTTCTTACAAACTGCTTACTTTCTGTTTCGTTCACAACGATTGCTCGGAATGATGTATGATTCATTATGCTCTCTCCTTTATCCGTAAATTTCTTCTTTATTATATAGAAGAAAGAAGTAAACCTACTCATTTCTTCTTGGCTATATTTCAACAAATCTTACTTCTCTATAACTTTCTCACAATACATGTTTTCATTTTCACTAAAACAACTTATACTTATTCTACATCTGAAAAATAAAATATAGAAATCTGACTTTTTATAAATAAATTGAATTTTTACGAAATGTAAATGATTTGTAATGTTTTTTTTCGCTAAATTTCATTATAATAAGTGGATATGAGTGTCGTATTTCAATTCAAATGAAGGAGTACAAGAAATGGAGCAAAACCCATCTTTGCAAGAAAATACACGCAGTAAACCGAAAAAAAGTAAGAAAAAAACAAAAATTATTATAAGCGTTATTCTATTCTTTTTAATAATAGGTGGCGGTTATACTTGGTTTTTAGTAAATAAAGCATCTTCTGCTGTTCGAAATGCCGCACACGATTTAGCGCGCGGTGATAAATCTGATTTACGTGATAAAGCTGTAAAACCTATCACAAATAACGTCTCCGTCTTAATCATGGGTGTTGATGAAAGCGATGTCCGCGGGAAAGAATATGGAGAAGCTATAAGAACGGATGCACTACTACTTGCAACGTTTAATAAAGATAGCAAAACTGTAAAACTATTAAGTATTCCACGAGATACATATACTTATATTCCAGTGGAAAAGAAAAAAGATAAAATTACACACGCTCATGCATACGGTTCTACTAAAAACGGAAAAGATGGTGGACCACAAGCAAGTATTGATGCAGTTGAAAAATTAATGAATGTTCCCGTTGATTACTTTGTAAAGTTTAACTTCAAGTCATTTATGAAAATTGTCGACGATTTAGGTGGTATTGAAGTCGATGTACCAGTTGAATTTACTGAACAAGATAGTAATGATACTGCTGATGCGATTCACCTGAAGAAAGGTGTTCAAAAGCTAAATAGTGAAGAAGCTCTTGCCCTTGCTAGAACGCGCCACATCGATAGTGATGCAATGCGTGGACAACGTCAACAACTCGTTATTGAAGCTATTTTAAAGAAACTAACAAGCGTTGGATCTGTAACAAAAGTTGGTAACATCATTGATGATATTAACGGACAATTCGTTACTAACTTAACATTCGATGATATGCTTTCATTCTACAAGTACGGATCGGACTCGGAAATTGAGAAATTACAAATTCAAGGTGAAGACTGCTATATGGAAAAAGGTGACGATACATGTAGCAAATCTGCTGGCGGCGGCCGAACGTATTACTACAATCCAGATAAAAAAGAATTAGCAACTGTTACAAACGAACTTCGTACTCACCTTGGATTACCTGCATATACAAAAACAGACTCTGATTCAAAGAAAACAAAAGAATCTAAGTCGGAAAATTCAAGTGAACGCGAATCAAGTAACAACGAATCTAAAAATAAGAATAAAAATAGCAGTGAAGAAACAGAAACATCGTCTAACGACAATGAATAAAAAAGAAGCAGTTCTCTATGGAGGTAGAGTACTGCTTCTTTTTATTTCTCCATAATTAAAAATCAGAACTTTCTAACTATCTTTTTTAATATTTTTAAATTATAATAAATAGTAGCAATCTATTCCAATTATCAGGGGGCTCATACATATGAAAGCTGCAGTAAAACACAACATCTCAGATTTTAAAGACTACTTAAAATCAAACGATATATTCATGGAAGAAAATATAGATGAAAATGATGGTTCTGTTCATTTTTCAGTAGGATTAGAGACAGAAGCTGGCGCAAAAATTCAACTTATCGCTGCTTTCCAAAACGAACATCCTACTGTAGATATATACTGCTTCAATGTTGCTCACGTACCTGATGCAACATCAACAAATGATATTTTGCATGTTATCAATGAATTAAACACATCTTATCGATTTGCAAAATTTACATTAAACAAGCAAAATGCAATTGATATTTCAGCATCTCTTGCATTCTCAGAACCAAACTTTAATCCAGCACTTGTCTTTGAACATACGAGAATGCTATATAAATTAGCAAATGACGAATATAAAAATTTAATGAAAGTTATTTGGGCATAAATAAAAGGATGGGCTGCAAGCAGCACCATCCTTTTATTTCGATATCATATCAATCCACATCTTAACAGCAGTGCCTACAATCAAAATCGATAACATATATTGCAATGCTTTTTGATTGATCCTCTTCCCAACTCGCGCTCCAAGCGGCGCAGCAAAGATACTTGCAACCGCAATAATAAGAGCTGGAATTACAACTACTTGACCAGTTATCACTTTTCCAGTCGTAATCCCTACTGAGGAAATAAACGTAATAGCGATAGATGTTGCTATTGTTGTACGTATCGGCAATTTTAAAATAACTAACATAATCGGTACTAATAAGAAAGAACCGCCAGCACCTATAATGCCTGATGCTCCGCCTACAATAAACGCTAGCAAACTTGCTAACCGTTTATTATATTTCACTTTATCACCATTATTTCGCTTCGGTACGAACATCATAATAGCAGCAATTGTTGCTAACGCTGCATAAGCAACATTGACCGTATGTTCCTCTAATACGTTAGCACCAAAACTCCCTATGAAACTTCCTATTAAAATACTAGCTCCCATATACACAACTAGCGTTTTATCCATATCATTACTTTTCCGATAAGCCCATGCACCTGCAAAAGTTGCAAAGAATACTTGCACCGCTGTAATACCACTCACTTCATGTGACGTATAACCAGTAAATCCTAGCAATACCGGAATGTATAGGATCATTGGATAATTAATAATCGCACCGCCAATTCCAACCATTCCTGATATAAACGATCCTATAAACCCAATTATAAAAAGTAATACGACTAAACTCACCTTATATCCCCCGCCTTCTAAAAAGAAGGTGATTTAAATGAATAAGTTTACATTCCCATCCGAAGCATCTGCTAAATAAGCTCCTACTCCTGCAAACTCTACCCCTTCCATAATCTCTTCCTCTTTTAACCCTAATAAATCTACCGTCATTTGACAAGCTACAAGTTTAATCCCCTGTTCTTTCGCTAAATCCATTAAATCTGGTAAAGGCATCGCATTATGTTTTTTCATAATACCTTTAATCATCTTTTGTCCCATACCGGCAAAATTCATTTTTGATAAGCCCATCTTATCTGCACCACGTGGCATCATTTTTCCAAATACTTTTTCTATGAAAGTTTTCTTTACTTTCACATGTTCATCTTTCCTTAAAGCATTTAATCCCCAAAAAGTATGAAAAATAGTCACCTCTTGATCATACGCCGCTGCACCATTTGCAATAATATAAGCAGCCATCGCCTTATCATAATCTCCGCTAAATAAAACAATTGTTGTTTTATTCTGTTGCTCCATGTTGTGCTCCCTCCAATTACCTATAGGGGTATTTTATTATTTATAAAAAGACTCAAATCATTTATCTCTGTACTATACGACTTTCCCTTCCCACGCTAACATACCACCTACCATATTGATTGCTTGAAAACCGTAGCTCTCTAAAAACTGAACTGCTCTTGCACTTCTTCCGCCAGAGCGACAAACGATAATATATTCTTTATGTTTATCCAACTCATGCATACGAAATTCTAATAGTCCTAGTGGAATATTACTTGCTTCTGGAATTTTCCCCTCGACTACTTCTTCTACTTCACGTACGTCTACGATATTTACTGCCTCTTTACGTAACAATTTTCCTTCTAATTCTTTTACTGTCATTTCTTTCATTTTAAATTGCCTCCTTACAAACCATTCATGCCACTCGAAACATTGATAACGTGCTGAAATCCTAATTTCTTTAATACTTTTGCTGCTTGCTTACTTCTCATCCCGCTCTGACAAATAACGATTACTTCCTTATTTTTATCTAACTGATTTGCCTTACTCACTAGCTCATTTAGCGGGATATTTTGAAATCCTTTCATATGATTTCCTCTATATTCACCTACTGTGCGAACATCGATAAATTGTTTCTCCTTTTTCCCCGCTATACTCTTTAATTCTTTTCCACTTATATTTTGAACATCTTTTACCGGTAAAAAACGTGAAATAACAAACACTGCAGCAAGTACAATGAAGAGCGTACTTAATATTGTATTCATATAACCAACCTCTCTACATTTATAAACATGCTACGCCTTCTTAATCCAAAACTTTAGCACATCAGCTTCTTCTACATGCTTTACGATGTCATGACCACCTTTATTTGCCCACGCTGGAATATCCTTAACTGACCCTTTATCTGTTACATGTACTTCTAACACTTCTCCAGTTTGTAAAGTATCCATCGCTTTCTTCGTTCTTACAATCGGCATTGGGCATGCTAAACCTTTCGCATCTAATACTTGTTTTACATTCATCATCTATTCCTCCATTTTTTATTTATTTTATTATTGATGAACTGCACAACGATTTGGACCAATTTCCATTTCACGTTCTTCATCCACACTCGGATGAATCTTACCCATATTCGTTTGACGAATTTCTTCGTAAGCATTCGGCTGAGGTGGTAAATTCTCCGTTACAACGTTACGAAACTCTCCCTCATCCTCAATATTTAGTCCTGCATTATACGCAAATAAATCTTTTAACTTTGCGCTCACAACACCATTCTCATCCATTTCACTTATTTTTGAATAATGAGCTGGTAACACGATTAATTGTTGAGATAATACTTTATATCGGTCATATAAAGTTTCTCGCAAATCACTCACCCAATCCTCAGCCTTTCCAGCAAGATCTGGACGCCCAATTGAATCTACAAATAAAATATCGCCTGATAATAAATAGAAATCATCTACAATAAATGATGTACTCCCAATCGTATGCCCCGGTGAGTATAATGCGTCAATTTCAATTTTAGTACCCCCCATCGTAATGACAGCTCCTTCAACGAGCGGCTTATATGAGAAAACAACTTCCTCCGCATCTTTTGGCGGTAACCAATACGTACCATCTACTTTTTCCGCTAACTTACGTCCTCCAGAAATGTGGTCTGCATGTAAATGTGTATCCATTACATTCGTAATCGTAACGCCATGCTCTTTCGCAAACTCTTCGTATGCTTCAATTGTTCTGACTGCATCAATAACTGCTGCCTCACCATTTGAAACGACCATATAAGATAAACAGCCTTTTCCAAGGCGGTTAAATTGATATATACTTCCTCCGCCCTGTACATCTCCTACTTTTAACGGCTTCACATATTCACTCCAAGCTTTCATACCGCCAGCTAAATAATAAATATTTTCTAATCCGGCCTCTGTTAATTGCTCTGCCACAAATATAGAAGACCCTTCTTTTGCACATACTACTAAAACATCTTTATCTTTAGGTAATTCACTTGCAATATGATCTACACCATCTAACAAATCAAAATATGGTTTATTTATAGAAGAAATTTGTTTCCCTTCAATTTTCCACTCTTCATAATCCGTCTCATTACGAACATCTAAAATAAACAACTCTCCAAATAAAACTTTCTCTGCGACATCTTTTGTATGCAACGGTTTAACACTCATCTAATTACCCCCTTAGGTATATTTTCATTTAAAAAATTTTACTTTTCCACATCCCCTTGCCACTCTAACATACCTGGAATGACATTTTTCACATTTAAATACCCTTTCTCTTTCAACATTTGGCAAGCTATATCACTACGGTTACCAGTTCGGCAAATAACATATATTTGTTTCATCTGATCTAATACTGCACTATCTAGTTCGCCTATTGGAACTGAAATAGCCGCTGGAATATGAACAAAGGCGAATTCCGCTGCTTCGCGAACATCTAATACAATACACTCTTCACCGCTTAATAATATATTTTGCAATTCCGCATTTGTAATTGTTTGAGGATATTTCACTACTTCATTCACTTCATGCTCGTGTGCTTTTCTAACGTAATGCATCAATAGATCTCCTTCGTGTTTCGTCCCGATATATTGATGACCTACTTTACTCGCCCAACTTTGTATATCTACAGTAGACCCTTTATCTGTTGCCTGAACTTCAATCACTTGCCCTGATGCGAGACTTTCCATCGCCTTCTTCGTCTTCACAATCGGCATCGGACAAGCCAATCCCTTACAGTCTAAACTCCTATTCACTTTTATACTCATAGTCGATTCCTCCATAACTCATATACATATACCAGTAGGGGTATATTAAAATGTTTTTGATAATCTGTCAACACTTACGTTTGACAGATTATCGGCTTTTTACAAGTAATTGAACAGCTTCTTTAATTAACTCTTCATTTGAACCATTACCACTTTCAAACTGTTCACGCAAACATTGCTCTAAATTTGTTCCAACAACAAGTCCAATTGTACGATCAAGTGCAGAACGAGATGCCGTTAACTGTGTAATAACCTCTCGGCAATCTTTTCCTTCTTCCATCATACGAAGTACACCACGAACTTGACCTTCAATACGTTTCAATCTATTTTTCATATCTTGATTATATTCCACTGTAGACCACCTCCGTATTTATAACTATATTATACATTACTTTGTAACTTTGTATAATAACATATACCCTAAAGGGTATATTGTAAAGCGTTTTATTTTTTTGAAACTTTCTAACGTATAGTGAAAATGCAAAAGTCACTGATTTTATTGACTTTTGCATTTCTCAACTACACTGCATTATTATCTTACTTCTTATAAACTCCTTGTAAAACTATAATCCATTTCTCCACCTAGTGCTGCAGCTGTATCACCAGTTTCTCTAAAATCATGTGTATATATTTTTTCAAATGAACCGAAATCTACTTGCTTATAAAATTCAAAACAAGGGAATCCATCATGCTCCCCTTGAATCTCAATACTACCATCCTTGTTCACACATACATGTAATACATAATCTACAGGAGGTGCATATATATTTAATGGATTACTTGCACTCGCACTCATTTTAAATTGCACACCATCAGGATTCCATACGATATTAGTGCACACAATATTTTCAGTACTCGCTTTTCCTGTTCTTTTATTCACAGAACCATCTGGATTCGTAACCTTCTCTGTCGTAATACCCGTGTTCGCATATGAAAACACTTCTTCTTTATAAAAATCCACTACTACCTCTTGCTCCACTCTAGAGCGCATAGTATTTACCGCATGTGGTGTAAATTCGCGTGAATCACCTTCGAATTGAATTATTTTTCCTGTTTCCATATCCTTCCTCGGTTCTGTCCAAGACATTGGAATAAATACGCTGCCTCTAACTTTTACGATATTAGTCATAAGAAACACCTCTATAATTCTAATTTTATATACTGCATTATTTAATAAAAAAACACCATTTCAGCCACATAATTAAAATCTTTCTCTTTTACGTTGGCTACTTCCTTCTTAAAAATGACGCTATATTTATAGCTAGATTTTCGTTTTAAAGCTATATTCCATTTCTCCAGCTAGTGCTGCTGGGGTATCATTCGTTTCTCTGAAATCATGTGTATATATTTTTTCAAATGAACGAAAGTCTATTTGTTTATAAAATTCATAGCAAGGGAAACCATCATGTAAACCTTCAATATGCACAATGCCACTTGTATTAACTCTTATAACCAAAAAATAATCTGCTGCGGGTGCCGCTGCATTTAACGGATTACTTGCACTTGCTCTCATTTCAAATGAAACTTCATCCTCGCCCCATACGATATTAGTACATACAATATTTTCTGTACTTGTTTCTCCTTTTTGATACTCAATTGAACCATCTGAATTTGTAATTTTCACAGTAACGATGCAAGCATCTACATATGTGAAAATTTCTCTTTTATAAAAATCAACAATCACTTCTTGTTCTAATCTTGAACGCTTTGTATTTACAGCGAATGGTGTAAATTCACGTGCATCTCCAGCGTATTCAAAAACTCTTCCTGTTGCAGCATCCTTAATAGGCTTCAGCAACGCATACGGTGCAAATACACTCCCTCTAATTTTTACGATATTAACCATGTGAAACCTCCGTTGATTCTATTTATATAAATCATTATTTGTACTATACAGGATATAGTCAATTTGATTGACTATATCCTGTATAGTACAATAGGTTTTATATATAGTCAACTTAATTGACTACAATTGTGGAGGTTATACATGAATCATCAAACATTTAACGAACTAGACCTTACTTCACTTTTATCATTATCTTTCAGTACATTAATTACTGAACTGCATGACAGATTAAGTGAATTGGGATTTGAAGATATTAGGCCAGCACACGGCTTTATGTTCAAACGTATCCTTCCTAATGGAGCAACCGGTATAGAATTGGCTGAGTATTTAGGAGTTTCTAAACAAGCTGTAAGTAAAATGATCGATTCTCTTGAAAATAGTGGTTATGTCACGCGCAAAAAGCATCCTACTGATAAAAGAGGTAAAATCATTATTTTAACCGAACGAGGTTTAGCTGTAATGAAAGCGAAAGAAGAAATAGTAGCTGAAATAGAGCAACGATGGATTGAAAACATAGGTACTGAACGAATGCAAATGCTCAAGGAAGATTTAACAACATTCGTTACTAAAGAAAATACAGAGAAATTATCATCAAATATACGACCTGTTTGGTAAGCAAAAACTCCATATAAAAACGAATCCATTTTGATCAGTCCCTTTCAAAATGGATTCGTTTTCTACAGTTTTATTAATAATTATTGCTTCTTTTAAATTTCATATCAAATATGCAAGAGTCTATATTTTACGCATTATATAATTCCATAGCTCTCTGCACGACTAATTCTGCCGTATTCTCCTCCGGTGGCATCAATAAATTCGTAACAGGCCCATATACAACAGGGTTTAGCTCTACTTCGTACCCACCATATGCAAACTCTTCTTTTGTCGGTAAATAACCAATATATCCATTCGTATATCCACCTAAAAAAGCTATTTCATTTTGAAGACGCTCTTTCACTTCTAAAGCTGTTTCTGAAAAAGGTTCCATCGGTATACCAAAGAACATACCATCATTAATTTGAAACAGTTGAACTTCTAAATCAATACGTAACTGCCGAATACCTTGCTTATATTTCTCTAAAATTATAGTAAGCCATTCATCCGTATTCACATCCCACTGCTTCTCAGCTAATTGAGCCATGCTTCGTATTTCATTAATTTCAGGAATATCTTTCAACTTCATTTGCATCGTACTTGAAACTGTTCTTAAACTTACAATTGGGCTATATGTAACTATTGGCAACATCGTTAATACATGTCTACTAAGCGTGTAAGCCATTTGTGTTAATGCTTCCCTTGAACCGCGATACTTTGCATTTACATTGCCAGCAGCACCTTGCACAATAATAACAGGACAGTTTACGATTTTCTCAAGAATCTCTCTCGTCATTCCCGGATAATCCGCCGATAGTACATCGCTATCACCTTTTAACACATTCGGATGTGCCGTACAAAATACTATAATCCCAGATAGCTCCTTCGTTTCAGCATTTCTTATGGCTAACATGCCAATTCGTTTATCTACAACACCCTCTATATTTGTTCCCATCTTCGCTCTTCCATCAGATGTTCTCTCTCTTCGGTTTACCCCAATATAACCTGTCGTAACACTCCAGCCAATTTCACATGGCCTCAAGTTGTTATTCGCAGTAACAGCACCGTGCACTACATTATTTACTAAAATCGTTTTATACGACTTTATTAAAGGATGATCACCGACTGTTTCCGGACCAGAGTGTGTATGTGTATAAACAACAGTTATTCGCTCAAATGATATATGAAGCTCTCTCGCTATTTGTTCACGAACCATATTTGTATCTTCTACTAACATTCCAATATTATCAATACTTATAAACACAGTTTTCGTCTCATCTTTTTCAAATACAAAAACTGTCCCATAAATACACTCTTCAATATTATTTATTCCTGTCTCTCTATGGTATCCGACAAAATCAATACCTACAGGCGGCGTAATATCCACCTTGCATACCCCTATTTTGCTCATTTGAATCGCTCCATTTCTCTATGTAACTCCCTTTTTCAAGAATAGCATATTTGACCTTGTTCCAAATAAAAAAGAACGGACATAGCATTCTATGTCCGTTCTTTTTATCACACATACTTCCGATGCACCATCTTCCCATCATAAGAAAACACAACGCCCTTACTCTCTACAATCGACTCCATATGCACCGTTCTTCCCCATAATTGATGAATATATGGCAGTACTTTTTCTAAGTATTTTAAATCGAGCTCAATTCCTTCGTAACTATGTTTAATGTACAACTCTCCGTTCTTTAAGTAGTCACCATCTTCTACTACTAAGTACGGGAAGCCACCATTTGTACGCATATTTACGAGCTGATCACGTACATGTTCCCACTCTTTATCTATTACTTTATATTCTTTTCCTTGGCGCTGGAATAAGTACATATCTTCTCTCATTACGAGGTCTTTATTTAAGTAGTTTCTTAAGAACGATACGTCCCACTCAATTTCACGTACTTCAAAAATTTTGTCTCGACCAGATCCTGGTTTTACACCGCGTCGCTTCATTTCTTCTGTCGGGTTATTGTAGCGTTCTTCAATATCTTCGAACATTTTAATACCGAGGTAGTATGGGTTAATGCTTGTTTTTGATGGTTGAACTACACCTGCATTAAGCTTTGCGAATTCAATCGCTTCAGAAGATGTTAAGTCCATTTCACGGAGTATGCGTTGATGCCAGTACGAAGCCCAACCTTCGTTCATGATCTTCGTTTCAAGCTGCGGCCAGAAATATAACATTTCCTCGCGCATCATCGTTAATATATCGCGCTGCCAATCTTCTAGCTCACGGCTATATTCTTCAATAAAGAGTAGTAAATCTTTCTCTGGTTGCGGCGGAATTTTCTTCTTTTTATGCATATTAGGTCGTTCTCTCTTTTTGTTTCGATCATCTAAATTCCATAAATCATCGTACTGTGATATCCTTTTCTTTTCTACATCCTCTTCTAAATCTTCAATACTCCACGCAAGTTTCGGACGCATAAGCGATGGATCAATATGCTCTTGAATAGCAAGTACGGCATCCAAAAATGTTTCTACTTCTGCCTTTCCATACTTATGCTCATATGCTTTCACACGTTCAGCTGTTGCAGACATACTTTCTACCATATCTCGCTTCGTATTTGAAAAACGAATATTATTTTTAAAGAAGTCGCAGTGTGCTAAAACGTGCGCTACAATTAATTTATTTTGAATTAACGAGTTCGTATCTAATAAAAAGGCATAACATGGATCAGAGTTAATAACGAGTTCGTATATTTTACTAAGACCTAAATCGTATTGTAATTTCATTCTGAAAAATTGTTTTCCAAAACTCCAATGTGAAAACCTCGTCGGCATCCCATATGCACCAAATGTATAAATAATTTCTGCTGGACATATTTCATAACGCATCGGATAAAAATCAAGCCCAAATCCAGTCGCAATTTCCGTAATTTCCGCAATCGCATATTGCAGTGCTTTATCGTCACTTGCTCTCATTATTTTCCCTCCTTACACTTTCCCTTAAGAAAGTGTATGATTGGAAACAAGCTTTCATGAGGATTGATTGCATAATAAAAAGACATCCTCATAAAAACGAGAATGTCTCATCTATTAACCTTCAATAATCTCCATCTTCTCCGTAATCGGTGTACGAGCTTTTCCTTCTGGTGCTTTATCGAAATAGCCAAGGTGAAGAATTCCAACGATGCGTTGACCTCTTGTTAAACCAAGTCCTTCTATAAATAATGGATTGTAGTTTAATCCGCCTGATTTCCAAACACAACCTAATCCGCGTTCCCAAGCAAGCAGTTGGAAGTTTTGCATAAATGCACATGTTGCAGCGTAATCTTCGTCGCGTTGAATTTGACGTGGATCTTCATTAATATAAACAACAATTTGTGCAGGCGTGCTTAAGAAACGATCTGATAAAATTTTGCCGCGTTTCGATCTTTCTTCTTCTGTGAAAGAGTTTAATACTGCATCTACTAATTTTTTGCGACCTTCTCCAATGTATAATTTACAATTCCATGGTTCACGGTGTTTATGATTCGGTGCCCACGTTGCGTCGTTTAATAGTTCAATTAATAACTCTTTATCTACAGCTTTATCTGTGAATGTACGTACAGAGCGTCTTTCTTTAATCACATTTGCGATGGAAGTATATGTAGTCATATTTTTCTCTCCCTTATTTTCATCTATATGTATACATTTGTTATTGATATTGATTTTCAATTTCGATTATACCTTAGTTTTTTACTATTAATCAATGTTTTATGTTGGAAAACTTCCAAAAACGTCATTTTATACTGTGAATAAAAAAACTTCATTTGTTCACAAGTATTTCACATTTTATGGAAATGATATGTGTACAGTTTTCCACATTATCCATCTAGGAGGAATTTATATGTACAAAAAAATCATAGTAAGTATGACTATGGCAGCATTATTATGTGGGATATCTACCTTCCCTACTTCTGCTTCCGCTACCACGCCAAAAGAAGTAACATTGCACCATCATCATAAGCCTATTTCAGAAGAAGAAATGCAGTCGCTCGAAAAGCTCGGCTATAACAAACATGAAATTTGGAAAGCTGCTCATATTGCAAAAATGAGTAAAAAAGAAATAAAAGACGTTTTAGCTTACTATAAACAAAATAAATCTTGGGAGAAAACAGCCCAGCATTTCGGTGTAGATCCAAGTAAGTTGAAAAAGCATCATATGAATAAAGAGACGAAAAAAGCACTGCTGCAAGAATTAGCAAATATGCAAAAAGCTACACCAGACGGACTCAAACAAAAAATGAAAGAATATAATATCGGATTACGTCAACTCACAGTATTAACAATCATCTCTCAAAAAAGTAATACCCCTCTCGATGATGTACTAAAAATGAAAAGAGATGGAATGGACATTAAGCAAATTGCAGAAAAACTAAACGTGAAAAAAGAAGATATACGAGCAGAAATGATTAAATTAGTGAAGTCTATTAAAGAAAAGAACACAAATTAACATGCCAAAAAGGAAGAGATATTTAATACTCTTCCTTTTCTTTATGAACTTTCAATTTTCAAGTATAAATTCCCGTCTTTCCCAAAAACTAACACAAGTAAATGATGTATGTCAGGGGTGAGAAAATGTTTCGTTTATCATCTAAAAAGAAGAAACAATCCGTTTGCTCTGTTCCAGAATTCATCCACACTATGAAAGAATCCAGCGATTTTTCCTCTTATAATGTCATAGAGGATGGGGCATTATGTTTGTTTTATTATAAATCCACAGTAGAATCACTTATTATCAATCGATTCATTTTAACACCTATCAAAAAAGAATTAGATCGCATTCAAAATATAAATGACATAGCAAATATCGTCACACTTGAGGAGATTATCATCAATCCTTCTATTGATGATATACGTGAAAAACTATTAGGTGGCCATGTACTCTTGCAGCTAAAAGTTGATTCCCAAACAGCCGAATATGCACTGATTCGTGCTGAAAGTTTAGCTTTAGGTACACGATTATATAACGACACAGAAAATGAATATAGTGTCATCGGTCCCAAAATTGGATTCGTTGAGAATATTGATACGAATATACATTTACTTCGCCGAAGCATTGTAACAGAGCAATTAGTTTTCAAGGAGCTTTCCGTTGGCTCTATTTCGAAAACAAAGATTGTAGTCGCTTATATGGCGGATATTACAAATGAACAGCATGTGAACACCGCAATGCAACGCCTACAAGATATTGATTTTGATTACCCTTTTGATGCAACTATGATTGAACAGTTTATTAGTGATAATAGTAACTCCCCATTCCCTGTTTTACTACCTACAGAGCGTTTAGATCGATCCGTTTATGCATTACTGAATGGAGGAGTCGTCATTTTAACAGACGGTTCACCATATGCATTAGCTGGACCCGCAACACTACTCGATTTCTTCGTCTCTCCAGAAGACTATTATTTACCATGGATAGCAGGGTCATTTCTTAGATTAGTTCGTTTTTTTGGAGCAGCATTCTCTCTATTTTCATCAGCTATTTATACAGCTGTATTAACGTATCACTATCAAATGATTCCAGCAGATTTACTCGGCCCTATTATTTATTCTAGAGCCAACGTACCATTTCCACCTGTTTTGGAGGCACTTTTTTTAGAAATTACAATCGAATTACTGCGCGAAGCTGGGGCGCGTTTACCGACTAAAGTCGGCCAAACGATTGGTATTGTTGGCGGCATTGTAATTGGGCAAGCATCTGTTGAGGCTGCTTTAACGAGCACCATCTTATTAATTGCTGTTGCGTTGTCTGCACTAGCTTCTTTTACAACACCAACAGTAAAAATGTCTTCTACTATCCGGATATTACGCTTCCCTCTCATCATTTTAGCTGGAGCATTTGGAGGTGTAGGGCTTATCGTCGGATTTGTATTCATATTGGCTCATTTAATTCGCTTAAAATCACTTGGATCACCTTATTTATTACCTTTATACCCATTTCGCGGGTTAGGTACAGCTGAAGGACTCCTTCGCCTTCCATTTAGTCAAACTGCAGGACGTGCTTCTTTTCTAAGACCAAAAAAGAAATGGCGCTATGATCCAAACAAAGCGAAAGAAAAACACGACGGTGAGGAAAAATGAAAAATATTTTATTCTGCTTTTTCATTATCATTTTAATTTTTCAATCTGGTTGTACAGAAGCAAATATAGTTGATACACAGCGAATGATTCACGTAGGTGGATTCGATATAATAAAAGATAAAAAATTTCGCGGGACAATTTTATATCCCGATTACACAAAAGGCGTACAATCTAAACCAGAAACTCAATCAACCCATGCAGGTACAATTGAAACTATATCTTCCCTTCTAAACGCCAAATCGCCACATACGATTGCCGTAGGTCAAATGCGTGTTGTCCTATTTGGAAAAGCATTTGGTGAACATGGACTTGGAGATGTTATTAACAATTTACAACGTGATCCTAACATTGGACGAGATGTACAACTAGCGCTTGTAGATGGTTCAGCAGAAGAATTACTTAAACATGTCAGAACAAATGGATCACTTTATCTATCTGATTTACTGGAGCAAAATATAAAAAACGAGACAATCCCGCGGACAGCTTTAAATATTTTTTTATATAACTTCTATTCATCTGGATGCGATCCATTTCTTCCTTACATTCAAGTATCAGAAGACAAATCTGCTTCCATTAAAGGACTAGCTTTTTTAAAAAAGGATAAAGTGGCTATGTATACAGATAAGAAAAGGTCTTTTTTATTTAAATTACTCATTAATCCAACGAAAAATGGGCGTTACGAAGTTCCGATACGTCAAGGTAAACATAAAGGATTGATTGCTACTCAAAACTTATCTGGAAAAAGTGTATGTTCTCTTTCACCAAACGGTGATATTCCGAAAGTTAACATACACTTAAAATTAAATGGACTCATAAAAAATGCTCCTAGTTGGCTTGATTTATCAAAGAGTGAAAATGTAACTTACGTAAAAAGACATGTAGAAAAAACACTTGAGAAGGATTTAAACGAATTAATACAAACATTCCAAGAAAAAAAAATCGATCCAATCGGTATACGTGAAGAAATTCGTAGTCATTCAAGAAAATGGAGCATGAAACAAATTCAAGATATGTATCCTAACGTAGACGTTGCTGTCAATGTAAAGATTAATGTCATACAATCTGGTATCGGAGAATAGTGAGGTGCTATCATGACTGGACAAGATAAAACACATACAGTTTCCCCGTATTTCACATTCCTTCTATTACACTCTCTTCAAATTGGAGTAGGGGTGTTAGGATACCAAAGGATTATTGCGCAATTTGCCGGTTATGACTCTTGGATTTCTCTTATTATCGCTGGTATTGCAACTCATATCGTATTATTTTGTATGCTGAAAATGTTAGAAAAAGATAATGATTTAATGAATATCCATACGACATGTTTCGGAAAGTGGATTGGAACATTTTTTTCCGTATGCTTTGCGGCATATCTTCTATTATTTTGCCTTACTGTTCTTCGTACATATATTGAAGTTATTCAAGTTTGGGTCTTTCCTACAATTAAACCGTGGAAATTAACTTTACTATTTTTACTTGTAGCTTATTACATAATTAGAGGCGGCTTTCGTTCTGTAACAGGAATATGTTTTTGGGGCGTCATAATACCGATTTTCGTCCTGTTCTTCTTAGTTTTCCCAATGAAATATGCGCATGTTCGTAACATCTTTCCAATTCTAACTCATTCACCTTTAGACATTTTAACTGCAGCGAAAGCATCTGCATTAGAATTTCTCGGATTTGAAGCAATCCTTGTTTTTTATCCATTTATTAAAAAAGGAAAATCGTTAAATAAATGGGCACATGGTGGTATTGCTTTTACGACGCTCCTCTACGTAATATTAGCCATCGTTTCCCTTATGTACTATAGCCAAGGGCAACTACATCATACAATTTGGCCAACCTTAACGATGCTAAAAATTATTAAGGTGCCTTTTATTCAAAGGTTTGAGTACATCATTATTTTCATATGGTATCTTATTATTTTACCTAATCTTTGTTTAACCATTTGGTCTTCTTGTTGCATTAGTAAAAAATCTTTTCACATACCTTTTAAAATCACACTGCCATTTTTTATCGCAGCTATCTTTATTTCGTCCTTATTTTTTACAAACCGTGAAAGTATCAACACATTAAATACAGTACTATCTCAAGCTGGCTTATATATTGTATACGCCTATATCCCAATTTTATTTCTATTTCATTCACTACGATGGCACTTCAAAAATCGTTCAAAAAAAGCTTCTCCCTAGGTGTTTTAGTCTGATACAATTTGATTAATACATTTGTAAAGGGGACAAGCGTATGAAGAAATATGTATTTTCTTTACTTGCAGTACTGAGTTTAATTCTTGCTGGTTGCGGAAGCACTAGTACAAATGAAAAGAAATCATCTGAATCAAAAGAAGAGCATGACCACGCATCGCATACTCAGCAAGCTGACATTCAAGAAAAAACAAAAGGAGTCGACACACTTCCTACCTTCCTAGACAAGCTTGATCCACAAATGAAAGATATCTACACTGTCGCTGGGCAAAATGCAGAGCTATTAGATTGGATTCCATGTTACTGCGGTTGTGGTGAGAGTGTAGGACATAAAAATAATAAAAACTGCTTTATTCGTGAAATTAAAAAGAATGGTGAAGTTGTTTGGGATTCCCACGCAACGACTTGTGTCAATTGCCTAGAAATCGCAGTTGAATCTGCTTCCATGAAACAAAAAGGAAAATCAACGCTGGAAATTCGCAACTATATTGACAATAAGTATAAAGAAGGATACGGAAAACCAACACCTACGCCAATGCCAAAAGCTTAAAAACGAGGATACACCTCGTTTTTTCTTTTCATTCACTTTTTTTCTTAACAAATTCTTTCAAGTGTATTTCTCCTTACTTGTCACACACTATATATAACTCCTCAGTAAGGAGGGTACACAGTGCAAACATATAACGACTATGACAAAGCTCTCTATTACACGTATAGCTGTAATTGGGATAAATTACTCGTTCTTATGGTTCAAACGAACGATCAACTATTTTCTAAGCGTATTGAACATTTTTTACACGCTTATCAATACAGTAAAGAAATGCCAGAAGTTGATAAACAATTGCAGCTCCTATTTCAATATATTGACCATGCATCCCAAAAGTCACATATAGAAGAAGTAGAGCAAATTCAAATGTAAAATATAGCGCTATTCTCTTCAGGAGAATGGCGCTTTTTTAAATATCGATATCAATAAAAGTTTTTCCTTATAAAACTTTTATTGATAAACATATTTTTTCTTTCTTTTCTGTGCCACTTCATACTATAATTTAGTATGTAACTATTATAAGAGAGGTATAAAATATGGGACGAGAAAAAAAGCAAGAATATGCTTTACTTACCGCGTGGGGAGCTTCTTTTATCGCTACACTAGGAAGTCTTTATTTTTCTGAAATCATGAAATTTGAGCCTTGTGTACTTTGTTGGTATCAACGTATTTTTATGTATCCATTCGTTTTATGGCTTGGTATAGCTGTAGCAAAGAAAGATTATCGCATCGCAAGTTATTCTTTACCAATTGCAAGTATTGGTGCTTGTATTTCTTTATATCACTACGCAATTCAAAAAGTCGCAGCATTTTCAGCTGCTGGAGCAGCTTGCGGACGTGTACCTTGCACCGGAGAATTCATAAACTGGTTTGGTTTTATTACAATCCCGTTTTTAGCACTTATCGGCTTTATTACAATCGCTGTTTGTAGTTTTATTGTAATAAAAAACAAATAAGGAGATGAAAAAATGAAAAAAATGCTTATATTTGGTGGTATTATTATCGCCTTGTTTGCAGCAATTTTCGCTGTCACACAAATGGAAGAAAAAAACGCTACTAGCCAAAAAATTGATAATGCTACTGATAGTAAGACAAATGGCCCTGACTACTATACAAACAAAATCTCTCTTTCAGATCTTCAAAAGAATTTAAAAGAGAACAAAGAAGAAACAGTATACTTTTATCAAACATCTTGCGTTCATTGTCAAAAGCTATCTCCTGTCGTAGTACCAATGGCTAAAGACTTGAACGTTGATATGAAAGTTATGGATATTGAAAAACTAGATGTTCCTTGGGATGAATATAAAATTAAAGGAACTCCAACAATCATTCACTTTAAAGATGGCAAAGAAGTAAGCCGTATTAGTGGTGAACAACCGGAAGACAAATTAAAAGAATGGCTTGAGCAAACGAAAAAATAACGAGAAAAGGAAACTCCTTCTACACATGAAATGGGCGTAAAATCCCAAACTAATGTATAAGGAGGGGGTTTTATGCCAGAAGTGAAATGTTCTGTTTCCAATTGCTCATTTTGGGGACAAGGTAACTTTTGTCAAGCAAGTGCAATCATTGTTCAACCAGATGCACAAGAATCTAGTTCGAATACAAATGATTCATATACAGGCGCAGTTTTAACAAACGAGACGCTAGAAAGTTCTGTGGCAACGAGTGTAGAAACTTGTTGTCATACTTTTAAGCCAAAATATTAAACAAAAAAAGCATACGATTACTCGTATGCTTTTTTACATTCCTCTCCAAAAATCATGCATGATAAAAAAGTACAAAATAACGAGAACAACTGTCCCACATAAGGTAATGCGCCGATATATACTCTTCTCTCCTTCTCTTGCTTTCACAAATGCCCAAATAAATCCGAAGAACAATATTAAATCAACATATGGAACATAAAAAGAAAAAACGAGAAACGCATACAAATACACGATAAATAAACAGGTCGTTACTAAGAAAATTTTAAAAGCAAATTCACTTTTCATAATGTAACCGCCCCCCTATCTGTACTGTATTATATTCAGTAAAATACAATAGTTGCAGTTAAACTCGAAGTAGAAATAAGCTACCGTCTATAATACGGTAGCCATTACGGAATATTATATTTCCGTTTATATATATTACTTAAAGTCGAAGTAGGAATTTGCTCATAACGAATTTTTTCTCCTGTTTCATCCACAATATACAAATTGTTTCCTATATAATATACTCCATCTTTTCGTTTTGAGTACACTGCATATCTTTCGTTCGGCAATACTGTTTTCACTTTCGTTAACTGCCCATTTGGTTCTTGCCAATATATATCGGCACGGTCTACTAACGTAAGTATACCAATTTGTTCTTCTTCTATTTTACGACCACTCCAACTCACAACGCGGTAACCAAGCTTATTCGCTTCATATTCGGGACTCGTATGAAAACGAGAAATGATTACTTTTGTCTGTAATTGGACTCGGTCATATAACCACTGTATATCCCTGTCATGCATGCGAATACAGCCATTTGATTCCCTACTTCCAATCGTCCATTCCCGATTTGTCCCATGAATCGCATATTCATTCTTATCTAGCCCAAGCCATCTCGTACCAAGAGGGTTATTCGGTGCACCCCCAGCTATTTTTTTCCGATGGTATTCTTTATTTTTATATTTAGTTATAATACAAAAATTACCTTCAGGCGTAGGCGTACGATCTCTTCCAGTTGTTACGGGGAATGTTTTTGTATAATTTCCATTTTCAAAAAAAGACAACTGGTTTGTCGTAAGATTCACTAATATTAAATGATCTGTATCAGCAAAAGCACTAACCGGTAGGATGAAAAATAATAGTATGACGAAACATAACTTTTTCATCTATAATCCCCCCTAGCGCTCACTATAATAAGTGGAATTAACTTTACTTTGCTCTTATAAATGAAAACTATCCATTTACAATAACGCCCCCATTTACATGTATCATTTGCCCGGTAACATAGGATGAATCCCCAGACGCTAAGTATACGTATGCTGGCGCTAGTTCATATGGTTGACCAGGTCTTTGCATCGGAACATTGCTCCCGAACTGAGAGACTTTCTTCTCATCAAAGCTCGATGGGATAAGTGGTGTCCAAATTGGTCCTGGCGCAACACCATTTACACGAATCCCTTTTTGCACTAACGATTGAGAAAGTGATCTTGTAAAAGCTACGATTGCTCCTTTCGTTGCGGAATAATCAATTAAAGTTTCATTTCCTTCATACGCAACGATAGACGCCGTATTTATAATGACATCCCCTTGCTTTAAATGAGAAAGTGCTGCTTTCGTAACGTGAAAATAAGAAAAAATGTTAATACGAAAAGTCTTTTCTAGCTGTTCTGCTGTAATATATTCTAGTCCTTGCTGCGGATATTGCTGCGCGACATTATTTACTAAAACATGTAAACTACCTAGCTGCCGGACAGTCTCTTGTACAATATCTTTACAATGCTGTTCATTACTTAAATCACCTGGCAACAATACACACTTTACACCTTCTTTCTCAACATATTGTTTCGTCTCATTTGCATCTCCCTCCTCATCTAAATACGCAATCGCAATATTTGCACCTTCTTTTGCAAAAGCAATGGAAACAGCTCGTCCAATTCCGCTATCTCCACCTGTAATTAATACATTCTTTCCTTTTAACTTTTCACTTCCTTTATAATTTGGATCTTCAAACTGCGGAAGTGGATTCATTAACGATTCAAGACCAGGCTGTTTATTTTGATGTTGCGCAGGCATTGTTACAAAGTTTTTTTGCTGTGGCATAGCTTCTTTCAACTCCTTTTCCTTATAATGCGCACAATAAAAACTGAAATTCACACATCATGTTACGATTAATATTCGAATTTAAGACACAAAATATGAATTGTTGTAAACTTTTTAAGTAAAACTATTGCAAAATAGTTAAAAAACGAATATTATATATAACTGTTGTGAAAATTATTCGTAAACAGAAAGGATGTTTATATGTTTAACCTTTCAAAACATAAAACTTCTATTAAAACTGAAATTATGGCAGGTATTATTACCTTCTTAACAATGGCATATATCATTGTGGTAAACCCTGTTATCCTTGGGGATGCAGGTGTTCCATTTGAACAAGCATTTACAGCAACAATTATCGCTGCTGTTGTCGGAACATTATTTATGGCGATCTTTACAAACTTACCAATCGCAATTGCACCAGGTATGGGATTAAATGCTTACTTCTCTTATTCTGTTGTAAAAGCTCATGAAGGCATGACTTTCGCAATTGCATTCTCTGCTGTATTCGTAGCAGGTATGATCTTAATTTTGTTATCATTCACTTCTTTCCGTACAAAATTAATGGAAGCAATTCCTGAAAACTTAAAACATGCAATTACTGCTGGTATCGGCCTTTTCATTGCCTTTATCGGTTTACGTTTAACAGGTATCGTTACAAAAAATGAAGCAAACTTAGTTGGACTTGGTGATCTTCACTCTGCTCCAGTTCTACTAGCATTAGCTGGACTTGGAATTACAATTGTCCTTATGTCTTTAAATGTAAATGGTGCACTATTTATCGGAATGCTATTAACTGGTATTATCGCTTTCTTCACAGGACAATTAACATTCTCAAACGGTGTTACATCAATGCCTGGATTACCAGAAGGAATTATCGTTTCAAATCCAATTACTGCTGTATCTGATGTAATTAACTACGGATTGTACGGCGTTGTATTTTCATTCTTCCTTGTTACATTATTCGATACAACAGGTACATTACTTGGCGTAGCTCAACAAGGTGGATTTATGAAAGACGGAAAGCTTCCAAAAGCTGGACGAGCTCTTCTATCTGACTCATTCTCAGCAACAATCGGTTCTATGTTCGGAACAACACCATCAACAGCTTACATTGAATCATCTGCTGGTGTTGCAGCTGGTGGTCGTACTGGTTTAACGACTGTTACAGTAGCTGTTCTATTCGCACTAGCAGCATTCTTCGGACCATTAGTAAGTGCTGTTTCTGGCGTATCAGCTATTACTGCACCATCATTAATTATCGTTGGTAGTCTTATGATGGGATCAGTTCGCCACATCGATTGGGACGCATTTGATGAAGCATTCCCAGCATTCTTAGTAATCTTAAGCATGCCACTTACATCAAGTATCGCAACAGGTATCGCACTTGGATTTATTTCATACCCACTTATGAAAGTGGCAAAAGGTAAATTCCGTTCTGTTCACCCACTTGTGTATGTATTCGGAATCTTGTTCGCTTATCAATTAATTTTCTTACCACATTAAAATCCCTCATAAAGAGGGATTTTTTTATACATAAAAAAGTAGCGCATCGAAATTCGATGCGCTACTTTCCTTTTGCAACAATCAAACGAGCTACTTTCAATGCAAGAAGTAAAAGACCGTTCACTATCGCTGTAATCCCTAAAAATGCCGCTATCATTAGCTCTCCCAAATTCATGGGATCCTAATTTATCCGAGGCACTTTCAATATATGTATAACTCCCATTTGAATTAATAAAAGAAATCGCTACTGAACAGCGGGATGCATTTTGATTCGTAGTAGTTTGGGCTCTATAAGATAATAGATTATCACTTTTATTAACGCTTAAAGTTGAGTAGAAGGCACTGGTTGAGATCACTGTTGCTAATAACACGAAAGTTGTAATTGTAAAAACTTTTCCCTTCATTAACAATCACCTCTTAAATGAATAATTTAGTGGTGCTACATCGTCATAGTATCGTTCAATCGAATGCTCCTCAATAAGAAAACCAGATGTTTTACAAACTCTTTAAACACTTAAACATTTATACATCTTTTTAAAAGCAATATAAAAAGGCTGCGGAGAAACTCTTCTCCACAGCCTAATACTTATTTTTGTAAAAACGACTGTAAATTTGCAAACTGTCTCTTTGCATCTTCATAGCCTTGCTCATATAGATTTTGTAGTTTTGCCGTATCTTTTTCCATACGATCTACTTGAAGCTGTACTTCTGGACGAATAACAAATAAGTTCCCAGCTTGCTCTTCTTTTTCAATGTAGTGAAGTGTTTCATTATATACTTCATAACGATTCAACATCGTATTAACAAGTTTCGGATATTTTTTATAAGCTTTCGCTGCCACCCATCCAAACTTTGATTTTTTCTTAGCATAACCTTGATTTCTCGTTAAAATAACGACTGATTTTTTAAATCCATCTTCTTGCGCTTTACGAACTGGAATCGGATCCGAAATCCCGCCATCTAATAACTGCTTACCACGGTAATTTACTACAGGTGCAATGAAAGGTAATGAACTAGATGCTTGTAATAAATTTAGTGCATCATCATTCGTTCCCTCTTTTTCAAAATAAACAGACTGTCCTGTTTCACAATCTGTTGTACCTACAAGGAAACGCTCTGGACTATTAAAATATGTTTCAAAGTCAAACGGGACATGTTTTTCTGGAATTTCATGAAAAATGAACTCCATATCAAACAATTGGCGTTTTCTCCATAAATTTTTATACGATAAATATTGTGGGTGTGATGCATAATCAATATTTACTGTTTTATTTCTATTTCTTTGTCTGGAAAGATACGACGCTGCATGACAAGCACCGGCTGATACACCAATTACATATGGAAAATATAAATCTTGTTCCATAAAATATTCTAATATCCCGCCCGTATATACACCACGCATACCGCCGCCTTCTAATACTAATCCCGTATTTTCAAGCATGTTATTCTCTCCTCTTTATATATTGACTCTTTAATTATTCACTATGTTAAGTATCTTTCTCTATTATATATGAGTTTTTTTAGAAATTATATTCAAAAGGCTTGAAATAAAGGAGTTTTTTCTTCCAATTATATTTCCAGATGTTTGGAGACATCCTTTATAAACCTTTGAATAAAATTTTGCTCTTCTTCCGTATATCCATCTAACAGTAGCAGCCACTTTTCTTCAGCTTGTTTATGCAATTTATCATGAGCTTTATATATTTCATTTCCGCTTTCCGTTAAGCGAAAGAAAATTTCTTTTTGATTATCTAACATTTGCATCTTCTCAACGAATTGCTTTTGAAACAACTTTGTACAAATTTTAGAGATTGCACCCTTTGTCATTCCCATTTCTGTCGTAATAGCAGTTACATTCATCAGAGCATTTTTTCCGATACACTCGATCACATGTAATTCAGATAAAGACATACCACTTATACCTGTCTCACGAAGAAACTTCTCATTTTGCCCTTTCGAATGTTCTTCTTTTTTATGCAAAAGTGTACGAATGTCCGAAAGTATTTCCATTTGTTTCATTGTACGTTCCAATCCGTTCGCCCCCTAAGTTTCCAAAGAAACAATTTAACTATATACCATTTTAAAATCATTTTTTCATATTTACAAGTGAGAAAATCATGTTAAAATAAATTTAGTTTCCCAGGAAACTAAATAACAAGGAGGTTAACATGATGAAAAAATCCAAACTACATTTCATTTTATATGTTGTCTGTATGAGTGCCTTACTCGGTTCCTTCGCTCAAAATATTTACACACCTATCTTGCCTATGATTCAAGCTTCTTTTCACACTTCTCTTTATCTAGTAAATTTAACAGTTTCACTATTCACATTCGTTCTTGCAATTATGCAGCTCATATACGGACCTTTAATTGATACAAAAGGGAGAAAATATGTCCTTATCCCTAGTTTAATCATTAGTACAATTGGTTCAATCGGATGTGCTTTTTCGGCGAACGTTTATTTTTTTCTATTTTTCAGGGCTGTTCAAGCTATAGGAATAGCAGCTATCCCTGTAGTTGCAGCAACGATTATTGGTGATTTATTTGAAGGAAAAGAACGCGGAGAAGCGATGAGCCTGTATCAAATGTTACTTGCTCTCGCACCTGCAATTGGCCCTCTTATAGGTGGTTATCTCGGCAGTATAAATGGCCATTTATACGTATTTTTATTTTTATCTACACTTGGCATTCTCTTATTAATTATAAACATTTCACTACTTCCAGAAACAAAACCAACTGTAATTAAGCAACCGCAAGCAAAAAAGAGTTACTGGTTTATCTTAAAAAATAAAACTGGATTTTCTATTAATCTTATTGGCTTCATTCAATTTTGTATTTACTTTTGCTTCCTCGTTTTTTTACCAAACATTTTAACAAATTCATTTCACTTAACTGCAAGTAAAATTGGTCTTATATTTGTACCGATGTCCCTTTCTATTATGTTAGGAAGTTATTGCTACAAGCTTTTGCAAAAATGCCTCACAACAAAGCAAGCTTTATTCATCACTAGTTTCTTCAATATTATATGTGTCACTTTATTCTCTTTCACATATAGCATCAATATCTCATTCATCATTATCGTTACATCTTTATACGGTTTTAGTATGGGACTTTCTATGCCAACTCACACTACTTTATTAACGGAAGAATTCGTACAAGAACGCGCAACAGCCATCGGTATGTATAACTTCATACGCTATCTCGGTATGAGCACAGGGCCACTTGTAGGTGGATTTCTTGTATTTAATCAAAATTACTTTTGGATTTTCTTCCTAGGTGCAATTACATTTCTATTTATCATTTTATGCGCAATGAAAATGCTACGTTTTCAGGCTGTACAAAAAGCAAAATAGAGACCTATAGATGGTCTCTATTCTAAACTCTTTGATCTGCAACGATATGAATATCAATATACTTCGTTTCTCTCATAATTTCATTTACAATTGAACCTTTTCGAATTTCTTCCCACCTTGTTCTTGCTGATTGTCCGAGTAAAATTTGCGTTACTTGTAGTCTTTTCGCGACTTCAATAATAACATCCGCTGGCTTTCTTCCTTTTGCCTCTTCTAAAACAAAACTCGCATCAAATTGATTCGTTAGCGACTTCCACTCTTCAATCGTTTGCTTTTTCCCTGCTGCAAGAGACTCTATATTTTCCCTTTCTACGTTTAAGACATACAATTCAGCGTTTAACCGATCCGCCATGCGCCATCCCCGTCTTATTAACTTCTCTGCTGTTGAACTGTATTGTACACAAACGAGAATTTTTTCTTTCACGCCAATCGGTTCTATAACGGTTTGACTAATTTTCTCGTCCATATCATCGGCAACTTCCCGAAGTGATAATTCTCTTAGTGCCCCTAAATTATTAAGCGTGAAGAAATTTTGTAAGCTTTGCTCTATTTTTTCTTCTTTATATATCTTCCCGTCTATTAATCTCTTCCTTAATACCTCGGGTGTTGCATCAACAAGTTGAATTTCATTTGCTTTTTGTAAAATAAAATCTGGAATACGTTCTCTTACTTTTACATTTGTAATTTGAGCTACAATGTCATGAACGCTTTCTAAATGTTGAATATTAAAAGCTGATAAGACGGATATACCGGCATCTAGCAATTCCTGTACATCCATATAACGTTTCTTATTTTTAGATCCAGGAATATTGCTATGCGCAAGTTCATCCACAACAACGACTTGCGGTGCACGTTTTATAATTCCTTCCACATCGAGTTCATAAAATACTTTCCCTTTATACTCTATTTCTTTTAAAGGAACTTTTTCTAAATCAGCAATTGCGTCTTCCGTCTCTTTTCTCCCGTGCGTTTCAATTAAACCAATTACAATATCCGTACCTTCCTTTTTCATCTCTCTGGCATCAAAGAGCATTTTATAACTTTTTCCTACTCCTGGAGCCGCTCCTACATATAACTTTAACTTCCCGCGGTTTTGCTGACGAATATATTCTAAATACTCTTCTGGTGTTCGCCTTTGAAAAGTTGGTTTATAGTCATCCGCATACAAAACACTCACAACCTTCCTTTCGAAACAACGCTACCTCAATCCGTTAGATTGAGGTAGCACTGTTACTATTTCAGTAGTTTCTGCAATTCTAAATTTAACTTTAAAACGTTTACGCGGTTCTCTCCAAATAAGCCAAGTGCAGCACCTTCCGTTTGATCTTTAATCAATTGACCTAATGTTTCTTTCGGAATTTTCGTTAATTTAGAGATACGATCCACCTGCACAGAAGCTGCCTGCGGACTAATATCAGGATCTAGCCCTGAACCTGAATTCGTCACTAGATCAATCGGCACTTCTGTTACCGGAACAGTTGGGTTTTGTTTCTTCCACTCTTCAACACTTTTCTCTACTCGTTTCTCTAAATCCGGATTAGATGGTGCATAGTTATTAGACCCTGATGCTTCTGCTTTATATTCAATACTAGAAACACGCCCATGAAAATAACGTGGATCTGTGAAATTTTGACCGATTAATGTAGAACCAATCACTTCGTTTTTATCATTATATATTAGACTTCCATCCGCATTATCCTTCATTACTGCTTGTGCAATACCAGTTACAATAAGCGGGTATACAAGGCCGCACAACACTAAAAATGTAAAAGTAATACGGATGATTGGTGATAGTATACTTTGTTTCTTCTCCATCTTTTTCCCCTCTTCCTTATATGAACAAGCCGACAATTATATCAATTACTTTAATTCCAATGAACGGTACAATCACTCCACCAAGCCCATAAATAAGTAGGTTTCGGCCCAATAGTGCATTCGAACTCATCGGTTTATATGCGATACCTTTCATCGCCAATGGAATAAGTAACGGAATAATAACAGCGTTAAATATTAATGCTGATAAAATCGCTGACAGCGGTGATGTTAATTTCATAATGTTTAATGCTTCCATTTGCGGAATCGCAAGTGTAAACATTGCTGGAATGATTGCAAAATATTTTGCAATATCGTTCGCAATACTAAACGTCGTTAACGCACCACGCGTCATTAACAATTGCTTACCAATCCCTACAACCTCAATAATTTTTGTCGGGTTCGAATCTAAATCAATCATATTCGCTGCTTCTTTCGCAGCTGTCGTACCACTATTCATCGCTAATCCAACGTCAGCCTGCGCTAATGCCGGCGCATCATTTGTACCATCACCCGTCATCGCTACAAGTTTCCCTTTATCTTGCTCTGCTTTAATAACCGCAATTTTATCTTCTGGCTTACACTCAGCAACAAACTCATCTACCCCTGCTTCTTTTGCAATCGTTGCTGCTGTTAACGGGTTATCACCTGTACACATAACCGTTTTAATCCCCATTTGGCGCAATTGTTCAAAACGCTCACGCATACCTGGCTTTACTGTATCCTTTAAATAAATTAAACCGTAAATACGATTATTCACTGCAACTACAAGTGGTGTCCCGCCCTCTTTGGAAATGGAATCTGCTTTTTGATTTACATCTTTCGGAATCGTTCCACCTTGTGACCTAACCCATTCAATTACGCTACCTACAGCACCTTTTCTCACTTTCGTTCCGTCCTGTAAATCAACACCACTCATTCTCGTTTCTGCTTTAAACGGAACAAATTCACCTTGTTCTGCAATTTCTCGATTATATGATATAGATTTCGTTTTTACATATTCTATAACTGATCGACCTTCTGGTGTTTCATCTAAGACTGAACTAATCGCAGCCCATTTCCCTACTTGCTCAATCGTCTCATTTCCTACAGGAAGCAATGTATGTGCCATTCGGTTCCCGAAAGTAATCGTACCTGTTTTATCTAAAATGATTGTATTAATATCACCCGCAGCTTCTACTGCTTTACCCGACATCGCTAACACATTGAACTTTGTCACCCGGTCCATCCCGGCAATACCAATTGCTGATAATAAACCACCAATTGTCGTTGGAATTAAACAAACTAACAACGCTACAAGTACAGCTGTATCAATTTGAAACCCTAAATAGTTTGTAAAAATCGGCAACGTCACAACAACGATTAAGAAAATAAGCGTTAAACTCGTTAATACTGTATTTAAGGCAATCTCATTCGGCGTTTTTTGACGAGCAGCTCCTTCTACTAACGAAATCATTTTATCAATAAATGATTCACCAGGATTACTCGTAATGACAATTGTAATCTCATCACTTACGACCATCGTTCCACCTGTCACGGAACAAAAATCACCGCCCGCTTCTTTTATTACAGGAGCCGATTCCCCTGTAATCGCAGATTCATCAACAGACGCTAATCCTTTTATGACTTCTCCATCACTCGGAATCATTTCTCCTTGTTTTACAATAACAACGTCATCTTTTCTCAGATCAGTTGCTGAAACTTGAACAATGTTTCCAGTTTCTTTTACAACATTTGCAAACACATCTTTCTTTGACTGTTTTAAAGAATCGGCTTGCGCTTTCCCCCGTCCTTCCGCTAACGCTTCTGCAAAGTTAGCAAATAAAACTGTAAATAATAGAATGAGAGAAACTGTTATATTAAACCATCCTGGTACACTACTAGAACGACTTGGAAGAAACGATAAAATGAACGTAATGATAAATCCAATTTCTACAACAAACATAATCGGATTCTTTATCATGACTTTCGGATTCAATTTCGCAAAGGATTGTTTCATCGCATGTTTCACGATATCACGATCCATCGTTTTCGCTTGTCTAACTTCATCTTCTACAGCATGTATTTGTGAATCATTTACTCTCTTTTCTTTTACTACTACCGGTCTCATCATTTACCCTCCATTACTTCAATGTAAGAAATTCTGCAATTGGGCCGAGTACTAACATCGGGAAGAATGTTAATGCACCGACAATTACAATTGTTCCGATGAAAATGCCGCCAAATAAACTATTATCCGTACGGAACGTTCCGACTGTTTCTGGTACTACCGTCTTTTCTTTCAATGAAGCTGCAACAGCTAGCATCGTAATTAAACTGAAATAGCGCCCTAAAAACATAACTAAGCCAGTTGTAATATTCCAAAACGGTGTATTATCCGCTAACCCTTCAAATCCAGATCCGTTATTCGCAGCTGACGATGTATATTCATATACCACTTGCGTTAAACCGTGGAAACCAGAATGAGAAATGGCATCCGTTCCTAAACTTGTTGAAAGAGCTAATGCTGAAAACCCTAAAATAAGCAGTGGATGAAATAGTATCGTTACCGCAATTAATTTCATTTCCTTACCTTCAATTTTCTTACCTAAAAACTCTGGTGTCCGTCCAACCATCAATCCAGATATAAAGACTGCGATAATCGCATACATAATAATGTTCACAAAACCTGCCCCAACTCCGCCATACACTGTATTTAACATCATATTTACGAGTGGTACTAACCCGCCAATTGGTGTTAACGTATCATGCATCGTATTAACGGCTCCTGTTTCAGCAGCTGTCGTCACTGTTGCGTATAGGGAAGAAAATACTGTTCCAAATCGTACTTCTTTTCCTTCTGTACTCCCTTGTACATGTTCGATGCCCATTCCATTTAACGCTGGATTCCCATGTAATTCAGATGTAGTAATCGTTATAAATCCTAGTAAAAACACCATGAATAGTGATACGAAAAGGATACGACCTTGTTTTTTATTTCCTACCATTCGTCCGTACGTAAATGGAAGTGCTGTTGGCAATAACATCATAAGCATCATTTGTAAAATATTACTCATTTGCCCTGGATTTTCAAAAGGGTGCGTAGAGTTTGCTCCGAAAAATCCACCGCCGTTATTTCCGAGTTCCTTAATGGACACGAATGATGCAACAGGCCCACGTAATATACTTTGCTTTGCCCCATCGATTGTTTGTGCTGTAACTGCACTGTCTAACGTTTGTGGTACGCCAAGTGCGACAAAGACTAGTGCCGCAATAAATGCGATAGGAAGAAATACTCTCGTTAGTGCTCTCGTAAAATCAACGAAAAAGTTACCGAGTTCCTTCCCAGCAAGCCCTCTTATAAACGCCATTACAAGTGCTAACGTCGTTGCTGGTGCTGCAAACATTAAAAATGTAATTCCGATTAATTGTGATAAATACGATAAACCATTTTCACCGCTATAATGCTGTAAGTTTGTATCAGCCATAAAACTAATTGCTGTATTAAAAGCAAGCGTAGGCTCCATCCCTTCAATGTGTGCTGGATTTAATGGCAATACTCCTTGTAGTCTGAAAATGAAATATACGACAACAATCATAAATCCATTTAATAAAACTAATGACAATGCGTACTGTTTCCACGTTTGATTGTATTCTTTTACACCCGTAATTTTAAAAATAAGTTTTTCAAAAGGCCCGAATACTTTATCTAACTTTTTACTACCTTGAAAGGCTTTCTCTAAATAAATCCCCATTGGCTTTGCCACAAGAATAAACAACAGCATGGTAATAACAACTGCGACCCAAATCATAATGAATGATTCCCCCTAATTAAAACTTTTCTGGATTTAATAATGCATACACTAAGTACACCGTAATTGCTGCAACAATAACCGATAAGGCAACCGTCATGATTGCTTCCCTTCTTTCACAACTTTATCTGACCAACTTGCAAGACTTACCATCGATGCGACTAACACAACAAAAATCCCGATCATTACAACATCTAACATAGCCATTCCTCTTTTCTGTAAAAATTTACCATTAATTTATCAAAAAAAGAACACTAAGCTCTACTTAGTGTTCGAAATGAACAACACAAAGTAAACCTCCTCTCTAAACGCTTACGAGGTTAGCTGTCGGATTCGGGCCTAAAGAGTAGCCCTACTTTCAAAACTGAAAGATTCACCCCAAGTGACGATGCACAAAATTGGTTCCCCCGCTCCATTTCTGGAACTCAGCGATTTTAGGTTTTTTTGGAAATTTTATGAATGATTTATGAGAGTAAATATACTCCTCTATATTTAACTTGTAAAGAGCTAAATTACTGAAAATAAGAAAATATCCATCTATTTAAACGCTTACATTGAGTGTTATTAATATTATTTCATCTGTTTTCTCGTCTTTTCTTTCTTTTTCACAAAAATAATCTTTTAAATACGAAATAAAAAGAGCGCATGACATGAAGTGCATAGCTTGTTGCACTTAGCATTCGCTCTTTTTTTTCACTATTTATTCTCCACGCAAAAATGCGCGCAAATTTCTCCCGCGAATATAAACTTGTGACAATTCTGCATGTAGCTGCTCATATTCGATAACATCTGTTTTTAAATATAAAGCGTCTTTCGATGGCAATATGATATAGGCCCTTGGAAAAATAGGATCAAGCACCACCAATTCTTGAACTCGCTCTACTGATACCGCCCAACGATTCGCTATATCTCCTAGTAACAACACCTTCATCTTTTTTCCCCCGCCCTATTCAAAAAATAAAAAAGAAATATTATTACAATTCGTAAACACGACAAATGTAGCTCCAATTTTTTCATAGAGCCTCGCTGGATATCGTTTATTCCTTGTAACAACAGTAATAGGTGCTTGAAAAGAAAAGCGAATGTGTTCTGTGAAGAAACTAATGATTGGAAGCTCATCCCCTAGTAAAATCACCTTCTTAATACACTCACAAATACTAGTAAAATCTTGTGCCTTACTACAGCTATAAGTCCAATCAAACCCACAATTCCTAACTTCAGCAGCTATCTCTTCATTTGCTGTAAAAATAATTAACTCATGTTGAAATGCTACTAAATCTCTTAAACTATTTACCTTGCTTTCTTCTCCAATACAAATAAGTGTTAATTCCATGTACCTCATCCTCCTTAGCATAAAAGAACTCAAACATAGATTGATATTCCCTTATACTAATCAGATTGATGAAGTGATGTATCCATCATGGCACCGTCCTCTCTCAAGACGCTTACGAAGTTAGCTGTCGGATTCGGGCTTTGAGAGTAGCCCTACTTTCAAAATTGAAAGATTCACCCCTAGTGACACTGCACAAATTGGTTCCTCCGCTCCTTATATTTGGACTCAGCGTATTACAAAAAATGTATTCTGGCTGATATATTACTCCTGTATTTGAAAAAAGTAAACAGAAAAAAAGCCAGTTATAAAACTGACTTTTCCTTTCTTTATGCTTGTGTTTTATTCAATTTATATGCAAAATGATTCGTCGGCCCATGACCACTTCCGATATTCAAAGGCTCTTCAATTGCTATACTAATAAATCGTTTCGCTTCTAGAACTGCCTCTTCAATTGAGTAGCCTTTCGCAAGTCCTGCTGTAACCGCTGAAGCAAATGTGCACCCGCTTCCGTGCGTTTGCTTTGAAGGAATCCGTTCACTTCTAAATTCGATAAATTGCTCACCATCAAAGAGTAAGTCAATTACTTCATTACCTTGATATTCTGCATGTCCACCCTTCATAAGCACGTATTTCGCACCTAGTTCATGCAGTACTTTCGCAGCTTCCTTACTATCTTCAACATTATGAATCTCCATCCCGGTTAACACTTCTGCCTCAGGAACATTCGGTGTTACAACGGTTGCTACTGGTAATAAATATTCTTTTAATGCTTGTACTGCTTCCTGTTGTAATAATGATGCACCGCCCTTAGCAATCATAACAGGATCTAGTACAATATTATTCCACCCAAACTTATTAATATGTTCTGCGACAATTTGAATAATTTCACTGCTAAATAACATTCCTAGTTTCACAGCATCTGGTGTTAAATCCGTACCAATTGAATTCAGCTGTTCCGTAATACCTTCTAACGGAACTGGATATACCCCTTGAACGCCAAGCGTATTTTGAGCAGTAATTGCCGTAATTGCCGTCATCCCATACACACCAAGCTCTTGGAAGGTTTTTAAATCTGCTTGAATGCCGGCACCACCTCCACTATCAGATCCTGCAATTGTTAAAGCTTTATTTACTTTCATCCCACTCATCCTTTTCTATCCAAAATAGCGATGATAAATTGTTTTTGCTTCGCTTATATCTTTCGTTCCATGTACAAGTACCCGGCCATCTTTAAAAGCAACTAATCTCTTTTCCTCCACAGAAAATGATATTAAATATGGATTTACATTCAAATTATTCACACGATCTTTCAGCAGCTCTTTATATCGTTCAAAATCCATTTCTTCTTTATGAGGTGGTCTAATTTGAACTGTATTTCTCCCGCACAAAACTGCTGTTTTCGATGTATTTTCTTTATTTAAATACGGGTATATCGCATTCTCTCCGCACGAAGGACAATTATGCTTACGAAGCTTTTGCACATTCATACATGAATATTCATTCTTCCATACATCAAACGACACAAGTCCATCTCGAAGCAATTCATAATCTTCCACTAACAGTTTAAGAGCTTCCGTTACTTGATGAGAAACGACGAGAGATACAGCAGGAGATATAATGCCCGCTGTATCACATGTCGCCCCGCCAAGCGGAATCGATTGTAATAGACAAGATAAACATGGCGTTTTACTAGGAAGAATTGTGTAAGAAAGGCCGTAACTCCCTACACAGGCTCCGTAAACCCATGGAACGGAATACTTTTGTGCTATATCATTCACAATAAAACGCGTTTCGAAATTATCAGTTGCATCAATAATTACATCAACATTTGTAACGAGTTCTTCTAATTCCTCAGCTGTTACATCTTGAACGAGAGCTTCTACTCTTACTTCACTATTAATTTCTTCTAGACGCTTCTTTGCCGCTACAGCCTTCGGTAGGTTATTCTCTACATCGCTCTCTGCATACAATTGTTGCCTTTGTAAATTACTCCAATCGACATAATCTCGGTCAACAATCGTTACTGTTCCAACACCTGCTCTTACAAACATCTCTGCATTTGCACTACCTAATGCACCTGCACCGATAATGAGTACATGCTTTTCTCTTATCTTTCGTTGCCCCTCTTCTCCAATTGGAGAAAATAATTCTTGGCGAGAATATCGATTATTCAACTACGCTCATTCCTTCTAAAGGACTACTTGCTGTTGCACAACGTTTACGTGCAATACGCCCCGCTTCAAATCCTAATCGTCCTGCTTCAATACTTAATTTCATTGCTTGTGCCATTTTTATTGGATCTTTTGCTCCCGATACAGCAGTATTTAATAACACGCCATCCGCTCCTAATTCCATTGCAAATGCCGCATCAGCTGGGCTACCGATACCAGCGTCAACGATAACTGGTACTGTCGCTTGTTCAATAATGAAGCTTAAGTTTAACGGATTTACAATACCAAGCCCTGAACCGATTGGTGATGCTCCTGGCATAATTGCATGCACACCTAGTTCTTGTAATTTACGTGCTAATACAACATCATCAGATGTATACGGAAGTACGATAAATCCTTCTTCTAGTAACATTTCAGATGCCTTTAACGTTTCTACTGGATCAGGTAATAACGTTCTATCATCACCGATAACTTCTACTTTGATCATATCGCAAAGCCCCGAAGCTTTTGCTAATTTTGCAATACGAACAGCTTCTTCAGCATTTTTTGCTCCAGCTGTATTCGGTAATAACGTATATTTTTTCACATCAAGTTTCTCTAATAAATTAGGCTGCTTTGCATCAAATATATCCATACGACGTACTGCGAACGTTAAAACCTCAGCCTCAGATACATCAATTGCCTTTTGCTGTACATCAAAATCAGGGAATTTCCCTGTTCCTAATAAAAGTCTAGAATGAAATGAAAATGGTCCAATGTTTAACATAATCAACCGCCTCCTACGAAAGTTACAATCTCAATTTGGTCTCCATCAAAAACAGATGTATCTGTATGATCATCTTTTTGTAAAATATCTTTATTACGCTCTACTACTACAATTCTGTTATCTAACTCTAAATGCGTAAGTAGCTCAGCCACTGTTTTCACACTCTCTGGCACTTCAAGTTGGTTACCATTAATTTTTAAATTCAAACTTCCATCCCCTTTCTAAACTATTTTAGAAAGCAATGAATCTAGCAAATGATTCGCCTGCTTTCCTTCTATTAAATCAGCCATATACTGACCAGAAACAGGACTTAATAAAATACCGTTTCGATAATGCCCAGTACAAGCGTATAAACCTTTTATTTCTTCATGCTCTCCCATATAAGGAGCTTCATGATTCGATTGTGGTCTTAACCCTGCCCATGCGCTTTCCCACTCTGCTTCTTTTAAAGCTGGCAATATTGTATACGCGCGCTCTAATATAGAAGTAATACTTTCTGGTTGCACGGTTTTATTAAACGTATGAGGCTTCATCGTTGCTCCAATTACGTAACGTCCGCCGCGCTTTGGTGCAATGTAAAATCTTTCTTGGAAAATAGGCGCCTTTAAAAGTGGTTTTCTACTTCTTACCGCTACTACTTCTCCTTTAACTGGATATGTACCCCATTCGTGGTGAAAATGCCCTAGTAACTTCGTGCTCCATGAACCACCCGCAATAACAACTTTCTCGCATGCTATAATACCTTCGCTCGTCACAATCCCAGTCACTTTATTGTTTTCAATACGAATATCAAACACTTCTGTCTGTTCATATATATCAGCACCCGAAATTGATGCGGAATGTGCGAATGCTTTCGTAAGCTCCGGTGCAATAACATGACCGTCTTTTGGATAATATACAGCACCTATAATTGAATCAGATAGAAACGGTTCTTTCTCTCGTAAACGATCTCCCGTTAGAAAGTAAGAATCTTCACCTGTTTTCTGCTGCCAATCCATAATGTGAAAAATTCTTTCCTTCTCATCTTCATTTTGGGCAATGCGATAAATGCCTTTCTCATCATACCCAATATCGATGCCTGTTTTTTCACGTAAAACTGCTGCAAGTTGTGGAAATATAGCACGGCTTTCTCTCGCAAGTTCAAATAGTGGGTTATATGCATCCCATTCTGCCTGAACCCCAAGTAAACCAGCGGCTGCTTTCGAGGCTTCAGATGCAATTCTTTGCTTCTCTATAATCGCTACTTTATGCCCTCTTTCTGCTAGAAAATGTGCAACTGAACTACCGATTACACCACCACCAATTATCGCTACATCATACTTCTTACACATGTTTTTCCGCCCACTTTCTTATTGATTCCTTATAAGATTTCGCTTTGCTATACGGGTTACTACTACTTATAATCCCAGACATAACAGCAATACCACTGACACCGTTAGTAAGAACATCCCCGATATTTTCCGTGGTAATTCCACCAATTGCTGTAATCGGTATGGATAAACACTTTGCAATGTCTGAAAGCTCTTCAAGCCCTCTCGCTGGTACACCTTTTTTACAATCTGTCGGAAATACATGACCATAGACGAGTGAATCCGCTCCATTCTTAAATGCATCGATCGCCTCTTCTAAAGAATGTACAGAATAGCCGACATGCAAATAAGAAAACTTTTCTTTCACTGACCTTACATTTGCGCTTCGATATCCTAGCTGCACGCGTGGAATGTTTAATAAAATAGCGATATCAATTCGATCATTTATCACTATTTTTGATGCCGGAAAGCCTTTCTTCAAAAGACTTTCCACACCTTCATACAAATCCTTCGTACTTTTCTCACGCTCACGAATATGCAAATAGTCAATCTCACTTTCAATTTGCATCGCTACATTCACTAACTCTTCGAATGACATGTGACCATTTGAGATTACATGAAGCTCATTTTTCATATTCATTCGCCTACTTTAAAATATTTTCGAAGAACTCATCGGCCGGAACGATTTCTTTCGTCATTCCTTTATCTTTCAGCCATTTATTTTGTTTCTCCCATGACTCTTTTGAATCTGATAAGAATGGTTCATCTTTCGTTTCCATCTTCTCTAATAAAATTTTCATACTCTCTTTTTCAACTTCTGGTACAAGTGGGAAGTTTTCTTTTTCTTGATGATTTAATAAAATATTTAATGCTTCATCTGGATTTTTCTTCATAAAATCATAGCCTTTTTTCGTACCACGTAAGAAGGCTTGTAACGCTTCTTTATCTTTTTTCAACGTTTTATCACCTGTTACAAATACAAGCTCATGATAATTCGGTACACCGTAATCGGCTGGATTAAAGTATGCTGGTTCATGACCTTCATGACGCATAACAGGTACTTCATGGTTAATGTATGCCCCTGTTACCGCATCCACTTTCTTCGTAATTAATGCCGGTACTAGATCAAAGCCAACATCGACTACTTTCACTGTATCTGGATTACCACCAGCTTCTTTTACCATCGTTTTTAAATACATCTCACTTAAAGGTGTTCCAGAATATCCAACTGTTTTCCCCTCTAAATCTTTTGGCGATTGAATGCCTGCTGATTTCAGCGATACAACATGATTTAATGGTGAACGTACGACAGCTCCAATTGATTTCACTGGAATTTGTTCATTTGCTTTTGCCATGACAACATCTGGCTGATAATATAAGCCAACCGTTACTTTTCCTGCAGCTGCTAAAGTTAATGGATCAGTCGGATTAGAAGGGAATTTAATATTCACCTTGACTCCTTCTTCTTTAAAGTATCCTTTTTCAATCGCCGCATAAATAAAGCTATGTACCGCATTTGGGTACCAATCAAGCATGACCGTTATTTCTTTTTCTTTTTTATTCTTATCTGACGCTGAATTACTAGAACATCCAGCGATCATTGCAACTAATAATGTCAACACAAAGATGCGTTTTAAAAATTTCATGAATACTTCCTCCAACTAATAAATTTCTTTTCTAATACTGAGATAAGTATGACGAAGAAAATAGCTAATAATGATAACAATACAATGGGTGCAAATACACCTGCTCCGTCTAACTGCGTCATCATTCTTTTACTGAAATATCCAAGCCCAGCTTGTGCACCGAGCCACTCACCGATTGCTGCCCCAATTACACTAAGCGGAACTGCAATTTTTAAAGCTGAGAAAAAATAAGGAAGAGCAGATGGTAACTTTAATTTAAGAAAAACATCTTTTTTCGTTGCCCCATACGTAACTAAGAGCTCCTCCCATTCTTTTTTCGTACTGCGTAGTCCATCATACGTATTGACCGCAATTGGGAAAAACGTAATTAAAACAGTAACAACAACCTTACTCCAGATCGTATATCCAAACCATAAAACGAAAAGCGGCGCAAGCGCTGTAATAGGAATCGTTTGTGAGGCAACTAATAATGGATAAAATGCTCTCTCCATCCAATTACTCACATTCATTAACATCGCTAGCCCTACCCCAAGTACGATAGAAATAGCCACCCCTATTAAAACGACCGATAAGGTTGCCGGCAAATGAACCGTAAATAATATATCTTTTAGTTTCCATATCTTCATCACAATTGCAGACGGTGACGGTAAAATGTACATTTCATCTACGATTCTTGCGCCTACTTCCCAAAAGGCAAGTAAAATACTAGAAAGTGTAAGGGCAGGTAATAGCTCCTTCAACCGGTTCATCATACGAGTACCTGCCTTTGTAACATACTAAGAAGCTCATCTTTAAGCGCTAACACTTCAGGCTTATATAAATCTTTTCTTGTTCGATTACGATCAAGCGGTACAACCCTCTCGGTTAAAGTAGTTATCGGTTGCTGCTCTACTACTAAAATTCGATTAGAAAGAAACAACGCTTCTTCCACATCATGAGTGATAAATAAAATTGTTTTTTCCCACTCTTTCCATTGTTCAAACAGCCATTCTTGCAAAGATGCCTTCGTTAAAGCGTCCAACGCGCTAAACGGTTCATCTAACAACAATATCTCCCCGCCTGTTAATAAAGTTCGAATAAAAGATACGCGTTGTCTCATACCACCAGATAAATCTTTCGGATATTTTGTCTCATACCCTTGTAAGCCAAATTTATGTAGCAGTTCCTTGGCCTTTATTTGTGCTTCTTTCTTCTGTACACCTTGACACTCTAGCGGCAGAGCAGCATTCTCAATAATCGTTCGCCACGGCAGGAGCATATCTTTTTGGGGCATATACCCTACAGGATGGCTCTTCGTTTCTGTCAGCTCTATCTGCCCAGTACTTACTTCTTCTAAACCTGTAATAAGGCGAAATAGAGTACTTTTCCCGCATCCACTCGGTCCGATAATACTTACAAACTCTTTATCTTGTATAGAAGCATTTAATTCATTGATGATTGGTTTCTCATCATAATGAAAAGAAACATTATGAAACTGTAGTATGTTCTTGCTCCTCAAATCCCCACATCTCCTTACGATAGGACATATCCCAGAATAAATATTCAAATCGACTGGAATATAGGAAAATCTCCTCTAATCGATCTAGCTCTTTTTCAGACTTTCCAACTGCCATTTCATTTAATAAATCGATTAACCAAATACAAAGGTTACCGTATTCTTCAGAACTATATCCTTGAATCCACTCACCAAAGAACTCATGATCTCTTGCTCCAGGAATATCATTTAAACGCTTTCCAATTTCCCAGTAGCTCCACATACATGGAAGAAGTGCTGCTATTAATTCCGCAAGTGTGCCATTTTGAGATACAGACATCATGTAATTTGTATAAGCTAAATTTTTAGCAGATGGCTTTGCAGACTCTATCTCTTCTATAGAAATTCCAAGTCTTTTTGCATACTGTTTATGGATTGTCATTTCTCCATTTAATATGCCATCAATTTGTTCAGCAAATTTCCCCATTACTTGTGGGTTCGTTGCTTTTACAACACCAATCGCATATAGCTTTGCATAATCTAACAAATATAAATAATCTTGAATAACGTAATACTGAAACTTATCTTTTTCTAACGTGCCATCCCCCATACCTACTACAAACGGATGATTATGACTCATCTCCCAAACTGGTTGTACAGTTTCTAATAATCTATCGCAAAATTTCATTTCTCTATCCCCTTTCGATTTATATATCTAAATAAAAAACCACTTCTAAATAAGAAGTGGTTACAGCAAATAAAATTATAATTTATTCGTTGCTCCACTTCCCTTCGCTAGTATTACCTAGATCAGGTGTTATAAGGGTTAAGGATTATTCCTCTCTCAGCACAACAAGCACCCCTAGTGGTTTCAATATGAAATTTTCAAACAAAAAAGCCCCGTTTCTATACGCAAAGAAACGGGGACTTATTATTAGTGTCCGAATTGCTTCCCTACGCTAGCATAATCTAGATCAGGTAATGAAAAGGATCAAAGGCTTACGGCCTACTCTCAGCTGGCAACACCAGCTCTCCTAGCAAACTATGAAATTATCACTGTCAGTATAACATCGTAATAAGACATCATCAACTGTTTTAATTTTCTCAATTGTCAACAAAATAACAAAACTATATAATACTTATATTCTATCTTAGAAATTATTATCCTAATTAATCGGATAAAAAGGAATCATTATCCTCAAAAAATTTATTTTTATATTGATTTCATATTACATTTATGTGAATACACCCACTATATTATATCTTTATACTATAATAAAATTACAACTATACAACTAGAGGAGGTCTCTATTATATGAATATGAAAGCTACTGCTTTAACAGCAACTACTGTCGCAATTGCCTCTTTACTTCCTTCTATGGGAGAAACAAATGTACAAACAGCCAACGCTGAACAATTATCTAATGTGAAAACTGGATATGTCAAAGTCGATCAAGTAGCCTTACATACAAAAGATAACGCAAATAGCTCATCAATTGATACAATTCGCTTTAATACGAAAGTGAACATACTTGAAACAACTAATGGCTGGTATAAAGTATCTGTTAATAATAAAGTAGGTTACGTACAAAAAGATGCTATTCTACTAAAAAACAAACTTCAATCTAATAATCAATACATCGTTAATGCCAATGCATTAAACGTTCGTTCTGAACCTAATTTAGAATCTTCAATTTTAGATGTATTACCAAATGGAAAATTCATTACCATTCAAGAAGAACAAGGCGAGTGGTATAAAATTTTACATAATGGCAAAACAGGTTACGTACAAAAAGCATTTGTGGCTAATGGTTCACAGCCTTTAGTAAAAGGCATCACAGTTCAAAATAATACGAAATACACAGTTGCAACACCTAAACTTAATGTACGTGGCAACGCTAGTACAAGTAGTGCACTACTTGGTTCATTACAAAATGGTACACAAATACAAGTAGTGGAAACTGTAGGAACTTGGTATAAAATTCGTTTTGGCACAGGATACGGATACGTAGCAAAACATTATGTGATGCAAAATCAATCACAAGCTCAAACGGCTCAACCTACTTCCATTCCAGCAGTTTTCAAATTCCCTACTCAAGGAAGAATTAGCTCAACCTTTGATATACGCTGGGAACAAATGCATTATGGTATAGATATTGCAGCTCAAGGTAATGTCTCTATCCAGGCGGCAGCTGCAGGTAAAGTTGTGAAATCATATTATTCAGCTAGCTATGGCAATGTTGTGTTCATCGCCCATCAAATAAACGGGAAATTATATACAACAGTCTATGCACACATGAAAGATCGCACTGTACAAGCTGGTGATCAAGTACAAGCTGGACAATTAGTAGGTCATATGGGAAACACAGGTCATTCATACGGGCAACATCTTCATTTTGAATTACACAATGGAGAATGGAATTTTGAAAAAACAAATGCAGTAAACCCACTGCCATATTTAGTTAGGTAAATTGTATGCAACGCAATATCAATATACCTCTCTTAATTGAATACTTCGCCTTTTTAGGTTTAATCTATTGTTTAATCATTTACAATACAAACACTGTATTTTTATCTATTATCATTGCTTTTGTTGCTTTAGAAATTATGATGGAATCCTTTCAAGTACAATTAAAACAAAAAATTGCCCATATATATAATGCCATCTTTCTATTAAGTGCCCTAATAACAAATATTATTAGTAATGGTTTTTATTTATCTACCGTATTTCCTGTATTCTTTATGGCTGTTTTATTATTCATAGCTAGATACATTCATGTCCCTACTAACAAAAAACACGAACAAAAAGCTTAGAAAGAGGAGACATTGTGTACCGATCTTTCAAAGATAATCCGCTAAAATATATATTGAATTTATACACAAAAATAAATACTTTTTTTGGTATACAAGGAAGCAATACGGCACAATTTCTCCTTTATGGAATTTTATTTCTCGTCTTAATTGCGTTCTCCTTGCTTTACTAATAAAAAAAAGGATCTCACATAAACTTGAGATCCTTTTTAATTTATATAAATTTTTTATATAGAAAATGCTCTTTATCCACAAGCATATTTTTCATAAATAAAGCTAAGATTATATTTTTTCTCTAAACTCATTCTTTGTTCATCATCACACCAATAGAACAGAATGTCATGAATCGTTGCATAACGCTTATTTTTAAGAAATAGTTTAAAGAATGATGGTAAACAATCATGTAATTGTATAAATATATAATTGCGTAATATTTCTTCTTTATATTCAATGCCCTTACAAATATACAGTAATTCTTCACAATAATATGCATGTTGCGGAACTTGAATCATTTCGAAAAATGGCACATATGATAATAACTTTCCGATAAAATGATCATATCGATCCATTATCCCTATCGTCATATGCTCCATCATTTCTTTCATTACATATAAATAATCATCTACATGAGTAGTTTTCAATGGGTCTAATCGATCTGAAATTTGAGAAAGTACAGCTCTTTGACAAGCTAACACCGCTTGACTAGGTCCATAATATGATAGGAAGTCTGTACACTTACGATATTTTCGTAATAAGTCATGTGTGTATAAGTCATACACAAACGTATTACAATACATCGCTAGACTCATCATATCACTATTTAATTGCTCTTTTGATAGTAATTTAGCTCTCTTACACATATAAAAGAATGTAAATTCCAATACTTCTTTATGAGATAATAGTTGTTTACAATCCGTTATACATTTCTCATTAAATTTAACCCTATCCCAAATTTCTACATCCCCATCAGTCAATTCACCCATACGATATTTAATAATTAAATAGTTTAAAGCAACCGCTTGCGTCAACAGATCCCACGTTTCATATTCCAATGAAGTGTGAACAAACTCAGCTAGTCCTTGAGTTATCATAAATGTATTTGCTTCTTCATACCAACCAATCTCTTGGCATAAGCGAAGAATACGTACTAGAGTTGGAATTTCATCTTTATGAAACTGCGGCAAATTCTTTACTTTATCCATTCCATATACGATAAATGCCGCTAAATTTTCTTCTTTATAAAATTCTTTTTCTTTCCACACTAATATAGTCCGTTCTTTCCCTTCACCTTTTGGATGACAAGGTACAAGCAAAGAAAATAATTCAGCGAAATTATTTGGTTCTATATATGTATCTGTAACCAAATTCCAATTTGGATCGCGCTGTACAGCCCTCATATAATTCCCCTTCCCTTTTGTCTACATAGGAAATATTAATCCATTATTACATCATTAACAATGAATATTGTTATATTCAAAATCTTTCATAATACTTATATCTATCAGTATATCATTTTTTCTCTTATTTAAAATTAGGAATGACAAATTTTAAAAAACTGTCGAAATTACTAACTGTATACTTATATTATATAATGTCTCAGATACATCATGCTAACATATTAGTTTAATCCATATATACTAGAATAATGCATCTGATTTTTATACGTAACTTATCCCACTAATGAACGACTCTCTTCATTCCGTATGCTCCGAGATTTCACTTAAAGCAAATCCAGCTTGATCATCTGCCGATTCTCTTATAGCTAAATCACCTAGTGCTAGCATCCCCACGAGTTGACCACTCTCAACTACTGGTAATCGTCTAATTTGATACTGTGCCATTAACTCTGTAGCTTTTTCAATAGAATCATCTGGAGAAACTGAAACAATGTTTGTTGTCATTACATTTGTAATTTTATTAGATCCAGGATGTTTCTCAGCAATCCCACGAACAACTAAATCTCGGTCCGTAACAAGCCCAACAACTTGCTCATTTTCAACAACTGGAATCAATCCAATCGATTCTTCTTTCATCTTTACAGCAGCCTCATATACATTGTCTAGCGGTGTACAATGTACAACATGAGTACTCATAAAATCTCTCACTCGTGTCATTTTTGTCTCCTCCTTTTTATACATACCATAGCTTTTCCTAAATCCCTTTATTTATTTCAGGAAAATCAGTTGATAAAGGAGGATTCCACAAAATAAAAAAGAGTCAGCAATATGCTGACTCTTTTTTTATGACCCGTACGGGATTCGAACCCGTGTTACCGCCGTGAAAGGGCGGTGTCTTAACCACTTGACCAACGGGCCATGGCTCCGCAGGTAGGACTCGAACCTACGACCGATCGGTTAACAGCCGATAGCTCTACCACTGAGCTACTGCGGAA
>NZ_JBYTDP010000007.1:0-197197 GCF_058791555.1 Bacillus sp. EB106-07-01-XG149 | reverse complement strand
CCCATAAAAAAATCCCCTCCATAGTAAACAGGTTAGTGTTCTTTCTTTTTCCTGTCTACTATAAGGGGATCATATCAGTATGAAGGACTCTTTTTATTCGGTATTATGGCGCAAAACTAACTCGACCAGTCAAAACTAAAATAATTGCGATAATCCAAAATATAAAGAAGGATAAGGACAGTATTAATGAAAGAATAGCAATCCCCTTCTTCTCTGTTTTTTTCGTCATCGTAATGACAGAAAGTATGATACCTGCAACAGTGAGGGCAACTGTAATATAATCTCCCACTATATTACCTGCATTCGCTATCCTTGTTGGCGTTATAAAAACGAACAGAAAACATAAAATACCGATGAGTAAAGATATATAGCTTATTATGCTGTACTTCTTTTTAGGGACTATTTCAGTTTTCATACTAACCCACCCCCTTCTCTATAGCTATGAGTTCATATTAGCACAAATAACCATAATTTGGTTAAAACAATAAAAACAGCTACAGCGGAGACTTCCACTGTAGCTGTTTTTATTTAATAAATAAACCTACTATTTCTTCTTTATCATTATAAGTTATAATATATGTCCGTTGTTCCTTGCTATACTTTGCTACAAGAATAACAGTATAAAGACCATCTTTTTCTTCAATCGATTTTTTCTCAATTTTTTCGAACGTTCCAGCTTTCTCAATTACAGGTGTAAGATCTTTCATTTTTTCTTCTGGCAATCCAGCTTTCATTTTACTATCAAATTTTTCATGCACGTCTTTATACTTCGCCTCATTTAATAATGATACAATTTCTTCCGCTTTCGGAATAAATTTTTCCGACGTACTTTCATCTACTTTATTACCGGTACATGCTGCAAGTGCGAACGCCGCGATAGCACTTATAATAATAAGTAACACTCTTCTCATTTTCATACACCCTTTCTTTTTAAAATAAAACTATAGCTAAAAACGACTAAAGTACAAATTGCTATTGAAACTTCTGACATAATGATCCCGTTTTTCCCTGGTACATATAGAGATATAATGCCAGCTAAAGCATTTGCGGTCCCATGGATGAGAATTGCATATACAACATAACGGAATTTCTTTTGGACGACAGCTTGTAATACAATGAAGGAAAGTCCAATATGCAATATCATCGCGAAGATGCGCTCAATACCGCCGAAATAATAACCGTCACCATTTTGAATGACTGTTTGTGACAATAATAGAGATATTACCGGGATACCAACTATCAACACTGCCTCAATACCACCATGCCCTGCTCCAAATAAAAAACCAGACTGCCAATCTCGTTGCTTCATAAAATAACGCATTGCAATAAAACGAGCTATCTCTTCAAAAATGCCAGCTGATAAACTAAGCAAAAGTACAAATAATACAGGCTGCATTACTGAAAACATTTGAAAATCTATGCTAGTTCCATTTACATAATTCAGTATTGGTATGCGAATCAATATTTGTGATACAACAAAAGCCAATACGCCTAACATATAAGGAATATAGCGTTTCTTCCAAACAGCATATAAAAGTGCTACAAGCGGTAAACCAAAGCTAATCATTGTTGTAAAAATAAGACCATTCATCTCGCTTCACCTCTTACTTAAAGTGTATATAAACGAGTGAAAGAAGTATGTAGTTCTTTCCTATTCGGTTTCATTTTCATCATAGATGGTCATTTCATCTCTTTTAATATGAATGTTTGCGTGAAATAAGGACTTACATAAGTTGTTTCTAACGTCGCGTTATTTGTTTTATTCAAAATCCGTTTTAACGAAAATAGCCCGTATCCTCTCGCTCCTGCTTTACTTGAATGGTTTTTCTCATAAATTTTTTGCAAATCAATCGCTTCACTCTTTGAACTATTACGTACGATAAAATATTGTCGTGAATCCAATTCAAAAAATGCGATTTGCAATATCTTTTCCTCACTATGTACTGCCTCTTCAATTGCATTGTCTACTAAAACTGAAATGATGCGAATAAATGAAATGATCGTCATCGAAACACTTTCAATGCTCTCCGGTATATCAAGCATTACTTTTATTTGATGCTGCTGGGCAGTGCCAACTTTCGCCCTTAATACACTTCTCACTTCAGGAATATGTATACGAGATAATTTCGCAATATCAAGTTCATGATCATTTATTGTTTTTAACGTAGGAGCTATAACATCATAGTACACTTGCTCAATTTCTTTCACATTTTTCGTACGTATTCCCTCTTCTAACGATAGTAATACATTCATATAATCGTGACGGAAACTAGCAAGCTCGTCATGCATATCCTCCAATTTCTCCACATAATCTAATAACTCTTTATCTAAGCGTTTTTCATGCTCTTCTTGTAACTTTGCTTTCGATAAATGTGAACTTATAAGTACTATAATGACTAATAATAAAAATACAATAATCGCTGAAATATAACTTAATTCACTGTATTGTCGATTTAATTGTGCTAAAAACGCAGTAGATGGCTGAGTTAAGATTAATTCAATAATAAATCCGGCAATTAATAATATATAAGTTACATAGTATAGCCGACTACCTACTATATATTGAGCAATTTTTCGGATTCTTTTCCGAGCTACAAAAATACCGATAAAAGTAAGGGTTGATACGATAAGATGAATCATGCTACCTGTCCATAAATATAAATTGAATGGCGTTAACATAAAGGTTTTCATTCCTAAATCAAATAGCAACATTTTCACTAACGTTATAATTACCATACTCACTAGTGCAAAATATACATTATGCTTAAATTTCAATTCATTTTGCATTAATCCTAAACTTATTAAAAATAACACAATAGTACTATTCAACTCTGGGTATCTCGTTACTGTTACGACAATAGCCAGTAAAATAATGAATACTGCACTTAAAGCTATTAACATTCTAACTGACAATCTGTTGTACCGGATTAATTGAATGTATAAAAACGTATGGCTTATACTAGTAAGCAGTATTGCAAATAAATCATAAATATACATTACATCTCACCCTTTAATATGTTACGTACTTTACTCAATAAACGACGTGATACTGGAATACGTTTCCCGCTTTTTAAAACTATCATTTTTTGCTTCGCATCATAAGAAGACAGTTGCTTCGTATTCACGATATATGATTGATGACAACGAAATAAACGTTCATCTACTAATTCAATTTCTTTTAAAGTCCCGTAAAAATAAACGATTCGATCTAACGTCACTAATGCTAAACGGTGCGGTTCATCAGTCATAACATATTCAACTTCATGAAACGGAACCCGTACAGTCGCATTACTATTTTCAACGATAAAGTCATCGGACGGAATAATTTGCTTATTACGCGCTTCATACTGTAGTAAACATTGTTCAAAAACGTTACGCCTCTCCTCGTATGGCAACCCTTTATCAATAAAAGTTAAAGCTGATACCATATATTGATATGAAATAGGTGCAAATTCAGAATGCGTCGTTACAAACACAATAATTCCTTGTGTATCATACTTTCGTATCTCTTGTGCCACTTGTAACCCTTTACGCTCTTCTCTTTTTATCTCTATATCTAAAAAATAGATTGGGATATACTTCGCCTTAGGAATGTTTGTAATAATGTTTTCACTTTTACTAGTTACCTCTATAAAATCAAAAGGCAACATATACTCCTCACAAATCTCTTCAACTAGCCGCTTCATTTGCTGTGCTTGTATGACATCATCTTCTAAAATGAAAATACTCATGTGATCACTCGCTTTATTGAAATCTTTTCATCTATAGATTTATCTATAACTATATAATTCAAATCGTTATACCAATCTCCTCCTAATTACTAGAAAGTATTAATTTTCTATAGTTTTTATAAAGCATAGAAAATAACCTCTACTTTCAAGCAAAAAGTAAAGGTTTTATTTGAATTATTTATAAAATAACCTCTCTATCAATCACTACGTTAAAAAATTCCGAGTAATGCGATAAAGAATAATTCGCTACATCACAGTTCCCTTGAAACATACATGTTGAAATACCTAATTCTTTTGCAGGTAATAAATCTAATTCTCTATCACCAATAGCTAAATCAATATTGTGCTTTTTATGCAAATGATCATAAGATAAAGCGTTCGGTTTTCGGGGGAAACCATCGTCAATTGTAACCATGTCTACGAAGTATTTGTTCCAGCCGTAATGATTTAATATAGATAATACCCCCGCTCTATCTTTATGAGTCATAATGACATTTTTATCGGCAAACTTTAATATCTCTTCCACTTTTTCAAATGGTTTTATATCTTCTATCATAATGCGACTCTCTAATACATCAATTTCACTTAATTGTTTTTTAGATATTTTATAATAATCAATTGCGTGAGAAAATGAAACCTTTAACTTTGTATAGATTTCCTCTTCACTTATTTCCTTCCCTAAAACTTGAGAAAGAATTTTTGTATAAACTGGATACGTATCAAATAACGTCCCATCAAAATCCCATAAAATATTCATTCTGTTCTCCTTCTATTTTCCAATCATTGTATGACTAAATCCGCCCGATCCTTCGGCAATTCCGTTTCTAAGTAAAAACCCTCTGCTTTCCAATACCTATTCTCAAACTTTGAAAGGTTCTTCTGCGTTTCCGGACTCTCCCGAAGAAAACGTGTCTCTCTTGGACAATCTAAATACACCATATAATGAAAGAAATCTCTCCACTCTTTTCGCTGTAGAAAAACACCTTCAATTACAATTACACCTACTATGGGTATCTGTACTTTTTTCATCTCACTTGAGTCTGTCTCATTATTATAGAACGGTAATTTCAGTTTTGTTTCATTTTGTAACTTCTGAAAAAACTTCTGCCGAAGCGACTCAATATCCCATTGCAAATAATAATACTCATACCATTCTTCATAGCCAGTATGATATCGTTTATTACGCTCTACTATATGATCATCAATATGAAAAATATGAAACGGGATGCTTTCTTGTTTCATATTTTCCTTTAAGTTTGTTACAAATGTTGTCTTTCCCGATCGACTTAAACCATCTATACCTAAAATGAATCTATTTTCTTTATGCTTCTTCATAATATTTATAAGCTCGTTTGTATTCATTACTTCTTCCACTCTTCTTTTAATAACGAGTATAAAATTGTATCATGAGCAACTCCATTTTGAATCATATGTTTTCGAAGTAATCCTTCTTCTTGAAACCCTGCTTTACTTAATAATTTTTGAGAAGATTTATTTTCTACATATACAACAGCTGCAATTCTTATAAGTTGTAACGTTTCAAACCCGTAACCTAAAATCGCCTGTAACGCTTCCGTTGCATACCCTTGTCCCCAATATGTATCGTCTAATTCATAACCAATTTCAGCTCGCTTATGATGCTTGTTTATTAAATGAAATCCGCACGTTCCGATTAATTGGCCCGTGCCTTTTTTCTCAATTCCCCAGCGAAATACACTTCCCTCTTCATAACGATTTTTAAACGTTTGAATCGTTGTTTTCGCTTGCTCAATATTTTCGAAAGAATCCATCCCGAAATAACGTATAACAGATTCTTTTGAGAAATAACGGAACATTGTTTCTGCATCTAACAGTGTTAATTCTCTTAATAATAAACGTTCTGTTTCTAGTTTCGGAAACTCCATCTCTTTTTCTCCTTCTATTCTAATGAACTGCAAATTTCAATATAATTCCCATCTGGATCGGCAATGTATGCAATTGTTTGTCCCCACGGTTTCACAATTGGTTCAACTAAGATCTTAATTCCTTGCTCTCTAAATTGTTCGATTGTTTCTTGTACATGATCAACAACGAATCCCAATTCAAAATGAGAAGATTGTAACTCGCCTTCTGTAAGTGGTAGTCCTGTTAATTCTTTCACATCTTGCCTCGTGTTCATCGCTAAAATTGTAGAACCAGTATTAAACTCAATATATGTACCATGCTCTGCTTTTATAGGTAACTGTAAAATATCTTTATAAAATCTTAAACATTCTTCAAGCTTTTCTACATATAAAATGATGTACTTCATTTTTAAATTCATTTTACATCCTCCTTTATATCCATCCCTAAAATTTCGACAAATGTCTCATAAAAACCTTGTTTCGTATAGCAACGAGCACAAAAAAATGAGGCCGATTTCTCGGCCCCCCAGCTTATTGGCATAAAACAGGAGATTTGGTTTGGACATAACCAGTTCGTACTCTTAGTATATTTTATTTTTTCTGAATTTTGAATACTTTAAACACCCATTTATATTGAGAAAGTTTTTTTGCTTGCATAAAATTAATGAGTTTAAGAAATGCTACAAATGGAGGTGTATACATATGGAACCAATGCTATGTCCAAGCTGTAAAACGAACCGTACTCGCTTTAATATTCTTGAGCAACAAGTAAAACCAGTCAAGTTAAATCCACAAACTGGTCAAGTAGAAGAGGAATACACAAATGAAAATATGAATGCTTTTCATATGGCTTATCAAGGACCAACATACAGAGTCCAATGCGCTGTATGCGGACTCGTTGAAAATCCAGAACAATTTATTAAACCTGCTCAAAATCAGTCTTTTTCTTAAACATTTTTATTACCCCCTACCAATTTTCTGTAGGGGGTTTTTCGATTTAATATGTTAATCAAAAAATGTTTTTCTTCCTTATTATAAGTTACACCCCACACCTCTTTAGTCATCTTTTATTTTTTTGATCTTCGATATGAATCATTTTTTCTTCATTTATTATTTTTGGGTTATTTGTGGTTCTTCGTAACTGTTAATTCTGTGCCTTTATATAGATTTTTATTATATAAAAAAGAGTGAACAAAAATACAATTATATAGAAACAAAAGAAGTTGATCCCGGTATTTCCCTACAACATCAACTTCTTTTTAACTCTACTTTTTATTATAATATTTCACTTTTTAATTTCTTAATTTTCCAAGTGAGTCTTATAAAGAAGTATATCCACATACAACCTGTAAGACCCGTCATAGCTTTCGCCCACATTGGCACTCTTGATTCCATCGGGCTTATAAATAGATTGTACATTGATGGTAATATAGCTGCTAACATAATAACAAAGAATACTAATAACTCATTTAGTTTTTGTATCCTCGTCTCCTTTTCTGAGTAAATATCAGGCAATTCATTTACTTCTTCTACTTCTTTACAAAAATAATTCCATCTTGTGAAACTTGTTACACGTTCCCAACCTGACATTTCATATATTTCGAAATACTCCTGTTGTTGTTCTTTCGAATCTCTATAAACTAATCTAAAATCAGCTTTGTATATTACATCTTTTGGCTCAGTTTTCTTAAACGTATACATTAAATTATATTTTTGTAATGCCCAACCTTGCTGATGCATCTTTCGTAAAAAAGCTTCTTCTTTTTCTAAATTCCATGCCGTAAAAAACTTAAATACCCTTTTAGTCTCCATCTTCCATTCACTCCCCTAAAATACTATTCCCATTCCTTACAGATCTCTGCAACCTGTTATACTCTAGCTCTAATACTTCTTTACCAAGTAGCGTTAACTCATAGCACTTCTTTCTATCTGTAGAGGCCACTTCAACTATTAACTTCTCTTTTAGTAACTTTGTCGTATTCCCATATAAAGTACCTGGACCGAGCTTTACTTCTCCATTTGTCATCTCTTCTACCATTTGCATAATTCCGTAACCATGCATTGGTTTCACTAGTGATAACAATATGTAATATGTCGCCTCTGTTAACGGAATATATTTTTTCGCTTTCGCATTCATTATAACCACCTCCGATACATCGTTACCTGATATATCGACTAACGATACATCGTATATCGATATTATATAATCATATTCCAAAATATGCAAGGTAATTTAATAACTTAATATCTATTTCTTTAAATCAAAAAATCGTATCAATTTTCTGAATAATTTGTTAAAATACAGAAATATCCGCTTATATTTTGAAAGGAATGATACATATGATAAATAAATTGAAAGAAAACATAGGATCGGTTTTTGTAGGCAAAGAAAATGTTATAGATTTATTACTCGTTTCATTGCTTGCTGATGGACATGTACTGCTTGAGGATGTGCCTGGTACGGGGAAAACGTTACTTGCGAAAACACTTTCTAAAAGTATTGGTGGTAATTTTTCTCGCGTCCAATTTACACCGGATGTACTACCGAGTGATGTAACAGGTATTGAATATTTCAATCCGAAAACGAGTGAATTCGAGTTAAGACTTGGGCCAGTCATGACCAATATTTTGCTTGCCGATGAAATTAACCGCGCTATGCCTAGAACACAGGCTAGTTTATTAGAATCGATGGAAGAACGACAAGTAACGCTTGAAAAGCAATCTACTCCTCTTCCGAAACCGTTCTTTGTTATTGCAACGCAAAATCCAATTGAATCACAAGGAACGTTCCCTCTACCAGATGCACAGCTTGATCGTTTTTTAATGACAATTTCAATTGGTTATCCGTCTCCAGAGGATGAACTACAAATGATGCGACGTTTTCGTAGCGATGTACCACTAGAAAGTGTCACATCTGTTATTTCTTTAGATGATATTTTAGAAGCACAGAAACGAGTAAAAGAAATTTTCGTATCAGAACCGTTAGAACATTACATTATTAAACTTGCTCACGCTACAAGAAATCATGATTACATCGCCAATGGTGTAAGCCCGCGTGCCACATTAGCTTTAGTACGCGCAGTTCAAGCACTAGCCTTTTTACGCGACAGAGAATATTGCACGCCAGAAGATATACAATTTTTAGTTCCTTCTGTTTGGAATCACCGTATCGTCTTATCAATGGAAGGTGCATTACGTACGACAAAAAATGAAATTATGCAAAGGATTTTTAAAGAGGTTGACGTACCAGTGGAGATTGAACAAACATGAATGGACAGCGCGTTGTAACTGTACCTTTATTTTTCCAACTCCATATTATTCAACTAACTGTCCCAGGCGCTATACTATTTACATTTTTTATGCCACAACAAATCATTATGTTTCTCTTTTTCTTCTATTATTTATTTGCGATTTTCATTTATAAATATGTCGCTTACATAGAGAAAACATTTGAAGTCGTAAATGAGAAACAAACTACTCGGCTTTTTCCTAATGAATCTGGGCAGTTTTTTATTCATTTAAAAAATGGAGCAAATATACCACTCGTTAACGGTGTTTGTTATTTTCATTTAAATCCGTCACTACTACCACAAAATGATCAAGGAATTGAACAAATATCAAAAACACTATTCTCTTTCCCGTTTTCACAACCTGCTCATTCGGCGCAAAAGTGGGATTTAACATTAACCGCAACGAAACGTGGTGTGTTTCAAATTGAACAGTTCGAATGTGTCTTGAAAGATACTTTTCATCTTTTAACTGTGCATTTGCCCATTTTTGATAAATTAAGGACTGAAATTATTGTGTACCCTTCTCCTAAAAAAGTAGCAGGCCTACAAGAACTACAGCAACTTTTAAACGGATCTTATCGAACGAATTTTTCTTTTTACAATGATGAAACATCTATTATTGGAGTTAAACGATATGAACGTGAGTCTTTCCGTTCTATTCATTGGAAAGCATCTGCTAAAATGCAATCATTACAGGCGAAGCAATATGAGCCTGTAAAAAATTATAGTTGGACGATTTGTCTTTCATTAGCTGCTGATCGCGGGTTTGGTTGGAAAGATAATATAGAAGACCTTATTTCATTTGCAACATACATTTGTCAATACGCAACGAAGCATCAAATACCGTTTGAACTATTTATTAGTGTATTAGCTGAAGGTGGTCCTCTGCACTTACCATTAAACGAAGGGCAAACCCATTACGGAATATCTTTAGAGGAATTAGCGCGTATTTCAGATGATAGTACGTTACTTCCGAAACAAGGATTTCTTCATTATGTAACGAGAAAAAGAGAACGATCGTCTACAATGATATACATTGGTTTACAGAGAAATGAACTCCCTCTTCTCTCTCAGCCTACGTTTCTCATTAATAACGAAGGGATGGTGGAAAAGCTTGAAAACTTGGCTTTATCACGTTAATGACTTTATTCTGCTGCTCCTCCTTTCGTTATTAACGGAAAGAGATGAACTCATCGGTATTGCTATATTTTTAGCAACAGGCTATATGGGAGTATTTCTTATCCATAAACTAATGAAGAAAAAAACAACAGGTTTTCTCATACTGTTACTTACTCAAATAATCGGTTGTTCTCTCTTTCTCTCTTTCTCTCTATTTGGCACAATAATGTTACCTCTTTTCTTCTTTATCGTACATGTAGTCGGACCAGGATATCCAGTTCAAAAATCATTAAGCGGTATTGTTTGGTTTGGTGTTTCAGCTATATTTTATGCGCCCTTTCCACCTTTGTGGAAACTGTTGCTGTTAGTAATACACATTATGATTACATTTTGGTTAACTGGGGCTAATCGTAATCAGCAGTTATTACGTTTCGCTTCTCTTATTACGATTGGAATAATTAGTGCTTTCCTCATTCCTATTTTCCCATACATTCGGCTTCTTTTTTCTTATGCCGTACAAGTAGTTGCTTTAGGATTTGGATACGCCATTAATCCGTTATTTTCGGCAGCTGAATCAAAAGAAACAGACGATTTTTGGTCGAATAAAGGGAATTTAAAGGATCCTCAAATTAAGGATGACTTTGGACAGCGTGCTTTTGATCCAACACTCATAAATAGCATTACAATAATAGTATGTACAACCATTGCTATTTACGTCGTTTGGAAAATAATAAAAAAACGAAAATATTTAAGTTTACCAAATATGCCTGCCTTCGAATCTACTATTATCACTGACAAAGAAGGAATGAGTTTAAAACATTTTAAACGAAACAAACCACCACATAACGAAATTCGAAAAGAAATTTTTAAGCTGGAGAGTAAATTAACTCCTCCTTTAAACAGAAAACGAGGAGAAACTATTGAAGCATGGTTAGAAAGAATAAATAGTGAAGAAGATGTAAATATTGAGAGTCATATTATTGTAAATGCTTATAATACAGTGCGTTATTCAAATGAGGAAAACACTGTACTTTTGCGTGAATTTAAGGAAGAGATTCATAAACTTTACTTGTATCAGAAGAGTTTGAAGAAAAGAAAGAAATAACATAACAAAAAAGACTCCTATTTTCATAGGAGTCTTTTTATACTTCTACATTACTTTTTAAATTGAAGCGTTTTTCCCTGCTTCAATTTCTAACGACTCTTCATGCCACCAAAGTGTTTCTTCAGGGTCTTCTTTAGCGATTAGGTGTGCTTCCTTTTTCGTTTCAACTGTAGGATATGAACCTTTAAGCGCACGTCCTGAAGTTGTAACGAATAATACACTAAATACGACTAATCCAATAATACTTACACCTGCTAAATAAAATGCCGGTGCAAGTGGGTTACCGGTTGCATGAACTAAGTATGAACATACGAGCGGTGTTGTTCCACCGAATATAGATACAGAAATATTAAATGAGATCGAAAGTGCTCGATAACGTACATCGGTGAAGAATAGTGATGGTAATAATGAAGGTAATGTTCCCTCATACACACTTAGGAAGAATCCTAATACGAAAATACCTGCAAATATAGCAGCAATATGTCCGTTACCTATTAGTAAAAATGCTGGAATTGCAAATACTGTTAAACCAAGTAAACCAATTTGCACAACACGTTTATTACCAATTTTATCACTTAATTTACCGAAATAAAGTGCCAGTGGAATCATAAGTGCCATCGTAATAGAAATAATTAATAAGCCAGTTGTTTCTTTGACTTTTAATACTTGAGTTAGATAAGAAGGAATATACGAAAGAATCATATAGTTTGTAATGTTAAAGAAGGCAACAATTACTGTGCTTAATAAGAAGTCTTTTTTGTGATATTTTAATATATCCATAAATGAAAATTGTTCGTTTTCTTCAGATTCCTCTTGTGCTTTTTCCATCTCTTCAAAGATGGGAGATTCATCTAAATGACGGCGTAAATATAAACCGACCAAACCAATTGGTGCAGCTACTAAGAAAGGAATACGCCAGCCCCAGCTGAGCATTTGCTCATCTGTTAACAATAACGTCAAAATGGTAACAATTACCGATGCAGCAATGTAACCTGAGAGTGTTCCAATTTCAAGACCACTACCGAGTATACCACGCTTTTTATCTGGAGAAGATTCTGCGATATAAACCATTGCTCCTGAATATTCGCCGCCTGTAGAGAAGCCTTGAATCATTCGGGCAACTAAAAGTAGTATTGGTGCCCATACACCAATTTGTTCATAGGTTGGTAGTAATGCGATGAATAATGTAGAAAGTGCCATTAAAATAATAGTAGTACTTAACACGATTTTTCGGCCGTACTTATCTCCTATTCTACCAAAGAATACACCTCCGATTGGTCGAACGAGAAAGGCTGCTGCAAATGTACCGAATGTAAGTACAAGTTGCAATCCACTATTATCAACACCTGAGAAGAATAATTGACTTAAGATAACCGCTAAATACGCGTATAATCCGAAGTCAAACCACTCCATTGCATTCCCTATACCAGTAGCAATTACTGCTTTCCTGGCTTGTTTAGGATTGACAATATTAACGTCTTGAGGTTCAAAATTTAAATCATTATTTTGTTGCATATAATAAAACAGCTCCTTATTTAATTTAACTTCTTTAAGCACACCTTCTCTTATTGAATAAATTAATTCGAAGCACTTAAGGAAAATTAATGTCTCCTTATCTGTTATTATTGTTTCACATAATTAATTATTTGTCCAATGAGATGCTCCCTAAGTTAAGTAATTTAGTATTTTAAAAAGCTGAAGAAGGCGCTATATGAGTACCTTTTTCAGCTTTTTATTTTTTTACGTAAATTTATTTTTTTACCACTATTTTCTTCCTATTTGCATTAAAAATAAGGTGATTTTTCATAAAGGATTTTTAAACACTTGCAATAGCGGATAAGCTATGAATACAGGAAATAAACTCATAAATAAATGCATCAATTTCTTCTTTTTTAATTATATATGGCGGAAGTAAACGGATGATGTTCCCTTGTGTAACATCAACTAACATCCCTTTCTCCATTAGCTCTACCTGTAATTTCTTCACATTTTCATTCGTATCATTCAAACTAATTCCAAACATCATACCAGCATGGCGTACTTCCTGAATATAATAAGAATTTTCTTTCTGAATTTCTTGCAATTTATCATTTAGATAGTGTGACGTTTCATACGCTTCTTGCATTAAATCATCGTCAATCAATGTATGTAAAACCGTTAACCCTAAAGCGGTTCCCATTGAAGAATGAGCAAACGTTGTGCCGTGATCTCCTGGTGCAAATACATCACATAACTTTTCACCTACAATAATTCCGCCAAGCGGTAACCCGCCTCCTGCTCCCTTACCAATTTGAATAATATCCGGAGTAATATTGAAATTTTGATAAGCGAATAGTTTACCAGTTCTCCCCATACCACTTTGAACTTCATCAACGATAAGAATGACGTTATATTTATCACATAAGTTTTGAACACCATGTAAATATTCACTTGATAAAGGGTATATCCCCCCGCTTCCTAATACAGGCTCTAGCATAATCGCAATTGGATGTTCTTTAACGATTGTTTCTTCTAATTGCTCTATATTCTCACGCGCTACTTCATATACCGGAATCGATGTTTTAGGGAAATTTTGATATACACTTTCTTGTCTCGTAAAATGAAGTGCTCCTAACGTACGCCCATGGAAACTATTCTTCAGCACTACGATTCCTTCACGTTCTTCACCCGTATTAGCTCTATATTTATCAATTAATTTTAATGTCGTTTCTGTCGCTTCCGTACCAGAGTTTGTAAAAAAGACTTTTCCGTTTTTTAAAGAGCAATCAACTAATTTCTTTGCATACTCAATCGCAACTGGGTTTAAAAAATGAAATGGAAGATGCAACGATTTCGTAACTTGCTCCATTGTCGTTTGCACGATTTTCGGATGATTATACCCTAATACGTTCACTCCGACACCAGAAAATAAGTCTACATACTCTTTACCATCCACATCATAAAGCTTGCACCCTTCTCCTCTTTCTATCGCAACCTTCGTACGACAGTAAGTAGGCATCATATATTCTTTATCTAATTGAAACCAATCCGACATTTTAAATTCCTCCTAGTTACTTTCCCTGTTTATTTATGTTCATTCTCTATAAATTCATTTTTAAGATTAATATTTTAATAGTAATTTTCTTCCCGATATTCATTTTTCCATAATTTCTTCTATTTCAACAGGTCCACTACATGTGCATTTTTTTCATCTAGCGGTCTGTTACCATTTTGGACTTTGCGTGTCATACATAATCAAGGCTATGAAATCATATTTAGTAACAATGGACAAAAAAGATTTGGAGGCTATATAGATGGATGAAAATTATGATAAACAGGAGCAATCTTTACTAGGGAATGACTTTAATGAAAATGGAGAACGTAATGAACAAGCTATACTTCACTCACAAACAGTTGGTTCACGTGGACCGGCTCTAGAGCAAGATAGTGTACTTCACGAGACGTTACAAGAATTTATTCACGAAAAAATTTTAGAAAGACCTGTTCATGTAAAAGGATTTGGTGCGTTCGGTTATTTTCAAACGATCTATCCGATGTCAGAACATACAAAGTTAAGTTTTCTACAAAATTCTAATGAGAAAGTTCCTGTTATGGTTCGATTTTCTTTAGCTGTTAGTACGAAAGGAACACCTGACACTTCTAGAAATGTACGCGGTTTTTCTACAAAGTTTTATACAGAAGAAGGTATTTTCGATCTTTTATGTAATCACATTCCTGTCTTTTCTGTTCGTGATCCGATGCGTTTCCCTGAAACGATTCAAGCGTTGTTACCTTCACCTATAAATAACTTAATAGACCCTAATAGATTTTGGAGCTTTGTCGCTAGAGCACCTGAATCCATTCATTTCGTTGTCCATTTATATTCTGATGCTGGTACGGCCAAAAGTCTTCGCCACGTCCCAGGACATAGTGTTAATACATATGTATGGAGAAATGCAGAAGGTAATCGAAAGTATGTAAAGTATCATTGGTACCCCTTTGAAGGTGTACAATACATTACTAGTGAGGAAGCGAATAAACTGGCTGCTGAAAACCCTGATTATAGTGGGAAAGATTTATATGATGCAATTGCAAATGGTAAACCAGTAGAATACGGTTTATATGTCCAGCTCATGGATCCGAAAGATGAAGCACATCTTTCTTATGACCCTTTAGATGATACAAAAGTATGGGATGAAAAGTCGTATCCTCTTATACCAGTCGGCAAAATGGTATTAAATAAAAATCCTGAAAATTATATGGAAGAAGTAGAAAAAGTCGCTTTCTCCCCTTCTAATTTACTAGACGGCGCTGAATTATCAGATGATAAAATGCTGCAAGGACGCGCTAACATTTATAGTGATTCTCAAAGAAGAAGAATTGGTTCCGAATTTCGCAAATTGACCATTAACCAACAACAAAATTGGACACCTGCTAATCAAATAACGAGCGGTGACGGAAGATACGTTGAAGGTAAACTTGAAAGAACTTCTATTACGAAACAGGATGACTTTACGCAGCCTAGTGAATTTTATGCGAAGTTAAAACCGATTGAAAAAGAACATCTTGCTAAAAACTTAGCTAGTGATTTGAAAGTTATCTCTGATGATATTAGAAAGGTCGTTTTAGGGTATTTTCATAAAGTGTCTGCTGATTTGGTGAAGAGGATTGAGAGTGCGATGCAAAAGGTTTAATGATATAAAAAAACGTCATTTTAAACATTAAAATGACGTTTTTTTATGGCGAAATTACTAGTAATTTCTACCGCCTCATTTACAATTCTTAACGAAATTTTTCCCCTTCAAAATTTCCGTTATTTCATTTTAGATTATGGTACTCATTTCTCTTTTTTATATAATCTTTTTCACATTGTAACGGCTTGAATTTCACTTTTTTCCCTTTCTTCTTTTTCGTTTCTATAACGATCCATTCCCCTTTTTCAACATCTAGGTTTAAGTGTTTCATTACATTGATATTATCTTTTTCTTTATAAAGTAAAAATGCTTCTTGCAATGCCACAAATAAACTAGGCTGCTCTCTAAATCCACCACTATCATAAATTTTAGTTAGCGAATTATAATAAGAATCATTTTCTCTTCCGCCATACATTAAATGTGCAGCATCCAGGTCTCTTTGGCTAACTTCCAAAAAACTATGTTCATCAATATTTAAATCAAACGTAGATTGAATGTCCCTCATAATATTTTTCACATACTTCTCATCTCGAATTTTCCTTTTTTCAAGACAATCAGAAGATAGCTCTGGTGCATCTGTTTGAGAATGTACAACTTGTTGAATAGATACACATAATATAAATACACTTAAAATATACAATATTTTTTTCATACTTACGTTTCACCTCAAGTAATTTAGATACTATATTATTTGAGGCTCACAATATTCTTATGCTAACAATGTGAAAGGCCCTATAAATTGGACTTTTATAGGGCCTTTCATATTAACATTGCCTTATCAAATTCACCGGTGAAGCCACTACCTTACTATTTTTCACATCATATAGTCCTATAGGCGTTACCCGTATAAAAGGCAAGTGCGTCGCGGAAAAGAATAAAATGGTAAATGCCGGATCATCATACGCGTAGCCACGCTCTTGCAATAATTTCACCAACTGTTTCTCTTCCTGTATTAATTCACTCATTTTTAAATTAGACATAATCCCGAGCAATGGTAATGCGATTTCGTGTAATACTTCATTCTTTTCAGCTATTACCATTCCCCCGCCAAGCTCTTTTACTCTATGAAAAGCTGTAAGCATATCTTCTTTGTTCTTCCCAATAAGAATGATGTCACCGGTACCAGAATAAGAGCTAGCAAGACCTCCTAATTTATTTGCGAATCCTTTTACAACTGTATTTACTCGCCATGTACCGTTACGAGCAATCATCATAAGAAAACACTCATCATGATCTAGAGAAAGTTCATCACGGTTTAAATCAATTTCAGTCGTGTATGGTTTAGTTATAACGTTATTTAATAATTGTATACCCACTTTTTGAGAAAAAATCATATCCTCTTTTTCTATAGACCCGTTTAATAATAATGGAGTTACTTTGAATTGACTCCATTCTATTCGTACTGATTCATTATTGTTTATTCCGTCACGCTTCACCCATTTTCCTTTTGCAATTACACTTATTGGAACCGGATTTTCTTTACTTTCCAAAATATTAATATTAGCTATTCTACCTGTCGCAATCGATCCATGTACATGTTCCATATTGTAATAACGAGCGATATTATAACTTGCCATATGATAAGCATCTATTATTGGCACTCCTTGTTTTATCGCGGTAGCTATCATTACGTTTGTCATTCCATTTTCATAAAACGAAGGATGTGAGCCGTCTGTAGTAAGAATAAATCTATCAAACTGCTTTACTCCTAGTTCCAGCAATTCTTTCAGTAAAACTTCTAAATCTGGGCGTATTGAAGAATTTCTTAGGGAAACCGTGTAACCTTGCATAAGACGAGTGAAAGCTTCCTGCCCTGTCATCGCTTCATGATCACAATCTGTACCTAACAGTTTTAACTTCGCTAAAGTCGTTTCAGATGCTCCTGGAAAATGTCCTTCCACTTTTTTATGTAATCGTTTCGTTTCCTGCAACCAATGTAACATTTCATCATCGCCATGTAATAACTTTGGCCACGCTGTTAGCTCGCCACCTTGAAGAACTGCTTTATGCTTAAGCCACTCTATTATGTCTTCACGATTAAATAAAGATTCCCCGTTTTGCAATTCAGTTTGTCCATCAAAACGACACCACCAATACATACTTGCTGGAATCTTTTCAAATTCATCTAATAAACGAAATGCTTCTTCACGTTGTAATGTGAAAAATAAAGTTAAATTATCATTAATAAAAGTCGTCGTCCCAAACTGCATCGCATAATTTGCTAACGTTTCTGGATTATATAATTGATATGGATGTGCATGCGGTTCTATGTAACTTGGAACTATATACTTTCCATCACAATCAATGACTTCACATTTATGTAGTTGCGCTGGCAGTTTTTCTCCTACATAAATAATGCGATCATCATAGATCCAAATATTTGCTTGCATCCACTCGCGCATATAGGAATTTAAATAAGTTGCATTCTTAAATAAAATATGCGGACTTCTTTTGCCATCTATTATTTCAACATGTTCTCTTAATTGCTTGTTACTCCACCTGAAATACTTTTGTTCCACTGTATTCAACTCCAATGCTATATTAGTTACATTTAAAAATAATTAATCAACTAAACTATTTTCTATTCAAGCCCCGCAATACATACCCCTATTATATTTAATAATCATAAAAATAACAATTTTCAGAATAACAATCGTTTTTATTGTTCACTACTTCTCCTTTTGAACATAAACATTTCTGTGCAGTTGTTTTACTTAAATCTTCGAAAGAATAACAACTATTTCGTAAAGTAAAAAACGTGTCACCTTAATAAGATGGCACGTTTTTTACTTTGCATTTCAAATTATGATTAGTTCATACTATTTCGGAGCTGATTTATAAAGGCATGGGCTGCATTTGAAAAAACTTGATTCTTTTTCCAAATAATATTTAAGTTCGCTTCTAATTTAGGTTGTAATGGTTTAAAACAAAGTTTACTATTTCCTGACGTGTTAATTATCTTATCTATACATAATGCATATCCAATACCTTCTTCAACCATAAGTGCTGCATTATAAAGCAAATTATAGGTTGCGACGATGTTTAAATTATCTATACTTTCTCCAAACCATCCTGTTAATTCATTACTAACAGTAGATTGTCGTGAAATGAATAATGGTTTATCTATTAAATCCACTGGGCTAATAACTTGTTTATCCGATAAAGGACTATCTTTACACATTAATACACCCCAAGTGTCTTTAGCTGACAATTGTGCATATTCATATTTTTGTTTATCAGTTGGCTCTATAACGACACCAAAATCTAATAATCCACTATCTAATTTACTCTTAATGTCATCAGCATTTCCGCTGTACAAATGAAATCGAATATTTGGATAGTCTTTTATTAATACTTTTAATGTTTTCGCAATAAGATGCATCGCTTCAGTTTCACCGGCACCAATGTAAACTTCCCCGCTTATCATTTCTTTTGAATCTTTTAAGTTCGCTTCCGTTTTATCTGCTAAATCAACAATCTCCTTCGCCTTTTTAAATAAGTATTTCCCCTCTTCTGTTAATGAGATTTTCCTATTTCCTCTTATAAATAAATCTGTTCCTAATTCCATTTCTAAATCTTTCAGTTGCCTTGATAATGTTGGCTGTGACAAATGTAATTGTTTTGCGGCTGCTGAAATACTTTCTTCATTTGCTACAGCAATAAAATAGCGTAAAACTCGAATTTCCACGATAGTCTCCTTTTACATATAGCTAATAAGCATATGAATGTATTTAATATAGGTATTTGATATTGGAATCGTATCATTTTATGATTGTATTGAAAAGATTAGCGTTTTAGAGGGGAGTATAACAATGAATATGAAAGATTTTATAAATTTTTGTAAGGCCGGCAAGCCTATTTCAGGCGAGGATAAAGAATTACATGATCTACTAGTTCAATGTAGCTATGAAGCCCAGAAGATAACAATGAAATTAAATACATCTTATCATTCTAAAGAAGAGATTGTAGCGATATTTAGTGAATTAACAGATAACAACATTGATCCATCTTTTATGTGTTTTCCACCGTTTCATACAGACTTCGGTAAAAATATTACAATTGGAAAAAACGTATTTTTTAACACTGGATGTTCCTTTCAAGATAGAGGCGGAATTCATATAGGAGACAATTGTATGATCGGTATGAATGTTACAATTGCCACACTTAATCACGGGCTAACTTTAGAAACAAGAAATACGACATACGCTTCCCCTGTTATAATTGGTGAAAATGTATGGATTGGTTCTAGCGCAACAATACTTCCTGGTGTTACAATTGGGAACAATTCAATTGTTGCTGCAGGTTCAGTTGTTACAAAAGATGTACCTGCAAACACCGTCGTTGCAGGGGTGCCTGCAAAAAGTGTGAAAGTCATTCATAGCAATTAAAAATATTCTAGATTTTTGAAATGCAAACAAGCTACTTTGATTGAAATTTGCTTTACTGCTTATATATTTATTTTATCGCTCTTGTTAAGAATTTTATTTCTCTTTGTGAGAAGAGAATGTACCTATATATTTTTCTATACCGCAATAAAAAGACTTATAGAATGATTCTATAAGTCTTTTACTATAAGGAATTAACCTATACCCATCGATTAACAAATTCAAAAACCAAAAGATTCGCGATAAATAAATTTCTAATAAATCACTATTCTCTCTAGTCATCAAAAAGTTCACAATAGTTGAGCAGTTCCTTTTACTGCCTCGTAGCCAAAATATATTCCAAACAGAATTAAAACAATGCCTGCTACTATAGAAATCCATTTCATTACTGTATGATTAATAAATCTTCTACCAAAATGAATAGATGTAGCCATAAATATATCCCAAAGCATAATCCCAGCAAAAATGGCTGCACTATACCATAAAGCTTGTTCTTTTCCAATAGTATTCATAGCACTAGTTAGAACTGATCCATATATCCCTATCCAAAAAATAATATTTAATGGATTAGAAATTGCGATAGCAAACCCCGATAGAAAAGATTTTAAAGGATGTTCTTTTTCACCTGATGAAATATATTGAACTTGTTTAGTAGCTTCTTTCATACTTTCATAACCCAAATAAATCATCGTTACAAAACCAAAAATCCAAATGCAAAGTTGAGCAACTGGAGTTGTTAAATAAGTCGAAATACCAAAGTAAATTAAAAACATCATTACAACATCTGCTGACATTGCCCCGACTCCTACTAACCATGCACTCAAAAAACCATTTTTTATTCCTTTATTTATTTGAGCAACATTAATTGGACCGACTGGTGCAGACAATGAAATCCCTAATAATATATAACTGAATATCATGCTAATCATTTTTCTTCAACCCCGTAATAGGACATCTCATTACACTTTCTTCATTTGTTTCTGGTAACATATATTGTTTCCATTCAAAGGTTTCTTTTATTCCGTAATCCCCTATATCTGGATGCATTGGAATATCATCATATGCTAACAAACGTTTTCTAATCACTTTCCGCACTTGTTTCCCTTGTTTTGTATCACCTGTAATATCATCCAGAGTACCTCGAGGTTGTAACGTAATTTCAAGGCCGGTTCCTGTATATCTACTTTTTCTTTCAGAATATATTGGAGCCCTACAAACGACAAATATAGGTTCACCACCAAAACAAAATTCCCATTTAGCGTTATAAGGATCTATTGGAATTTCTGCATTCCATGGCTCCGGATCATTTCTCATTAAAAATTGTAATACATTCCAAAATTGTTTTTTGTATTCTTCAGCCAGTAATTGTTTATTAGAGGGTTTAAAAAATATTACTAAAGTAGTTCTCTTTGCAATTTGTTGATATGTTTTAATATATTCATAAATCCCATCTCTTAGTTTGAACAATTCATTTTCATCATAAGCCGATTCGGAAAATATATATCTAGACCAACCATGTTTCTCAGAATCCACTGCAAAATAACACGGAAATGGTTTAGATTGATCTAAAATGCTATCGTGAAAATTATTGAAAGATACAGTTTTCCACTCATCTAAAATCCCTTTATTTTGTTCTTCAATTATTCTCTTTTGATTGTATAAATACATTTTTGTAGTTGGCATTATTAAAATCCCCCCTAATATATTTATGATTTTTTCTCATATAGTAAAATATCATTCTCAACAATATTTAAAATTTCATTTATACTTTTTGTAGGTATTTCAATTGTTATCTCAGGTATACCGGGAGATAACAAAAATTTATTATAGTTATAAATTTTTCGATCTATAATAAGTGTGATTTCATTTGAATAGCCAAATGGAGATACACATCCTGGAACACAAGAAGTTTTTTCTATTAACTCCTCGGCTGAACAAATAGAAATCCTTTTTCCAACCAACTCTTTCATAAGTTTTGAATCTAATTTTTCTCCTTCAACAGTTACAAATATGTAATAGTTATTTGATTTATCTTTTAAAAATAAACTTTTACTGGGTACACCTTCTAATTTAAACCTTTCTCTAATTTTTCTATCTGTTTCATAATCTAATATTGGTTCATGTGTATATTGTTTATACGATATAGCCGCTTCTTCTAACAGTTCTACTACTTGTTTATACATATTTATCCTCCCTTTGATTTCATTACACAATTTGAAAAGATAGCCTTTTCTATTGCTGTTCCCCCTCCCTATTCTTTTTCACAATATATTCAATTATAGTTTACGAAACAATTAAAATTGAAATAAAATACATATTTATAATATAAATGGAATCAAAATATAAAACCTATATTAATCATTAATTTCATAATAGTCAATCATTTAGACGCAAATCATAATTATCTATTTTTGTATACTTAATTCTATTTGTTATTAATTCATACATATTGTTTCTTTTAAAAAAGGACTTGTATATGTGTTCTATTTTTCATCTTCCAAAAATGTTTTGTTTTATCCTTCGGAAATGCGTCAACATTTATACGCTTTAAGATATTAATTCATACGATAAAAGTACATTATTATGTAAATTAAGGAAATACATTCGAATATTTTTCAACAAAAATCAGAATTTACTTATTATTAACTCTAAAATCTAGAACTACTTACCTTTGTATGTTCCAATATTTTAAAAATGTAAAAGTCACTATAAATAAGAAATATCAAATAAATATAATAGATTTATAGTAAAATGAAAAAATTTAAATACATCATTACTTTTCTTGTAACAGCACGTAAAAACCCCGAATCATGGGCAGTAAATTGCTCATGATTCGGGGTTTTTTAAGACTATATTTTAATAACAATTAAATCGCATACAAGTCCTTATATACCTCTATAGTAGAACTCTTTTCATCTATTATTTCTTAAATTCAATTTGCATCATTTTATTAAACTGTGTAAGAATATCAACCGGACCTAAAGAGTTAACATTGACAGCAAATGTATGCTTGCCTCCAATTACTCCACCAACAAAAGTCATAAACCCAGGAATTGATCCTCCGTGCCCCCAAACTGAGACACCATTTGGAAGTTTCGTCTCATAGATCCCAAGGCCATATCCATCACCAAGACCTTTTCCTTCTATAGGAACTGTAGTAAGCATTTCTTTTAGCTCGCGTTCTTTCAATAAATTACCACCGAGCAAAGATGAAAAGAACTTATTTAAATCGTCCGCATCTGAAATCATATCTCCCGCTGAATTAGCTAAACTCGGATTATAATACGTCATGTCTTTCAATTCACTTGTTTCATCAATTTTCATATACCCTCGAGCATGATTCTTTCCTGGTATGACTGGTGAATTACCTGGTAAAAACGTATTTGACAAGTCCAAAGGTTCAATAATTCGCTTTTCAATTTCTTCCGCATAACTATTACCAGTTATTTTTTCAATAAGCATTCCTAGTATTACGTATCCTGTGTTTGAATACGACCAACCTTTACCTGGCGAAAAATCTGGAGGTAGAGCAAGTCCTATTTTCACTATTTCTTCTGCTGTATACGTTTTTTTCGAATTCATAATGTCAGCTTCTTTTGACTTTAAATATTCAGCTATACCACTTGTATGGTTCAAAAGTTGACGTATCGTAATTTGATTGCCATCATATCCATTTCCTTGAATGAGGCCAGGTAGCCACTTTTCAATAGAATCGTCAAGTTGCACGCGATTTTCTCCTACTAATTGAAGAACAGTCGTAGCAGTAAAAGTCTTCGTCACACTTCCAATCCGAAAACGATAATCTGATTTCATCGATTTCTTTGTACTTAAATCCGCGACGCCAGCATTATAACTACTAATTTTCCCGTTATTATACGTCTTAGCTAATACCCCCGGCGCTCCAATTTGGATTGTTTCCTGCATGACTCTTTTCCAACCATTCCGATTCTTTTGATCATGTGCTTCTGACGGATTAGAAATATTTTGAGTAGACTCTGCTTTTACAGTAAAACCTGGTGTGAATAAAGTAGTACCCGCTAATAAAACTGCCAAACTTGCTAACTTAATGGAATAACTTTTTTTCATAAGGCTTTCTCTCCTCTATTCATATCGTATTGATTCAAGCTATACTTTCATCCTATATGATAAACCTCTCTTTTTTCTTATCCATTCCTTACGAAATACTTACGTTCAAAATTTGACGACCAGATGGGAAAAAGTAATGTATGAAAATAAAAAAGAACGTGTTTTCAATTTATGAAAACACGTTCTCTTACATACTTAAAACCCTATACCAACTTTTTATTTCATTCACTTTTACCACCCTGCACTAGCGTTCATGCCATTTCCGATAATAGTAAGTAGTACTGGCCACAGCACTGGTGCTAACGTAAGAAATAAATTTAGCAGTATAAGTATTCTATATCCCCCAGGAATATGGTGATTTTTACGATTAACAAATACTACAAAAACTAACAATATTATGGTCGTTACAAACAAAAGTAACACTAACAACCAATACCAAACCATTAAACTGAGACTCCATGGCTGTAATAGCTCGTGTACAATACCAAAGGTGATTCCCAATACTGCAAAACTAAAGGTAGTAATTGTTGCTTTGATAAACAATTTACTTAATTTTTTATCGTATGTATACTTACAATATAAATCTATTAACGTGTATAAAGATAAAAAGGCCATGAATACACCTACCCAAGACAATAACCAGTCTCCACCTCCTCTAACTAACATAAACAGAAACCAACACATCCCTGCTGCAGAAAAAACAAAGGAAAGGAGTATGTTTTTCAATACCGGTTTCATTCTATTTTCACACCCTTACAAAAATTTAAATATAAATTATATTTTTTTATTTACATGATACCCGTAATGGATTCATCACTTTTTCATTCTATATTGATGAAGTGAAGATAACCTCAAAAAAAATTCAACGAGCAATACTCTACAAAGGCTACCTTTTTCCATTGGTAGAGATATAAAAAAGTAAGTATACATTACCATGTAATTAAATATAAGTAAATGAAATTAATTTACAGTTAATTTCATTTACTTATATTAATGTCACGCCTTCCCGTCTCGCTCTATCCATCGAACAGTCTTCTCTACATCTAACTCCGTATACGTCTTTTCTCCATATCGGACAGACTCATATATCGGAATAATATCTCGCGTTCTACAAATTCTGCTTAACCATTGTTGCATCGTTTCATATGACCTTCTCTGTTCATGAAACGGTAATGTTCTTTCCCATTCCACTAAAGTTTGCCTTATCTTATCTTTAAGTAACGGCTGTTCTAACTGATGCTTCACTTTCTTGTTCTTTTCGGTTCTATCCATATTTTCTTTTGTTATCGATTGTTTATCCTGTTCTATTTCTAATTTCGTTACCTTTCTCCTCATTAATTTATAAAAAGCAAATAGAATGACAACTGCAATAATTACATAAAAAACGACACTAATCCATGCATTTGAAAGAACAGAAAACACATCAGTCCATGAATTTTTTCGTACAAAAAGTGGAATTTTCCTATCTATTTTTGTTCTTGTATCTACAACTCCTGTTTCTTCATCTATAATTCTTTCAGGTTCATCAAACTGTTCGTCTAAACTAGTAAAATCATAATTTCTTTCCGATATTGTCTCCGTCTTACTAGAAAAAAGCCCTTTTACTATGTCTTGTAGATGCACAACACCTTGTGATAACGTTATCGCACTAACCGTAAAGAAAAGTATCATGAAAACTCTAATACTCCAAATCTTCACCTTCATATGTCGCTCTTTATTAGCCATGACATAAACCCCTTCTTATTCTTTAATTACAACCCATTTATTCGTTCTGGTGTATTTCCTTGGAGAAGTACCCAGAATTAAAGGAACTGCATCCAATTCTTTTCGACGAAAACCTGCTGTGTAAAAATAAGTGGAAGATACAGGAGTATCTTGGTCCGATATTGAGGCAAGTACTTTTAATACATTTTGCAAATGTTTCCGGTTATGACCGTTCTTTATATGCAACAATCCATTGTCTTTTACGCTATTGATCCAAACTTCAAATGAACAGTTTTGCATAAGCAGTTGTTTACATATGCCTGCTGTTAATTCAATTAGTTCCTCTGTATCATTTCGCAAAGAAATACCGCTTTTATTTTGCAAGTTGAGATATATCGCATATTTATCTGATTGTGTTCGCTCGTACTTTTTCGCGGTTATCGTCCCTGTTTTCGCTGTCGCACTCCAGTGGATAGAACGAAAATCTTCATTTTCATACGACTTCACTCCCATTACTTTCGTTTCGTCATATAAGGGTGATGACATCGCTTTTCGAAATCCTCGTGACCATTCTTGTAATTCAGGTACTTGCATTTTCGGAACAGCTGGTAAAACTAAATAGGACGGCGTTTCAACTTGTTTATATGTTATATGGTTCGTTATGAATCCAAAGGGATCAGTAATGACAATTTCTACTTCTTCCCATTTCGCAAGTCCTCTTTTTACAGCTACAGCTTGTAAATCAAATGAAACTGACTCTCTTCCTTTTAAATGTAAATTCATATAATAATTTGAACCTGTATTCGTATTTTTGTTTATTTCATCATGATTCCAAGTTAACTTATTTTCACATTTAAATCGAAATACGATATTGAAAATAGGGAATAACGACTTGTTTGAAATTTTCATTTTGCACACATTCGCTTCACCTATAAAAACGTTTGAATTCCCTTGACTGTATTCCCATTCAACAAGAGATACTTTACGTATGTATACATGCATCGCACCTATTAAAATTACATACAAAAATACGAGAGATAAAAACAATAGATTACTTGAAAATACACATAAAATAACGGCTACAACTGACATAACTCCCATTACGAAAGGCTCCGCTAAAGGTGTATACACAAGTTGTTGATTCATTGTACATTCTCCACTGGCACATTAATCGTATGAAGAATTTCTTTCATGATTTGTTCTCTCGTTGTTTTCATCTCCCCCTCAATCGTTAACGTTAAACGATGAGCGCAAACAGATGCTGCGAGCGTCTTTATATCATCTGGCGTACAATAGTCTCTTTCATTTAATATTGCTCGTGCTTGAATCGCTCTCATAAATGCCAACGTCCCCCGCGGACTTACACCAATTTCAATTAACTCATGTTTACGCGTTGCCTCAATAATTTCAAGTAGATAATCTTGCACATCATTCCCTACTAACACTTCTCTTGCTCGTTTTTGCACTGTAATAATTTCTTCAGTTGAAATAATTGAATGTAACGTTTCTAACGGATCATTCATTTGAAAACGATTCATCATCTCCTTTTCTGCTTCCCTCGTAGGATAGCCTTGACGTATAGTTAGTAAAAAACGGTCTAGTTGAGCATCAGGTAAAGGAAATGTACCGGCCGATTCAAGAGGATTTTGCGTTGCAATTACTAAAAAAGGTTCTGGTAATGAATGTGTCTGTTTCGCAATCGTAACAGTACGTTCTTCCATCACTTCCAATAACGAAGATTGCGTTCTCGGTACAGCACGATTAATTTCATCCACTACTACTATATTTGCAAAAATAGGACCTAACCTCGTTTTAAATTCCGATTCCTTCACATCAAAATATTCAAGACCAATAACATCGCCCGGCAAAGTATCCGCTGTGAATTGAATTCTTTGAAATTTAGCGTCTACACTTTTAGCCAAACTTTTCGCTAATGTTGTTTTCCCCGTCCCAGGTACATCCTCTAATAAAATGTGCCCTCTTGCTATAAGAGCTATAGCTGCAAGTTCAATCGCTTCATCCTTACCTATAATAACCTTCGAAATATTGTTAGTAATTTTCTTTAATGTACTCATATATTAACCTACCACCTTTAAATTTTCTAAAAATTAAGAATATATACTTTCCAAATTATAACATATAGCACAAAGTTGAAACAGAGCAACAAGCAAACTTATATTTTTACTTTACTTCACGTAAAAAAAGCACCTATTGTCCTCTGTTGACAATGAAGTGCTTAACTCACGTGATTTTCATATTGGGCATTTGACACCTTATATAAATACATTATCTTTCCTCTCTGCACAAATGAATATAATGACCAAAATCAGGAAACACATCCCATTTATTTTCAGGATCATCATAATTCTCTCGTTCCTCAACTAACCCTCTATTCACATCCACCTTTTCCATTACTGTATAACCATTTTCGTGGAAATTGAAAATCATGCTAGTTTTTTCTTTTTCATTCGTATCATTATATTCCCAATACATAGCTGTTCTTAAGAAAATTCTATTATCATTTATAACTTCAAAATCATAATTTAAATACTTACGAACTAATTCATCATAAAACCCAACTGAAACCCAATCTTTTGTAATATTAATAACATACTTAATCCTTTCACCTTCAATTAACAAGGCCGTATATGGTTCGTTATTTTGATGACACAAATATGCTTTACACTCATCAATCATATTCCAAGGTTTCTTTCTAATATCTGACCACTCGTCACAATAATAAATTTTCATAGTTAATAGTCCCTACCTTATAAACCTCTTAAAAATATACCTCTTTTCTATTTTTTTCATCATATTCTATAAAACAAATACTGTAAGTCAACACTTATAGACTTACCATGATCGTTAATAGTCTCAATTGATATTCACTTCATTTCTTATCTATGTCACCCCAAATATCAACATCACATTCATTTAAAATCACTTTCATTTCGTCCTTCTCAAATACTACTAAATAATTATACGGTAAGGCTAGCACTTAAATAATTTCAGGTTTCATTTTTAATAATTCATGGGCATATATGATTTCCAATTCTCCTGATACTTCTTCATTGTTAGGACCTATATACCAACCTGAATCACCTTCATCACAACCAATAGATCTTTGTAAAAACACCTCTTCTTGTTGCAACACATTTTTCGCTATCACAATCTTATCGTTAAATTTTATTAATTGTCTCTCTATTTAACTAGTAACGCTTTATATAATCGTTCAGAACGTTTCTCGATTTTATTATTTGCATTTACCATAAATTCAAAAATTCTGCTTTGAACAATTTGATTTTTTTGAATTTCCGATAGTTTGCGAGCCTTTACTTTATTAAATGAATTTGGCAATGGGTATTCAAAACAATGTCCCTTCCATAACTCTAATTTATCATCAATAAAGTCTTGCATATAATAATCTGTTACGAAAGTATCGAAAGAACGGCCTAAAAAACTTTGTAGTGACATTAATGTTAAATCCCAATAATCTCTAGTTGCAATAGCACGCCCAACGTTAAATCCTTTAGGCAATAATGTCATATTTCCTATTGTATGTGTCACTGTAGCAAAACGCATAACATCGGGATGATTATTAATATTTTCATAATGATTAAACACTTTTTCAGACAATAACCATTCATACCTTAACAGCTTTAAGGCATTTTTTTTAATTGATTTAGGCTTTACACCACGATTATTACAGAATGTATTAAAATCATTTTCCCAAAATGACTTATCACTTGATAGCAATAAAAGCCGGTACGTTTGATAAAAAGAATTCATAGTATCTAAATCTACATTGTTCAAGTTTTTATTTACATATATTTTAGAATATATCTCTAAAACAAGATCACATCTATCACAGTCAAATTTTTCTTTTACTCTGTTTAAAATTCTTTCTTGATAATCTTTTTTGTACAAAATAAATTTTTTTACAGGATGTAATTCTTTTTGCACTTCAAATGATGGTGAAAGGTTTTTAATATCAAAGTGAATTACTTCATTTTTATCTAGTTTAATAAAATCTGCCAATCTCAATTCAACAGCCTTCTTTCCCTTTACTTTTTAGTAACTATACGCTCTTTTTTCTCCAACGCATGCATTTTTTTCAATTAACTAGTAAAATGTATTCTAACATTACATATGATGACAACCATTTCAATTTGTTCGTTATAGAACTTCCTCTACATCGACACTCTTAATCTTCACTTCATACATATTTGGGATGTTTGCTTCTTTTGGTACCCATGCATAATAATTTTGATCATTCTCTAAAATAAATTGAATTAACTTTGTTTCTGATCCATTCCAGAAATTTTTAAGATTATCAATGTAGTCCTCTAAATCTTCTTTATAGTCCAATTGTAATATATAATCTCTTATCGTCAGGGCAAACACAATTAAACTTCCTAATAGATTTTTTTGCTCATTTTCTTCTTCATACTCTTGTGGTAAGAACCACACTTGACCTATTCCTATCGTTTTTTTGTATTTTTCATAAAAACTACTATCCTCCATATTCTCATAGTCATGGATCAATTCATTGACCAATGAATGCCATTTTGGCGGAATAATGTTTTCCAATGCAGGATTATTTTCAATTCCTTCTACTATTTCCTCAATTTCTTCTGTCTCATCTTCATAGTGACATTCACTTAGGTCTATATGCTTAAATTTCATTTCATTTTTATAATGTGCCAAATCATATGGATAATGATTATTATCTTTTAAACTTTTATCATCAAGTTCCAAAATTTTCGCAAGCGCTGCCGTTTCAAAACTCCAATATCCTACATATCCAGGTTCTTTATGCGCATTTTTCCATTCATAATCATAATGGCCTCTAAACCATTCTTTCTCCATGTACGTTTGTAATCTTTTAGACGCTTCTTTTTTATCTGTTTGTGCAAGTTCTATAATCTCTCTCGTTTTTGCATATGGATTTTCTTTAAAATAAACATTCGTCATTTTTGTGTATCCGATATCACTAGCGCATAAGAGGAAATCAATTACTGCGTCATTCATATTTTTTGTATCAACTATCTTTTTTAATCTTTCTATATTCTTTTTATCCGTTTCTAACAAAATTCCTAAAGAAATTATCCAAAGCATATATATATAACCCACTTTGCTAGCTCCTGTATGCTCTAAATCATCCATTGCATTATAAAAATATACTTCCATTGTGCTAATGTCTTCTCCTAAAGAATACATTGCTCTAATGTCGTTCATCTCATGTATAAAATTCCTTAAATATCTTCCTTCTATAATACTTATATTATCTTTAGGCTTTCTTTGTATACCATTCTTTTCATCTTCTTCTAAACTTCTAATCTCCTCTCTATTATCTTCAATAAACTTTTTATGGAGTTCTATTCCTTTTTTACATTTTTCTTCTATGCATAATTGATCTCTCATTCTATTTAATTCCTCCTAGCTTCTAAATTATGGCCATTCTCCAATATTGTTTCCTTCTTCATCTAACCTATATGTTTTTACGTTTCCACTACTATCGACTTTTGATAATACTCTTTCAACTTCACTATCTTCCAATGCATTCGCAATCTTTTCTGCTAATACTTCATCTCCATCAACAGCTTTCAATATTCTACTTTTTCCAGTTTCAGAACCGTTCAACCAATCATTTGACATTTGTCGTCCATCTTTAGTTTTCCCCAATTGTGAACTACCAAACTTAGCCTCATCTATAACGTATTTGATCTTTGATTCTGCATTTGCATTTTCGTATAATCCATCAATCCCTTTTACTATTTTATCATTTATGCCTGATGGTGTACTTTTTCCGACTGGCTTTAAATCAAATCCAGCTTCTTTTAAACTTTGATTATTCAATAAATTGTCACTAGATTTTATTTCACCATAATTCCCTTTTTGCTTATTGGTAGCTGTTTTTGCATCAAAATTATCTACAGTTGTGTTTTTGTTACTGCTATGTTTACCGTTAGCCGCACCTCCACCAGAAGACTGGATTTTTTGAATAGTATCCTTAGTATTTTGAATCGATTTATTCCAAACAAATCCACCATGTACAAAAAGACTTGCCCCAGTAGCTGTTGCTGCTATATCTAATGGAATAACAATTGGTGATGCTAACCCACCAGTTCCTACTTCTGCCACGATAGTTAAGAAATTAGATCCGCCTATGAGCGAGATACCTTCAAACATTTCTACAATGGACCCGGCTATTGATATAACATTTCCAGCCAACCTTCCAGCTTGGTAAGTTGTCTTACTTTCTAATTTATCATTCTCATGTGGTTGTAGTCCAAAAAAGTTTTCTAGTGCTGCATCACCAGCACCTTGAAAAAATTCGATAACTCCATGCAAAAATGTTTGCGCATAAATGGCTGTTTTTTCATGCCATGATCTATTGTCTTCCTGCTCTTGTAAGTTAAATTGTTGTTTTTGCAAAGTAATTTGTTTCATCTCGGTTTGACAAGCTTGTTCTTCTATAATCCCCTGAATCGAACTCACCCAATCCATATTCAACCCTTGTGTACTAAACGTCCCACTCACAGGACTAAATCCTTTCCCGCTTTGCACTTCAGCGAGTCCGGCTGTGATGCTAGCCGCTAATTGGAGGGCGGTGCTGTAGTTGTTGCTGGATGAATGATTGAATTCATATAAATGCTCTAGTTTTTCTTCTAGTTTTTTTCTCATTGCACCTAATACCGTTACAATTGCACCTACTCCGGGCATTGGTGTAAGTACTTCTACTGCTTCTATACTAGCGATCGATTGATTGGCATGTCTCGTAGAGTAAACTGCTACGATAATCCAGTCGTTGAAAACTTCTTTATATCATGAAAGAGAATTGTGGAAGCACTTCAGCATTTGAAAATTTTGTTTTTGTATTTTGGGATATATAATTCACCGTACCAAATATTGTAATTCCGAAACAAAAAGCACTTGTTGCTTTTAGTTGGCAATCAAGTGCTTTAAGTTTATCTGCTTATTAAGTAGGATTATTTCAGGGAATTTTCAATTAACTTTACAATATCTTTAAAACTTACGAATTCATTAGTTTCATGTTTATTCCATTTATTTATATTCTTAGCCCACTAATAGCTATCTCGCCTAGTTATTGTTCTTATATTCAAAAGAATTACCTCTCTTCTTTGCACAAATATAAGTATTGGCCAAACTCAGGGAATGTATCCCAATTTCTAGATACATCATCTTTTGTCTCTCGCTCTTCTACTTCTCCAGTTTTAGAATCTTTTTGCTCCATAGCAATATGACCATTTTCTTGATACCCCAAAATCATATTTTTTAACTGTGTATCCCCGTCATATTCCCAATACATTATTGTCCTTAGGAATATTCTATTATCTTCTTTAACAATAAAATCGTAGTGTAAATATTTACGAAGAAAATCATCCAAAAAACTTACCGATACCCATTTATCAGTGACATTTACTAAATACTTTGGCTGCTCTCCATCATTGAGAACAGCAGTATAAGAATGTCGATTTCCATGAAGTATCTTGGCTGCATTCTCATCAATAATATTCCAAGGCTTCTTCTTTATATTAGACCACTTATCACAATAATAAATTTCCATTAATTATACACCTTCCCATTAATATCACGAATAATAATCCCTTTCTCATTCGCCTCTTCAATAATTTTTTGTGGAACTGGTTTTGTTTGTACAGGGACTTCCAAAATTAATTCTCCATCTAGTCGACCACCTTTTAAAGCATTAGGATTAAATTTACCTGAAGAAATTTCTGAACCGGAAGAATACTTTTTAGTAAACTCACTTAAATAACTTAATGCCGTCTTTTCTTTTACTTCAGCCAATTGGATAAATTTCCTCGAGACAATTTCTTCACCCGGAATATAAGAATCCACAACATATTTCTTCCTATTGATTTCCTTTTTCTCTAACTCTACTTCATTATAAGGATATCGAGAGCGCTTTTCCTTATTAAATCTATTCCCTGCTTCCCATTGTTTTTTCACAAAATCGGGTATTGATTTCTTTTTAGATAGTGTTTTATCCATACCCTTATAGTTGTTATCTCATGCTAATGTTTAATTGGGGATTTTTTCAATACACTCAACAAAAGAGACCTCAAATATGAGGTCTCTTTTGTTGACTCTTCTTCATCTATAACTTCCTCTTTACTAATTCAATACCAGACAATCTGCCTTATTGAAATATACTACAATACTAATGAAAACATATTTTTGAAAAAGTTCTTTTCTGCCCTCAGAATTTAGCAAAATAGCTATAAGCTATTACAAATTTAAGCTACGCTTAACTTGCACTAATAAGTCTATTAATCCATTTCTTTCTGGATTTTTTTCCACTTCCTTTTTCACATGTTCTTCCAAATAATTACAAAAAGTTTCAAAGTCCAAATACAATTGTTGTTCAGACTCAACAGCTGGAGAATCTAATTCAACTAACACATGTTTATCATCTAAAGGTGTAGGTAGCTGTGACATATCAAATTCATCTAAATCAGATTGAAAATGAACGAATACTATTTCTTGTCCAAACCCCTCCTTTTTTACAAAAAACTCAAAGCTCTTTCCAAGTACTTACCGTTTATAAAGTTAAAATATATTGACATCAATTCATCATTTTTCTCTTTATCTTCAATAAATTCATAATTACTATTCATTTTATCCTCCTATAAATATTGTATCTTAATATCCTCGGCAACGCTGGCTCCCTTACCTCCACCCTCTTAAACTCCCACAAGCACACCCCACAGGGAAAATTCACCCCATAGGGTAAGTTATAACCGTTTACTAACGAGGGCCTCTCTTTTCAATGAGGCTACATTTTCGAACTGTAATCACTTCTTAATAACTACTAATCTACCTCTATTATTTGTATCCCTTTAAGTTCTGCACAATTATTAATGCCTCTTTTTTAATACTCATCTTCAAATAGACAATTATATATAGTAACACCTGTTTCCTTTAACTCTAACGAAACATCCTCCACTTCAATACTTAACGTTTCTTTATCAAGATTCTTTATTCCGTTACTATCTAATAATTTTAAAATACTACTTCCTATTTTCTTAGATTCATCATTGTATGGCGAGGACTCTTCAACTAGCTCGATTGTACCATTAGTATATCTATATCTTAAATATTTAACCACTGCATATGGCGCGATTGCCGAAATCATTAGCATTACACAATTAATTTCTGATTGCTTCCGAACGTACTCACTGAATTCTACACTACCAAAACGAAATTTCACATCTAGTGGTTGAAGAATGTAAGAAAAACATGTTGAATAACTAAAATCAGTAATATTATCAACGTTTATATTTGATATTTTATTAATTTCTCCATCCCAAAAATGTTTATCAACAAATTTCCCCAAAACATATTGGAAATCACCTTGTTTATATAATTTATTAACAACTTTTAGTATCTCATCACTCATAATTATTCTCCTTTATTGTACAGGGTACCCATGTATATTTCCTTTACCATCCATATGAACCTTTACCCTCGTTTCTCCATTTGGACCTATTGGCTTTCCAAAATCATGCACTCTAACACTTCCGTCTGGCTTTACTGGTGTTCCTTTCACCCATGCTTCTTGTGTCTCTACTACTCCATTTTTCCCTGCTCCCCACTGCGATTTGGTTGAGACATTATTCCCATGACCAGGAACATGTTTACCCTGTTTTCCTGCATCAACTTTTGGAGCACCTGAAACGCCAGCATCAACATGCCCTTGACTTGCTAGTTTATCATTTTTTCCAATGTTCCCTGCTACACTGGCTCCCTGACCATCAACACCTGTACCCTTACCCCCACCAGAAGACTGGATTTTTTGAATAGTATCCTTAGTATTTTGAATCGATTTATCCCATACAAATCCACCATGTGCAAAAAGACTAGCCCCAGCAGCTGTTGCTGCTATATCTAATGGAATAACAATTGGTGATGCTAACCCACCAGTTCCTACTTCTGCCACAATAGTTAAGAAATTCGATCCGCCTATGAGCGAAATAGCTTCAAACATTTCTACAATGGAACCGGCTATTTAATAATATTGTCCTGCTTTTTCTAATGTTTTTTGACATTGAAAAGCATACTATATAACTGCAATTGAAGCCTATGTGCATATACTGTTAGCTTTAATTCATAAAAATAATTTCTATAAATTTATAGCATACCTTTCAATTAAAAAAGCACTTTATTGCCTCAAATAGACAACAAAGTGCTTTAAGTTCATATGTTTTTAAGTAGCATAAATTTGTAAGTTTTGTAGTAACAGTATGACACCTTTTGTATATCATGACAACTACTACGTTAAAACTTACGAGTTTGTACGAGTTCGCTAGTTTTTTGTCCATTCCATGTGTTTATATTCATCACCCAGTAAAATGTCATCTCGCCTAAGCTCGTACTTCGTTTTCTATTCTATTATTGCACATAATACTCTATGATGGTATTCCCTTCATGAAGTACGTATTTTCAAATACCTTATTATTTTTAAGTTAAATGCAAATATACTTCAGTATTCGTTTCTGTATATGTGCTTATGCACATTTAATTTTAGCATCACAAGCTTAGTCGTTCTCATATATAAAGACAAACAGTTAGTTTTATTTTCCTCTCTCTTCAATGTCCTGTATTATTACCCAATCAATACCATCTTCCAACTCATTTTCAAGTTCTTCTAACAACTTAAACCCTTCTTGTTCAATACCAGCATCATATCCATAAACTTCAAAATATCTTTTCTTATATTTTGTATACCAATAATATTTACTGTACAATATGGTATTTTTATCTTCTTTTTCCACTAAATCTATTACATTATTAGTAAAGAACTCATAATAACTTAAAAATCTCTTTAATTTTTCATCACTAATATCCTTTCTAACGACTAAGTTATCTTTTTCTAGTTCAATCATTTTCTTCAATTCTAATTCACTTATTATTTTCATAGTGCTACCCCTTTCTATTCTGGATAATACTTCACTTCTATATCAATATCCATTTTCTTAAATAACCTTTTTAGTTGTTCTACAGCTTTTTCTTCAGATACTAACCATTTTTATCAATATCTAGTAAAAATGTTGAGAAAGCGGACGGTTTATTTTCAACCTTTATTTCATCAAGCTTCTCCTGCCAACAATTAATAATCACTGCCACATGCTGATGTTTATGTAAGTCTACACCCACATAAATGTGTTTCTGTTTTTCATGCATGGTTCATCCTCCTATTCAGCTGTCAATTATTGAATGAAAATGCCGGCAACCTTAGTTCGAGCGTTCACCATCCGATGCGCATTGGTACGAAAGCCTATCCATTTTCACCTTTACATAGGGATATATAAGAAAATGTGTCCCTTTTTTAAGTAACCTTTTAAATTATTGCTTCATGTTTTCCATTTGCCTGTATTTGTCCGTATGTATATATCCCTTGATAAAAACTTTCTCGGTCTAAAATGCGTTTCACTTGCACTTTCGTAAATGCTTTCCCTTGGGTTGTTTGATAGCCTTCTTTATTCAATGCTTCTGCATGATTGTTATGTATCTTTAGTTCCTTTTCACCTTTTTGTTTCATATAGCCAAATGTTACCCTTCCCCCTGCATATCCACCTTCTTTTGCCTTTTTATTTCTTCCTTTCGTTAGCTTCAGCGCTATTTCAAGCCGTTGGTATTGGTCTAATAACTCCATTAAGCCATTGACCAAAAAATCGTTTGGGTCTTTTTTGTGAATGCTGTAAAATGGCTGTTCAATGCTTTTAATGTCACAGCTATATTTCTTCAGCTCTCGTTGTATCAGTACCTTCACAATATCTGACCGCCATAATCGGCTTGTGTTCAGCACCACCACATAATCAATTTGGACAGACGAAAGGTGAGCCAACATCTCCTGTAAGCCCACCCTGTCTATTTCGAATGCTTCTTCATTTAGTTTTGCGCCACTAATTCCTTCATCTTTAAAAATATGTATCAAGTTTAAGCCTTGTTCCTTACAATATGCTTTAATTTCCTCTTCTTGATATTTCAAGCTATATCCATCTCTTGCCTGCCCTTGAGTTGAGACTCGTATATACCCAACAACGTTCAACTTTTCACCCTCCCGTTACATAAATTGTAATTTTCGTAACGCTTTTTAACGAATAGCGAGTATTATACGACCTTCTCTTGTAAAAATACAACCCAAAACTTTAAGCCAAGGTAGCACAAGCAAACACTTTCACGTTATCCATTGTTTATCGCCACGAGCTTTGTCAATCTCGTTAGTTTTTTACCCACTCCATATAATAACTACCCCTGCCTTGTAAAATGTCATCTCGCCTATTTATCGTACTTATCACTCTATCCGAGTATTAAAACCAAACTCCATGATGGTACTACCATCATGAGCTCTCGATTCTCAAGCAAAACATTTTCTTATTGTCTCACTCAATTATCAACTGTTTTAATATAAATTAAAGTAAAAAACCTTGAGAGGCATTTAGCCAATCAAGGTCCTTATATTGTGCTATATCTCTTAAATACCTATATCTAATAAAAAATTTATAAAATCATGAGCAGGCAATTAAGATTCAATAGTTGTTCGATCAACAAAATTTTGATTTTCTTTAATAATCATTCTTGAAAGTCGTCTTCCTGCTCTCTTAAAGAAGAATTCATCAACGAACTCTTGTGAATCAATTTGCGATAGTTGGTTGATAACTCCATTTATTTTATCATATTCAATTCGTCCCATTAAATCTTCATTCGGTCCATATTGATAAACCACCCTCTCTTCATCCTCAAATTCCTTCAACATTAAAACAAAAACTGCCATGAATCTTCACTCCTCATAGTTTTTCTCCCAATTCCATGGTCTTCCAGATTCTATAGTTTTGTCATGAGCTGTTCTATAATTAGTCTGGAATATACCCTCAAATTTTGACTCGAAAATTTCGTGATGTAATAATTGTATATCAGAATCTACTTGTTTCCCATCTATCAATCTTTGCCATGCTTGAGTTAGTTCGTAGTCCGGATCAAATCTCCCAACTCCATGATCCTTTATATGAGAGTTATTAAAAACATGATCTTTAATCCTTTGTATTCTAGCAACAGAAAAGCCTGTATTTTTAGCAATTGCATTCACATCTTCTGTTCCTAGATTTCTAAATTTTTCATACATTTCTTCTGTAATAGCTTCTTCCTTAAAAAACTGCTCTGGGGATATATTTCTTCCACCAGTTTCAGCATATTGTATAGAATTACCCGTACCCTTAGCACCATCTTTTGACTTCGCAAACTTATAATAAGCTTCTATCAATTCACCTTGAGGTATTTTGGTTACAATAGTTCCACCAACACTAGAGAATGCATAGGACGCATCCCTCTTAAATGATTGTAACATTTCAAGCATTGGCTTCAATTCTTTTGCTAGTGTTACTGCATTAGCAATTGTACTTACTCCACTTGATGCTTTTGCTCCTTTTGCGATATGGCCTATTTTTATTTAGTGCCTTATCGCCTAATATTGTGGTAGCTATTTGCCTTGATCCAAGGAGAGATATAATATTTGTTATTCAAATCCATAAAAAGAAATCAACACTTATGAATTGTGATTTCTTTTAACAGATAACTATTTTCCTGTAAGGTTTGTCGCTATATTTGAATATCAATTTACTATCATAATTTTTTGATTCACACGTGAAATTTCTCAAAGAATAAAACCTTTTAGTTTACTAAAAAACCTTGAAAGGCACATAGCCAATCAAGGTTAAATAACTACTCAACATTTACTGAAACAAATGTAGTTTCATCACTTGGAAAATCATCAGGAAATGCATTGCATATTAATTCTTTCGTTATTATTTGATATAAAAATTCTACCATCGTAAGTGAGTAAGTATAATTCTCTGGTGATCTCGATTCATATACCACAATTTTCCACTCGTCAGGTTTTCCATCTGTTAACCAGTACAATTCGTCACCATTATCAGTGTATGCCCATGGAAGTATCCCCCCACTTGAAGGGTAAACATTATGTTTATAATATTGTGGAAAACTTTTCTTAGATTGTATATATGAATTCATCATTTCCTTCTGCCTACCAAGATAATTTACATTTTCATCGTTTACAAAAGGAGTTAATATCCACAAGAAATTGTCAATACCACCTGTACCATAAGTTTCAATAAATTTTACATAGTCTGTAGGCAGACCCGTACCAAGAATACCGAAAAATTCCCCCCATTGTTCTTTATCCCCAGTTTTTTGTGGAAATTTTGGAGGAGGGAGTATTTTAATTAATTTATCCAAATAAATCGACTCCTATTTTTTATTTATTATTGTAACATCTAAAGAAAAATCATTTGTTCCCCTTGCTTTTAACGTAACACCTTTAGGCATTAAATTATTGCCCCCATAGATCGGAATTGATTGATATCTTACAACTTCACCTTTTTCAACAGCTGCTCGGACAGAACTCTCAAAATCTCTCATAACAGGTGAGTTTACAGGTGTCTGATAAAGCGTGACTAAATTTCGAGCATCTTTTCCAGATCCACCTAACTGGTTACCTAATAAATGCCCTCGGGCATGACCTGGACTCCCTGGTCCACCACCTAAGAAACCAGGAGGTTTAATTGATTGGCTAGCTTTACTACCAGTACCAATCATGTCCTGTGTAATTGTAGCTGTTACTCCAGTTGGTCGACCCAGGTTATCCAATTCACCAAAAATAACATTTTTAGGCGAATTTTGAGTTATTTTAGATATTCCTAGATCACCCGTACCCTTAGCAACCCCCGCACTCCCAGACGTTGCTTTCTTCACATCTCCAACCTTTTTTAAATCATGAAGTTTATCAACTATTTTTACACCTTTCCCATATGGAGTCATCATCCCAACTGCTAGGAGTTTTTCACCATAGGTAGCTTCTGGGTCAAAGAGTGTGAAAAGATCACCAAATAGAAAATCGAACCCAAACTTCGCCACACCGATTAAAAAAGGATCGAGTACTGGTCTTTTACCACCGACTGGCTGGCCAAAAATGTTATGCTCCATTTCATAATCATCGGTTTCAACTTGGAAATCCTCACCTATATTCCCTTTTATTGTACCATTTTTAATTCCTTCAAGGTATTTTTGTGTCGCTTCTATCTCTTCTTTTGTAAATCTATTGTTGATAGATTTACTTTCGCTACTTATTCCTTCAATGTCGTTATACACATTGTGCTCTAAGTCTACACTTTTTCCAATACCATTGTCAGATTTCCGTATTTTCTCTTCTATAATTATTTGAATTTGCTTTGCCCATTCCATATTTAACTTTTCACTATGAAACGTCCCACTCACAGGACTAAACCCTCTCCCGCTTTGCACTTCAGCGAGTCCGACTGTGATACTAGCGGCTAATTGGAGGGCGGTGCTGTAGTTGTTGCTGGATGAATGATTGAATTCATATAGACGCTCTAGTTTTTCTTCTAGTTTTTTTCTCATTGCAATTAAGACTGCAATAATTGCGTCTACTCCAGGCATTGGTGTAAGTACTTCTATTGCTTCTATACTTGCAATGGATTGATTGATTTCTTGTATTTGTTGTCTTATTTCATGTTCGATAACATCTGTTGAAGCAACTTTTGCTTGAAAATCGTTTGGAAATGCTTCGTTTTGGCGAATTAATTCTTCACATAAGCATATGATTCCTTGCGCTAATGGCCGAAATGTTTGGACAAGGTAGGCTTTTGCACTACTGTATGTTTGTCCTTGTAATACTGTGTCTATCGCAAAGGCATCAATAGATTGAATAGCTTGTTCCATACTTTGAATCGTAGCATTACATATAGCGTTCATACTTTGAGTTTGACTTTGTACTTCTCCCAAATACATGTTTAAACTCATGTATTGGCCTCCCTTTGTAGTTGCTACTGTTCATAGGAAAGGTCGTTTTCTTTCTCACTGAGATGCCGTTTTTCTTTAAGCAATGTCTCTTTTTCGTTTTCTAATTCGAATGTAAGTTTTCTTTCATACTGTCCGATCTCTTGCCGCATATTCGTAAAAAGGTGAAATGCTTCTTTGTCACCATACCAAGTTTCTAGTATTCTGTTAAATAAACGATTATTTCTATTTTTCCATTCATGAAAACTAGCCTCAGCTCGTTCTTGATTTTGCAGCGCCATTCGGTTTTCATTTTGTTCTTCAAATATAATTCGTAATTTTTGATTACATTGACTGATTCTCGTTTCAATTTCTTGACTCATCTTTTCTCCCTACCTTTTCCCCTTTACGTAGGCTGTTACATTATTGAAAAGTCTTTTGAAGTCCGGTATCCATTTTCTCAAATTCATTTGCTACGGAATGGATATTATCAATCGTTTGTTGAAAAGCAGCGCAAAATTGTGTCGTGATCTGTAAATTTTGTTGATTTGCTTCTTGTGCTTTAAAGTTCACAGATAGTGTCGTACGCGTTGCCTTATTTATAGAGCGACTAGTAGCACTTTGCATTCTATCTGAAGCATTTCTCATTTTCGTTGCAAGTTGCGTTGCCCTATGCAAATTACTTTGAAATTCTCCCATCACTTACTCCCCTCTACCTTATATTTCCAAGAAAATTATACCATGGAAAAATATTCTAATAAACCGAATGTTCGAATTTAACATACAATTCACCACTATTACTGAAGTTAAAAGCAATACTTATCTTTCAACATAACTGTGTCGGAAGTAGGTTCTACTTATACAAAAAAAGATGACCTCAGCTATACGCTAAAGTCATCTTTTCTACCTTATTATTTCACTAACTCTCCATTATAAGCTTTTATATCAAGTGGAGCAGTTAAAAACTGTTTTACTTTACTAACGAAAGATGTGAAGTGTTCACTCGTATTATGACTCGCAACTGCCTCTTCATCTTTCCATACTTCTACCATCGTATATACATTTTCTTTTTCGGTATCTTTATATAAGTCGTAAGATACATTTCCACTTTCTTCTCTTGAACTATGAATGAGCGGACGAATTTCTTCTAAAAATGATTGTTGTTTTGCTGGATCTACTTGAAATATTGCGTGAATAATAATCATGGTGTTTCCCCTCTCATATTCCACTTATTTCTTTGAAATTACTTCCACTCAGCAACTTTTTCAATTGGAAGACGAACTGATTGGTAACCACTGTCAGCAGCTTTTCCGATTGAGATTAACATAACTGGTACGTGACGTTCTTTATCTAATCCGAATGCTTCTGCGATTTGGTCTTTTTCAAATCCGCCAATTGGACAAGTATCATAGCCGTGAGCACGAGCTGCTAGCATAAATTGCATCGCTACAAGACCACCGTCAATTAGTACTGTATCTTTCATTACTTCTGGTGTAACCATTGAGAAGTAACCTGAAAGTTTCTTCATTTGATCTTCTTTTACTTCTGCTGGCATTAAACCGCGCTCTACTGCTGTACCGTAAATTTCTTCTGCGTTATCAAAGTTGTTTAAATCACCGAATATAGCGATCATTGCTGAAGACGTTTCTACTTGAGATTGATTAAATTTCGCAAGTGGTGCAAGTGTTGCTTTTGCTTCGTCACTTTCAATCACTAAAAATCTCCATGGTTGCATGTTCACAGATGATGGCGCAAGTGTTGCTTCTGTAAGAATTTCTGTCATTTCTTCTTTGCTAATTTTCACTGAAGAATCGTATTTACGAATTGAACGGCGTCCTGTTAAAATTTCGTTAAAATCATTTGTTTTTACTGAGTTAGTCATAGTTGTATTCTCCCTTTTTTATAATTCTTTTATATTTTCTTGAATGTGGTTTAACATATTTAAAAGATTGTCGCGTTCTTCTTCACTTAATCCTTTAAATGCAGATGCTGCAAAACGTTCTTTTTCCTCTTGAAACGCTTGAATTTTATTTCGTCCCTCTTCAGTTAGAGAAACTAACGTAATTCTGTTATCGTCTGGATTTTTTCGTCTTACAATCATTCCGTTTGCTTCCAACTGTTTTAAATGCCTCGTAATCGCCGCATTATCAATATTCACTTCTTGCTGAAGTGCTTTTTGACTAATTTCACCTACTTCATATAACTGAAGTATAAGCTCTAATCGAGACTGGCTCATACCCGTACACCCTTCAAACTTCGAACTTACTTCTTTATTTAGAAAGTGTAATTTATATAAAATAATCGCTTCTTTTGAGCATGAACTTGTCAAATTACCCCTCCTTTACATCCAATTCAAAAACGTTTGATGTATCAATAGTTGATATGTCAATTAATATAATCTATATCGATTTAGAATGCAAGCATTTTGTTTTCATTTTATTTTTTCCAAATTAAGGCGCTTTGTCGCGTTACAAATAATGTTAATTGCACTATAATAGTACTAATTTAAATGACTGGAGAGTGATTGTAATGCGGCAATACACAAATAGAAATGAGGAATTAAAAATGGAAAATGAAATGAGGATATTCACAAATGACAACAATAAATATAGGGATTGTCGCGCACGTAGACGCTGGCAAGACGAGTTTGACTGAGCGTATTCTTTATGAAACGAATGTAATTAAAGAAATTGGCAGAGTTGATAGTGGAAGTACGCAAACTGACTCAATGGAATTAGAGAGACAACGCGGAATTACGATTAAAGCATCTGTTGTATCTTTCTTTATTGATGATGTAAAAGTAAATGTCATTGATACACCTGGACACGCTGATTTTATCGCTGAAGTAGAGCGATCATTCCGCGTTTTAGACGGTGCAATTTTAGTTATTTCTGCCGTTGAAGGTGTGCAAGCACAAACAAAAATTTTAATGCGGACATTGCAGAAACTAAACATACCAACAATATTATTCGTAAATAAAATTGATCGTAATGGCGCAAATACTGAAAAAGTTATGAAACAAATAAAAGAGATTCTTTCAAATGAAGCATTCCCTTTCTACTCTGCCCAAAACGAAGGAACGAAAGAAGCCCGGATTATTCCATACAAATCATATGACGATTGTATGGAACTGTTAGCACCATATAATGAATCGTTACTTGCGTCATATGTAAATGATGAAATCGTACCGGACGTATTATTAAGAGAAGAACTCGAAAAACAAATACAGCAAGCAAATGTGTACCCAATCTTTTTCGGTTCAGCCATGACAGGTATAGGTGTAACTGAACTGCTCGAAAATACTTCAACCTTATTTCCAGCTAATAAGTCGGCAGAAAACGAAACATTATCCGGTGTTGTGTTTAAAATTGAACGTGAACCTTCTGGAGAAAAGATTGCTTATGTAAGAGTTTTTTCTGGTCGTTTACACGTAAGAAAATATGTTGATATACAGCGCGGGGACGTTCTGGGGCATAAAGAAAAGATTAAGAAAACATGCCTATTTCATAACGGGAATGTTGTTCAATCTTCTATCGTTCCTAGCGGAGAATTTTGCAAAGTGTGGGGACTGAATGATATTAAAATTGGTGATATTATCGGTGAACGGACGAATTATATAAAAGACATTCACTTTGCCGAACCACAAATGGAAGCTGCTATTGAAGCATTACCAAAAGAGCAAATTCATGATTTATACGCTGCTCTTATGGAACTATGTGAAGAAGATCCGCTCATTAAAGTGTGGAAAGATGATATTCATAATAAATTATATATTCGCCTTTTCGGTGAAGTACAAAAAGAAGTAATTGAAACAACACTTTTTGAGAAATATAATTTGCAGGTTACTTTCTCAAATACGCGAGTTGTATGTATTGAGAAACCAATTGGTGTAGGGAATAGCGTTGAAGTAATGGGCGAAAAAGCGAATCCATTTTACGCAACAATTGGCTTTAAAATCGAACGTGGTGAACTTAATTCTGGCATAACATATAAATTAGGTGTTGAGCTCGGCTCACTACCTTTAGCATTTCATAAAGCGATTGAAGATACAGTATTTCAAACGTTAAAACAAGGTTTGTACGGATGGGAAGTTACGGACATTATCGTCACGTTAACACATACTGGTTATGCAAGCCCTGTTACAACAGCGAGTGACTTTAGAAATTTAACACCACTCGTTTTAATGGATGCTTTAAAGCAAGCTGAAACATGTGTATATGAACCAGTAAACGCATTTGAATTAACTGTACCAGAACGTGCAATTAGTACCGCAATGTATAAGCTTGCTGCTATTCCAGCAACTTTTAGCGAGCCTATATTCAATAATGACTCCTACCATTTAACAGGTTCATTACCTGTTGCGAAAACAGATAATTTTAAGCGAATGCTTCATTCATTCACTGAAGGAGAAGGCATTTTTACAACGAAGTCATCTGGTTACAAAGAACTGAAGGCCCCCTTCCCTACTCGAAAGCGTGTTGATTATAATCCACTGAATCGTAAGGATTATTTGCTTCATGTACTTAGGGCTTATTAAGTAAAAAAAGAGGTGCAAATTGCACCTCTTTTTGCATGTATTGATAGGTTAGTTTGTCCTAACAACTTCTTTAAGTTTTTCTATTATTGTTGCTATCGCTTCAATTGAATTCTCTGTTTCATATTCCCCAACATTTACAGAATGATTTGCATTTTTGACAACTTCAATCTGTAAATTCGTTTTATGTAACCGATCGATTTGATCTGCATTATATTGGTGATCTTTATCTCCAATTACTAATAGCCCTTCGTGACGACTATGTAAAATCGAATCAAAAATGGAACTAAACGTTAGTAAAGGTGTAAGTAGTATCATTTTTGACTGTAAAAACTCTTCTCTCTTCATTAAATCATTTGCAATCGGAATTGTTCCGAGTGATTTCCCTAAAAACATAATATAGTTGTATTGCTCATCTTTTAATACTTCATTTATTACAGGATTAATATCATCCATCATTACTTTCGTTACTTCTTCCATTGGTTTATTCATTAATTGTCCATCATAAGAATAATGAATATGTACAACATCTATTTTATGTTCAAGCATTAACATTGTCGCGTAATAAAATAACGGCTTATCATAATTGTATCCTGAACCTGAAAACATAAAGCAAACCGTATTAGAGCCTTTTTCGATATGTGTGTAACGAATTACTTTGTCATTTATATGTACCTCTTTTTTAGTCCCCTTCACCCTTTTCTCCTCCGCATACATTTACTTTTGTAAAACGATATGCTCTGTATGAACTAATACATCCTTTACTTTCTCTTTTATAAACGCTGGCTGCAAGTTATATGTATCTAACTCTTCTACAGGTACCCACTTAAAGAAATATGTTCTACCTTCTTCTTCCAAAATATATTCCTCTGCCCCATTTGCAGGTAACTCATGAAGCTCTACTTCATAATAAAAACTAATTTCATGAAATTTCCTCTCAGAAAGTGTAAAGAAATTTTCTACCGACCATATTAATCTCTTTACCTCAATAGGAACCGCTAACTCTTCAGCAAGTTCTCGTTTTAACGCATCTTCACTATTTTCTAACATTTTCACTCTTCCGCCTGGTACGTACCAAAAATCTTCACCGTCACCTTGCAGAATGAGTATTTTATTATCATATTTACAAATTGCTCCGACGCGGTAGTTAAAACATGTTTCTTCAACTTTAAATGTTAGATCCACACCGATTGCCCCCTATACTTTATTTAAAAATCGCTATAAAACTATTATGTATGTGCTGTACAAATAAGATTACTAAATTTCTCTAGTTCGTTCAATAATTTTCGAACTTTCCAAAAACGATACACATCATTTGTCATCACAAGTATAAATACATATGTCACAATTACTGCGCACACTTTGGAAGCATTATGGGGGACGAATGCATCTCTATCAATATACAAAACTGAAAAATCAAATAATTTTTAAGGAATCATTATAAAAGATAAAGTAAAACTTCAATAAATGGAGTTTTTATCTTTCCCCTGTTGTTTTTAAATATTGTTAAGACATTATTAAAAAAGACGCAAGGTCAACTTATGTGCTAATTAATTCTTTTTCTAGAAAAAGCGTCTTTTATTGCACTTGTTAATACATTTAGGAATAATAAAATAGCCATAACTGCCGTTAGTACATTAAATTGCTTTGTTTTATAAGGAGCGAACCATTCCGTAAAGAACTCTGAATTAACGAGACGATCCCCAACTCCTCCTTCCTTGAAGTTCGGTATCCACGAATTCATATCAAGGATGATAAAAATTAGTTGCATAACGAAAAATGCTCCAATAGTTTTCAGCCAATTTCGTATTCGACTAGGACGCTCTTTTTTTGATGTCATTTAAACCACCCTCCTTTTAGAACTTGCTATTAAAGAGCCTTGTTCTGATAGATACGAATAGATAATATCCATGAAACCCCATAGCACCCCACTGCTATGACAGCAAATATAAGAAATAATTTCAAATCTGAAATCTCTTTTAAAAAGGTCAGTACGCCATTAGCATATTTATTTAATAAATATGGAGTATTTCGCATTAAATATATAACTCCAATAGATAAAAATATAAAAACTGGTACAAGTTTTTTCACTTTAAATGCAACAAAAAATGGGATGTAAAATGCAGTAATCAGCATGACTGCCAAGAAGCCTAGGATGTAACTTTCTAAGGAAAGTTGAAATTCCATGCTGTCTAAAATGAAATATTTTCCAACTAAACAAAATGGGATGATTACTATTGTAAAAAATAAGGTTCCAACGTATTTTGAACTTATAATTTCCTTCCTAGTATACGGTAATGAGTTTACTAAAATATTAGCATTATCTTTATCATCAGATTGATATGTGTTAATTACAAAAACGGCACTACAAATGATTATGACATATGCTACATCCATGCCGGCCCACAAATAGGTAACTAGAAATAAGAGATAAGCAGGTAAAAAAGTTTTTTGTAAAATCAAATCCTTTTTAATTAAATTAAGCATCTTGACTCCCCCTTTTTCATGAAATACATAATATCCTCTAAACTTGGTTTTTCAATCACCACTTCTTTATTAAATAAAGTTTCGATAGAATTTACATTTTCAATCAATCCCTCGAAACCTGTATTTGCCTTACATACAGATATAAATTCACGCTCAGTATCAAAATCTAACATATCTAGTGGTCCTTTGACCAAAATATAATCTTCTGCAATGGCATAAATATCTTTTGTAAAAATATGCTTCCCATTTTGAATAAATGTAATATAATCGGCAATGCGGTCTAAATCCGTTGTAATATGTGATGAGAAAAAGATAGTTTTCTCTCCATCCTGCATAATATTTTGTAGAACATCCAATAATTCTCTTCTGAATACAGGATCAAGTCCAGATGTAGGTTCATCCATAATAATTAGTTCAGCATGATGTGAAAGGGCAATTGCGAGAGAGGCTTTCATTTTCATTCCTTTGGAGAATGTTTTCATTTTTTTATTTAATGGTAATTCGAACAGATCTTTATAATATGTAAATTGGTTAAAATCCCATTTTTTATAAGCAGGCGCAATAATTTTAGTAATTTCCTTTAATGTGAGTTCATCATAAAACACATTATCGTCATAAACGAAGCCAATTCTTTCTTTAATTCGTTTCGCATCAGTCGAATAGTTCATGCCAAATAAGGAGACGTTTCCACTATCCGGGTTTATTAGATTCATAATCATTTTAATCGTTGTAGATTTACCTGATCCATTTCCTCCAATAAAACCCGTAACAAATCCTTTTTTTACTTCCATCGAAAAATTGTTTATTTGAAACCCTTTAAAAGATTTACTGACATTTTGAAGTTCTATTACGTTTTCCAAGAGTTTTCCTCCTCGTATAAAATTGTAAGCATTTCTTTTAGCTCATTTAAAGAAACATCCATTTGTTTAGCATTTTGAATCGCTTCACACAACTTTTCTTCAACTGTCTTTAATTTTTTTTCTTTCATAGTTTCAATGTTTTGTTCTGCTACAAAGGACCCCCTTCCGACAATTGAATAAATAAAACCGTCTTTTTCCAGTTCTTCATATGCTCTTTTCGTTGTAATAATGCTTACTCTTAAATCTTTTGCTAACTGACGCATTGAAGGAAGAGCATCTCCTTGCTTTAAATCACCTAGTAAAATAAGTTTTTTTATTTGGACACCAATTTGTTCATAAATAGGTTCCTTTGAAGTGTTCGTAATAACGATTTGCATGCAAATACCTCTTTTGAAAAATATTGTATATATACTTTATATACAATATATACTATCGCACATTTCAAATCAACAGAAAATTTCCAAAATATAGTTACAAACACAATCTAATAATGTAATTAATACAACTTATTTATACGGGCCTTCCTTGTATTAGCCGGATTTTGAGGTGGAGGTCTTGCTACTAGCTAATACACGATAAAGACTTCGTTGTGTTTTACAGAAAAATTGGCACAACTGATAGTGTGAAAGAGAAAGAGTTTGAAATAGAAGAAAAATTTGAGGAAGTTGATATCAAGTTAGACTAGGATGAGGATGACGAAGAAGGATTAAAAAAGATGTTTCCTAAGTTATGGGACATGTATGGGGAAGAATCGATAGAGTGGTAGATTTGTTAATTGCCAAAAACGCCTTGTTTCTTTCGTAACAAGGCGTTTTTCATGATACTATGTTTAAATTGTTATCTTCCCACTTTCCCACCACTTCATGAAAGTTTCTAACGAAGGAGCAACCCAAGTTCTACTATTATTTTCATGATTCCATACATATATATCATCTCTTTGCACGATTCCGTTCAAAATGGAATAACCAAACAAATCACCATTTCCGCCATCAGCAAAAAATAATAAACAGTCAAAAGGCATATATAAATCCTTGAAATCAACTATACTTCTCATATTCATATTTTCAGTTTTAATTTTTGAAGCAGACCATATAAAGTCCCCATACTCACCTTGTACACCGTTTGTTTCCTGTAATAATTGATATAAATCATTCGGTAATTCCACCTGCAAATTTTTGTGAACTTCAGCGAGTTCATTCTTTGTAGCTGGATTTTTGAAACTTAAGTTTTGTGAAATACTACGAATGGTAATTTTCCACATAGCTTTTTATCCTTCCATCGCTTATGTTCAATCAAGTATAGACAAAGAGGATTCCCTAAATTGATTGATACCACTTTTCTATCAAATCTTTCTCCCTCTGGCCTGAAATACCTGCTTTTAATTCCCATTCGTCCACACTCTTCATCCACTCATATACATCTGTAACTGTATGTTCTAATTTCCTAAAATTAAGTCCTTCTTTAACAGCACTCTCAATACTAATAGAAGACCCACCTTTCCACGGCTTTGTCTCACCTTCCAATGAAAAAGTTTCTGGAAGCCATAAAGGTATCTCTGTCCAAGGCTGCACTTTATGTTCATTCATAAACGATTCATCAACCCAAACGAATGCGGCATCACTATTCGTAACCTTTTTGCACGTATTTAATAGCTCTTCCATCGTCAATTCATAATTTGGACCTGTAACATTGAATGTACCTGCATTATTATTTTCTGCCATGTTTAGTCCCCAGTTTGCGACGTCTTTTATATCAACTATCTGCACTGGACGGTCCTTTCTTCCTGGAACTAACACTTCTCCTCCCTTTGCTACACGCCCAATCCAGTATGGAAGCCGATCTGTATAATCAAACATCCCTGAAAGAAGCCCTGCTCTTACGTGTAAAACACGCCCCGGCCAATACTTCTCTGCTTCTTTTTCACATAATACTTTCAGCGCACCATAATACTCATAAGAAGAAACTTCACCATTCTCAACAGCCTTTATTTGATTCCCCGTTGGTTCGGGTTGTAATATATAATCTTCTTTTATATGATGCGGAATCCAATCTTTATATACGGAAAGACTTGAGATGAATATATAATGCTTTATATTATCCCGTAAGACTTCTCCAACATTTCTAATGTGATGCGGAGAAAATCCACACGTATCGACTACCGCGTCCCATTTTCGATTTACTAAACTTGAAACATCATCATTTCTGTCACCGATTAACTGCTCTACTTCAGGAAAAATTTCTTTATTCGTTCCGCGATTAAATAATGTAACTTCATGCCCTCTTTTTACAGCCTCTTCTACAAAAGCTCTTCCTAAAAACCGTGTACCACCTAGAATTAAAATCTTCATAGTTCTCCCCCATTCGTGATTGAAAATCCTTTCTTTTGTTAAACGATTTTTTGTTGTGAAAAGTTACGGGGTTAGTCTAACTTTTTCTACAAGTTCAACATATGTAATTTCCATTTCATATATAATTAAAATATCGGATATTTGATTAATCACTTATACATGTAAGTAGGTGAACAATATTAATAGAAACATAGTTTATCATTCAACACTATGTATGTATTGCCTTACATCGCTTGTATATATCATCTTACTGAACATAGAAAATGGTCGTAATTATTTAGGGTTTACGATGGTTATTCCGCTTTTAGCTGCTATTTTATATCAGAAATTATATAAGAAACAAAAAATAGTTCATACATTTGGAATTTCACGTCCAAAAATAAAAGCACTAATTTTCTCCATATTATTTCCACTACTTCTAGGTCTATGTCTGCATTTCTATTTTTATATTTATAATATAAAATTCTTATTTAATCATTGTAATGAATTGGGATTTCTCCTACTCATTGGTCTTACAATTGCTGCTTTGTCTGCATTTTTAGAAGAAATCATATGGCGTGGAAATTTTCATTACCATTTACGAAAAAAATATTCATTAAAACAAACAGCAATCATTACTGCATCGCTTTGGTCTTTATGGCATTTACCAGTATCAATCTTTTATAAAAACTATGAATTATGGTTTGTAGGAATATTAAGCTATCTCTCGTTATTATTTATATTATCTATAATTTTGACGTATACGAGAGAGTATAGCCATTCTGTGATAACACCTGCAATTTTACATGGCATGTTCAATGTATTTTATTTAACAGATGGAGTAGAAACAAAATGGGATATTAGCCTAATGGAATTAATTAAATTTATCTTGCTGGCAATCGTGTTTGGCATGATGTATCTAATACATCGAAAAGTTAAAAAATAGTTAAAAATACCTAAACAAATTATAAAGTACTTCAACACCTTGCAATTATTCAATAATCGTATAGGTGTTGAAGTGTTATAATTTTAGTTACTCAACTTGGTTAATACAACACTTTTTTCTATCATGAAGAACAAAGCAAGTTTAACTAAACCTTTCATTCTTATTTTTATAAAAATAACCATTTTAATCTTTTAAATAAGGAAGTATGCACCCTTTAATTAATTCCCATCTATCCCGTGCATTCGGCATAACTTCAGAAGCAATTACTACAACCAAATCCTTCTCCGGTACACAACAAATCATATTCCCACCATCACCCATAGCACAGTATGAAAAGATTCCATCTTCTTCTCGTAACCACCATAAATAACCATATTGATTTTGGTTCATTTCTGTTGATTCTTTTATCCATGATTTTGATAGTATTTGTTTTCCATTATGAATACCTTCATTCAAATACATCTGTCCAAACTTAGCCATATCCCTAATCGTTAACGTTAGTCCCCATCCGCCCGTCGAAATATCGTTTGGATCGTGAACCCATCCTTTTACATCTTTTCCGAATAAGTCATCGAATCCAAATGCTTTTATATTATAGTTTGGAATTTCTCTCATACCGAGCGGTTGAAATAAGTACTCATTTGCAAAGTCACGGGCACTTTTTCCTGTTGCGCTCGTTATGATTGCTGATAATAAATGAACTCCTGCAGATGAATATTTAAAAATCCCAACTTCTCCGCCTGCTCCTATCCTATTTAACGTATACTGTACCCAATCTTGTTGCGTACATAGCTCTTCTAACGGTTCCTGCCAGTCTACGAAAGGATGTGGAGCTGTCATTGTCAACAGATGTCGTACCGTTATTTCAGATGAATTAACGTTATATTCCGGGAAAAATTCTATTACTTTTTGATCAACACTTTGTATATACCCTTTATCTACACATAGTCCAATCAACGCAGAAATTATCGTTTTTGTGACTGACGCTATATGAAATGCATCATCTGGACCGTGATCATTATAATAATTTTCAAAAACAACATTACCTCTCTGCACTACTAACATACCATTAATATTTTTGTATTCTTCTTTTATAATCAGATCTAACTTTTCAGCAGTTTTCATTATTCATTCCCCTTTAACCTATGATTAAAAAGGTTCGATAGGTACATATATATCAACTATATGTTTATTTTCCGGGTGCTGCCTTGGGTCATTTTTATACATTTCAAAAGGATACGAATCTCTCGGTTTATTTCCGCTATTTGGAAGCCATTCACCGTATAAGAAATCCCATGCTCCTTTATATTCATCTTGGAATATTTCAAAATGACCTACCGCATACTCTCCAGAAGGTACTACCATTATTCCAATGTCGTTCGTTTCTACTGCGGACCCATCCGGAATTGTTATACATAAACTAGTTCTTAAATGATTGTCCTCCGTAAATTCATGATGATCGTGGTAAATGGTTAATACTTTCGTATCCTCAAATACATGATAGTTTTCCTCCGCTGCGTAATGAAATAATTTCTCTATCATTTTTGGAAAAACTAGCGTTAACTCTTCATATGTACCGATATGCCTTATGTATGCGACGTTTATATCGTCCGCTGTTACAATTTCAACATTTCCTCGAACCTTCTTACACTCATTGTATTGAGAAGTTCCGCTTACGTCTTTGCAATTCTTGCTATTGTCGTTTCGATAATGAGATGGACTTATTCCGTAATGACTTTTAAATGTTCGAGAGAAAACTGCTGAATCTGTAAAGCCAAAATGGTAAGCGATATCCGTAATCGTCATATCTGTGCGATATGTAAGTAGATTTGTTGCCCTTTCTAACTTCAATCGGTTTACATACCGTGATAATGGCTCGTCTACTATCCCCTTGAAAATCCGATGAAAATGAAACTTTGAAAATCCTGCTACATCTGCTAACTCTTCAATTGAAAGTGAATCATTTATGTGTGATTCTATATAATCTTGCACTTTATAAATGCGTCTTAAGTACTCATTTCTACATTGTTTACTCTCCATACTTTTATCTCCTCACAACAAAAAGGCTAACGTTAAGCTAGCCTACTTTTACACATTTTTCAAAAACAAAACTCTACTACCACCGTTCCTATCATAATTTTTATGTACCGATACACCCTCTACCTCATCATCCCCAGCCTCAATTCGAAAACCGATTTCTTGATGAAACTGTATCGACTTTTTATTAGTTGGTGACGTAATTGCTTTTACAACTTTACGGTTATTTGCACGAGCAATATCAAAGAAATAAGAATACAATGTCGATGCGATTCCTCTTCTTCTATACTTCGGATTTACACCGATAAAATGAACGTATGCTTCATCTTTATATGTTTGTGAAAAAAATCCACATAAGAAACCTAACGTTTCGCCCTCTTCTTCAATAATAAAACTCGTTTCTTGAAAATGAACGAAGAACAGTTTTGGCAACATAGCAGCCATATCTCTCCCGCCCCACCAATCATTTAAAACAGAATGAATCTTTACATAATCTTCCCCTTGGATGTTTCTTACTTGCATATATTTCTCCCTCTCACTCACTTCATTTTTTCATATATTTTAATTACGGTTTCTACTAAAAGGATGAATACCCAAATCCCGCAAAATACAAGAACAGACTGGAATATCGATCCAATTATCATAACACTAACTGCACCTGTTATTGAAAAAGATATTCCACCAAGCCCTGGATCCTGTATAAATGCTCCAGCAGAAAAAGCGGTTATAATTGATACTATTAAATAAATCACACTCATTATTTTTAATATTTTTATAGAAAGATACGAAGTTTGTTCTTTCTCCACTTGTGATAATTCGATTTCCCCGCTCGCAATTCCTTTTTGCAAACAGTCCTCACATAGAAATTCTTCCTTAATTTTTTTACCACCATGCAATGTACCTGTTATTTCTTTACATCTTGAACATTTTCGATTTATCATGTTGTTACCACTCCAATCTATTAAGATTATACTTATACCATTCTGCATTTACCTTAATATTCCTTTTATGTATTTTATAGAGAAAGGTCGTGTTTTATGATTTCAAAACTTACGTTTGGCTTGAAAAAATCTACCGCTCATTATGTATTAAGACCTAGTTGTTATGCGATTATTTTCCATTCATCTTCTTCAATGATTGCTGTTATCCAAAAAGGAGACCGTTACTTTTTACCTGGTGGTGGTATGGAAGGTAATGAAACAAAAGAAGAGTGTTTGCACCGTGAACTACTAGAGGAATTAGGATTGGCAATTGAAATTGATCAATATATCGGTAATGCGGCTCGATATTTTTATGCAGAAAAGGAAGATATATATTATTTAAATGACGGGTTCTTTTATATTGCGAACATGGTGCAGAAACAAACTGAAAACTGTGAGGATGATCATGTTCTAAGGTGGATGTCTCCTTTACTTGCTGTAGAGCTTCTCATTCATGATCATCAAAAATGGGCCGTTGAACAAGCTCTTTTATTACGAAAACAAAAGGGATCTCCTTCTATATGAAAGAGATCCTTTTTACTACTAACTTACTTTTTTCAAATTGAGTGCAGGCTTTTTGATTCCGCCTTTTTTTACAACATATAAGCCGATGAAGATTATAAGACCGCCAACGAGTTGCATCATATTAATTTGCTCTCCAATTGTTACTGCCGCAAAGATAACTGCGAACAATGGTACGAGATACATATAAACCATTACTTTCGTTGAGCCTATTTGACTAATACCGACATACCACATTGCTAGTCCGAAGATGGTCGCAAAGATGATTGAATATGCTAGTGAACCCCAGCTTGGCGTATCTACTGGCCATGTTAAAGAGTTTACGTTGAATAAACAGTATATAACAAGTGGTACAATTCCAATTAAAGTAGACCATGATGTAACTCTCATTGCGGAGTATTTTGTAATAAGAGGTTGCGCTAATATTGGATACCATCCCCACGCAATTGCTGCGACTAATCCAATTACATTTCCGAGCCACGCATATTCGTAAGTAGCTCCTCCTGTATGTCCTGTTAATAAAACGAATGCTGCACCAATAAACGCTATTATTGAACCTATTTGTACTTTCATCGAAAAACGTTCTTGTTTGTGCAATACTGCTAATATCCCTGTAAAAATAGGTGACATCGCAATTAATAATGAGGCGTTCGTTGCTGAAGTATATTTCACAGATAGCATAAACATCGTTTGATACATTGCCGTACCAACGATACCGACTGCTACTAGTCGTAACCAATCTTTTCTTTCAATACGTAATGAGCGTTCCATTAAAAATGTAATAAGTAATAATACCGGAGATGCTACTAAAAATCGTAAACTATTAAATTGAATGGATGACATATATGCCACGCCATACTTTCCAATTGTATAATTCGCTCCCCATACTAATGCTACTGATACTAGGAGCCACTCCATTTGCCATCGTTTCATCCGAATCTCCCCTTCCATATTTAGCATAGTAAAATTGGCTGGATATAGCACCGTCCAATTGGCTGTTTTTTTCCCCAGCCAATTTGTTATACTTAATGTATATAAGAGATGCGGAGGCGTTTGTATGGAATGGAAGCTAGATAACGACAGTAAAATCCCAATTTATCAGCAAGTAGTTGACTTTATTGAGAAACGTATTACATACGGAGAACTTCCTCCTGGAAGCTTCCTCCCTTCCGAACGGAAATTAGCTACGCAGTTAAATGTAAACCGAAGTACGGTAACGACTGCTTATAATGAACTACGTGCTATGGGGATTGTGGAAAGTACGACTGGTAAAGGGACACGTGTAAGTACACATATGTGGGGCGTTTCTCCAACATTAACTCCGAATTGGAGAAATTTCGTAGAAGGTGGTACTTTTTTACCAAACTTACCGTTACTTCGCCATATTCGGGCAGAAGTACAACAAAATGAAAATATCATTGATTTCGCAAACGGCGAGCTCGGTTGTAACCTTTATCCTCACGATCAACTACAGACAATTTTACGAGAACAACCGTTAACGCATTCATTAAGTTATGATCATCCGCAAGGCTATCTCCCGCTAAGACAAGCGGTCGTAAAATATATGAAAGAATATTTAAAAGTTGAAGCGACTGAACAATCCATAATGATTACATCTGGCGCACAGCAAGCACTTCACCTTATCGTTCAATGTTTATTAAATCCAGGTGATGCAGTTGCTTTCGAAAGTCCTTCACACTGTTATTCCTTACCGTTATTCCAATCAGCAGGTATTCGTATTTTCCCATTACCTGTCAATGAACACGGTATTAACCCAGACGATGTGCAAGAGTTATATAGAAAGCACCGTATTAAAATGATATTTTTAAATCCAAACTTCCAAAATCCTACGGGCACAATGCTTCATCCAAACCGTAGAAAAAAACTGTTATCACTTTGCGCAGACTTACGAATTGCGATTGTGGAAGATGATCCGTCCAGCTTACTTACGCTAGAAAAGAAACAACCTTGCCCTACTTTGAAATCGATTGATGAAAATGGAACAGTCATTTATGTACATTCTTTATCAAAAATGGTTGCGCCAGGCTTACGAGTTGGCTGGCTTGTCGCCCCGCAATCGGTAGTAGAAAGGTTATCTGACGCAAGGCACCAAATGGAATTAGGAATGAGTATATTCCCGCAGTGGCTTATGCAGCAATTTTTCGAAACTGTACCATTTCAGTCTCATATCGTACCGTTACGAAAACAATTAGCAGAAAAAAGAGACATTATCGTTCGCGCCCTAAACGAGCAACTTCACGATAAAATCTCTTTTTCAAACCCGACCGGTGGTATATACATATGGGGAAAATTAAAAGAACCGATAAACGAAAAACAACTTATTATGCAAAGTTTAAAACAAGAAATTGCTTTTATGCCAGGTAGTATTTTCGGCGCGAAAGATGGTTATATTCGTTTATCTTATGGAAAAGTGGATATTGATCAAATTGAGGAAGGTATTTCTCGTTTACGTGAGGCTATTTTGGTATGTGAAAAATAACTTTAAATAAAGCTTTCTCGTTTGACAAAAGAAAATTCTACCATTATCATCAACTCGAATCTATTTATAGGAGTGATACCAATGAAAATTTACGTTGATGCAGATGCTTGTCCTGTAAAAGATGTGATTATTTCCGAAGCTACGAATGTAGAAATCCCTGTTACCCTCGTTACTAGTTTTTCTCATTATTCTAATGCTCAGCAGCCAAAAGGTGTGGAAACAATTTATGTTGATTCTGGAGCAGATGCTGCGGATTACCGAATTATGCAGTTAGCAAAAAAAGAAGATTTAATCGTAACCCAAGATTACGGTCTTGCTTCACTCGCTTTAGCAAAAGGCTGTATCGTACTACATCATAAAGGCTATAAGTATACGAATGACAACATTGAACAATTGTTACAAACACGGTATTTAAGTGCAATGGTTCGAAAGAGCGGTAAACGTACAAAGGGACCGAAACCATTTACAGCAGAAGATAAAGAGAAATTTCGAGCACTCTTTAAAAGTATGATCGCTCTTTAAAAATGAACCTTCTATTTGTAGGGAAAGCTTTATTAAAAAAAGAAGAGAATATCAAAATAAACATTCTCTTCTTGAGGTTTACCCTTTTAAAATGAAGGTAAATTATCTAAGTTATTTTCCTTTATCCCATCAGGTTCACTACGTATAATATCTCTACCATACTTATGAAATACGTCTACATGAGCTAACTTCCCTGATTTTGCTTCACTAAGAGCAGTCATATAATCTAACTCTCTCCCGCTACTTGTTTTAAACGCTATTAAATCACCATCATCATTTTTACGAACGGCAACAATTTGTTCTGCTCCTGAATTGACTTCATCGTCTACTTCAAATTGAGCTTGCTCTTCTCCTTGATGTAAATAATCATTATAAACTTTTTCAAAGTCTTTTTTATTCATAACATTCACCTCCAACACATTTTTTAGTATGGTTGGGAGGTGTTGGTTTTATGTAATTTGCTCTAAACTTTTGTATTTTCAAATGAAAACATAGTACCCTTACTATTTGATTGTAAAGTGTATTTTATTTCGAACATCTTTGATATATCTTCAATATTTTTCAAACCAAGTCCCGTACCTTTACTATTTATATCAAACCCAATCCCATTATCTCTAAAGGAAACAATATCTTCATGTATAATAATTTTGAATTTTTTTGCTTTTGAATATTTAAGGACATTTTGAAAAATATTATCAAATAACCTTTGAATCCATAACTCATTACTATTCCATATCAACTCTTTATCTTGTGGATTAAATACTAATTCAATTTTATGAATGCTATACAAATAGCTCCATTTCTTAATCATATTTTCTATTAAATTATGTATATTCACTTCATCATTCACAATATAAGTATTCTCTAAGGTCTCTGTAGATTGAATATTAAATTCGTTAGTTAAATCACTTATATATTGTATCTGCTCATACATTGATTCAAGTACTGGTGCTTGTTCCTTGTACTCACCTTCTAAATAATATAATTGTAATCTGACCGCTGTTAAGGGTGTATTAATATCATGCCGTAATTTATTTAATAGTTCCTTTTTTATTTGTTCCTGTTGTTGTAGTTCTAATTCTCGATAAGTTGTTCTTTCTATAAGCAAGTTCACTGATTTAATCAGCTCTCCCATTTCATCATCGCTTTTAACATTTATTATATTAGGTATTTTTTTATCACTAGCTAAATCTCGAATCGTTTGATTTAATACATTAATTTTATTTAATACTGTATTAATCGATTTTGAAAATACAAAAGCTAATATTAATAGTGATAATAAAAATATGATTAACATTGTAGGATATGCATAGGATTCGTGAAAAGGAATGTTCTGATTTTTAGTTTTAAAGACAACATTATAAATAACGGATACAAAGATACTAATTGACAACAATAACAGTGGTACGCTAATAATAGCGGAGAATAATAGTAACTGATATTTTTTCTTTAAGTTCATTTCTTCATATAGGTATTTAATCTATACCCTTCTCCATATATGTTCTGAATAATATCACCTGTTTTATCATCAATTTTGGTTCTGATTTTCTTTATATGTACGTTCATGATATTTTGATTTCTATCTTCGAGTTGCCATAGGTAATCATAGAAGTGTTCTTTAGATAAAATTCTATCTCTATTTTCATATAAATAGAAAAATATTTTACGTTCAATTGCTGTAAAAGCAACTTCATTACGCAAATCATTAATAAAAACTCTTTTATATTCTGCATCTATAAATAAATGGTTAATTTGCGTGAACGTACCATATTGATTATCTAACATTTTCTGAATCCTTAACAATAACTCTCTAGGGTCAAAAGGTTTTATCATGTATTCTTCTCCAATAGTCAAACCTTTTAGTTTACTATCCATATCATTCCTTGCTGATAGAAATATAATTGGAATATTTAATCCTAAATTTTTTATTTTCTTTGTAATTTGATAACCATCTTCACCTGGTAACATAACATCCATTACGACTAAATCTATTTCATGAATTACATCAAAAACTTTCCTTCCCTCTTTCTCCCAACACACATTATACTTCTCACGCTGTAAAATTTTTTGTAATAAATCTCCTATAATCAAATCGTCTTCAACAATTAATATGTTATATACTTTCATTATGTAGACCTTTCATCGCTAAAATAACAATTGCTTAGTTCTTCACTACTTTATTCTTAATAAAATCCATAGCAATTTTGTATATTTCATCAGGAGCATATAAATAAATACTATGTGTACCTTCAATTATTTTTACATCAGCTATTAATAACTTGCTAGCAAACTCCTTATAGTCTTCGTTTTTTTGCTTTGTATACTTCGAATCTTTATATTGCCTAGCAATCGCATCTATAAATAACATAGGTGTTTCTTTTGGGATCGATAAAGAATTTGATTTTTTACCGTTATTGTAGCTTTGTAAAAGTTCTTGCTTCATATCATCATTAAAAGCCCTCTTATACGTAAGCGCTTTATAAATATCTTTTTCCTGTTCGTTTAAAAAGGATTGACGAATGACTTCGGGATTATAAGTAATAGAGGGAGCTAATCTCTGAAAACCAATTTTCGTTAAAATATTCATCCCTTTTATTTTTAATGAATCAACCATACCTATTTTATTAGTCACATACTGTTTAGGTAAACCAATATCTAACGCAATAATCCCTTTTACTTCACTTGGATATTTTTGTGCCCAATAAATAGCCTCTATACCCGATAGAGAGTGTGGTACTAAAATGTAAGGTGGTTTATTTCCACTTCGAATAAGCGCTTCTCTCGTTTGTTCTAATATCGTATCAATATCTCTATCATCTCGAAAAACATCACTGTATCCATAACCCGCTCTCTCAATTACAGCAATCTTGTTTTCCTTCGGAAATTTACTATATAAGCCTTTCAATTCATAAACAGGAGCGGCAATTCCAGATCCGGCCATAAATACAAACGTATCCTCCCCGCTCCCCTCATTATAAACATTCACTTTTTTATTATCGAAATTAACAAGTTCGCCTTCATTGTTCATTAATTTCGATTCCATTTTTAATTGATAGTTATGATATATAAATATAGCGCCTGTTCCAAAGAAAATCATACTAATACACATTAAAAATATTATTTTCACTGACTTTAATAATTTTTTCATTTGACACCCCTTTCAACCTATATTGAAAGGGTACAATATAAAAATAAATTTCTAATAAATTTTCAAATTTAATATCTATTCATTGTTTCTAAGGATGGATCACTTTTAATACCTACGCAAACCCTTCAAAGTCTCCAATATATCATCTGTAAAGGCTGTACTACCTTCTGCCTCTAAAACTCTAAAATAAAAACTTCTTAAGAAAGTTCTAATATTTTGTACTAAAATAGCATGCTGCGGATGTCGGATATCTTCAACAGTTGCTATACTATGTAGCCAATTGCTCCACTCTTCTCCAGTTAAAATATTTTGGTTACGTAACGACATAATTGGCGCTACTAATCTCTCATCTTCAAAGTGCACATATACGTAATCACTTAATCGAACCTTCTGGCGAACAGCAGCTAGTATTGCATATGAAAACTCACGATTTTGTATAGTACGTGCTAACGCATCTAGTGCATCAGCCGCATGCGCCGTAGAGTGTGCCCAGCCTTTTCCTTCTACGTATCCTCTTACATCTTCTTCTAAATATACATATTCTAGTACTTGTTCTGCCACACTGTATAGTTGTTCTTCAGATAACAGTGGTTCTCTTTCATGAACAGATAAAATAAGTGGCGGAATTAATACGGAGAATGCACGTTTAAATACAGAGTCTGTGCCCTTTTCACCAATTTTATAAAATAAATAATCAGGACTAATTGCTTGTAACATTAATCCTCGCAACTCTTTTTGTCTAAACACATCATTTGTAATCCATGTGTGAAGCGTACTATAAATTAAATCATCACGTAATTCAGCATCAGGTGAACCGATATAATCTAACATCCACTGCGCATATGGATATGCATCTACGTCTTCTGGTACAGCATAATTATTATTTTTAATTTGTAGTAGTTCTTCTTTTAATTCTAGTACTTCATCCATTATATTTTCTGTCCCCTTTTTACTTTATTAACATATTTTCGCCTTATCCCCTGTAATTGCCTATCCTTATATGAACTTGATTCAATTATATATAATTTATCCTAATAAATAAAAGGAAATACTTTAGAACATCGCAGTCTCTCACCTTATTTACATGCATTTCATGTAAGTTTAATTTATAAAATAAAGGATGTTTTTTCTTTTGTATTCAAACGTAGTTACAATCAAAGGTTGCATCATTTTAGAACTTGCTTAATAAATTCTGTTTTAGCTTTTGTGTAGGCTTCTCTATCTTGGTTAAATCTTTTAGCTAAATCTTGTTTAAGATTTGAATACTCATAAACTAATTGTGGATTTTCTCGTAAGCGATTACGAAATAAAAGTTGATGCTCCCATTGCTCAGTTCCTTTAACCATTAAATGAAGGTGAGCTACACGCCTATTATTCTTAACTTTCACAAAGAACCTTCTCCAAGGTCTTTCATCCAATTCTGGGCTTACATAATGCCAATTATATAAGTCCAATTCCGCTAAAATATCTAGTACTCTATCAAATGAGTCTATTTCAGCCATTAGATCAATGATAGGTTTTGCAGGTAAACCAGGTATGGATGTACTTCCTATATGTATTACTTTGCTTATACCGAGAGGAGCAAGCAGTTCATATAGTTGCTGCTCTTCACATCTGCCTTTATCTTGCCAATCAGGATTTGCATTCACTATCTCTACTGACTCATTCGCCCATACAGGCCAATCGTTCGGATTCTCTTTTTTATCCATCCAAAACATCTCCTTTCACGAATTGTTTGCTGTATAAACAATATTAAATTTCTTTAAATACAACTACTGGATCATCAAAGTTATTATTCCGAAATATAACATCCGCACAACTTTTCGGATTATGCTCATCTATATACATCTTACAGGCAGCATGATATCTGTTTAAAAACATTTTCTCTGCTTCTTCATAACTTCCAAAAGTCTCAGTCTCTCGCTTTGCACCACGTTTTCTCGCCATCTCAAAATCTGTATCTACAAAGATTTTGTAATCAAATAAATGCTCAACATCTTTTTTCAATAGAAACGTTCCATCTACTATTAATATCATATTTTGCTTGGCCACTTGTGGCTTATTATGTACAGGCATATCCGTTATTAAGTTATGAGAAATCGTTTCATACTGTAAATTCCCGTTAAGCTCTAAAGGCTTTAATAATCTTTCTTTAAAAGCTGTATAATCGTGTGCATCTTCATAATACCCTCTTGCAGATTCTTTACCTTTTGCATAGCGAACCGCTCTCGGATTATGAAAATCATCAATGCTGGCGCGTGTTACTGGTAATCCTCGTTTTTTTATTTCTTCAGCTATTTCGTTTGCAAATGTTGTTTTTCCTGAAGCTGTAATACCACTTACTCCAACTCTTGTTGGATGGGTTAAGTTTAATTTTAAAATATGATCTACAATTTCTTTCATGCGTTGTATTCGGTTCAAGATATTTCCTCCTACAATCAGTTTACATAATATAATTATAGGTAACAATCCGTTTCATTATTTGTCGGTAAGGCGATATCCTATTTCGAATCGTTAATATATTTGAAGTTACGATAGATATATTATAATTGGCTTACTTTCCCTTAAACCCCCGATATAAAGCAGTCCGTAATTCTTGTTTGTATTCTTCAATTTCTGGCATATCGAGTTCTTCTGCTAGTCTGATAGCTAATTCAATATCATACGGTACACGTACGAGTTGAATAGAAAAGCTTGCGGCTTCTTTTTCATTGTAAGTTCCTTCGAATATTAAATAAGAAGCTTGTGTAATTTCAAGAGGATTACCTACGCTACCAGCATTGCATAACGTTTTCCCTCTGAAATTTTGAACGAATGCTTGGTGAACGTCACCGTAGCAAACGACATCGGGTTTTCTTTCCCCTTCTATATTCTCTGTGAGCTCACTGTTTTCGAACATACTAATACGCTCTTCTCTTGCAGCGTGTGGTTGAATTCTTTCATATAAACTTCTAGGTGAAGCGTGGAACATACGAATCAATTTGCCGCTCATAAAAAATTCGATTGAAAATGGTAAGCTTCTTAAATAGTCATTTTGTTCTTCCGATAATTGTTTTTGATGCCATTTTAACGCTTCAAATTCAGTCGGTTTTGTAATAAAATCATCCCAGTTCCCCATTACAACTCCATCACATTCTTTACGAATGATTTCAATTACTTCGCTAGAATGAGGACCTTTTCCGACTAAATCTCCAAGACAAATAATGTGCTTTATTCCTCTTACTTTAATATCTTGCAGCACAGATTCTAATGCTGGAATATTACCGTGAATATCTGAAATTACCGCTATTTTATCCATATGAATCCCTCCATTACTTATTGTTTATTCTATCCTCATGTTGTGATTGATACCATTTTGGAATATAGGATGAAAAATTGTTATGATCTTCTAAAATTACGTTCAATCTTTCCTTCATATCATCTACTAAATGTGGCGTGCTTCGGTTTGTCCATACGATATCAGCTGGGAATGTCATTGCTGCATATAATGAATACAGTTGCCAAAAATGAAGTGACGGTTCTCCCACGCAATAACCGTGAACTTGTCCAACCGCAAATGGTTTACTTATTCTTGTAGTAAAAATCGCTACGTTATAAAAATCGTGTATTGGGTCGCCAAAATCATATCCTCCAAAATCGATAACGATAAATTCCTTATTATGAATCATACTATTTGCTGGATGGAAGTCATCGTGTAAAAAGGTAATAGGGCGATTTTTCAATAATTGTTTATGCTCCCCTACAAAACTTAATACTGGCTTCAAATTAAGGAAGTCTATTTCATAGTTTGCTAACGCTTCTACGTATCTTTCGTATTTATTCCATCGAACCGTTCCCCATTTATTACTTGCACTTTCTCTTCCAATTGAGTGGATCCTCTTTAATACTTCCCCTGCTTTTCTTCCTGCATTATACTGTTCTTCCACCGATAGCTTCCCTAAACCTTCTTCACCATTTACACCTTGGGCCCATTCAAATACTTGTACACATTTATTTAATTCCTCAAGTTTTATGAAATGAATTAACTTGGGCGTTGGAATATGTAATAACTCTAATTGTTTCATATACGTATATTCTTCTTGTTTACGTTCAAAATGAACAGCATCACATACTTTCACAAAATAAGTTTCTTCGTTCTTTAATTCAACTTTATATTTTTCTTCATGTGAAAAACCTTTTGAAATAGCTGTACACTTTACAATACGATGCCATTCTAGTTGTCTCTCTATCTCTCTAAGCATTTCCTTCACAACATTCACCTCTATCAATATATGTACAAACTACCTAACACTTCATGCTCTCGTTTATTTTCACCTTTAAACTCCACTGCAAATGGATATTCGCCATGATGCTTCAAACGTTCTAGTACTAACCCTTCTCCTATTGGTTCACAAAACTGCACATGAACATCACCAAATGATACGCTTTGACACTCCGCATTCCATTCTTCATTCTTTGTGATTGAGCTTGCAGTTAGCCCCATTACTTCTTTCCATTTCCGTACTGTTTCTCGAACATTTTTCACTGCGTAATGAATCGTTTCAATTTGTTGTACTTTATTTTTATGTTCAGTGATTGTTCCTATGTTACGTAAATCGTTTCTTCTTTCTTCATCCGTTTCATTCCACTGTATGAAGAAAGGTAATTTCGGTCTGTTTTCCTCTTGCTTTACAAATAACATTTTCCACTCTAAAAGACGGCCATCTTTTCTTATACGTTTTCCTTCAAATGGTCCTATCGTATGTAAACCGTGCTTACTAAAATTATTTGCTAGGTCTTCAATGGCATCTGTTCGAATTGCGATTTGTAGCATTCCTTCTCCGTCTTGTAATTTTACTACTGTTTCTTGTACTAATGGATTGTCTGCTTTCTTCGCTTTTTCTTCATGCTGAACTGCTAAAAATTCTATATAGGATAAATCAAAATAACATAAACTATTCCAAGTACCCCAAGTAATATGCTCTCCGCCTATTGCAGTATGAAATCCACGCTCCTGTATTTGTTTTGCCGCTTCCTCCGGTGTACCATATACTGCGTGTACGAGATGATCAAATCGTAACATGTCTTTCTCCCCTTTCTCTCCATCCTTTTATTGTATATTTTATTTTTCTTTCATTCAATTCAAAAAACTTTAAAACCCAGTTGATTTATACGATTAATATGTATTATAATGAAACAAATTTAATTATTGCTGATTGGAAAAACCAAAGGCACTTTTCTCATACGGGAAAAGTGCCTTTTTCATTTATTATTACAGGGGGATTATTTATGCAGAAATTAATTGTCTTTGCTATTATCGGATTTTTCGCTCAATTGATTGATGGGGCACTTGGAATGGCGTACGGGGTAACATCTACCTCACTATTATTAATGTTTGGTATCGCACCAGCTGTAGCTTCCGCATCTGTTCATTTAGCTGAAGTCGTTACAACCGCCGCTTCTGGTGCATCTCACATCAAATTTGGAAACGTTGATAAATATACCGTTTCCAGGCTTACATTACCAGGAGCAATTGGCGCATTTATTGGGGCATGTTTTTTAAGCAATTTACCTGGCGATGTAATTAAACCGTACATTTCCGTATTTTTATTTACTTTAGGGGTTTATATTTTATTACGATTCATCATTCAAAAACAAATTGTTACTTCAAATAAACGTATGTCTGCAAAACAGCTTGTTCCGCTTGGCTTATTCGCTGGATTCGTTGATTCAACTGGTGGTGGTGGCTGGGGTCCGATTACGACACCTGTACTTTTGGCAAGAGGAAATGAAGCTAGAAAAGTTATCGGATCTGTAGATACGAGCGAATTTCCTGTTTCACTCGCTGCAACAATTGGATTTTTCATTTCACTTGGATGGGAACAAGTAAGCTGGGTTTGGGTATTTTCTCTCATGCTCGGTGGTATCGTTGCGGCACCAATCGCTGCATGGCTAGTACGCATCGTTCCTTCTCATTTACTTGGCGTATTAGTTGGTGGCCTTATTATCTTTACAAACATTCGTACATTGCTTACTACATTTAAAGTTGATCCAACTATTATTTCACTTTCTTACGTGGCAGTTGGTCTTGTCGTTATTATTTCTATTTTCATTGCTGTTCGCAATCATTCCAAGCGTTCTAACGCATCGACAGCCGGATATCCGAATGATCAAAAACAAATGCTACCATAACGATAAAAATACCGCCCGATATACTTCGAGCGGTATTTTTTATTTTTCTATTTTCCAATTAATCATCGTTTCTGTAGTGTCAATTCTCTTCATATGTAATTTCTCTAATACACGAATCGAGCTATCATTTTCAAGAAGTGTCTCCGCAATAATCGTTTCTACTTCTCCTGTTTGAAAAGCCCAATTTATTAATTCTCTTACAGCTTCTGTCGCATACCCTTTATTCCAATATTTCTCAATAAATCCGTAACCAATTTCTACTGTATGTTCCTCATTTGGTTTCCCTTTAAATCCTATATCACCTAGAACGATGTCATCTTCTTTGCGAATGACATACCACGCGCCCCAAGGTAATAAAACCTTATTTTGTTTTACATTTTCTACATGCCCTACAATATGCGGACCACTGTTATATCCTTGCTCGTTAGCAACTTGCATACTCTCTTCTGTACACGGTACTATATAGAGTCTTTCTGTTTCTAATTTCATGTTAATTTCCCCTTTTTTGCTTAAACGTTTTTTTAATTATAACAAAAAATATGACCTTATTATGAATGTCGAATTATTTTTTCAGAATTTTCTTTTATTTTTAAAGGGTTTTTCAATATTTTTTGCGAAACATTTGTATAACAATTTATTTATTTGTTTTTTGTTACATAACAGTAGGTTCGGGTGGAGTTTTGCAAGCGTTTCCTATACAATAACCGATATTTTTTGACTTTTCCTAACAAAATATCTTGCAATATATTCAGAAAGTCATTACAATTGCCATATATTAAAAATCTTAGCAATATATCAAATCCTCATCAATCCGATGAGGTAGAGGTTGCGACTTTTATGAGTAAAACGGACGAGACACAGAGAATGTCACCAACTCCGTTTGAAAGGAAAAGTTGCCGAAGTTTATATTTCTTCTCTGGAAATATGAGCTGGGGCTGTCTCCGAAAGGAACAGAACTGTCACGTTTACAAAATTACCGTGTAAACGTGGGGTGCTATCTTAACGGAAGGGTATGATGGGGTGGTTATTTGTGAAACGTTCCGCCTAATTCCTTTGGCGGTTTTTTGTATTTTTCTCCCCCGCTCCTTCCTAACCTACAAGAAAAGGAGTGTTGAACATGAATAGCGCAACAAATCAATCTACCTCTAAAACGCAAACTACACAAGGACAAGGTGAATTAAAACGCGGATTAAAATCTCGTCACCTTACGATGATTTCTCTCGGTGGTACAATCGGTACCGGACTATTTCTTGCCAGCGGTGGTGTCATCCATACAGCTGGTCCTGGCGGTGCACTAGTCGCATACGCCGCAATTGGAATTATGGTTTACTTTTTAATGACAAGCTTAGCTGAACTCGCGGCTTACATGCCTGTTACCGGATCTTTTAGCACGTATGCAACAAAATTTGTTGATCCATCCCTTGGCTTTGCACTTGGATGGAACTATTGGTATAACTGGGCCATTACAATTGCTGCTGAACTCGCTGCTGTAACATTAATTATGAAATTTTGGTTCCCAGATACCCCTTCTCTTATTTGGAGTGGATTATGTTTAGCTATTATTTTCCTTTTAAACTATTTATCTGTTAAAGGGTTTGGTGAATCTGAATATTGGTTCGCACTTATTAAAGTAGTTACTATTATTATCTTTTTAATTGTCGGCTTTATGATGATTTTCGGAATTATGGGCGGCGAATCTGTTGGCTTTAAAAACTTCACTGTTGCAGATGCACCATTTAATGGCGGCATTATGGCAATTATCGGTGTATTTATGGCTGCTGGGTTCTCATTCCAAGGAACTGAATTATTAGGTGTAGCTGCTGGTGAAACTGCTGATCCAGAGCGTAACATTCCAAAAGCAATTCGTTCTATCTTTTGGCGTATTCTTTTATTCTATATCCTTGCGATTCTCGTTATCGGTTTATTAATTCCTTATACGACTGAAAGCCTTGCTGCAAGCGATGTAACAGTAAGTCCATTTACACTTATTTTTGAAAAAGCGGGCGTTGCCTTTGCTGCTTCTGTTATGAACGCTGTTATTTTAACGGCAGTATTGTCTGCTGGTAACTCTGGTATGTATGCATCAACTCGTATGCTTTGGGACTTAGCTCGCCAAGGAAAAGCACCAAAGTTTCTTGGTAAATTAGATAGCCGCGGTGTACCTGTTAACGCATTAATCGTAACGTCAATTGTCGGTAGTATCGCTTTCATTGCCTCTTTATTCGGTGACGGTGTTGTATACATTTGGTTATTAAACGCATCTGGAATGTCTGGCTTTATCGCATGGGTCGGAATTGCAATTAGTCATTACCGTTTCCGTAAAGCATATATCGCACAAGGAAAAGATTTGAAAGACTTACCATATAGAGCAAAATGGTTCCCGTTCGGTCCAATTTTCGCATTTGCACTTTGTGTCATCGTAATTTTAGGTCAAAACTACGGCGCATTTATGGGCGAATCAATCGATTGGAACGGTGTACTCGTTTCTTACATCGGTTTACCACTCTTCTTAGTACTATGGTTAGGATATAAATTTACGAAGAAAACGAAAGTGATTCCGCTCGATAAATGTGAATTGAAATAAAGTGAAACGAGCAAACAAATATGTTTGCTCGTTTTTTATTCCGATGCTTCTCCCTTCCCTATTTCTCCTGTTTTTGCAATAATAAAGGAAATATATATAAAGGTTGGGATACCATGAACATTCGTATTACTGATGAAGCAAAAGCAGCTATACATAAATTAGAACGTGAAGATAAAAAGATCATTCGCATTAGAGGAACAATGACAAACTCTTGTAGTATTTTCGTTGATGTTGATTTAATTTGGGATACATATGATGCAGATGATGTTGTATATAAAGATGCCGAGTTTATCGTACAAATGGATTCATTCACGAAAGACTACACTGGTGATACGGTGAAACTTGATTATAAGACGACAGGTTTTAGTATTACGACTCCGAGTGAGACTTTAGTTTATGGATTGTCGATTAAAAAATAAAAATTGTTTTCAGCTGACAAATGAGGTGAAAAAATGGGTAAATATGTTCCGTTAAAATTTTTATTTAATGAAGAATTAGCAGAAATAATGGCTGATTCTATTTGTAAACACGATCCTAATTTTCCGAAAAGAAACTTCGTATCTTCCGTAACATGTAAAGTTGAAAAATTAGAGTTAAAGCAACGTATAGAAGTAATAGCAGATGAATTACACGATGCATTACAAAAAGATTTTAATGCAGCAATACATATTTTACTGAAAACATTGGGGCCAGAAAACACAACAGAAGTAGGCACATTTACAAACGGATATATGTACATGCCTATTGCAAAATACGTTGAAAAATATGGGCTTAACGATTTTGAAACCTCATGTAACGCCATGTATGCAATAACAAAAAGGAATACTGCTGAATATGCCATTCGGCCTTTTCTCAAAACATACCATGAAGACACACTACACATATTACAACAGTGGATTCATGACGAAAACAGCCACATTAGAAGATTAGTTTCCGAAGGTACAAGACCAAGACTTCCGTGGGCTAAAAAAATGGGAGCTCTGAAAGGTGACTTTACAAATAATTTAAAGCTTCTTGAGCCATTAATGAATGATCCTTCTAAATATGTCCAAAAATCAGTAGCCAATCATATTAACGATATTACGAAAGAAGATAAAGAACTCGTTTTTCAATGGTTACAACATTTACGTCATAAACAGCATCCAGTTAACCCTTGGATTATAAAACATGGGTTAAGAACGGTAATAAAAAGTGGGACATTGCCAAAAGATTTTTCTTTTTAAGTATTTTAAACAAAAACGCTTATACTTCAAAAATGAAGTATAAGCGTTTTTTCCTTTTGAATAAAGCAATAATAAACGTAAAAAGTGCTTTAAAATTCTTCTTTATACCTTTATTTTACTAGCTCTTCTATGTTATCATTTTTCTTGATTTTTTCTGATGATAGCCAGAGTGAATAACTTGTTCCATCCTTGTTCCTTAAAAATATGTTAAATTCCTTATTATATAGTTCTTCTTTAAGAATAGTGACTACCTTTCTCAAATCCTCTATTACATAGGAATCATTTCTATATTTTATCTCACTATCATTGAAAACTAAAGTCAATTCATACTCTAGACAATTGCCGTCTTTCGGGTTTGAACAAGTAATATCTTCAATTACAAAACGATCATTTTGAATTTCATTTAACCTTTCGCCTACTTTTGTTTCAGTTTGAATCAAATATGTCCAATAACCGCTTACAGTGTTTTTCATTGTTAAAAGCAGTTCTTCTTTCGTTATAGCTTTTTGCACATTATGAAAAGGTAAGCCTATAGATTCACCATTATGATCCTCAATTTCAAGTTTTGTTATCTTTTTATTACTCTTCTGAATGAATTGGAATAAAGCATATAAACGATCTAATTCTTTTGATTCAAATTGACTGTAATCAATCTTGTCACTCGTTTTTAAAGTTAATACTAACTTATCAGTTGGTTTCTCCTCTATATAATCATCATCCACTATATATTGAAAAACATTTTTATTTTCAGGTTCCACGTAACCTAATTTTTTAATTTCTTCTAGCATGGGTTTGAATTTCTTATATTCCTCATATGTTTTTTTCCCGTATTGATATTCATCACCTTTTATTCTTGAATATAAGATGCCATCTACTTCTACTCTAAATTGAATATTTTTGTTATTTTTCGCTTGAACAGTATGATATGTATGTCCCATATTCCCTTCATGTATAGCACCCCAATCTGTTACAATCACATCCATTCCGTGCTTTTTTTTCACATATTTTTTCACCTGATCTTCATCTTCATAATTACAACCACTTAAACATAAGAAACATAACAATAGCAACATTACATTTTTCATTCTTTTCATATAGCACCTTGCCCTCTTCCTTGCATAAGAAATGTTCGCTAATTAAAGACTGTATAAAAAAGAGAATAATAACACCTATACATTATTATTCTCTTTTTTATAGAAACGGGTCGAATCACAGGCAATAACCCATCCTATAACGATTAATGTTACAGATAATAACTTAAGGCCCGTCTTATATATATAATCCAAATCTTTAAGGTAAATAAAGGATATTATTCCTAATACAGCACCCACTATCCCTAGAATCAAACCCTTATACTTTTGTAAAAACATCTTATTCCCCCTTTCGTACAAACTAAATATTCCATATATAAACAATACTAAATTATGGAATATTTTCAAAGAATAAAATTTTTATATTCAGTATATATATCAATTTCTTATATTAATAAAAACATCCCCATAGATAAGTAAATCTAAAGGGAGTGAACGGTTCCACTTTTTTATAAACAGTACGACTTTATTGTTATGTAACAGAAATGTGAAATATCATATTTCACAAAATATGTTGGCACAATGCAGTTTCACTATATACCCCATCCAAAATTTAGTTGCACTCTCACCTTCCCTTATAACTTCAAAGGATTTCCACTCGATTATCCCGAATATACAAATAACCACTCTAACAAGGAGCGAATTTATATGAATCTATTCGAACATGAAACGTAAAACCGTTCCACTTTAATAAGAGGTCCTCCTTTTTTCTTTTCTCATCATATCATTTACTTACAAAATAGGAGGATATAATTATGAAACGTGATTTATTATTTTTAACTTTATTAGAAAGTGCTAATACAAATTTTAGCGGTTGGGATTTTTCTTTTATTTCAGAAACTGGTCGAATGAAGAGCGAGCCTTTATCGTGGTCGTACGGCAGCACTGCTTTTCAACTTATGCAGCGTGCAGAATCAATGCTCGATATGGGTACTGGCGGCGGAGAGTTTTTATCTATGTTACAACCGTTCCCATCAACTATTTTTGCGACTGAGGGCTATGCTCCAAACGTGCCAATTGCTCGGAAGAAATTAGAACCTTTAGGGGTTACAGTTATAGAGGTAACAGATGATACTGCTTTACCATTTCAAGATGGTCAGTTTGATTTAATCATAAATCAACGTGAATCGTATACTGCCTCTGAGCTAAACAGAATTCTTTCTCCAAATGGAATTTTCCTTACACAACAAGTTGGTGGTCTCGATTGTGCGGAACTAAATGAACAGTTTAGCGCACCGCTAAATAGCGAATTTGCAAGTTGGTCGCTCGAAGCAGCATGCATTGAGTTAAAGGAAAATGGATTTACTATTTTAGAAGAAAAAAAAGAGTTCCCTTTTCAACGCTTTTACGACATTGGCGCTATCGTCTATTATTTAAAAGCGATTCCGTGGCAAATTCCTGATTTTACTGTCGAAGGTTACTATGAGGAATTATATCGTATACATGAAATCATCTTACAAAAAGGTTATTTTGATGTAAAGCAACATCGTTTTATGATTAAGGCGATTCGCAGTTAATCATGGAGCATATAAAAAAGAGATGGATCTACCATCTCTTTTTTTATTTTCACTCAATATTTTCTATATTTAAACACTTCGTTTCACAGTAATAGCCTTTGCCACCAACATAAACTTTTTCTATTTTATTATCACTATCGGTTGCTAATTTAACTAATATTTCGGAAGGCGAGTGTAAAGAATAACCTTGTTCAAATACATAGACTTCTTTTTGTAAGTAGCGCTGTTCATAAAGGTAGCAAGCTAATGCACCGTTTGAAGTTCCAGTCGCTGCTTCTTCATTGATGTCGTATAGTGGAGCAAAGTTTCTACATATTATTCGATTGTCATTAAAAGTATATAGATGCATCCCGACAACATTATAATACTTGCTGATTTCTTTAATTTTTTCAAAATTAGGTTGCAGTGTATGTAATTGTGTTTCGCTTTTTATAGGAATTAAAATATCTTTTAAGCCCGTGGAGACAATTTGAATTGGGTATGTATTGTCTATAGCTTTACTATCAAAACAGTCGATGAACTCGTTTGGAGATATAACATCATAGAATATCGGTTCGTTTTGTTCCATGAATATGATGTCATCTTTTATGGTAATAGTAAGAACACCGCTGTTCGTTTCAATCGTATAGCGATTCTTGAAAAGTTTATTTACATGCATCAGTATCGCGAAAGAGCCAATTGTGGCATGACCACATAAATCAACTTCCTCTTTTGGTGTAAAATACTCAATTTTATAATCAGCAATTTCAGATTCTGATATAAATGCGGTTTCCGCATAGCCCAGTTGTTTGGCTATTGCCATTTTTTGAGTAGTGGTCAATGTATTCTCCATAAATACCACTCCTGCTTTATTTCCGCCTTTATGATCCTTGCTAAATGCACTTGCAACATAAACAGATATTTTCATAAGATACCTTCCTCCCCTATAATAAATTGTAGCATAGAACGTACTACATATATATATTGTTGGATAAATTAACCATAAAGCAAGAGACAAACTATTTTTTAGCATCTGAACTCTCCAAAAAATAGTTTGTCTAGAGCCTGAGAGTTGGATCTATCATCTCTTTTTTCCCGTTTATTTTTAAAAATTTTGTGGTGGCTTCTAGATTGTTAAGTACGTTCACGTCTCGCAATCGCATCAGCTAATGTAATAAGTTGCTTGCACGTTATCTTTCCAGCTAACTTTTCTTTTATAACTTTTTCCATTTCTTTTGTAATAATCATACCTTCTATTGCTAGAGTCGCTTTAGCTGCCTCGAAAGCTTTATTCAGTTCTTCTTCACTTTTGAATGCCATAATTTAAGTTATCTCCTTCACATCATTTTCATTTCCTTTTCTAATGAAGCAAATTGTGTACTTATACATACGTTCCTTTTCCCCTCATCTACATATTTAAATTGCATTTTGATTAGAACTTGCTGAATTAAGTTTTTTATTATACAAACAATTGGTTTTTAATGAGGTATTTTACTCATTTTTATTAAAAAACATTCTCCTTATAATTATATTTCACATAATATATTGTACAACTTTCGTTTCAGAAAGGAGTGTTCAAAATCGATAACATAAGTAGCGAATTTTTAAAACAATATTACGATAGTCGAGTCTGGTTATATGATACACATTGGCTTGGGGTCCCCATTCTCAAACTTCCCACTGATCTTTTTTTGTATCAAGAAATTATTTACGAATTAAAACCCGATTTAATTATTGAATGTGGTACTTGTTATGGTGGTAGTGCGTTGTATTTAGCTTCTATATTAGATCTAATTGGAAAAGGTCACGTTCTTACTATCGATATATTCCCACAACCAAATCGTCCATCTCATGACCGCATTACGTATGTAACAGCTTCTTCTGTTTCTGTACAGGCCGTCCAAACCATTTTAAGTATGCGCAAACCTGATGATGTAATTTTAGTTATTTTAGATTCTGATCATAGTAAAGAGCATGTCTCAAAAGAACTTTTACTTTATAAGTCTATCGTTACTACTGGCAGTTATATTATTGTAGAGGATACATCTATTAATGGAAATCCTGTTTCGCCCGATTGGGGGGCAGGTCCAATGGAAGCTGTAGAAGAGTTTTTAACTAAAAATAACAATTTCATAATCGATGAATCTAAGCATAAGTTTTTCATCTCATTTAATCCAAAAGGTTTTTTAAAGAAGATAAAGTGAAACTTTAATAAGTGGGGTTGTGTATAACCCCACTTATTCTATAATCTTCATTTTTGAAAAAGGATAATATACAAATTCCACTTTGCCTATTATATTATCTTCTTCAATATATCCTAAGCCGTTTCGACTATCTCTACTAAGTTCACGATTATCTCCCATTACAAATAACTTATTTGGCGGGATTTTTGTCTTTTGAAAGTTATAAAACACTTGCGTATTATTGAATAAATCTTTATTTGTATACGGTTCTTCTTGCTTTTTATCATTCACATATACTGATCCATTCGTTATGTTAATTACGTCACCAGGAAGTCCTATTACTCGTTTTACATAATATTTCGACTCATCCTCTTCCTTTATAATGACAATTTCTCCGTGCTCTAAATTAGAAAAATGTACTGCTGCTTTATTTACAAATACGTAGTCTTCTTCATATAAAGTCGGTTGCATCGATTTCCCTTCCACTTTACATAAAGTAAAAGAATGATATGCTACTACCAAAACAAACACGAAGAGTATGTATTTCCCCCAGCCTCTTTTAATCTCCTGTTTCATATCCATTCCCACCTTATTTAAACGCTTTTTAACTCAAAAAATATATCACTGCACAATATGTCTCCATGCAGTGATACTATTTTTACTGGGCCTTGTTCGGCTGTTCTACTGGGACTGGATTTCCACCCGCTCTTTTCGTTTTCAATTCAAAATACGCATCCAAAATCTCTTTACCAATCGCGGAATTAATTCCTGATTTGTCATCATTCACCCAAGGTACAACAACTGAAAAAGCTACTTCCGGATCAGCATCATATGGTGCATAACCGGCAAGAGTTAAATTATAACATTTTTTTCGGTTATTGTTTTCATCTCTTCCAATATCACTTTCTCCACCATATACGGTTTCAGCTGTTCCTGTTTTTCCAGCTGGTTTATACGGTAATCCTTTAAACGTTGCAGTACCTGTTCCGTCAGTTTCTTGAAAAACTCTTCTAAATCCTTCTTTTACATGATTAATGTATGAAGTATCCATATCCACTCGATTTAAAATAACTGGTTCAATAGACCGAACAACTTTTCCAACATCCTCTGGTCTATGTGGTTGCTCTCTCACTTCTTGCACAATTTGTGGTTTCATTCGGTATCCGCCGTTTGCAATTGTTGACATATATTGAGCAAGTTGAAGCGGCGTATATGTATCATACTGTCCAATCGCGTAATCAAGTAAAAAACCAGGTATGTTATCTGTTCTACCCATTTGACCAATCGATTCATTCGGTAAGTCAATTCCAGTCGGTACACCTAAGCCAAACTGTCTAAAGTAGTAGCGCATTTTATTAAATGTCTCTTTTTTAATATCTAACGGATTGTTTGGTACATAATTTATACCTGCCATTTTTAAAGCTGTATTAAACATATAAACGTTTGATGAAACTTGTAAAGCTCTTAAATCATCAATATCACCAAAGTCTTTCCACGATTTCTTCGGCTTAGTACTGCCTTTAAAATACATCGGTGCATCAAAAAAATGTGTATACGGCTTAATTGTGTCAGTTTGATATCCGGCTAATAACGTAGCCCCTTTCACAGTTGACCCTAATTCATAAGAACTTGTCATCGTTCCTAAAGCAAAGTCTTCTATTTGCATTCCGCCATCTTTATTTACAATTTTCTTTCCTGCCATTGATAAAATTTGGCCGTTTTTCGGGTTCATCATTACAACGAACGCGCGATCCATCATCGGCTCTGCAGAATGAAATGCTCGTAAATTCTTTTCAAGACTTTCCTCTACTTTTTTCTGTAACTCCATATCTACTGTTAACATTAAATTATTTCCACTTTTTCCTTCAGTCACTTTTTCTGTCCGAATAATATTTCCCGCTTTATCCGTAATATTTTTAGACTGTTCTTTCGTTCCATGTAATGCATCTTCGTACTGTTTCTCGATATAACTCTTACCAATGCGATCATTCCGGTTATAATCGCGCACTAAATAATAATCTAACTGTTCTCTTGGCAAACCCTCATTTTCAGTAGAAACGCTACCAAGTATGGAACGAAGTATTTTATCATTTGGGTATTCACGTTCCCAATCCACTGTCGTATCCACTCCTGGCAAACTTGCCAATCTTTCACTTACGATTGCATATTCGTTTTGACTTACATCTTTTTTAACAATTTGCGGCGTCATTTTATATCCCGCATTCATCCTACTTTTAATTGCTAGTACTTCTAAGTCCTCTTTTGAAAGTTCGCTTAATTCTTCTTGCGTAATTCTTTCTCGGCGCAACTCTTCTACTTTTTTATCTAATTCTTTCCCTTCTATCTCTTGCTTCCTAAATGTACTCTCATCTTCTTTCGTCACTTTTTCTGCTGCTCGTTTTTCATTTAACTGCATCCAAAAATCCTTTTTATCTGTTTCTGTCAACTTATTTATATCTTCTGGCGACATTTCAATTAGCTGGGCTAAGTTTCTTGCTACTTGTAAAACTTCTTTCGAATCTGCTCCTTTCATTTTCGTATATGTAACGGTTCGTAGCGGTTTGTTATTTACAATCACTTGACCTACCCGATCAAACATTTTCCCTCTAGGAACAGGTGTGCTTACCGTTACATCTTCCTTTTTGTTCACTTCATTTCTATACGTTTCTCCATCAATGATTTGTACTTTACCTAATTGAATTATAATAGCTGAAAATAAAAGAAAGACGATAAAAAATAGTACATTTAATCGAAAAGGAATATGAGTCTTTTTCTTTTTCGATTGTTTCTTCTGCTCCTTTTTCTGTCTCATTTCGCTCCCTCGCTTCATTCTATTAACATTTCTACATAGAACCATTATGTATCAAATTTATTTATATGATATATATAGAATTTTATATTAATTACTAAAGAAATAAAAGATTTAATTTTCAGTATTTTAATTTTATACCCTATTTATTACCATTCCCCTTCATACGTCATAACATGAATTTTCTTCTGAAAGAATAAGTGTATACAATTGTTTTTTTATACCATTCATTTACATTTCTCTGTATACTAACAATAAAAAACGTTACTAAGGAGAAAATGAAATGACAGATTCATTTACAATACATACTAATACGTCATATTGTTTAAACTTTATGATTTATATTCAAAATATTCATCTCAACCAAAAAGAGAAAAAAATTTGCGGTTTCCTTACATAGCAAGAAAATTAAATTTCTCCACTGAATTTGAAGTGAATTTCAAAGAATTATGGCATACTCTTCGCAAACAAATTAATGACGACAAAAATGATATCCACATTTTTTATGAGGAAAACCACATCTTTTATGAGAAGTTTTTTGACACCCAATTATGTAATGAAGAATCCTTTAAAGAGTTAGTATGTAGTTTTAAAGTATGGTGGACTAGCATAGCAGGTCAGCTTTCGATAGACTATTCTGTAAGTGAGTATACTGAGCAACTTTATAATGATTTAGTTTTATACGTAAAGCAACACCAAATAGAGCCTTTACAACATCTACATATTAGCTTACTTTATGACGACTGTGTATTCGTTAAAGGTAATACTACTTCTTACTCTGCCATTTTACCTACCAAAGTCTTTTTTATAAATTATAGAGATGTGGTTACTACATTATCGAAATGTTTTCATATGGCTTAAAACAGTAATTACTCAAATAAAAAACTGAGGTAGATACCTCAGTTTTTCCGATAACTTATTTAGCCGAAGATAACCCTTCAACAAATTCACCAATCTTATTTTGAAAAACAAAATCAAAGTTATATTCTTGTCCTGTTCTTTCTTCATTTACTAAAATTGTTGTTGCCCCGACTTCCCTCTTTGCAATTTCCGGGAATGAAGCGACAGGTTGTACTTTTAATGACGTTCCCATAACGATAAGCACATCTGTTTCATATAAACGTGTTATTGCATTTTGATATTGCGGTAATGTATCTCCGTATAAAACGACGTCTGGATTTAAAATGAAATTACACTTCTCGCAACGAGGCACTTCATGATCAATCATATACTGCAAATCATATCCCGCTTTACACTTCGGACAATGTGCTGTTTGAAGCGTTCCATGTAAATCAATGACATGTTTACTACCACCTAATTGATGTAAGCCGTCAATATTTTGCGTTAAAATCGTAATATCTTTCCCTTGTTCTTCTAATTCAGCTAAAAAGCGATGGCCACGATTTGGTTTGTATTGATGAAACGTATTAATTTGAAAGATTTCTTTATAATGCTTCCAAAATTCTTTCGGGCTTCTATTATAGTATCCCCTTGATAAATACATCTCCACATTCGCATCAGCATACAATCCATTTGCTGAACGAAAATCTGGGATACCACTTTCCGTACTTGCTCCTGCACCTGTTAACACTGTAATTTTCTTCGCTTTTTCTAAAATTGAACGTACTTCTTCAAATTGTTGCACAAAAATCACCTCTATGTATATTGCTATACTTATTATACCAGTTGTTTACAGGAAGTGTCGTACGATTCGTTTTGTTTAATGCGTCGTACCCCCAATTTCAACAATATCCACCTCAACTGTCATCGTTACTTCAACTGCCAATTCTATCCCCTTACTAATAGTAGAAAGTGACATACTTGGTTGACCTGGATAGTTACTCGCTTGCTCTGGTAAAAACGGAATATGAATAAATCCGCCTTTTATTTTCTGATCATGTTGCTCTAGTTCATGCATGAGACCATAGAATAAATGATTACAAACGAATGTACCTGCTGATTGTGAAACGGAAGCTGGTATGCCTTCTTCTTGTAGTTTTTTTACAATTGCTTTCATCGGAAGCGTAGACCAATATGCAGCCGGGCCTTCTTCCACAACCGGTACATCTATCGGCTGATTCCCTTCATTGTCAGCAATTCTTGCATCATCAACGTTAATTGCGACACGCTCTATCGTAATATCTGGTCTACCTCCAGCTTGTCCAATACATATAATCATTTCAGGGTTTAGTTCTTCTATATACTCTTTTAATACTTTTATTGATTTATGAAATACCGTTGGGACTTGTTTGCTAATAATCTTGTACTCTCCAATTGTTTTTTCATGTAAACTTTTTGCTACTTCCCAAGCTGGGTTGATGCTTTCTCCGCCGAACGGATCAAATCCTGTTAGTAATACTGTTTTCATAGTTTTCCCTCCTAATTAGAAACGATATACAAGGCCGTACATAATAAACATATTGATAATAAAGATTGAAAGAGCTATTGGTACTTGTGCTTTAATAACGGCATTTTTATCTTTTAGCTCTAAAAGCATCGCCGGAACGATATTAAAGTTTGCTGCCATTGGAGTAAGTAACGTTCCGCAATATCCAGCAAACATGCCGAGCGCTGCCATAATCGCTGGGTTCCCGCCGTGCATTTGGACAATTAAAGGTAAACCAATTCCGCCAGTAATAACGGCAAACGCTGCGAATGCATTTCCCATTACGACTGTGAAAAGCATCATTCCTAAACAATACGCCATAACAGCAACGAACGGATACTCTGTCGGTAATACTTGTCCGACTAAATCAGAAACGACTTGTCCAACGCCAGATTTTGCAAAAATACCGCCAAGTGCCGCTAACATTTGTGGTAAAATAACAGCCCAACCGACAGCTTGTAATAGTCTGCTTCCTTCTTGCACAGGCGTTGTTATTTTCGATTTTGTAATACGCATCGCCGCAACGAATGCAAGTAATGCACCTAACGCTAATGCAACTAGCGTTACTTTATCTGGATCAACAAGAGAAACATTTCCCCATTTGATTTTTCCTAACGTTAACGTACCGATAATTGTAAAAATAGGGATTAATAGTGCGGGCATAAAAACTTTATTTTTTAATTTCTCCGCATGTTTCACACGTTCTTGCACTGGTACTTCTTTCTCCTCTGATTTTGTTACTTTGTTTAGTGAAGCTAACACGACCATAGCCAGCACAATACAACCAACGTAAAACGAAGGGATTATATTTCCGAATAAAAACGTAACTGCAAATAACGCCCAAAACAAGCTAGATCCCCATCGATTTGGATGTTCACGATCAAATGCAATACGAACAGCGATAAAGGCAACGATTATACCTAATACGTAATAGATTGTATCCATTGTGATGATGTTCATTTTATATTGCCTCCTTCTCTTCTTTTTCTTTTAATTCCATCGTTTTCGCTATATATTTATCAAATCTTCTAAATCTGATCCAGCTTACGATAAGTGCTGATATTGCAGTTGGAATACCCCAAAGCGCCATATCCCATACACCGACATGCATACCTACTGAATCGAAGAACCCTTTCATTAATAAAATAGCTCCAGTCGCGATAAATATATCCTCTCCGAAAAACCAAGCTGTATTTTCCGCGGCTGCTGCATTTGCTTTAATCTTTTCTCTCAACTTTTCAGGAAGTTTACCATATCTTCCTTGCGCAGCTCCCTCTGCCATTGGCGCAACGAGCGGTCTTACTGTTTGTGCATGTCCACCAATGTTCAGTCCAAGTGCTGCTGATGATTCTCTTATCGTAAAATATGACATTAACACTCTTCCAGTTGTTGCTCCTTTTGATTTCGTTATAAGTGCTTCTGCTCTTTCTTTTAAACCGTAACGCTCTAAAATTCCGATTACCGGTAAAGTTAATATAATTGGCATAGACATATATCTATTTTCTATGAAAAATTTACCGAACATGCTAATCACATCATAAAAGCTTAATCCTGAAACCATACCAGTAACAATACCTGCAACCATAACTACTAAAAGTGTATTTAATCTAAATAAAAAGCCCACTGCAACAAGTAGTATCCCGATTAATTTAATCATCCCAGCACTTCCCCCTATTTTTTATTTCGGTGCACAAACAGAAATACCATTAAGTTCGAATGTTCTGTATATTTTTTTCGCAAATTGCACTGCTTTCTCTCCATCACCATGTAAACAAATTGTTTTCGCGTGAACTGCTACGTTCTCTCCGTTCACCGCGTTTACGTAGCCTTCTTTCACCATTTGAAGCACTTGCTTTATCGCTTCGTCTTCTTTTTTTATTAGTGCATTTTCTTCCGTACGACTTGTTAATGTCCCATCTTGTTGATACGTACGATCTGCAAAAGCTTCTTGTACGAGAGTTATATTGTATTTTTCCGCAGCCTGTATAAACGCCTCGCTATTTGCTAATCCGTAAAGTAATAGATCGGGATTCATATAATAAATTGCCTTCGCGATTGCATCTGCAATTTCCGAATTAGTCGCCGCCATATTATATAGAGCACCGTGCGGCTTTACATGCTGCATTTTCCCGCCTGCCGCTTTCACAAATGCGTCTAATGCGCCAATTTGATACAATACATAATCATATACTTCACTCTCTGACACATTCATATTTCTTCTTCCAAATCCAATTAAATCCGGAAAACCAGGATGCGCACCTATTGCTACATTATGTTGCAGTGCTTTCTCGACCGTTTTTCTCATTACAGTCGGATCACCCGCATGAAAACCACAAGCAACGTTTATTGATGAAACGAACGGAAGAATTTCATCATCATTCCCCATTTTATAAGCTCCAAAACTTTCTCCTAAATCACAGTTTAAATCGATTGTCGTCACAATGTATTCCTCCTAATTTCAACTTCGTAAAGCGATGAATTTCTTTAATAGATTCATATTTACTTCTTGTTCTATGTACAATTGTTCCGCTTCTTCAAGCGTAGTTTTCTCAAATGAAACATAGTCCCCCGGTTTTAGCTGGGCAAGAAGAGGTAAATCTACTGAAATAATATTTCCCATTCTCGGATAGCCACCCGTCGTTTGCCTATCTGCCATTAATATAATCGGCTGTCCACCATTTGGCACTTGAATGGTCCCGAATGTAACAGGACTCGATAAATTCTCTTTTTCTTCCACCCTATTTAAAACTTCTCCCTCAACCCTATAGCCCATACGGTCAGCGTAATTAGATACTTTATACTCTTTCGTAAAAAATGCCTGTATACTTTCTTCTGTAAATTGATCATATTCAAAATCAGTTATGACACGAAGCTTAGGATATTTCTTATACTTTGGTAGTACGCTGCTGCTAATTGCCCATTTCGTTTTGTTTCGCTCATCGTTTTGTAAGTTTTGAATGCAATGACTGGCCATTTCTGTGTGCGTTCCAATTTGAAAATAATCTCCCTTTTTCAGCATTCTTCCTTCAATACCACCAATCGCAGCACGTATGTACGTACTTTTACTTCCCATCGTACGATCAATATGTATACCACCAGCAAAAGTCACATACGCTCTGCAGCCGCTTTTCACTTTTCCAAAGCAAAGCATGCTACCTTCTTCTGCTAAAATGGGACGCCATAATGGAATACGCTCTCCATTTAATAACGGTTCCATATCCGCTCCGCCAATCGCAAGTAAAGTCGTTTTCTTTATTAACAATTTAGGCCCCATGATCGTCATTTCGAGTCCTGCTTCATTCTCTTCATTTCCTACTAACCTATTGATCATCCGGAGTGCACTTTGATCCATAGCCCCGCCAACTGGTACACCGTACTGTTGATAATGAAATCGCCCTAAATCTTGGACTGTTGTAAACATTCCTGCATGCAAAACTTCTACATCCATTCTTTAGCCCCCTCAAGTGATACGTACTCTTCTTTTGTTATTGGGATAAATCGTAAATACATACCGCTTTGAATATAGGTTGGTGTTTCTTCTTCTGGATTAAATAATGAAATAGGAGTGCGGCCGATAATATTCCATCCTCCTGGTGTTTCAAGCGGATATATACCTGTTTGATTTCCGCCAATACCTACTGAACCAGCAGGTATTTGTAACCGTGGTGTTTCTTTTCTAGGTGTTTCTAGTTCTTTTGATAGTCCTCCTAAATACGGGAATCCTGGTGTAAAACCTAACATATACACAAAATATGTTGTTTCACTATGTATGCGAATGACATCTTCCGCTCGTAATCCTCTACACTGCGCGACTTCTTCTAAATCAGGTCCATATTCTCCACCGTAGCAAACTGGTATAGAAATATGTTTCACATCCTGATTCAATTCTTCTTTATACGAATTACACAGCTCTTTTATATATTGGCAAACGTATTGATATGGCCCTTCACTTCTCCCATTTCGCTTCCATACTTCGTATACATTGTAGTAGACCGCTAATGAAGTAAATGATGGCACACACTCAACCATTCCTGTAAACGGATGCCGTCTCAACGCTTGAAACAATCGTTGCACTTTTTCGTATGTATCCATCCCAATTTCTTCACCAAATGTAACAATAATTGCTTGATCCCCTAACGCAGAAAATTTCATCCCTCTCCCTCTTTCTATGCCAAAAAGCCGAGTTCTTTCGAAATGCGATGTGCGGTTTCCTTCACCTTCGCAATAAAATATGCAATGTTACTTTCGTTATACTCAATTGCTAATCCCGAAATACTAATCCCCGCTACAACCGTTCCATCACTTGCAAAAATGGGCGCTGCTATAGCGGCTGTATGATTTTCTAACTCAGAGTAGCTAATTGTGTGTCCTTCCTTTTTCGCCATTTGTAACACTTCTAGCAATTGTTCCTTATCCACAATTGTTCCATCCGCAAACTGTTTTAAATCCGTTTCCTCTATGTATTTCTGCTTCTCTTCCTCAGAGAAATACGATAGTAAAATTCTCGGACATGCACCCGCATAAAGTGGAGCTCTTCTACCAACCGCTGTATACACGCGTACAGGCTGAGCACCTTCCATCTTTTCAACATAAATTGCGTCATTACCATCTTGAATAATTAAATTAACTGCCTGCCCTAAACTATCTCTAAGCTCTTTCATATATGGAATCGCAATATTTCTTACGGATAATCTTTGTGAAACAAGTTGTCCGAAGCGTAAAAAAACGACTCCGAGATGATATTTCCCCTTCTCGTTTTTTTGTAAAAACTCCATTTCTTCTAACGAGCCAATTAAACGATAAACAGATGTTTTCGGCATACTCGTAAGCTGAACCATCTCTGTTAAACTTAGCTCTTCATGCTCATAAAACAACTCTAAAATATCCATTGTCTTAACTGCCGTTTTATTTATACTCATTCTATCTCCCTCTTGTTCCGAATTTCGGAACTTAAATTCCGTTTTTCGAAACAAACATATAATTTAAAATTATAAAATATTCTTTCAATTCTATCAATATTTTTTTCAATCTCATGAACCGATATATTTGTCAGTAGTTTAAAAAACGTAAATAATTAAATGTATTTGTAAATTTCCACATCAAATCATTACATTTCCAATATATTTAAATTATTATGATATATGTAAAACAACATATAAGGAGTGTTTCTTTTGAAAAAGCTGCTAGTAATTCCTGCTATTATGTTATCTTTTTGTATAGGTTATAATGAGACTTTTGCGACAAATGAAGATACTTATTCAACCGCTAAAGTTGCCCAAAATCATAAAATAGCGAACGAAGAAATTCATTATTTCGGATCAAGTATCTCTAGCTTTAACTATTCTCACGGGGATGACTTAAGCGTTCTTGTAAAAAATATAGGAGATTCTCCTTTTAGTTACACTTTATATAACGCTAAAGGTTCTTGGATGATTGACTGAACTTTAAAACCTGGGGAGCAAGCAATAAGTGAATTTAGTATAAATTGGAGTGATTGGCTTCCTGAAGGTGAATACAAGATAAAATTTAGAAATAATGACGGTTCTCTTTCAAAGGCTCAAGTTATAGCAAAACCAAACATATAAATAAGGCACAAAAAAAGTATGGAAGAATATTTCTTCCATACTTTTTGTTTTATAACGCTCTTACTTGTTTCAACGGCCAGAAAACAGCTTGTCCTTTTCCGACAATCTCATCTTCTGAAATGAATCCAAACATACGACCGTCTTTCGAAACTTCACGATTATCTCCTAAAACAAACACTTGGCCTTCTGGCACTTTCGTTTTTCCTGTGATTTGTTCTAACGTAAAGTCTGGAGTTAAAACACGGCCTGCTGCTTTTTCTTTAAACTCTTTTAAATATGGTTCTTTCATCGCTTTTCCGTTTACATATAAAACATCGTTTTTATACTCAACGGTATCGCCTGGTAAACCAATTACTCGTTTTACCAGATCGTACCCTTCTTTACCGTGGAAGACGATAATATCAAAGCGATCTAATCCACTTATACTATAACCGATCTTATTCACAAGAACTCGTTCGTTATTTTCTAAAGTGGGCATCATCGATTCACCTTGTACTAATGAGGGTGTAAATAAAACACCGCGAATAATAGCAATTAGGACAAGGGTAAATCCTATCGTTTTAGCCCATGAGAATAATTCTTTCTTCGTATTTTCCTTCATCGTTTCTCCTCTTTCTTATGTGCTTATTTTATTATTTGAACTAATTCTTGTACTAAATTAGGATCAATTTCAGAAAAACATGATTTCCCTTCTCTTACCGCTGTACCGACATGAGCTTGCGTGATTCCAGTTTCATCTAGCAATTGCTTTATATTTTCTTTCGTCACGCCAGCTCCAACTACAAGCTGAATTTGACCATCGCTTACCTTTTGCATTTCTGTAAGCACCGGTATATTCTCTACTATATTTCCATGTCCACCTGAAGTTAAAACGTGAGTCACTTTATGAAACTTCTTTAAAGTTTCCATCGCTTCTACTGGATTTTCTATATCATCTATTGCACGGTGGTACGTTACATTTATTCCATCTACAACATATAGTAAATCCGCTAATTTCTCTTCATCCACTTCATTTCGTTCGTTTAATACGCCTAATACAACACCAGCTGCACCTAACTTCTGCGCAATGACAATATCTTCCTTCATCATTTCAATTTCTTCTTCCGTATATGTAAAAGACTTCGCATGCGGACGAATCATAACGTGAATCGGTATATGTACTGCTTCTACCGCTTTTTTAATAAATGCATAACTCGGCGTTAAACCGCCTTCTGTATAAGATGTAATTAATTCAATTCGCTTCCCGCCAGCTCGTTCAATTCGTTTCACATCTTCTAAACATGTTGCAATAACCTCTAGCATGAGATGACCTCTTTTCGTGCTTTTTTCTTATTATAACATTAGTAAAAATAAGAAACCTAGCTTTCTCCTATAAAACTGTAAAAAGAAGAATGAAAAGAAAGATTTTTTTATTGATTGCCTTCATTGTTAATATTATATTCTACTAAAAAAGGAGTAATCCCTAGCACTTCTGACTAGGTATCACTCCTTTTTATTTTAGTTATTTTTCTTTGTTACCTCATTATAATAGTGGCTAAACGCTTCTACTAATGCGTCAACGGAAGCGTATAGTTCTTCTGGTGTATTATCTACCCCTCCCATTTCAATAAGTAATGCATTTGGAGAAAGGTCTTGATTATATACTCCGTTCCCGCTTTTACGATCTTTAATAAAAATCCCTCGGCTTAAACCGTAATACTTCTCATCTAAATATGAATTTATTGCCGTTACTATTGTTTTATTTTTTTCATAGTTAGGATTTTCTCGTCCTAAAATAAAATAGAGCCGTGCATAATTCTTTCCGTTAATATTTTTTGTTGTAATATTTTTTCGTGCATCATCTCTATGAAGGTCCATTGGGAACATAATATTTTTATCTTGTGCTAATTTATCTTGTAATATTTGACGGGATCCTTTGTAAGATTGGGCCCAATTTAAATTTTTATTGCGCAGAAAATCCCTCATATTTGTCGTATCATGTGAAACACCTATTCCTTTTTCTTCTAACTTTTGTTTTAAATAGTTTCCAACAAACGTAATATTCACTTCATTATTTGTACTGGAAGCATCATCGGGTATCGTAGCACCTGGAATAAGAGGAATAAACGCTTCCCAACTATGTGTATGATAAATAAAAACTTTATTTTCACCGTTATTTTGTGTATTTGAATTTTCACCCGTAGAATTGTTTTCTTTTTCATTCTTTGGGTGTTCAATAGCAGTACCTTTATCTTTAATGTTATCTAAAGGAATACTGGATTCTTCGGGAATGTTCGTATAATCTGTTCCTTCCCCAGCAATTAATATTTCCGAATAAAATTGATTCATATTAGGAAGTTCTCGAGTTAATAAACTTCGCAGATCATTTACATTAATATTTGTAGAAAGTGACAGTAAAAAAGATTCCAAAGACGCTCGTCCTTTTTCTTTATGAAATTCTTCTGCAAAATAACGATTTTCACTTCCTATCATATACATAAGTCCTTTAGTAGAATTCGTTCCTAATAACTGATTTATATAAAATGATTTAAATACGCTTGAATTACTAGAAATGAAGAATGAAGTGAGGATACATATAATAGTGAATAAAATACATATCACTATATACCTTAAATTTAATACTTTCAGTTTCACTTTATTCATTTTATATCTCCCTTCATTTACTATATTCTTACGCATAATTTTTAAGTAATATGATTACTAATTTAATAGAACAGCCTCAACTACTATGTTTTCATTTAACCTCTTTCCGTAAAGTGAATGAGCTTAAAGTTGCTGTACGCAAATATCATCAAAGGTTTTAAAAGAAATTAAATAACCTGAGTCTATATAAATATAGAACTCAGGTTATTTAATACTATCTATTTGACCGGAGGCATTGCATTTTGATTGACTTTTTTATTTTCCATGTCAATGTCTAATTGATCTTTCAATAGCTTCACACCTTTTTTTGTAAGATGGACAGCCCGACTCTTATCCGTTTTTGTAATCAATTCCTGTTCAAAAAATAGTTTTGCTATTGCAGATCCTAACCAACCAGAAATATGATAGCGTCGTTCACTCCAATCAAGACAAGGTTTTGCAAATACTCTCCTTTTTATCTCTGCCGTTTCAATATTTATTCCAAAATTCAGAAACCACTGCTTACCTTGTTCCGTTACAATGTATTCTCCTTTCTCTAAAATTATAAATTCCTTATCTAATAATTTTTCAGTTATATCTACACCGAGTTTGCCTGCAAGATGATCATAGCAAGTTCGAGCATAACGAACTTGTTTTAGTTGATCCGATTGTTTTAAAGAACGAACTTGGACTGTTGGTGCGATTGTTCCTAACTTTTCAAGAACTTCTGCTACCTCTTGATTAGCAAGTCGATAGTAACGATGTCTACCATGTTGTTCAACTGTAAGTAGATTCCCCTCTACTAATTTAGAAAGATGGGAACTAATCGTTGGATGTGACACTTTTGCCTTATAAGCCAATTCGCTAGCAGGTAGTGCCTGATTATTCATTAGACAATCTAAGATAATTGCTCTTGTAGGTTCAGCAATTAGTTTAGCTATATATGAGATATTCGGATATACATTCATATTTCGATGATACCCTAACTATTAAACTGATACAATTATTTTAAGTTTAATAGTAAAGGAGAATGTATTATGAATGCAATTGATCTTAGTATATTAAATTTGAAAGAAACGAGAAGGCGCTCAGAAAAATTATGGAATTCTCTTCCCGATAATTTTCTTAATTGGAAGCCTGATCATGAAGCTATGTCCTTTGGTGAGATGATTCGTCATGTATGGAGCTCAACTTTTTACTATCATATGATTTTAAAAAACAACGGCTCAATAAATGATATACATTTCCCGTATGATGACGAGCCAATTACTTGTGTAAAAAAGGAAATTGAATTGGCACAATCGTACTTTACTGACTTTATAGAATATGTTCAATCCATAAGCATAGCTGAGCTAGATTCAACCCTTATTGATCGAAGCGATGTTGGCTATCAAAGATATTTAGGCGACATGCTATTACGAATTGCCTATCATGATGCGGTCCATGCTGGTCAATTTTTACAATATTTACGAATTATAAACTTGGAAAGACCTTTAATTTGGGATTAAATATAACAAATGTTTACAAAGCTTTCAAACTGGCATTATAATAATACGCAACCAATTATCTAACTAGTCAAAATTCTTTCCGTTAGTTAAAAAGAGCAATTTAGTTGTTGTACGATAATTAATATATGGGGATGATCACGTGAAAAAGCACTCTGAATTAAAAAAGCATTTATGTGAACTGGAGGAAAAACTATTAGAACCTAAAACTCGTACAAATCCAGCAGAACTGGACAAATTACTTGCAGACGACTTTTTTGAGTTTGGAAGTTCGGGAAACGTTTGGTATAAGAAGGATTCTGTTGGTGGAGACGGACTTAGTGTGAGAGAAATGACTCTTTCTAATTTTGAAATATACCCTTTATCGAAGGATACTGTGTTGGCGACATATCTTGTAAGAGATGAAACTAGAATGCAGAATACTTTGCGAAGTTCCATTTGGAAACTGATAGATGGAAAATGGCAAATGTTTTTCCATCAAGGAACACTTACAAAATCATGATAACCATTTATACTAAAAATCTACATCTCAATTTGGTACGTCGTACACATAAAAAGCACGTGTTCGATTACTAATCAAACACGTGCTTTCAAAACAACTACATTGCCCATAAACAATAAAATGTAAGTTAAAAAAACTACGACCGAAACGCCGCATCCGCTAACATAGATAGTGTTGCATCATCCATCGGCGGATTGTGCAATCCTGCTCTGACGTTTAAATAGTAACGATGAAGCGGATTTTTTTCTGATAAACTTTTTGCCCCTACGATGCGCATTGCTTTATCTACAATAGATATTGCCGCATTTGTTACAGCATATTTCACTGCTGCTAATTCGGCTTGCAATGATAGTTTATCCTCTGCTTCATCGTACTTTTTCGCAATTTGATATAAAAAGACGCGAGCTTGCATAAGCTCAAGTTCTAATTCTCCAACTAATCTTCTAACATTCGGCAATAAACTAATAGAATGATTTAAACTATTTGGCTTGTATGATCCCGCAAACTGAACTGCATAATTTCTTGCTGCTTGTGCAATTCCTAAATAACATGCTGGTATATGTAGCAACCAGCCAATACCCTTTTGTTTCACTTTCCCGCCCTTTACATCTGTAAAAAAGCGGTTTTCTATCTCTACATTTTGTAAGACAAGGTCGTGACTAGCAGTCCCTCGCATAGCAACGCTATCCCACGTTTCTTCAATGGATACACCGAGCGTATTTCTCGGAATGACAAACTCTCCAACTTCTTCTCGGCCTTCCATACTCGCTGAAATAATAAAATAATCAAGTATTGGAGCCATCGTTGTAAAAGTTTTTCTTCCATTTATAATCCACTTCTCGCCTTGTTGAACCGCTATTGTTTCTGGTTTACCGCCACGCGTCGGACTCCCTGTTTTTGGTTCTGTTGCTGCTCGGTTAAAGAGTGCACCGTTACGCACTTCTTCGCAAAACCATTTGAACATCTCATCATTCCAAGAGTGATTTTCCGCTAGCTCTTTCACAATGCCAAGATGCCAGCCAATCGATAATGCAGTAGCTCCGCAGCCTTCCGCGATTTTCTCTTGAAATAAAACGAAGTCATATAAAGAAATCGCACTACCACCAAATTCCTTCGGTAACGTTAATTTCGTATATCCGATATCTTTCAAATCACTTATATTTTCATACGGAAATGATCCTAATTCACTTAGTTGATGCTCCCTTTCCATGAACTTTGGAAGCAATTTATTTATTTGTGCAATAATGAAAGATTGTTCTTCTGTTTCAACAAATGAGAGTGCCATACTATAATCTCCTTTATGCTCGATTCATCAACCGCTCACTTTTTCCTTATGATTATATGAAGCTACCTCTCTATTGTTTCACTATTCCGATAAAAATACAATGTTTTTGATTAATAAGAAAAGTTCCTATTTAAAGATAGGTTCTTTTCTTATATTAGTCTCCCTTCAATGCCTTTAACGGCAAAGAGGTTACATATCCAATATACGAGAATAATTCTTTAAAGAAGAATGGAATTTCTGTGTCTAACGTTTTATATGCTGATGTCGGCGTGGGTGAAGCATACGCTTCAATATTAATATGTTTTGCGATTCTCATTGCGCGTTTCATATGAAGTGGATCACTTACAATCGTGTATGTGCGTATTCCGTTCTCTATTCCAACTTCCTTCGCATTCTTTAAGTTTTCTTCTGTGAAAAGGGATTTTGTTTCAATTAAAATATCTTCCTCTTTTACACCTTGTTTCATTGCATATACTCTTGCAGTACGCGCTTCCTCAAGTTCTGCCTCGAACTTTGTACCACCTGTAAAAATAATCTTTTTAATATCTCCGTTCTTATATAAAGAAATCGCATGATTAATTCTTTCTTTAAATACAGGAGATGGTTTTCCGTTCCATGAAGCTGCTCCTAGTACGATACCAGCATCCGTTTTCACGCCATCATTTGTTTTAAAACGATAACTCCAAATATCGTAAGCTGCATAACTTACATATAAAATAGCAGAACAAATCATTAGTAAAAATACTTGAAAGATTCGTTTTTTCTTACTCTTCTTATTTTCTTTCATTTGTAATTGCCTCCGTACATCATCCATACTTCTATAAAAATACATTTATATCAAATCGTTTCGTTTGAGTTTATTTAAAAGAAGGAACTTTACTTGTTATTTATGTATAAAAGGGTTTTCATTTAAAATTGAGGATTATCAATTCATTTTTTATTTGCGGTTTTCATTACATGTTTTAAATTCATAAGTTTATTACCATACAACTACATTGTAACGAATTTTTTCTCAGAAGGGAACGATGAAACAAAAGGAATTAAAATAAAGTAGCATTTTGTAAGAAAAAAGGTATATTTTTCATACATCGCGAACAATATACCTTTCAAAACACGAATTATAACTTTTCTTTATACAATTCTAAATTTTCTAATAAACGTGCCTTCACAACCGGCCATTCGCTTGCGATAATACTATACACAACCGCATCTCTCACATGACCACTTGGCAATTTTCTTTCATTTCTAAGCAAACCCTCTTTTACTGCACCTAACCTTTCAATTGCTCGTTGTGCCTTTTCGTTTCTTGCATCCGTCTTAATTTGTACCCTCAGCATACGCAATTTTTCAAAAGCATACTGGAGAAGCATATACTTACACTCTGTATTGATACTCGTACGTTGCACACTTGGATGATACCACGTTTGTCCTAACTCGACTGTTTTATCTTCTACTGAAATATTATATAGACGTGTACTTCCTACAATCGTATTCGTCTGTTGATCCACTACAACGAAAGGTATTTGAGTACCCTTTCCATAACCCTGTATCGCTTTTTGAACGTATTGCTGCATATCTTGCACATTATCCATTTTAGAAATTAAATACGCCCAAATATCCCGATTTCCTTCTACAATCGAAAACAAAGTTTCGACATCATCACTATCTATTAACCGTAACTTTGCTCTTTCATGAGTTATTTCCATTTGAAAGCCCCCTTTGTTGTTACTATATCATATGAAATGAAAACGTTTTATAAGAATAATAGAATATTTTTAAAAGAATTCCTTTTCAAATATAATCTTCTCGTATAAGGTAGGAAGGATCATCAATAATATTTTAAAAAGAAAATTTTGATAATTTTCAATAAATTCTATATGATGATAAAAGGGAGGGGATAAAAATACTAGATCAAATTACTTGGGGAACGCCAGGCAGCTTATTATGCTTAGGTTTCTTTTTTGCAGGACTAGGAATCTTCTTAAGAAGCATTACGTCATATACGAAAGATAAATAAAAATATCCCCAGACGTGATAGTTGTATATTTTCACGTCTGGGGATATTTGATTTTCTTAGCTTGATAGTAATGTGGGAGTAGCCCGCTTTTAAACAAAAGAAGCCTTCTGTAAAAAAGCTTCTTTATTTATAGCTTTATCTGTTAAAAACTTTAAAGCAACAAATAAGCAATCGGCGTAATAATCAGTAACGTTAATATCGTTCTTTGTACATAGAGAATAATAAGTTCCGATACTTTTAACGGAATGTCTGTCGATAAAATACAAGGAATGGAAGCTGAGAAGAACAATATAGATGATACCGAAACAACCGCAATGACAAACTTTGTCACAAGTGGTGCACTTACAACTAAAAGAGAAGGTAAAAACATTTCTGCGATACCAACGGATGCGGCTTTAGCAGCTAGTTCTGCTTCTGGTAATTGTAATAGCCATGTAAATGGATAGAAAATATAACTGATCCAATCGAATATTGGCGTGAATTTCGCCAAGACGATACCAATTAATCCTACTGACATAATAGATGGTAAAATTCCCATCGTCATAATAAATCCATCTTTTAAATTTACTGCAATGTTTTTCATAATACTCGGTGCAGATTTCGATACTTCTAACGCATCTTCCCAAGCACGTTCTAACATTTTTTCTTTATAAACGGGCTCTGGGAACCCTTCTTTTGTTACATATGTATCTGGTTTTCTACTAAGTGGTGGGATTCTTACGGTGATAGCAGTTACGATGAATGTTACAACGAGAGTAGTCCAAAAATAAACATTCCATAAATGCATAATGTCTAATGTTTTTGCGATGATGATCATAAATGTTGCGGATACTGTAGAAAAACCTGTAGCGATGATCGCTGCTTCTTTTGTCGTATACTTTCCTTCTTTATACACGCGATTCGTAATTAATAAAGCGAGTGAATAACTCCCTACAAAGGATGCAACCGCATCGATTGCTGATCGTCCTGGTGTATTCCATAACGGTCTCATAATGGGACGGCAAAACGTACCGATAAATTCAAGTAATCCGTACCCGACTAATAACGCTAAAAAAGCCGAGCCAATTGGCACGAGTAAACTTACCGATATGACTAGTTTTTCATACAAAAACGGCCCTACATCTGGCGCAAAGAACCAAGCTGGCCCTACTTTCAAGCAATACAATACGCCAAAGACAACACCAACTACTTTTAAAATCGAAAAACAAATGTCTACGATAGATGCATTCCACTTTTTCGTATAAAACGGATAAATCGCACCTATTATCATAACGAGTAGTGCATAATAAGGTACGACGCTCGGAACAGAAGTCCTGATCCATGATACGATATGATCAATCATAATGGACGAAGCACCGTTTATCGTAACTGGTACGAAAAACATAAACACCCCAACTAGACTAGCGAGTATAAACCGGAGAATACCCCCCTTCTCACTCCCAGTCTTAATTACATTCCTTTTTAATTCAATTTCACTCAAAATTCGACACCTCCTATTATCTAAATATTCTGTATAATTATGTTGGATTCCTTCTTTCCATTTCTAATATTTCATCATATGAAAAAGCCTATTTTAAAATAGGCTTTTTCTACTATCTCTCATAATCATCCACAATCACTTGAATAACACGATACGATTCCTCTGCCACTATTTTATTACTAGTCTTATTTGCATCATATGTAATTAACGCTTTCCAAAGTGCCCATCCTCTTGCTCTATTCCACGTTTCTTCATCTATGCGCAATACGTCTTTAAATATGTTTCTGCTATTCTTATCAAAAAATGTCCATGCCATCGCTGCATCACAAGCCGGATCTCCTACTCCTAAAATACCAAAATCAATTACGGCGCAAAGCTTTCCGTCCTTAACGAGTAAATTTCCTGGTGCAACATCCCCATGAACCCAAACTGGCTTGCGCTCCCACGTTGATTTAAGTGCTAAATCCCAAAGATGCTTTAATACTGTTTCATCAAAAACGTCCTTATTATTTTCGATAGCACCTCTCGCCTCTTCGTCATATACAGATATAAGCCCACCTCGGTAAAAATTATGCGCTCCAGCGATCGGTCCGTTACTCGCATCAATGGATTGCAATTCTACTAAAAATGATCCTAAGTCCGTTGCAAATTCATTTAAATCACGAACATTTTGTTTCGTAACGGTTTCTCCCTCTATCCATTTATTAACAGACCATGGCCATGGATACGATTCAGATGGATTACCTTTCGCAACTGGTGTAGAAATCGGTAAAGAAAGCTCCTTACTTAATATAGGTAGCCACTTATTTTCTTTCTCTACTTGCGGTGCATATGCTGCATCACTTGGTAATCTGACACTCATCTCATCCCCTAGGTGAAACGTTCTATTATCATGCCCACTAAACTTTACAGGCTTCACGTCTAAATATGCCCATTCAGGAAACTGTTCCCCTATCAACCTTTTAACTAAATCAGTATGAATTTGATTCATTCACTTGCCCCCTTCTCTTTTGAAACTTACTAAGTCCATCTGTACTCCCAACATATTCAAAACCATTTTTCTTATAAAAGTCATTCAACGTACGATTATGCCCGACGCAGTCTAGCTTCAAGTACTCTTTATCATGTTGTACATTTTCGTATACCCACTGTAAAATCCCTTCTCCGATTCCATTCCCCTTATACTTCCGTTTTACCGCAAATCTATGAATATATAAAGAATCGAAAACTTTCTCTTTACCAAAAATACGCTCATCCCATTCACTTTGTTTAGGAGATACTGTAACTGTACCGATTATTTCATCTTCTTTCATAACCACATATGTATATTGCTCTCTTATACCTTCTAGTATTTCAGCCGTAGCTTCTCTGCCTAACAAATACTGCCACTGATCCACTTCTTTATGTTGTAACCACTGTGCTACTTCTTTTAATAGAGTGATGATGCTATCGCTTTCATTTTCAGTAGCAATTCGAATTGTATATTCTTTAACTGTATTTCTCTCCATATTTCTGTTCTCCTTTCATATGCTTACTTCTCTCTTTATTAATTTTCGTTTTATACATTATATACCAAGATTAACCACTACACCTTCAAAGATATCTATTTTACAACTTGTATTCCATCAAAAAAACCGCCCACTACTAGTGAAACGGTTTTAATTCCTTAAGCATTCACTTCGACTTCACAAAATAATATAAAAACCACACCGCATGATTTTGTTCATCTGCAGCTATTCTGCGTAACAACTCTTTCATATGTGCATCCGATGTTTCATCTGCAATTTCTAAGTAAAAATCTACAGTCTTTTGTTCATCTTGTATAGCGAATTCTAATCCTTGTAAGTACGTATTCGGGCATTCTTCCATGATTTGTGGTTTAGGCTGCTGACCAGTTAAATTTGTATAGATTTGTACAAAATGATGAAAATGCTTTATTTCATCGTTACGAATTTCAAGAATTTGATTTCGTTCCGCCGCATTTGGATCCATGTTCGCTAATTTCGCATAGCAATTTATAGCACTAAACTCTCCATTAATTGCTTTCTCAATATCACGAATCAACTTATCATTTTGCCTATACGAATCATAATAATTCGAATTATACATCGTATCCCCTCCATTATTTCGCATAATATTTTATGCAATTTGAAATAGCAGGAGCATGTATATAAAATGATACCGCATCTTCTATTCCCTATAAAATATAGAAAAACCTGTCCTACTTGATTTCCCTATAAGTTTATAAAAATTAAACAACGCTTCACTCCTAGTGAAACGTTGTTTGATTTTACGCATTTACTTCCGTTTTATGTTCCTTCACTACACTACGTTTGAAAGCAGTCGCTAAAATAATCATCATACTTACCACACCAATCCAAACGAGCACAGTAAGGGGTGTACTCCAGCTTAACCCTTTTCCAAAGAAGAATATTTCTCTAAGTCCTTCAATCATAAATCGCATTGGCAACCATGCGTACACCCAGTCTTGATAAAATGTTGACAACATTTCCGGTGCTAACGATAATAACGGTGCCCCAAAGAAAAGTAAGAGTGCGAATACACCAATTCCTTTTAGTCCAACTAGTGAAAGTACTGCTGATATCATTAAGAAGAAGCTAAAGGACGTAATAGATAAAAACAGTGCCGTATCCGTGAAATTCGAAATATTTAAACCTACCATACCATCCGCGATCCATGTGAGGCCAAATCCAATTACAAGTGCCGCGACAGCTCCTGTTATTATTTGTTTTAGTTTTAATACGAAGTTTTCTTTTCTTGTACCTACTGGCATTTTACTTATCGCAATAAAGATAATTGCTGAGCTCGCTAAACTTGCAATCCATAACGGCTGGAATAAAGACATTGGCGAGTTACCGTTCGCACTATTTTTGCCGACTTCATTCACATTTGTCACTTTCTTTGCAATCGGTGTGACTACATTTGAAACTTGATCTGCTGTTAACGTAGTTCCTTTTGCTTTCAATCCTTCTAATAGTTGTGTACGAACAGTATTGTTCATATTATCAACGATCGTATTTAACATTTGTCCTGCCATCGTTGATGCCGCTGTATTCATTCCTTGATTTATGAATATTTCTACCTCTGGCGAAGATGGCTGTGGTGTTCGTAATGATGCTTGTTTTGTGCTAAAGTCTTTCGGAATAACTAATGCTGCGTAATACTCTTGATTATTTAAGCCTTTTTGAACTGCTTCTTTATTTTTCACTTCTACCCACTTCACCGCAGGTTCTTCCTCTGATTTTGATGTCTTTTTCATATTATCAACAATCGTTTGCCCCATATTCATCTTCGGTTGATTCGGAATTCCTACTCCTTGATCCTCATTTACAATTGCGATTGGCAAATTTTTCGGCTGAGGTTGAACGGTTGGAAATAACGTTAATGAAAAAATAAAAACTACAAGTAGTGCAATAACCGGTGATAATAATAAAAGTTTATTTTTAAACATTTTCTTTTCTCCTCCTATAATTTGATTTATAATAACCAACAACGTGTTGTTTATTTATATTTGAATTATATGTTCGAGTTGAACCTTATACAATAATCAAAAATCGTGAATGTGTCGGTTATAAGACACATCCTTGAAATGTGTTGGCTAAAATGAAGGAGGGACATACTTTGCGTGATAGTAATTTAGATTTACGCGTTATTCGTACGAAAACTGCGATACGAAATGCATTGGTCGAATTAATTGAAGAAAAAGGTTTTGACGCCATTACAGTGAAAGATATTACAACGAAAGCAAACATGAATCGCGGTACTTTCTATGCGCATTATCAAGATAAATTTGATTTAATGACGAAATGCCAAGAAGAAATTATGTATGAGTTTTCTAGCATTGCAAAACAGAGATTGCCTGAAGTTATTGCTGATCTTGGGTCAAATCCTTCCCCAACAATGCCGTTTATGCTTATTACTTCTATTCTTGAATTTCTAAATGAAAATAGTGATTTTATGAAAGCTGTACTTAGCCCAAAAGGAGATTTATCTTTCCAAACAAAACTGAAAGACTTTATGTGGAAAACATTATTTGAAGATACGAATGGTGCTCTCATTAATAAGGAGAATTTACTCGTCCCAAGCCAATACTTAACTTCTTATATGGCATCTGCTCATATAGGTGTTATTCAGCAATGGTTAAATAACGGGCAAAAAGAAACACCTGAGGAAATTGCTCGCATTTTATCAACAATCGCCGTTCATGGGCCTTTTTATGCGGCTGGCTTGAAGAAATAAGTCCGCTATATAACAAAAGATCATCCACTATAATAGCGGATGATCTTTTGTTTCATTACAACACTTCAATATACCCTTCTGTTCCATGTACCCGAATTCGTTGCCCATCTTTTATTAATTTCGTAGCATTCTCTACCCCAACAACTGCTGGTAATCCATATTCACGTGCAATTACTGCTCCGTGAGTCATAAGTCCGCCAACTTCGGTAACTAACCCTTTTATAGAAACAAATAACGGTGTCCAGCCAGGGTCAGTAAAAGCAGTAACTAATATATCTCCCTCTTCTAAATTCGCTTCTTCCATGTTTAAAATAACGCGAGCTCTCCCCTCTATAACTCCTGAAGAAACAGGCAGACCTACAATCGCGTCAACTGGAAGATTTTCTCGTTTATACTTACCTGTAATAATTTCTCCATCAGACGTCATAACGCGGGGAGGCGTTAGTTTTTCATATAATTTGTACTCATTTTTTTGTTGATGAATAAGCTCGTAATCTAGTTTATTTGTGCGGACGACTTCGTGAAGTTCTTCAAAAGTTAGGTAGTATATATCATCGACTTCATGAATGACCCCGCTCTGCACAAGTTGCTCAGCTTCTTTCAATAATGCCTGCTTATATATGAAATAACGATTAATCATGCCGTATTTTGGATATTCACGATAACCGATACAATTACGGATGTTGCGAATCATTCGCTTCGTTTCTTCTACTTTTTGTTTACCTTCCGGCAAATGCTGCAATCGATCTACTAACTCCTCTTCTTTTTTCAAAGCTTCCTGTAGTCCTTCTTCAAACTTCCGTTTACTAGCGCCAGCTTCAAAGTCTCTTATATTATTTAAAATCATTGGGACAATGGTTGTTGGCTTTTCACTCCAGCGCGTTTTCGTAATGTCGATTTCTCCGCTGCATCTCATTCCGTATTTATTTAGAAAAGCAGAGATGGCATCTCGAGCTTTTTCTCCGCCTTTAAATTGAACTAATTCATCTAAAAAGTTATCATTTTCTACATGTTGTAAATACGCAATAATTTTTGGGTACGGACGAATTACATCTGCAACGTCTAGTAATACTAGCCCCATTTCAGACGTAATATTATTTTGTACCGATTGAGAAAGCGCGTCTGCTGCATTCTTTTCGCCTAGCCATTGCTCCATCTTTTCATTGATCCATGTTGAAGCATCCATACCTGCCATAATGACAGCCATACTTTGCGGATCAAATAATATTTTCTTTAATTGCTGAATATCTTCCAAAATAAAATCAAGTACATCCACCCCTGATTTCATTTGCATGTTTCGTTTTAACTCTTCGATTGATGATTGATTCTTCTTTATTAAATCCGTAACGATTGCTGGATTGTTTTCGATTTGTGGCTGCGAACTTGCAGGTGGACCACTTTTACCAACGCTCTTCTCTTTTTCATCCTCTGGTAACAATGTAATACAATCATCTCGCTCGACTACAGTCGTCAATGCATCTTTAATAAGCGGTTCCGAATTCCCTATCATATTTAATAAAAGTTCTCTACTAGTAGGCGAAGCCAATCTTTGTGCAACATCAACAAACAACCTTCCTCCAGCTTGAAACCTCTGTCCAAAAGATGTTAACTGGAATAAAGACATTCCTAATGGCTTCAAAGGATCAGTCATCATTTGCTGGTGACCAACCGATACATACACATGATTTTCCTCATCATTTACTTCTGGTATTGGATATAAAGTCGTGATTGGGCGACTTTGGACAATATAAAATGTATCATCTACTAAACACCATTCAATATCTTGCGGACAACCAAAATAAGCTTCAATTTGTCTTCCGATACTTGCTAGTTGTAAAATTTGTTGTTCAGACAAAGTTTGAAGCTTTTGCTGAGCTGGATCAATCTGTTTCGTCTCCGTTCCGCCCTCTTTTAATGCATAAATAGCTACTTTTTTAGTCGCTATTATCGTTTCAGTAATTTCGCCTTCTTTTACTTTATAATTATCAGCAGAAACCAGTCCTGATACTAATGCCTCACCAAGTCCAAAACTGGCATCAATTGATACTACCTTTCGGTTAGAAGTAACCGGATCAGCAGTAAATAAAATTCCCGAAGCCTCAGGGAAAACCATTTTTTGAACGACAACACATATAGAAACTTGATTATGTTCAAATTCATTTTGCATGCGGTACATAACTGCTCGCTCTGTAAATAAAGAAGCCCAGCACTTTCTTACATGCTGCAAAACCGCTTCTTCTCCAATAATATTTAAATACGTATCTTGTTGACCAGCAAACGAGGCATACGGTAAATCTTCAGCCGTAGCACTAGAACGCACGGCATACGCATGTTCATTTCCAAAACGTGAGAGATAATGAGCTACCGCTTCCACTACATCAGAAGGGATTTCTACTGCCATAATGACTTCTCTGATCTTCTTACTAATTTCACCAATTTGAGCGCGCTCTTCCATTTTTAACTTTGTTAGTTGCTGCAACAAAGTATGAAGCTCTTCATTTTGCTCGATAGCCTTTTCATACCCTACCGTTGTAATACAAAATCCTTCTGGCACTTGTATCCCTTGAATGTTAGATAACTTCCCTAAATTCAAACCTTTTCCACCAACGAGTGAAAGCTGCGTTTTTCCTATTTCCTGAAAATCGAGAACGAAAGAACTCATGTAACATCTCTCCTTACTTTGCATGTGTACTTGATTGTAGCAGGAGTCAATACGAATAAACAGTCTATTTCGAACTTGATTTACATGATATAATTAAGTTAGGAAGAGATATTCCTCCCCCTCTAATTCACTTCAACTACATCACAAAACTTAAACATTCTTTGATTATGAAAAGCATCCGTGTACAAGTAATCGACTCATTTAATGGATTTATATCAACTACAGTTATGTAATTTTTATATAAGTAGCCACCACTATACTATGTATTGTAAAACCTTCTCCTCACCTAAATACAAAATTAACAGCTTATTTTCAATCATTTCTTTTGCATCTTGCGTTAAGATTGGACGCGGGACTTTCGTTTGCTCATGTATCATTTCTTTAATACAGGCGAACTGCTCTGGCATACTAGCAACGATAAAAAAGTAGGCATGCTAAATAAGCCTATTAAGTTTGTTTAAAAAATCGCTTTACTGCATTTATACAACGCTATTATACAAAAGTTATGGCACCCTTCTGAATTACCATTAATTAGGGATAATATATGTTATTATATATTTGTAATTAATGAAATAATAAGAAAGAAGGGGTTGTTGTGGAAACAAAGATTATAGAAACAAAAAAGAAAATTGATTCAAAATCTCTTTTGGCTTTAGGATTATTAATTATTTCAGGAATTGTATATCAATGTATTGCACTTATAGTAGGTAATATACCTGAATTATTAGAAATGATTCTTGAAGCTTCATGGAATCTTGTATTATGTGGAATTATAGGATACTATTTTTTAGGGAAAATATCTTTAGAGCAATTCAAACATTTTAAATTTAAAACATTACTCTGGGGTTTACCTTTAACAATCATAGTGGGCATGGGTTCAGGCACACTATATAACTATATTTTTGAACCTCCAACTACAAATTCTGTTGCTCAAGTAATAAGCGTTTCGATGATTTTGACCCGTGTACCATTCATGTTAATGGGTGAAGAATTGCTATGTACTAACATAATCATCGCATTACAAAAATTAGGATTAAAATTTGGTACAGCATCAATAATATGTAGCGTTCTGTTTGCCTTGTGGCATATTCCTGCTTATGGTTTCGTGCCAATGCAATTATTGATAACTATAGTCCCTGTTAGGTTATTACTGAATTATATATGGAAAAATTCAAAGAGTGTTTGGGTAAGTTGGATTTGCCACCTTGCTTTCGACATTATTGGATTTTTACCAATGCTTTTTAAATAAAAAATTACATTGTACTTATAAGTAACAAACAATAACATAAAAACAAAAAGAACCTTAGGGTTCTTTTTTACTTAACAGAAAATATTACTTAGAATATAGATGAAATACCCATTCATTTCAGGGACAGATACATGAGAAATATATATATTTTTACACCTATAAAAGGATTCTTCAATGTTTGACACAAACTATATTGACTTCGAAAATTTTCAAATAGGCATTCAAAATATGAATTCGTATTTTGAATGCCTATTTAGTAGTGATCATTCTTATTTTTTAGGTTCTTTAAGTTTTAATATATTAGTCGGAAGTACGTGTTTTATAACTTGAAAACCCATGGTACTTACACTTTATATTATGAACTTCTTTTGTAACTTTGGGTTTTGCATAAAAATAGAAATAACACTTGAAGTAAATGAGCATTTCTTTGTAAATAGTACAAAAATACATCAGCTAAAAAGTTCTAATCAATTTCAATTACATCACCAAACTTAAAAATCTTCTTATTACAAAAAGCATCCGTGCAAGTAATCAACCCATTCAAGGGATTTATATCAACTACAGTTATGTAATTTTTATATAAGTATCCACCTCTATAATATGTAAGTAAAATCTCTTCCTCACCTAAATATGAGATTAACAGCTTGTTTTCAATCATTTCTTTTGCATCTTGCGTTAAGATGGGACGCGTGACTTTTGTTTGCCCCTGTATCATTTCTTTAATACAGGCGAACTGCTCTGGCATACTAGCAAACGGTTGCCACTTTACCATTCCTCTTCCTTTTGGCATATTAGCATTTCTCACGATTTGTGCCCTCCTAATAATGTGTTTCTATATCTTGCTGTTGCGACGCTTGTGTAAGAAATCCCACGTAAAATACTGTTCTTACCAAATCGTGTTCGAATTTCGTCCATAACCTTCGTTAATCTCATTTCTTTTTCTCTTTGTATAATGTTATCGAAAAGCGAAATTTGCTCTTCTCCTTCCCGTATTAAATTTGTTAAGGAAAGACTTATCGACCGAATCGGCTCTCCTGTATGCCGTTCGTATAAAAAATATATACAAACGTTGTAAATGTCCATCGTTAAATTTGTTGCTCTGTTTAACGTATGTGCTTTTTTTATTCCTCCCCCATATTCCCTACTATATCCAACTGAAAAATGAATCGTTTGCGCGTATTTCTTTTCTCTTCTCAATCTGTAACAAACTTCTTCTACATGCTCTAACAAAATAACGATGAATTCTTCTATTGAATAATCACGAAATAATATTTGGCTTTTCGCTATAGACTTTGTTGCTGGAACATATTTCTCTGCTATTCTGCTAAAATCAATCCCGTTACTATGTAAATGTAATTCTTCTCCTATTACACCAAATGATTGCTTTAAATACTTCAACGGGTACTGCGCTAAATCCCCAATCGTATGTATACCTTTTCGATTCAATTTCATTTCCGTTTTATACGATATACCCCAAAATTTACTGAGCGGTCTAATACTCCATAACTTCTCGGGTATATCGTCATATGTCCACTGCGCTATTCCATCTCTATTCTTTTTCGCTTCTACATCCATCGCTACTTTACTCAATAATAAATTTGGCCCAATACCAATCGTACTTTCGATCCGTGTACGTTCATATATTTCTCGCTTGAACTTTAATGCAAACTCACACGGATTACTCGCAAACAAATGAATACTTGCAGTCATATCCATGAAAAACTCATCGATACTATATTGATGAAAATCTTCCGGTGCAACATACTGTAAAGCTAAACCGGTTATGTAAGTTGAACATTTCATATACGTATGCATAATTGGATTCACAATAATAATATCTGGCCGCTTCGGTATTTCGTACAACCGTGCCATTTTCTTAATTCCTAATGCTTTTAGTGGCGGTGTTGCTGCTAATACGATTGATCCACTGCGGTTTATATCTCCTACTACAGCTAATTTTGTATATCGTGGATCAAGTCCTTTTTTTATACATGATACGCTTGCATAAAAGCTACGAAGATCTACACAAAGAATAATACGATTCGGTAAAAGAGAATAATCATACAAGGTTATCACCCTCCAATGAAAGAACGTTTGTTCTCATTATACACGAACTTATGTTCTTTTTGAAGGTATTTTTATGAAAATTTTGGTTAAAATAACCGCTATATCTGTGCGCTATCAATTAAGGCAAGAAAAACTATGTATACAAAACCGCTAGAATTCCAAATAACTCATAAGCATAAAACTACCAAAACAAACCAATTAAACCCTTATTATCAAAACATAATTTATATAAATTCCTTTGTTTCTTATATGTGTGAAGATAATAAAATACTATTCCCAAAACAAAAAAAGCAAAGATTTTTAATTTACTTCAGCTTTCTTGTCTCTAATACATATATTCTTCTAAATTTGATTTTTTCTTGTATATTTTTTCAGCAAAATCTCCTACATAGCGCATGTACCAAGATTCATCCGCATAACTAGTTACATTCTCCTTTTTTCTATCGTTAATAGCTTCACAATAAAAGCTGTTAAACAGCAAAAGTACGAAGTCTTAAATTAGACTTCGCACTTTATACAAATTTTACAATTACTTACAATACCCATACAAATACAATAGTATATACACAATAATCACTCATTATATCTGTTGCTCTTTTAATCGGCCAATGTATAAACCAATCCTTTTACTTACCCATCTCTCATGATTGGTTTGATTGTTTCTACATACTTAATCCCCTCTATACTAATTACAAATAACAAAATTTATCCGTTTTTCCTTTTTGCCTACTTGCTAAATTCAGCAAGTAAAATGTTTTTAAAAAATTCCGGATTATTAATGTTTAAACTGTTCGAATTGATAGCAAATGTATGTTTGCCTCCAATTGTTCCACCAGCAAAAGTGGAAAACCCTAGAACGCCACCTCTGTGTCCCCATACCGAGACACCGTTTGGAAGCTTAGTTTCAAAGATTCCAAGACCATATCCGGTTCCTTCTCTTTCTGTAGGAACTGTAGTAAGCATTTGTTTTAATTGCTGTTCCTTCAGTAATTTGCCACTGAGTAAGTAAGAGAAGAATTTGTTTAAGTCGTCAGCAGTAGAAATCATATCTCCATCCGAGCTACCTGGGTTAATATAAGTAACGTCTTTTAGCTCACTTGCTCCGTCTAGTTGGATATAGCCACGGGCATGCTTGGTGCCTGGAATAACGCTTGAATTGCCGGGTAAGAATGTATTTGACAAATCAAGCGGTTCAATAATCCGATTTTCAACCTCTTCCGCATAGCTGTTTCCAGTTACTTTTTCAATAAGGATCCCCAGTACTACGTATCCTGTGTTTGAATAAGACCAACCCTTTCCTGGGGCAAAGTCTGGGGGAAGAGAAATCCCCATCTTTACGAATTCTTCAGCCGTATACGATTTTTTTGTATCCATAATATCAAAGTCTTTTGAATTTATATAGTCAGCAATACCACTTGTATGATTCAATATCTGCCGGATAGTAATCTGGTTACCATCATATCCGTTTCCTTGAATGACACCAGGCATCCATTTTTCAATGGAGTCGTCTAGATTTAAGCGGTTCTCTCCAGCTAATTGAAGTAGAACTGTTGCAATGAACGTTTTCGTTACACTGCCAATACGAAAGCGAAAATCTGCTTTCATTGGTTTCTTAGTTCTCAGATCTGCTACCCCAGCGGTATAACTCCAAGTTTTACCCCCCTTAGAAATTTGAGCGAGTATTCCCGGGTATCCTAGTTGCAGTGTATCCCGCATTGCTTTCTTAACGGAAGTACGATCGCTTTGAGTACTTGTTTGTAACGAACTAGATACATTTTGCGTGGGCTCTGCTTTTACAATTGAGGCTGGTGTTATGTATAACAGGGAACTTCCAGCTATTAAAAGTGCTAGACTTGCACATGTAATTTTACTGCGTGTTTTCATAAAGAATTCCTCTCTTCTATTAAAATTGTATAGATAGTTGATAGCTGTGTCATATGCGAACCACACAGCTATCCATTCTCCCAATGATGAAAAGGCAACAATGCATTTGGAATCATTATACTCATTATTTTCACAAAACACTCTTGTTACTGATTGTTTTATATGTAGGCCGTACTTATCCCCCTTCACGCCTCCTTATATTTTTATCCTACACAATGAAAATCTCTTTTTCCTTACCTATCCCTTACGAATTCCTTACATTCGAAATCGTTTCTATAATGATAGGATTGAAGTAGCATCTGTGCCCGAAAGCGCAAAAAAACACCGATGTCGCTTCGGTGTTTTTTTGCGCTTTAAATATTGAAGATTCATTTTAGTCTTAACAGGTTAAATTTCCATTTTTTCTAATACGATTATTCTCCTTGTTCTATTAACACAAATTTCATAGTGTTATATGAAACACTTCTCACGTTTTCATTTAGGCACATTATTCTAATTTTATTGATGCAGTTGAGATGGACTCACTTTTTGAATTTGAACAAGTATATCAAATGATTTACCTAATGATATATCAACAGTTTTTGGTATATCAGGACCTTCCCTAGTTATTCCAGCGAAAATTGGATGTTGTTCGTTTAACCAAGTTTTTGTCACTCCGTTCGCCTTACGTAAATCAATAAAAAATTGATCTTTTTTAACTTGTCCGAAGATGTAGTTATAACTGTTTGGATCATCTGATTTTAATGTTCCATAAGGGCCAAATTCACCGTCACTATTATAAACATTATATTGTCCTTCATAAACTGATGTTCCAATAGATACATACCGTTTCCCATAGTATTCTGCTAAATGCTGCCCAGCTACTTTAGGGTATATAAAAGGAATCAGATTTGTTTTCGAAACGTGTCCATTATGTCCCCATACAATAGTTTTTCCTAAATGTTCTTCAGTCCACTTCGCATTTTCATACATTGCAATATCATGTTTCAAATAAAAGTCCGATGGTTTATCAGGATATGACGCTAACATTGTAGTAAATTGTTCAATAATACGAGCATTTTGCTTTATCCATGCGAATTCTGTCGATTTTCCATTTAAATAACTTTTATTTTTTTCTAATAAAGCAATGATTTGTTTAGCGTCTGAAATATACTTTTCCTTTTCTTCTTTCGTAAGACTGCCAAAGGTATCCATATCCTTCGTTACAGGAATAAGACCTTCTACCTTCTCTTCTACTCTAGGCACAAGATCTGAATTGTTTCTCTTTACATATTCTATTATATTATTATAAACATTCTCATTTACTGATTGAATATCCATCCCGATGACACGCACTTTAGATTTATGTTTTGGATTAGCATTATATTGCCGAATCCAATCAAGTAAATCCAACATTTCTTTCGTTTTAAATGTAGGTGATAGATGTTGGATTGGGTTTCCCTTACCAGTAAGAACATATCTATCAAGTTCCAAAGCTCTGTCCCATCCCTCTTCTAAAACTAAATTAGTAAAGCCCTTTTCAGATACTAAGTAATTAACAATACGGTGTTTCATCATAAAAACTTCATGAGCCCCATGCGTAGCTTCACCTAAACCTACGATTGAAGCTGAACCTACCATATTCTTAAGTGGTTTTAAATCATTAAGAGATGCAGTTGGATTAGTTGTTTTTAAAGGCTTTGCATGTGCTTCTAACCATTCCGCTATTTGATTTGTATTGTATGGAGCTGTAACAGAAACTTCTGTTTTCGAATCTGCATAAGTACTTCCTACAAAATTAGTGAAAGTTATAGCAGAAGCAACAATTGCAATAATCATTTTCTTTTTCATAAAAACCTCCTGAAATACATCTTTATTAATTTTCAACATAATATAAGGACTTCCGTTAAAACCATTAACTCCCTTATTACTGTTAAGATACATTTATTCTAGTTCCTAAAACTCACTTGTTTCTTAATAGGTTCTTAAGAAATCCTTAATTCACTCATACGAATATAAAACTACATGAGCTTCAATCCATTGTAGTGTAGTTAATATTGGGCTAATAGGAAGTTCCAAATTTTGTTTTTTTGCAATGTATTCTCTTTATCATAGGGTTAGTTTAGGGGTGATTTTTTGTTTACTTCATTTTTTTCGGCACTCTGCATCTAGACGGTATACCCATTGGCCACAGTAAGACTTTATTCCAAATCCACAACAAATAGATTACCTGCACACTAAAAAGTATAGTGTACAGGTAATCTATTTGTTTTTGAGATTAATAAAAAACTAATTTATTTTTTGAATTCTTCCATCAATAATAGACTGAATTGGTTCTTTTGATTTTTTTATATAATCTACTAATGCTTCAAAATCAGTTGGTCCTGTTTCAGCATCTTTACCGTTTTTAAAGGATACAAATCCATCTCCACCTGAAGCTAGAAATGCGTTCGCAACAACGCTGTAAGTTTTAGAAGGAATAATTTCTTCTCCATTTGTTAAGCAAATACTTGTTACTTTTTCTCCATTAGGTTTGTTCGCATCCCAAGTGTATTGGATCCCTGAAATTTGAAGCATTCTTGTTATGTCTTTTTGCCATTGTTGATTTAAAATATCACGAATGTCTTGACCTGTTAAATTTACTTTTATTAATTGATTTCCGAATGGTTGAATACCATATATCTCTCCCCATGTAATATCACCAGCATCTAAGTCATTACGAATACCACCAGGATTCATAAGTGCAATTTGGGATTGCATTGTTGCACGCTGGGCATCAGCAACTAAATTTCCGAGAGTAGATTCACCAGCCGTATTGAGTTTACGATCTAGTGGAGCAATAGACTTACCTACAACTTCATTGACAAGAGGTGCGATTTTCGCTTGATATTTCTCCATCTTCTTCTTTATTTTTTTATCAGGCTCCATGCCTTCATGGTAAGTTGTAACAATTTCTGCTTTTTTCTCAACAATATCTTGTGTTTTACGATCAATCTTTACATCAACATCAGCAAAAGCCATACCATAAGAATTTGCTTGTACGACAAGTTTATTATTAACAGTTCCATTTACATAAGTGTGGCTATGCCCACCAAAAATAACATCGACTTCTGGATCAGTCTCATTTGCTAATCGGACGATATCACCATTTGTTACGCCGTTCCCATCTGTTGTACCTCCGTTATGTGCAAGAACAACGATAGATTTAACGCCTAGTTTTTGTAATTGCTTTACGGATTTGTTAATAGCTTCAACTTCATCTGTAATTTCTACATTCTTTAGCATAGTAGGCATAACAAGGTTAGGAACATCCGTTGTTACGACTCCTATAAATCCAACAGGAACTCCCTGTACCTTTTTTATAGTGAATGGTGGTAAAAATAAACGACCGGTGGATTTATTATAGAAATTTGCAGCAACATATGGGAATTTTGCTCCTTTAAAATTCCCTGTTTTCTCATGGTACCCACCATAAATAAGGCGGTTCATTTCCGCAACACCTTCATCAAATTCATGATTCCCTATAGTTCCAACATCGAATTTCAAATCATTTAGAAATTCAATCGTAGGTTCGTCTTGTAATAATGCTGAAACAGGAGTACTTGCTCCAACAACATCGCCAGCATGTACCTTTAATGTATTCGGATTTTGTTTTTCACGATCACGTAAATAAGCCCCTAAGTACTCAATTCCCCCTGCATCTTTATTGTTAATTTTTTTTACAGTGTCTAGTTGCCCATGAAAATCGTTAATACCGAGCATTTGCACATCTATGTAGCGGTTTGGTCCTGTATTTGCTTGGGCTGAAGGCGCAGCAAATACACTAGTAAAAGTAACTGTACTTAGTGCTAAAGCAACTGGAATAATTTTTTTCAACATAAAATTTCTCTCCCCTAATTAAAATCTGACATAATACGATGTTATTTTAATATATTAAGAGAATTATTTCTATAAAAATTCAACTAATTATAAAAATTAATAAAATTTTATTGTTTTCTGACAAAAAAATTCTTCCTCAAAAATGTGAAGGTGTAAAACGACAATTTTAAATGGAACTTTGTTAACGTACCGAAAAAAACAGTTTTTAACTTAGTAATTCTTTAGCGTACGAAATTCGCGTTATGTTGGCGAGACCCCATACCCATCAAGCTAACCAAGTAAATTACTAGATGCGAAATGATTCTTGTTTCAAAACTAGCAAGTGATAAAAAAGTAGGCATGCTAAAGAAGCCTATTAAAACGCGATTTTTTCGCTAGGCAGCTTGTCTATGCTTCACTGTCGTTTTATACACAATCCCTAGAATATCAAAGACGGTCATCTTCTTATACCGATGACATTTACGACCGTTCTTTTTGAGCAGCTGATAAAGGCGATGCAGAATTTTTAAAAGTTCTTCTGCGCCAACGGCAATCGCTTGAAACAGTAAAGGAAAGTAATCTTTAATCATATAAATCGCTTTGTATTCACTCAGCTCCTGCTTTTTCTTTTCAAGCAGAAACTGTCGCATTTGAAACATCGTAGAAGAACAGAGGAGAATGCCGATGAGTTGTCCATATAAATGACACTCTAGGCGTTCTCTTTTAATTTTTTTACATTCATCAATCTCAAAGAATGACTTCCACGTTTTAAACAAAATTTCAACCTGCCAACGAAGTGAATATAATGAATGCACGTAATTCTTCGGTACTTCTTCTAGCGACGTGTTCGTGATATATACATTCATGCCCATTAAACGTTTACTTTTATCCTTCATGACAATACCTTTCTTCTTTTCACGTATCGCTTGGTTTTTCAGACGTGTTTGCGTTGGCTCATCGGTTAAACGATGGATAATAACACGTGATGGAAGTTTCTGATTTTGGCCAATGTATGCCTCGGGGATTTCTATCGTTTCACCAGGGATTAGACCAGACATCATTTGTGTCATATCAAGATGGATGTATTCTGTCTGCTTTTTTAACGTACCATTGTTGAAGTATTCTGGTTCAGGGTTCTTGATATAAATGCGTGTATTCAACTTCAACCTCGAGATATAATAGGCCTTTTTATCATGAATGGTTTGTAAGTCTCCTAAATCGAAGTAACCAAGATCACGTAAACACAAATCGCCCGCTTCTACGGTTTCAAGGCAGATAGTACCGTATGTTTTATCATTATTCTTTCCTGGTCCAAGCTGCACGTTAAGAAATTGACCACTAAGTAAATCATATTCCAATTGGATTTTCACGCCTGCGGTATTACTACTACCACCTGAACCTTGATAGTCAGTGGCGAAATGGTCAGGCAGTTGAAACACTGTTGCATCTAAAATACGGATACGATTAAAAGTAGAGATCACGTGTGCAGAAAGTGAGTGATTTGAACAGAGTTTTTGTGTGAGAAGAGAAGTAAAGACTTCTCGAAGAAATGCGATGGCTGCTGGATTAAAGCGTTGATTCAGTCCTTCTGGGCTTATAAGTACCCCAGTGGAAACTTCTAACTGACCACACAATTGTGCAAGTGATGTGCTAGCAATTTCTTGACTAAGCCATACGCAAAGGGCAATGAGTTCGTTTGCTTGATACTTACTAGATCTTTGTACAAAGCCAACTTGTTTGGCGATATCTTGTAGGACTACTGGAGATAAAAAGTAATGTAGCTCTTGTGCGAAAAGATTCAGTTCATTTGAAATAATAGGATTCATTAAAAACACCATCCTTTCTCATAAATTTCTTACGATAAGTATAGCGTTTTTTTATTTTGAGGGTATGATTTTAACTTCGCTTGATGGGGCATGGGGTGGCACCCAAGTTTGAAGAGATTGGTGAACACAGCCATTCTCAAATTCATGCAAGGCATCAGTAACTCATCTTCATTCAGTATAAAGTATTCCCCATTAGAACACATCAAACCATCTATAATTAAATCTTCGAAAGATACTTGTCGGTTTGTAATAAAGTTTGACCCAAAATATTTCAAAATCCGCATTTTACGTTAAGTGGGATGAATTTGTTTTGAAAAAAGTTAATCAAGATGGATTCTATTCTATTTAAAAAGTTTTCTGTTTTATAAAATATCCGATTAAAACCCACTTGAAATCACTTAATTTTACAGTGTAAATATCTTAACCATATTTTATATGCATGAAAAAGTTATATTTATTAAAAACACCAATAAAGCTTATGATTTTGGGAATAATTTATATATTATTTTTACTGGTGAGTTTCAAATGTATTCTAAGAAGCACTTTGTAATGTAGTAAATCATTTGTTGTTAATAGTGAGAATTCTATCTCAATATATTTTTATTGACTGCAATTTTCTTTTGAATTATAGTAGTAATACATATTACAACTATTATGGGAGGTTAACATGGAACATTTAATTAATACATTTGAAGAAATTGGTTTTTCAAAAAATGAAGCAAAAGTGTATATGACTTTATTGAAGGAACCATCTATAAATGGATATGAAATTAGCAAAAAAAGTGGTGTACCACGTTCAATGGTTTATGCAGTTATCTCAAAATTAGTAACTAAGGGAGCAATCACAGAGTTACGAACCGAACCGCCAACCTATATTCCATTGTCTGTAAAAAAGCTGATTATTAATAAAAAAAAGCAAACAGAGGAAACACTTAGCCTTTTAGAAAATGAATTACAAGCTATAGAAAAACCAGTGGAAGTTAATGTTATTAAGCATATTGAAGAGCGTATGCATATCATTAGTGCAATGCAAAAATTAATAGAGGAAGCAAATGAAGAAGTTTGGTTATCTGCATGGGAGGAGGAATTAGGTGAATTACGTCCTTCTGCTGAATTACAGCGAGAAAAGGGAATTCAAATGTATTCATTGTTATTTATGGAACAAGAAACACCATCTTTCGGGAATGCTTTTTATCATCGCCACTATGCCGGTGCTATTGAAGAACAGAGAATGGGACAAAGATTAACAATTGTTATTCAGGATAATCAAGAAGTTTTAATAGCAAGCTTTATTGATGGTCAAATTCCACTTGCTATTCAAACTACTGATCCAATGTTGGTTTTACTAGCTAAGGAATATATTCGACACGATATGATGATGAAAGTTGTTGGAGATCATTTTGGTAAAGACCAGATTGATTCGTTATGGCAAGGTAATGACTTATTGACTTATATTGTTCAAAATGTAAAGAAATGAGGTTAGTTTATTATGTATGTAGAGGTTTTTTTTCTTGGGATACTAATTGCTTTATCACCAGGACCTGATTTTGTAATAGTTATGAAAAATAGTTTAGGAATAGGTAGAAAGCACGGTATAGCTACAGCACTTGGTATTGCCAGTGCATTAATTATTCATATAGCCTATACAGTTTTAGGCTTTACCATCATATTAGAAAAATGGCCAGTTATCTTTAACTTTATTAAGCTTTTAGGTGCCATCTATTTATTATGGTTAGGTTGGAAAGGTATTCGTTCGAAAGCAGATCCAGAAGGTTCTAATGAAATACATGTTGAACAAAGTTCAAAACGCTCTTTAGGTCAGGGATTCCGTGAAGGATTTTTGTGTAATCTATTAAATCCCAAAGCTCCATTATTCTTTTTAAGTGTATTTTCACAATTCATTGGAACTAACACACCAAATTGGGTGCGTTGGATATATGGTGGTGAAATTATAATTGTAGTGGGAATTTGGTTTACTTTATTAGCGATATTAATTTCAAATAATTACTTTAAAAAAATCTATCAAAAAAATATGCATTGGTTTGATCGTGGCTTAGGAATTATCTTAATTATATTTGCGTTTACTATTGGAATTACTGCATTTTCAATCTAAAAGGAGTTAAATAAAATGACAATATTACTATATGAAGAGAATAGTTATTTAAAAGAATGCGAAGCAGAAATTATATCAATTGATGGAAGATTTATTGTATTAAATCAAACCATTTTTTATCCAGGTGGTGGTGGACAACCTTGTGACTTTGGGAAAATTCAGCAAGGAAACGAAATATATGAAGTATTAAAAGTAAAAAAAGTAGAAAATGAAATCATACATGAACTTGATCGTCCACTACTCGATTCACAACAAGGAGTTACACTACAAATCGATTGGGATTGGCGTTTTCAAAATATGCGTTATCATACATTATTACATGTAATTTCAGGGTATTTATATAAACATTACAATGCTTTAGCTACTAGTAGTCAAATCGAAAGGGATCATGCAAGATTAGAGTTAGCGTTTTCACCAGAAATTATAGAAGATATACCCTTTGAGGAACTAGAACAATCTTTAAAGAATTTATTAACGATATCGCATGATGTTTACACGAAAATAATTGATAGAGAAGAAGCAGAGCAAAGAGATGGAATCATTAAAACAGTTATCAGCTTACTTCCATCATCGCTTAATAAAATTCGACTCGTTCAAATAAATGACATTGATGAACAGGCTTGTGGAGGAACGCACGTTAACAACACAACTGAAATCGGGAATTTTTCGATCCTTAAAATCCAAAACAAAGGTGCTAAGAAAAAAAGGATTAAAATTGAACTTCACTAAGGTGAACTTCTGATTTCGTTACAATTTTAATTATAATATTTAGACATAATGTAACGGATTACATTTTTGCTTAAATTATTGTCAAATTTATTATTACATTAACCAATTCAAAACTACTTTAACCTTGAAGAGATAGTTTAATGTAATATATTAGGAGGTAATTATTCAATGGCTATCATTTTAGTTTTATTTGCTATAATAGCTGGAATGGCTCTTCCCACTCAATTTAGTGTTAACGCTCAATTGAGAACTATAGTTGGTTCCCCTATAATAGCTTCATTTATTTCATTTACTGTGGGGGCTCTAGTTTTATTTATTGTATCGCTATTTGGGAATGGGATACAGGTAAAGAAGGAGTGGTTTGAAGCACCTTGGTGGATGTGGACTGGAGGATTATTAGGTGCCTTTTATGTACTAGCGACTACTATACTTATGCCTAGAATAGGTTCTGCTGCTACTGTTGGTTATATTCTTACAGGACAAATAATAATCTCCATTCTTATTGACCACTTTGGATTAATAGGTGCTACTACACACCATCTGAATATCCCTAGACTATTAGGTGCCATTTTGGTTATTAGTGGAGTTATTATAGTTCAAAAATTTTAAAACAATAATTCTCTAAAGAAAAGAGTTTACCAATGCCGGTAAACTCTTTTCTTTAGAGAGGACATATGAAATCCTCCATTTGGAAGGAACATATCTACATTTTAAATAACCTCAAAAAATTTAACAAATTCTAAGTGTTCTCGATGTATTTGTAAGTCTATTTTACGTGGAGCTGATGTAACTTTTGTAATTATTTTTGGATCAGCTTGGGCTAAACAATCTACTTTATTTTCATTAAATTCTTTGATGGTAATATTAGGCTTCTTTTTAATTTTTATGCCATATATTTTGAATAATTTTGGGAAGACTGGATTATGATTTGATTTCCAATACTTAGCCATCGATTTAAAAACTTTGTGATATCCCAAAATTTCTCGTTTTGGGGTATTTGCTTTTCTTAGCTTGATGGGTATGTGGCGAGACCCCAATTATTCTTTATTTGACTTCTAAAGTTTAGTATTTTGTTACTTTTTTATGTTCCATGGGATACTGTCAGTATTTTGCAAAACAACCTACGCTATGCGGAAAAATAAAATAAGCTGTCCATATGAACAGCTTATTTACATAATTTTCGTTATTGGAAGATACTTTTCAAGTATTAATAGACGGTCAAGTTCAGTTTCGTGATAACTCTACACGCTCAAAGTGTTCAACTGTTGGAAATGGATCATAAAAGTGATGCAATAATGCTTTCCACTCTTGATATTGTTCAGATTGTCGAAATCCTATCGTGTGATCTTCTAAAGTTTCCCATTGCACAAGGAGCAAATATTTTCCTTTCCGCTCCATACAGCGTTGTAATTCATGATTTATGTATCCTTGCATGGAAGAGATGATTGAGGATGCTTGCTTAAATACCGATTCATACTCCGTCTCCATACCGTCTTTTACTTGCAACATGACTGCTTCTAAAATCATTTTGAAGTCCTCCTCCTTTTCCTAATTGTACCATGTGGGGGGGAACGCTGTATGAGAAGTTTTGATGTATAACATATACATGTAAAGTTAACATAACGTCTCATTATCAGTAGTAAGGACAAGGAGGAATCTTCCCCTTACAAGGGAACCTCCTTTCTTTTTCTATCGAGCTATGCATTTTTTATACATTCCTATCCTGGCACGGTTTTATGGTTCTTTTTTGTTGTTGGATCAACAAAAAAACTGTATTAAATCTTGCATACTCCTAGGGGTCACTATATATGAACGCTACGTATTTGACTTTCTCAATGACCAACATTACTTAACGTGGTAAAATAGTATTCGGATGGGAATCCAATGTTATTAAAATTAAAGTGGTTATCAAGTCGGAGGAAGGCATCTTAGGGTGTCTTTTCTTTTTAAAATATATAAGCGCACCATCCCTTTCCTAATAGAGGCCCCCCTCATGCCTCCTTACAGGGAGAATGATAAGGCTTTTTTATTTACCCAATTACCGAGCTCTCAAATATTTTAAATAGTTACAATACATGTATTGCTTCAATAACATATGATTATTCTTAAGAATGTCATTGAAATGTACCAATAGATGTTAGTACAGCAAAATAAATTGTGTTATGATGTGAGCAAATATAAAGCTATCTAACGGAGGGATTCACATGCCGCATGTTGTGTTTCGTGGAATTACTACTGAACAATTAAAACGCATAAGCAAGCCATTAGTAGAAGAACTCGCAGAGATCTGTGAGTGTGGTACGGATAATTTTACGTTGGAACTACCAAGTTCTACGTTTGTATTCAATGGAGAAGAAATAGAAGCGTTTCCTCTTATTGAAGTGAAATGGTTCGAGCGTGGACAGGAAATTCGTGATCGATTTGCCAAGGCCATTACTACATATGTAATGGATTTTGGACTTCCAGAAGTAGAGGTTGTATTTACGGTTTTCACAGAATCAGCGTATTATATTAACGGGAAGCATTGTGCAAGTTAGAGCTATTTGAAAGATTTTTGTAACATTTATAAGAGGTAGAACCACATTGCCATCAAGCTAAGAAAAGTAAATATCCAAAAACAAAATAATGAACTCAATTCTCATAGACAACTAACTGTGAAGAGATAAACTTTTTGTTTTTGGGGACATCAAAATATTAGCTTGATGGTGTTGTGGCACTACCCCTATTAATAAATATTACTAACCATATTTCTAGTTAATATCTATCATATTTTTAAAAACAGGACTAATTAGATTTAAAAAAAGATTTCTTTTTCTTTACTCGTAATAAATCACCTGTCCATCCTTTGACCCGCATATACAAATACATACCCCCTGTTGTGAAAATAATAAATAGGAGAGCGATTAAATAGCTATATTTCCATTCTAGTTCAGGCATGTATTTAAAATTCATCCCCCACAATGCTCCTAAGGCTGTCAAAGGCGTACTTACAGCAGTTAATACAGTAAGAGCTTTCATAATTTCATTCCCACGATGAGAAGAAACAACTTCTTGTAAATGAATCATCGTGTCTAATTCTTCTTGGTACTCTTTAACAAGTTGTAATCCACGCTCTAATTTTACGTGTGTTTGTTTATAACAAAGGGTGTTTGTTAGGTTTTCTAACCAAGCTTCCTCCAAGCCTTGTAACACTTCTTGTATTAAGCGAAACACATGTGTGTTCATAAATAATTCATGACGAATATGATAAATTCTTTCTAAAACTGCTATGTTATTATGATGATAAAAATCCCATAACACATTTCTGAAATTGTTTTCAAAATAGTCAACCTTTCGTAAATAGTGAGATATAAATATTGATAAGATAGCACATAGTCCTTCAGCGGAACTATTAAAATTTTTTATATCCATAGGGAAATTATGTATTAATTCTTGAAAATCCTCTTCCTCTTTTTCTTGGACCGTTATCAGTATTCCATGAGCTACGAAATAATGAAGAAATTTTTGAATTTTGGCGTCTTTTTTATTTTGATCATATAAAAACGAACCATATACGCAAGTTTGACTTGGTGATAACGTATAAACATATAATCCATTTTCACAAGGAGAACTTATCTTCTTTACAGATTGAGAGAAATAAGATGTTACATCACGAGGGATTATAGAAGAAAGTTTTTCAAGCTCACTAGTTTTCACATGATACCAATTCCATTTCGGCATTTTTATGCATTCCATATTATTCTTCCTTTCTGAATAGTTTTATGTTTGATCGAATAATATCCGTAATATGAAATTTGTATGTAGGTATTCATGTCTTAGAGGAAAAGTTTTTAGATCCTCTAAATTACAAAAACTAAATGGCACAGGAGGTCTTCTTCTGTTACAAGGAAGACCCCCTATATATTAGTTATTTTTATTCTCAATTTTAAACATTTCCTCTATACAAGCACTTTTTATCTTTTCTTATTTATATGTGGAAAAGAAACCACATAATTTGGCACGTCTATTCAACGAACTCCATTTCGGTCGTTATTACAATTTGGATTCATATGCAGATTGATTGGTGATGTCGTCAAATACTTGACTTCCAATCATATAGTATCCATGAAGTGCAGCCTCTTTCGAAGCGTCTACCATACGGAAAGAAGAAATTTCACCTTGCATTTTTTCAATTCGTTTTTTGTGGATATCTACTATTCCTCCTGTCCAAATAATAGTTTCATACTGGTCTAACTTAAATTGTTCTTGTAATACACGCATAACGTCTTGGAAGTGTGTATCCAACTCTTTTTGAATCAAAGTATCAACCTGACTTGTCTGAGGATTTTCTTCTCGACCTCCATATCCTTTTTCTAATATTTTTGGCATGTCGTTAATATGCAAGTGATTACTTTCCCCCGCATGATTCTGCAGGATATTCTTAATATTTTTCAAAGGCTTGCTACATCCTAGTTCCGTCTCATAATGATTTAAAATGACATTCTGTTTCATATCTGTCATTTCTAATGTACGAAATCCACCATCAATAATTAAGATACGATCTTGTTCCTGAATGATTCCCTCTTTTAAGAAATAGGCATGTAAAGCGACCGGTTGCTGAAGAATCAAAGCATTTTCCACCGTAATATTAATAAATTTCCCATCAATTTGCACGGAAGTTTCTTTTTTTAATGCATTTTGTAATTGCTCATGCTGACTACCAAAACAAGTAACGGGAAGCCCGGTAACAACTAAAGGTAACACGACATTTTCTTTATAATCCTTTGCAATGCAACCAAATATTTGTTGTTTAAACTGTTCGCTTTCATAATAATTTTCTATTTCTTCGTCAAATGGAGGAAGAAATGAAGCGTCAGATTGATGTGCTTCATTTCCCATGTAGTATGCAAAGTCTAAGTCTATAAAACTTACCTTTGTTAAATCTTCACTTTCAGCATGATTAGGTACACGGGCTAGTGTGGAAGCTTCACTCTTAATCGTCACCTCAGAATCTACATCCTGTCGATATGCCCGTTTGGTAAAGCCAATTCCTACATCAATTGCATACAGAGATTTCATACTTTTTTCCTCACTTTCTCTTTTTAGAATTAAATCTAAGCACTCTCTTCTTTCCCTTCTTTCATATATTTCTTTTCATTTTTCTTTTTTTCACCGTCTATGTCCTTACTATTTTGATTGATTTCGTAATTCTTTTCATCTTTTTTCTTTTTGTCATTTTCATTTTCTGTTAAATCTTTAATAGTAGAAATGACAACTGGTGTGGCTGTAAGCAGTTGTGGTAATGTTTGTTTTGCAACATTAGCTGCAGTTACAGAGAATTGTTTACTTGTCTCAGTTACCTTCCCCAATGTTTCCTTTATGCTTCCTTCTTGTAGTTTGTCTTTTACGCTTTTTCCTTTTGTTTGTATAGCTTTCCGATTTTCTTTTTTTAATAGAGAGACCATAACTCCGGTCGTAATCCCAATCACAGCATATTTAAATATTGTATGTTTCATTTTTCTCACCCTTCTCTACTTTTATTTTCTTCCATGCTACAACCTAAAATAATTAACTTATCTATTTATCAGATGTTGCAATCTATTAGAGAGAATGATAATTTTGTGGCTGCCTATCACTCGCCGTTGGTGTTTCAGCTGTTACTAGGAGTAAAATTCTCCCTTGATCTAATTTTTCTTCATATAAGTTAGCTTCCTCCTTCGACAACCCCATTTCCTCCATTTGATTTCGAAGTTCGTCCCCTTTTTTGGAGAAAAAGTTGATAATACTTGTGCCCATTCCTTGTTCTTTTACTCCAATCGTATTTATGTTTGTATCATCCGCAATCTTTTTTGTTAGATGTTTTTCATGTGCCAAGACATAAATGTCATCTTGGCGAATCCCTTGCAATTCTAGCTCTTTTACTTTCATAACTACTTCCTGTTCATTTTGATATTCATGAACCACCGGTTTTCTTTCATTCTTATGCATTGTATTTTTCCTCCTTTAGATTTTTTATTTAGTTGTTATGTAATATGTAATACACCTATTTTAAAGATGTTAAACCTAAATTTTCAAAAAACTTCATGCAATAGGTTATTAATATTTTTGAATATCAAAGAGATGTCATGAGAACTTTGCTTTGATAACAGTGTTACAAATAACAATTTGTTTGGAAGGCAAGCCTCTTTTTTATCATTGGGTTTTCCAATGACATAGAAGCACAGCGCTGCATTACATGTAACTGCCCCATTGGATTCTCTATTCCAAAAGAAAAAGCACCCCACTAGATGCTTTCTTTAATTGTTCTCACTATAATTTATTTAGATAATTCTCTTATTACTGTAAGATACATTTATTCTAGTTCCTAAATCTCACTTATTTCTCAATTCACTCATACCAATATAAAACCAAATAACCTACCATCAAAAAATAAAGAAAACAGGTTATTTGGCTATTCATTCCGTAAGCTTAATACTCAAGTTAATCTTTTTTCACACGGTTAAACTTTATTAAGAAAACCTTAAGAAATTCCCCTCTATATTTATAAGAATTTTTTTCTATACTCAAAAATGTAAATACAATAAGAGGAGAAACAATCATGAAGAAATTTGTACTTTGCATAATAGGATTAGGCCTACCGATATATTTATTACCTTTCATATTACGCGGGGATTTGGATAGATTTAATCCGATTGCTGAAGAAAAAAATGTATATGCCATTGCGAAAGGATATGGTGTTCCAGATTATCATCATAAAGGACGAGCTATGTACTCCCTAAAAGGTGTTGATGAATCAAGGAATGAGAAGGAATATACAGTAGGAACTAGCACTCCTAATGATTTTATAAGAAAAACTTACTTGAAAATTCATGTAAAAGGAAAGTATGTGTATTCTTACGACGTTATTTCAGAAAAAGATATACCAGGGAAAGTAAAGGGACAATTGGAGATAGCAGATAAATAAAAAGAGCCTACTCGTATGAGCTGGCTCTTGATCACCTCTCCCACCTACCATTGGGCTATCTTAAGGAAGAAGAATTCTTTCAGTAAATTTATTAAATTCCTTATCATTGTTTCACTAACCATTGTTCAATTACTTTCACTGTTTCATCTCGTTGTGCTTTTGATGTAATTAAGCTCGCATTATCACCTTTTTGCTCACCATACATGCCAAAATGAGCATGGTTTCCGCCTTTTATCATGTGCATAGTTGTATTCTTTGACATTAACTTTTTATTGTTCTCTATTTTTTCTACAGTTGCTAAAGCATCTACTTCTCCATAAATAGATAACATTGGAATCGATTTTGTAGAGAAATCATCTGCAGGATACGAGCCTAAGAAAATGATCCCGTCTACCTTATCTTCATTCTGAAAGGCATACTTAGAAATCATAGCTCCGCCCATTGAATGCCCCGCAACATACCATTTTTGAACTTCAGGATACTGTTCAATTACACTGTCTACTACATTTATTCCAAGTATCGCTAAGTTTAATGGTAACTTAGGCATTACTACAAAATGCCCATCTTTTGCAAGAGCTTCTCCTAAGTAACTATAAGCCTCAGCTTCTACTTTAGCTCCTTGATAAAAAATAATCCCTACCTTAGCATCCTTCTGTCCAAATACTATATTATCTTCATCTTTTTTATCATCTACTAACGACAAAGCCTCTTTCGTTGGTTTGTAAGTAAATTGGGACCAAGTAAAAAAAGTAATGCTTCCCATAAGTAAAATACCTAATAAAGAGTACAAAATAATTTTTATCCATTTCTTCATATGTATGACCTCCCTAAGATGTGTATATTCTATATTTTAGATTATCATTAATCAACATAAAAACTCGAGCATTTTTATTATGCTCAAGTTTTCATTTACGTCTTTAATTTATACTATATTTTCTAGGATAAGTACGTAACAAATACAGCCCATATAATTCTGATTGTCATACTAGAAGGTTTCCAAGACCGTTTTTCTAACGCATCCTACTAAATACGATCAATAGGGAATGAATTACTCCAAACATAAAACATACTATGAAACTGGATTTTTCATAAACACTCCCTTTTTTCAATAGAAAGTCTTAGAAACTCTATATGATTCGCATGTTCTTTCAATGCATAAATAACGAAATAGCCTACGCTTGTGAGCAGGCTATTTCTCCTTTTATTTTAGTCAAAAAACGAAGCATACCTTCATTCGAACATATTACCGATTGGGTTTATGCATATTTCCTTCGAATTTTGCCAACCACCAATAACAGTAAGGGAATTCCTAGTTCATAGATAGGAAATGCAATGGGAATTACGAAAAGTATGTAGTAATAATGAGTAAATGTCTGGATATTTTTAACCGACACAGCTATGATGAACGAAATAGGAGCAAGAATCAAAGCTACTTTTCGCCAATCCTTCAAATGAAAAATTTGTGCTGTTCCATAACAAGCTATGAACATGTATAACGCCAATTTCACAAAAATACTAAAAAACCAAATAATAACAATCAGAATATCTACATTTTGAATGAATTCCATGACGGATATGTACCGGCTCAAATCGTAAACCGGATACAAAAAACTTGAAGGCAAATTCGGACCAAATGTTAAAATGACCGCTAATGTTCCAATCGTTACCATAAAAACAGCCAGTCCTACTCCCCACATCGCCCGTGATGGCGCTTGTTCGGGTTTGTCCATAAAGAAAACGAACATTGTCATCATAACAGACTCTCCAAAAAACGCGGCTACAGGAGTATAGGAACCTTTAAGGATGGGAAACCATCCAGAATCATGATAAATAGGAAGCATATAATCCAAATTCATATTACCAACATTCAAAATGATTACAAACGTTATCATTAAAAGTACCATTGGACCAATGATTTCACTTAAGCGCCCAATACCTTCCACCCCACCTTGATAAATGATAAAAATGAGCAATAACATAGCAGTAAAAACAATAATCCACAAAGGTGTATTATGAAACAAAGCGATACTAATGAACTCACCAAATTCACGGACCGTTATCCAAATTATCATGTACCATCCAAAGAAGTAAGGAATCATCAGTAGTTTTCCTAGCCATTTACCAAGAATGGTTTGACTAAATTCAATTAGGGTTTGCTTCGGATAAAGCGAGCCAAGTGTAGTTGCCAAAAAAGTAAGAGCAATCCCTGCACACCCTGCAATCAAGAGCGAGATCCAAGCATCTTGTTTGGCAGTGCGAATCGTCGCTGGAATAACTAGAAGGAGTGATTGGCCCACTTCAAATGTGAACATCATCCAAAAGATTTGTCTGCCAGAGATTTTCATCGAATTTCTCACACACTATATTCCTCCTTATTTTTTTATTTCATTTTTCTTTAACTGCAACGGCTGTCCAGTCAGTCCTACTCGCCGAATAGTAAGCTTTGCATGAACAGAAACCTGCACTTTTCGAAACTGCTTACTCCAATTCTTTTTTAGCCCTTTCCATTCGGATGGATATTTTTGATGAATGGCTTCTCCAAATCCAAAGATATCGGTTCCGTATTGTTTTTGAACCTTTTTAATAGTTTGGAGAGCTTGTTTTTCAGATTGTTTTTCCATTACACGTTCTAAAAAAGTAAGATTTTTGGGCTGCGAAAGATCTAAATTCGTATTGTTCTCCTGAATCGTTCCTTCACCTGAAAAAACAACGTCACACTTAATTGTGGCCCCTTGTATAGTGGGTATAATTTTTCTTTTGATTTTTGTCATATATAAACTCGCACTACCATTCCCTTTAGAGGCGGTTGCTGTAATCGTCTGTTTACTTAAACGATTCACTATCCAAAGAGTAGCTAACCATTCCTGCATATTTAAGTATCCTACCAATTTAAGATTGTTGTTAAATATAGCAGCTCCTACAATTTGAAACCCTTTGACCTCGTCGTCACCTTTTTTATGAGACATATTTAGTTTAATAACTGGCAAGATTGGGGTGATTCCATCACTCGTACCAGCAATAAGAAAATTTAATAACGATGTATCTCCCAATGCCTCTATTTGCATATGCTCTTTAAGTGCCCCAAGTGCCGGGATAGCCTCTAAAGGGATAGATGCTTTCAGAAACTCTTTTGCAGTATTTCCCTTTACTACTAACGCATCTGCTCGTAATCGAATATCAGGATCGCGACTATATGCATCCAAAACTGGAGCGAGACCATTTTTAGCCAATTTTTCTCCAATTAGTATTACACGCTGATGCCCTCGAAAGATTTCCCTCGACATTTTTGTTTGCATCATTTGTACAGCTTCATGTGTATCCTTTCCAGTTCCTGATTCAAGAAAAACTGATTTTCCTGCATTGCTTCTTCCGCTCTGTCCCATTCCCATTTTTGAAGGGATAATAAACTGGGCGCTAATTTCAACCTTATTATTCTTCGCTTGATCAAGTCCCCATCCTAATTCTATTGCCAGATCATTTAACTCTGTACGATCCCAGCATCCCGTCAAGAAACATAAAGAAACTACTAGTATCATACAAAGTGCCTTGTGTAGGCTCATTCTGTTTCTCCTCCCCGTTTTGCACCTGGTTGTTGTCCATCTGGAAAACGGACTTTCTCCTTACCAGATACCATTATAGGACGATGTGTCATGTTCCAACGAGGTGTTCGAAGCAAAACATCCTTTAAATCACGCGGAGTCTGAGGCGCAACCGGACTTAAGTACGGAACGCCGAATGAACGTATGTTTGTTAAATGAATTAAAATCGTAAGGGTACTTATAGCAATACCATACAGCCCAAGCATCCCTGCCAATAGTAGCATCGGAAAGCGCAGCATCCGGTAAGCTGTTCCTAAGTTATAGCGCGGGAACGCAAACGAAGCAATTCCAGTTGTCGCCACAACAATAACCAATGGTGCTGAAATAATACCTGCTTGCACCGCAGCTTGTCCGATAACAAGTGCCCCTACAATGCTAACTGCTGATCCAACTGGTTTTGGTAACCGAACGCCCGCTTCCCTCAAACCTTCAAATAAAAATTCCATCATCAGCGCTTCTATAACAGCTGGGAAAGGAATACCTTCTCTTGCAGCTGCAATACTAATAAGCAAATTTGTTGGGATTAGTTTCGGATGAAAGGTTGTAATAGCGACATAGAGAGAAGGAAGAAATAATGAAATATTGATTAATATTAAACGTATCCATCTAACAAAAGTTGTGTAGATGAATCGTTCATAATAATCCTCTGCTGCCTGGAGACCAGTCCAAAATGTCATAGGAACGATTAAAACGAAAGGTGTGTTATCCACTAAAATTGCCACTTTCCCTTCTAATAAACTTGCACACACCGCATCTGGTCGCTCAGTATTTTGAATTTGTGGAAAAGGAGAAAAAGGTTGGTCCTCAATAAACTCTTCAATAAAAGCTGACTCTAACACCCCATCAATTTGAATTCGCTGTAGCCTTTGGCGAACTTCATCTAAAACCGAATCGGGAGCAATTCCTTCAATATAGGTAATCACCACATCTGTCTGTGACAATTCCCCAATCGAATAAGGTTCCATTTTTAGTTTTTGGCTCCGAATTCTTCGGCGAATAAGGCTCGTATTGACCCTTAAAGTTTCCGTAAACCCGTCCCGAGGGCCACGAACAGAAATCTCGGCAGCTGGCTCTTCAATACTCCGTTTTTCAAACCCTTTTAAGTCAGCGACCAGAGCTTGACTCTCTCCTTCTGTCAAAATGACTATATTCGCTTTCAATACTGCTTCTATAACCTCACGAACTTTAGAAATCGTCTTTACTTGAGAAACTGCAATAAGCTGATTTTGTATAATTTCTCCTACTGAATCCATAACCTTTAGTCCACTAGGCATCCCCTCGAACATCATTGGTTTCAAAACAACTTGTTCCACAATACCGGTGTTTACCAATCCGTCTATATAAATAAAAAGAATTTTAATTTGGCTATTTATAAATATTGGACGAAAAACAATATCGGAACAATTGTCAAAAACTTGTTTCAAAACTTCTTCATTCGCAGATACACTCTGATCAAGCTCACGATCTTGATTAGAGTGTATCTGCATACTTGCATTCTCAAGTTCCTGAATATCTTTTCTCAAATGTTTTCTACTAAGTTTTTTCATCACACTACCCCATTTATCGAATGGTTTATGTTTTATACTTGGAGCTAAGTGTTAGTGATTTCTTGACAGAAAATCTTTACAAACCGTTCCACTAAGTAGTTTCTGGCTAAGTAATCATTTATCTAAAAAACAACAGGAAAATATACCCTCGACATCCTTCTTAAAATCTCCCTCCACATGAAAATTATTCAATTTTTTCTATAAGTTATTTATTCTAAAATGAGATTAGGACAAATAATAAGAGCTCTACATGCATAATCAATCTTTTAATTGTTGTAGGTGTAATTTTTCATTTCTCCTTTGATATCTCTACAAGATAAAGTTAAATTCCTAAACAAATAAAAAGAAAAAGCAAATGACCTCCATATTAGATCACTTGCTTTTTCTCTCATCATATACTTTCTAAACAACTCTATAATCTATTCTAATTATGTGCTTCACTTTCAAATTTTTGAGTTGCCACTTTTTTAGGCATAAAACATGCAAAGATTAATGCTACGAAAGATAAGAATAACATAAATAGTTACGCATCACTTGAGCCGAAAATAGAAGATAATTTCGCTAGTTGAATAGCTGTAATGTTTCCTTTTTCCAAAGATAACTCTGCAGCATGTGAAGTTGCTTGAGTCGTATATATAGTAATAACAACTGCTGTTCCAATAGCACCGGCTAATTGACGAATCGTATTATTTACCGCTGAACCATGTGAACCTAATTCTCTAGGTAAAGCATTTAGTCCTGCTGTATTTAATGGCATCGAAATAAAGCTTAACCCAATTCGTAAAATAATAGTGCGCACCATTACATACATATACGTTGTGGATTCAGTTAAATCAATTACACCCCACATCGAAATAATATATTAACCCTGTAATAAAGAGTGGTTTTGCTCCGTATTTATCATACATTTTACCTGTAATAGGTGATAAGAATGCATTAATAACAGCTCCAGATAATAGAAATAAACCTGATTCAAATGCGGTAAAGCCTCTTCCGTTTTGTAAGTATATCGGTAAAAGAATTAAATCAGCATACATAATCATCGTGATGAGTACGTTTATCATTGATGTAAGAGTAAAAATTTTATACTTAAATACGGATAAATTTAATAGTGGATCGTTACACTTTATTTGGCGTAAGCAAAATAAAGTGTAACAAGTACCCCGGTAATAATTGTTGTAATAACAATCGGATGATCCCATCCCTTACTTCCTGCACTACTAAATTCAAATAAAATACAACCAAAATCAATCGTTGATAAAATGACACTTACAAATATCCAATCTTGCTTTTGTCGTATCTGCAACGTTCATTAAATATTTCAGTGCAAGAATAATGACGATTAATACAAATGGAGCTAAATAAATAACTATCTAGCATTTAAATCCTATTTCGCTACGTATATTGGGATAGTACCAGATGACTATCAACTTAAGAACGGAAGCTTACGTTTGAACATAATATCAAATTTAGATGAGCAAGACTATTTCAAGTGAATAGAATGTACTCTTTCAGAATACATAAAATATATATACACAAGCTTAGCCTGATTACTTCATCATTAGTGAAAGTAGGATTATATAAATTTTGGAGGAAAAGTTATGCAAAAAAAGGTTCTCCTGTTTACAGATTTGGGGATTGACGATGCGTTTGCTATACTGTACACCTTTTTTCGTAAAGATATTCAACTTGTAGGAATTGTAGCCGATTATGGAAATGTATCAAGAGAAAATGTAATAAGAAATATTAACTATTTGAAATACATTGCGGGAAAAGAAGAGATACCTGTATTCCTTGGTGCTTCTGTACCATTGACAGGTATCTTGATTCAGTATTTCCCTGAGGTACATGGAAAAGTTGGATTAGGGCCTATTATTCCACCTGAAATTTCATATCCAGTTTATCCTTTAAATGATATTTATCAAGTTATAGAATCAAATTTGGAAGATCTTACAATTATCAATTTAGGAAGACTTTCTTCGCTAGCTACGACTTTTGTATTGAATTTAGAAATAATGCGAAACGTAAGAGAATGCATTTGCATGGGGGGAGCTTTTTTCTATCCAGGTAACGTAACTGCTGTAGCTGAAGCTAACTTTTACGCCGACCCTTATGCAGCAAACTTAATTCTGCAGCATGCACAGAACTTGACAATTATCCCTTTAAATGTGACTCAACATGCGATTGTTACACCCGAAATGGTCCAACAAATCGATGCATTTCATCGAAATACACAGGATCTTGCAGGGCTCATCCTCAAACCTATGTTAGACTATTATTATAATTTCTATTCCAAGTCTAATCCTGGTATAAGTGGAAGCCCTATGCATGATTTTGTAACAGTGTGGTATTTGCTGAATCAAGAGGCTGTTGGTCTTTCAAGAGTACCCATTAAAGTAATTCCTGATCAAGGAGAAGGATTTGGTCAAAGTATTGCAGACTTTCGTTTTGTTACTAATCCAGGCTATAAAACGCATAATGTAGCTTTTCAGTTTGATTATGAAAGATTCAAGAAGGATATTATGGAAACGTTCTTAAAGAAGAGAGTGTAATAGACTTTATTAACTTCAGATAATACGGATTATGTGAATGAAATGCCACTTCACTTAACGTACAGGAAATCTACTTTTTATATTTCTCATTCAATTAAAGTAACTATATCTTAAAAAATCATAAAGTGTCCTATAGCACTGATTTATAATTTTAACCCTCTTTGTCATCACCTTTGCCATTTACTGAGAATCAGGATTTTTTTTCGCTTGCAATTTATCAACGATATTAGAATAATCTTTCTCCTTACGATTCTGGCTTAAATTATATGCAGCTTGAACTTCTTGCACTTTAATTTTAAATCCAACAATTCCTTTTACTTCTCGTTCTAATAACTAAGGAGAAAGTTCATCCCATAAAACTATATTTTCACGATTTTCTTCATACTTTTTTAGCATCATTGCTAGTTCTTCTATTAATTTATCTATCTCTAAAATGCTTGCTGTACCCTATACATGAATGGCCTGATAATTCCATGTTGGAACTTCTTCCTTTCTATACCGAAAAGAGGAAATATAAGCGTGTGGTCCTTGAAACACAACAAGCACATCTCCATGATCCCCGAATATTTCCAACCGATTATTTCCATAGGCCATATGCCCAATAATATAGTAATCATCACCTTTTTTATTTAACCCCAAAGGCAAATGAATGGCAATTGGTTTCCCTTGTTCTGTTATGACAATCGTACCAAAAGAGTTTTTTTAAAAAACCTCATCAAAATCTCTGATCTTAAATTTTTTTGGAATATCCCCCCTTTTAACAAAGTTATTTAAAGGAGATAATTAAGTGATCTCTAGTGTTATAGTACAACTCAAATTTACAACATTAAAGAAATCAAAAATAAAAACCCCAATCTCTCTACATTAAAATTGAGAAATTAGGGTTAAGTTATTTAACAAGATTTTTTATTTAAAACAAGTAGCTAATTAATAATCCTGCTGATAATAAGAAGCCGAAAATCGTATTTGTCATCGCTGTTGATTTCATTGCGATGCGCATATACCCGGGATCTTTTGCTCCTTTTTGGAAGCTTTGAATAGCAGAGATTGGCTTTCTCAAACCTAGGAACATAACTAATGCCCAAGGGCTTATATAACCCATCAATACAATCACCGCGATCCATAAATAAGCAATGAAAAAGGCTACAGCTAGTGTTACTATTGCTTTTTCTCTCCCGAGGAGGATTACTAATGTCTTTCTTCCACCTTTAATATCTTCTTCGATATCTCGGATGTTATTAGACATGTTAATTGCACCGACTAAAATTCCAATTGGAATGGAAATCAATACACTTTCAATCGTTATCGTATTCGTTTGAATAAAGAAAGCAATGAGTACAAAACATGTCCCCATTAACAATCCAGAAACTAATTCTCCAAACGGAGTGTACGCAATTGGTAATGGACCACCTGTATATAAGTAGCCAACCGCCATCCCAATTAAACCAATAACGACTAACCACCAGCTGCTATTCATACAAATATAAACTCCAATAATTGCTGCTACTACATACAATAAAAGCGCAACTGTTAACACATTTTTTGGTTTCAATCCATGACGGACAATTCCACCACCGATGCCAACAGAATCAGCGGTATCTAATCCACGTTTGAAATCATAGTACTCATTAAATAAGTTCGTTGCTATTTGCAATGCTAAACATGCAACCATCATCGCAATAAATAAAAGCCAATGAATGTCTGTAACATACAGTGATGCTACTGTTCCTAAAATTACAGGAGAAAACGTCGCCGTTAATGTATGCGGGCGCGTCATCTTCCATATTAATTTAGCGGAACTAATTTCTTTTTCTGTCCCCATAACTCTGTTCAAGCTCCCAACATTTTAAGTATAAATTACTAGCAGTATCTTTCTATCTATGTTCTGCCACGCATCTATTATATCAAAAAAAGAATTGGCGATAGAACTGTAATGCTCTTGCTTGTCCTTCTTTCACTCTTGAATTAAGTTTTTCAAAAGAAAATCCGTTGCTCAAATTCGAACAACGGACCTTCTTTATATGAACCAATTTAAAACATCCTCGGCAATCTCTTCTGGTCTATCCCAATGCATTAGGTGCCCTGTATCTGTATACAGCTTCGTCGTAATATCAATATGCTTTCTAAATTCCGTAATTTGTAATTCTCTTATTTTCAAATAATTATCTGGAAGATCGCAATACACCAATAAAATATCGCTTTTAATTTTATGAGATTGCAACGTTTTATCTTTTTCGGCAAGAAGACTCCATCTGATTTGTGTTACGGGTGAAACCCAACAATTCAGGTGGAGATGAATTGCCGTCAGAAGGTAGGCTGAACTCTTTTGTTTCGTTCATAACAATGTTCCCGGGACCAATATTTGTTTCTTTTTGTCTTACGATACAATCTGCTCTTAGATAAGGAGGGAATATATCGTAAGACAACGAAATTGGATAATAATAATCATCCGGTTACTTGCACCAAAAGGAATTACGATGAAGACTTTTTTTACATTTCGTTCCAAATATTGAATTATCAAAAGTAATGAACATTCTAAGAACGGTGGTGAAAACAATGGCTAGAAAGAAAGCAGTGAAAGTATTACGTAAACAAAAGAAACGAGAAAACATGCAACGATTCACGCAGAAACAGAATATCGGACGAGCTTGCCTTACGGCTAAAGAATTTCGCTTACTGCAACGCATGTCACATAGTTCTAAAGCGTTGCGAAATGTTGGATTGTACATGATTAAACAAAGTTACTTGGATCATAACAAGATGGCTACTGTAAAAGAAGTGGACACTGCCATGCAAGCCGATATGAATTACTGGGGCATGCAATCAAACTCTGTCCAAGCGATTCGTAGAGCCTTATTTACAGAAGTGAAGAGCTTTTTTAAAGCGTTGAAACAGTGGAAGAAAAATCCTGAGAAGTTCACAGGGCGTCCGAAGTTTCCAAATTATTCTCGTTCCACTGACAAACGAATCATTGAAATCTATCAAGTTCCTAAAGTGGATGAGAAAGGGTATTGGATGATTCCGATGAATGTTGCATTCAGAAAAAAATTCGGTTCCATTAAAATACGTATGCCTAAAAACGTAAGAAATAAAAAAATCTCCTACATTGAGATTGTACCGAAGCAAAAAGGTCGGTTCTTTGAGGTGCATTACACATATGAACTGCACGTTTCTCAAATGAAGAAACAATCCACGACTACGAGTAACGCTTTGAGTTGCGATTTAGGTGTAGATAGATTAGTAAGTTGCGCAACAAATACAGGTGATACTTTCTTAATTGAAGGGAAAAAATTAAAATCCATAAACCAATACTTCAATAAAATGATACGTAATCTACAACAGAAAAATGTTGAAAACGGAATTTCAAAACGAGTTGTAACGAATAAAATGGCTGCACTTTGGCATAAACGAGAACGACAAATAAATGGTTACATTTCACAAACGGTAGGCCTGTTGTTTAAAAAAGTGAAAGCATTTGGCATAGATACGGTTGTCGTAGGGTATAACGCTGGTTGGAAACAAAAATCTGATATGGGGAAAAAGAATAATCAAAAGTTTGTTCAAATCCCATTTTATAAACTGATTGCAGCAATTGAAAATAAATGTATAAAAGAAGGCATCCGATTTTTTAAACAAGAAGAAAGCTATACTTCAAAAGCTAGTTTTCTGGATAAAGATCCGGTTCCAGTTTGGTCTAAGGATGATAAGATGCATTATCTTTTTAGTGGCAAACGAATGACTCGTGGCCTGTACCAAAGTAAGGCAGGAACATGTATCCATGCTGATATTAATGGTGCATTGAATACATTGCAAAAATCAAGAGTTGTACAATTGGATGACAACCTCAAAGTGAAAACGCCGATTCTATTAGAAGTTCAAAAACGTAAGGCTGTTGCTTCGCGCATAGCTTAGTGGGTGCGTCAACCATCCATGTGTACTCGACTTGTCGGGGCTTGTAGCACACGCCGGATTCATCTGAGTGGTGGCTTCTTCCAGAAGGAAGAACTGCTCTTTTTCGAAAGGGTGGTGCAAGTGGGAAAACAATCGTTCGTTGCCAGTACCAACCAAAAACATACTTGGGGTGTTACCGTAAGGTGGCATGAATGTTAGAGCGTCAGACTGTCTAGCGATAGACGAAAAGACCTAGCGTTCGAACTCAAGCCCCTACTGAAACGTTTCATCTCAGTGGGGGTAGTTGACACACCGTATATTGAAACTTAATTACACTTCTATCGGTATCGTCAGTAGCATGCCATTTCACTTTAATTATCTTCTTCTCTCATTAAATCATAAACCGCATGTTCTATTAATGATTAGACTGCATCTTCACGCCTATGAAATTAATATAGTTTAATAATTGTAATATACGTCTATCATATGTGTGATTCTTCAAAGTTCTATTCAGCCCATTTTTTGCTATTTGTTTTCTCTCTTGTACATGTTCCAAATAATACTCCGCTTTTTGTATAAACTCCGGTGCACTATTAAACGTTTCTATTTCAACGCCTGGTATGTAATGCTTTGCTACATCTGGGCGTATATCAGTTAGTTGAAAAGAACCTACGGCATTAATTTCAAATGTCCTATTATTTACTGAATAGGCTTGAATATTTGCAGCATTACAATTCAATTCCTGATCATTTGGTGAACGGTGTAAATTTATATTAATTTTAGTCGATACGTAAAATTGTAACGCATCTTCATACTTCGCAAGTGGCAAGAGTTGTATTTTATCCTTTAATCTCTCATAATTCTTTAATTTCTCCCAACCGAACCCCACAATTTTTATGTTTTTTTCTGCTAAATACTCTGAAATAGAATCAACAAAGGTAAGTCTATTTTCAAATGCTGTACCTATAAAACTAAGATCATACTTATATGTATCCCCTTTATGAGAAGGTTTAAACACATCTTGATTTGCTGCTAACGGAAGATGAAATACATTGTTACATCCTAACCCTCTATAAAATTTGATACAATTTAAATCTTGCGTAAATATGTAATCATAATACGGCACAAGATGTTGTGTTACATCCGTATAATACGGATCATCTGTCAGCCAAAGTCCAGTAGTAAAACCGGCACTCTTTAGTACTGGCATGACACTAATAAATCCCTCGCTTAAACCACTGAGTACCAAAATAAAATCCGGTTTCATTTTTAATGCGGTTTCTATCGCTCGTTCTGGGTTCACCATAATTGTATTACTGTTTACCTTTTGTAAACTATTCAAAATTGCTTCTTCAATCATTGGATAATAAAAAGGAATGCCTGATTGAATAAATAAGATTTTCTTAGGCGTATTGTCTTTCATGTCATCCCCCCCTATTTCTACATAATCAAAGTGCAGGAAAATTAGCAGTCTTTATTCATTTTTATGACATCTTACTTTACATGTATAAGCAACGTTTATGTCCATTATGTTGCACTTCCCTCTTTTCACAGGCTAATGACCATACTTCTTTTATTCATATCCTTATCATGATGTATCTATTATTTTTTATTACTTATACAACTTCATAAAAGACAAAACAAAATTATTTTTCTCCACTTATTATCAGTTACACCATTTCGTAATACAAAGTTGCGCTTTTTACTCATGCTTCTATATATATCAAAAGATACACTTTATATATAAATAGACGAAAAGGAGTAAATCAAATGAATGCATTAGTATCTGCAAGGGATGTAACAAAGATTTATAACAAAAACCAATTACCTGGACTTAATAAAGTTTCATTTGATATTAAAGCGGGCGAATTTGTAGGTATCATGGGGGCCTCTGGATCTGGAAAAACGACTTTATTAAATATTTTATCCACTATCGATACACCTACAGATGGCGATGTTTTTATAAACGGGGTCAATATCCAAACGCTTAACAATAATAAATCTGCTGATTTTAGGAAAGATTATTTAGGTTTTATTTTTCAGGAGTATTTTTTACTTAATAGCTTAACAGTAAAGGAAAATATTGCGGTTCCCCTTACTCTGTTAAAAAAATCACCAAAGGAAATTGAATCAACAATAGAAAGTTTAGCACGGCGTTTTGGTATATTTGAGCAATTAAACAAGTATCCTAGTCAACTGTCGGGTGGACAAAAACAAAGAGTTGCAGCTGCAAGAGCCCTTGCGAAGCAACCTAGTATTTTATTTGCAGATGAGCCAACAGGCGCATTAGATTCAAATTCTGCAACAGAACTACTTCAAAAATTAAAAGAGGTAAACGAGGAGCTTCAAACTACAATTTTAATGGTAACTCACGATGCCTATGCAGCTAGTTTTTCTAGTAGAATTTTAATATTCAAAGACGGGAACATTATAAAAGAATTAAAGAAAAATAAGCAAAATAGAAAAGAATTTTTTGAAGAAATATTAAAAGAAATCTCTAAAATTGATGAACATCGATATAACTAGAAATATGAAAGGAAGATTGAACTGTGGGCTTATTTACAATCGCAAAAAAGAATTTAAAAAATAACTTCTCCTTCTATTCATTCTATTTTATTTCAGTAGCTTTTGTACTGATGGTATTTTTCTCCTTTATCTCTTTTTCCATGAACGACATTGTTATGGAAAAAATTTCGTCTGACGGTAGAGTAGAAACAATGTCAAAAACGGTGGCGATCTTTGTTATGGCATTTGTACTATTCTATATGTCATACTCTAATACATTTTTTATGAAAAAAAGAATGAACGAGCTCGGCATTTACTCCCTTTTAGGATATAGAAAATCAACGATGCTAACACTGTTAACTTTTGAAAATATTGTCATTTGCTTTGTTGCCTTACTTGTAGGAATTATTTTTGGTTCTATTGCTCATAAAGGAATTGTGGAAGCAATAATTAAAATACTAAAATTACAAATAAATACTTCTAAAGTACCATTTATTAATCTTGATGCCGTGCTATTCACCTTTGTTTTTATTTTTGCTGTTCTCTTTGTTTTATCTTTATCAAACTGGATTATCCTTCGAAAAAGTTCTTTACTAACTTTAGTACGTATGGAACAAAAGGAAGAAAATAAGTTAAAAATTAATACAGCTTTTTCACTACTAGGATTATTCTTAATTTTAATTGGCTATTTCTTAGCTATCGATATTACACGAGGCACAAAATCATTGTGGAAAACAATTGGCTTTTCACCAATCGCTCTCGTGACAATGTTCAGTGTAATATTAGGGACAATCTTCTTTATTCATTCTTTTTTACCATATACGATTCAAAAGCTAAAGAAAAATAAAATATGGTTTTATAAAGAATCCAATATTATTGTCATCCCAAACTTTATATTTAAAATCCGTTCAAAAGCAAAAACATTAATTTTGTTAACATTATTAACCGCTGGAACTTTAGCTATTTTCAGTTCTACTCTACTGACACTTTACTATCCGGTTGCCGCTACAGAACGTATCGTACCTTCAGCTATTGAATTTCCATTAGAAAATAAAGAAGTAGCCAATAAAGCACTACAAACTGTACAAAAAACTATCGGTAAAGAAAGTATAAACTATACCGAAACAACCATTATTAACGTGAAATCTAATTCTGACAGTTTACCAAAAGAATATAGTATAAAAAAGGAGAACGGATTTGATCTTATCTCTGAGTCTGATTACAGAGAGTTAATACATGTTCAAGATAAAAATGTAGAATTTAATCATTTAGCTAAAGATGAAAGTATACTAGTAAAATATCGTCCTGAAAAAGAAGACCTAGATAAAGGGAAAATATATACTTTAAACGTAACTCCTACAACTAGTATAGACGTTAAAGTGAAAGACACTACATTACTTAATCCCATTGGATTTGCAAATAGTGTAGGAACACTTATTATCTCGGATCAACTGTATAAAGAAATAAAAACTTTAGAGCTACCACAAAAAACGATAGTGAGTTTTAATGGAAAAGATATGAGGAATAATAAAGCAGTTTATGAACATGTAGCCCCACTATTTAAAAATAATATGTATTTTACAAGCAGTTACCAAAAAAATGATTATATTATTCAGCAAAATAGTTCAACGTTCTTACTCATTAGTTTCGTTACTATCATTTTCTTTATTGCAACAGGCAGTATTCTCTATTTTCATAACCTTTCAAGTATGATGTCAAATAAAAATGAATTTATTATCTTAAATAGAATGGGCTATAACAAAAAGAAGATAAAAAGAATAATAAGTAAAGAGATTTTCAGCTTGTTTAGCATTCCATACATATTAGGATTAGCACATAGCATTTTTGCATTAGTTGCCTATAAAACCGCGTTAATGGATGACCTATTAGGAAAAAGTAGTGCGTTTATATTACCAATTCTTTTCGCCGTAATCATTTTTACTGTTGTATATATCGTTTATTATTTGTTAACAAAAAGAGCATGTTATAAAATTATATTTAACAATAAAAAATAGACACTTAAAAATAAAGCTGATGATAAATAAAAAACATCAGCTTTATCTGTATGTAATCTAACAAAGGTAAGTGAATTTATGAAAAACTACTATGAGCAAAAACAAATTTTAATTTTAATTAACCAACTTTGTATGATTATTTTTTATGCTATGAATTTTCAATGAACAATATTATAGGAACAGCAAAATTACTCCCTTTACTGTTTATAACGATCATGTCCATTTATGGATCATATATTAGTTTTATCAATTTAAAAAACAATACTCTATTATCACAGTTTTCGAGTTTACTACTTTTTACTTCTTGGCAGTTTTTACTTACACTGAATGATGAACAGATTTTCCGTACGTTCAGTACACTGCTTAGTGTCTTGATTCTATATAAGATCGTGCAATTTATACTCCTATTCTTTTTCCAAGATTCTATTTATAGTTATAAAAAAGAAAAGGATTGGATTTTACGAGTTATTTGTTTACTAACATTAGGCGCATACTTAATAAACGATAGAATATTTTCCGTTCTATTTTCATTTCAATGGCTTATTAGTGTTAGTTGTATTATTTTTCTGTTCCTGCAACATTACAAACGAATACAATTTGTTTGTAAAAGTGAAAAAAAGCATTTACTTAAATCTACTGCAATTCTTATCGTTCCTTTTATCGTATATGTTACGTTATTTGGAAAGAGCCCCGAATATGTAAATAATTTAGGATGGTACATAATAATTTTGTTCCCCCTATTTAGTATTCATGCAATAGCTTTTAAAAATCATATGTCTATGAAACAGTATTTCCCCTTAAAAAAAGGCGCGATCACTTTTATGTTTTTATGCATTTTTATTTTTATGAGTGTACTTGGGGTACTATTTCAATTTCATATGATAACTTATTTCATTTTTATACATACAATTATTTGGTTCGTTCAGCTTTATTTCACATTATTATTTCAAGACACAAAAAACACTATCTCAAATTTGAATACAAAAGAATTAAAAACTTTACCAGATAGTTCTTATGTTCATAACTTAGTACAAATAATGAAAGAAGAACAATTAAAAAGTGGATTTTCTAATTATTTACACGATGAAATACTACAAGACATATTAGCTGTTAAAAATATGATGAACAAATCTAACAAAAAAGAAATTCATGACATGATCGTAGCGACACTGGACAACTTAAGTCATACAATACGCATTGAAATGCAGGAGTATCATCCAACTCTATTAAAAACACTTACACTAAAAGAAAATTATCGTAACTTACTCAAAATGATACAAAAAAAAATATGAAATGAAACATGTTAATATATCCTTTACGTGTAATGACGACTTATTTTTAGTAGAACCCTATCACCTTGTTATATATCGAATTTTAAAAGAACTAGTAACAAATGCATTCAAACATTCAAATTGTTCACAGATATATTTACATTTAACACAAGAAAATGATGAAATTAAACTTATTGTGAAAGATGATGGTAAAGGTTTAGCAACTACCGAAGCAGATATACTAAATGGTCATAAAGGATTGAATTCAATTAAAGAACAGCTACTTTTATTGAATGGTGAAATGACCATTTCAAATAGTAATCCTTCTGGTTTATGCATTACTATTTTTATTCCGATGAAAGGAGATGATTCCTATAAACATTTTATTAATAGATGATCACACTTTGTTTGCAAAAAGCTTAGAAATAGCCTTAGAAGATTATCCTGAAATAGATGCCTTTCACTCATTACAAAATATCGAAAATGTCATTACAATTATCAATCAGTTTAAACCAGATATTATCTTACTAGATATTAATTTGAGCAATATCAGTAGTGAAGATGGTTTGGAAGTAGCTAAAATGATTTTGGATAGTAAATGTAATACAAAAATAGTTATATTAACCGGTTATGATTTACCTGTTTACCAGTATGAAGCTCAAAAATTAGGTGTAAGTGGTTTTATTAATAAAAATATTTTACCTGAAGTATTGGTGCAAATATTAAGTGACATTAATAAAGGCGCATTTCATTTTCCAACCTCTACAGAAATAATTGAAGAATTAACTCATAGTGAAAAACAAATTTTACAATTACTATGTGATGGCTATAAGCGCAAAGAAATTGCTTCTATGTTATACGCTAGCGAACGTACAATCTCTAATCACATTCAACACGTATTTGATAAATTAAATGTTTCCTCTTCTTTAGAAGCTGTTACGAAGGGAATAAAATTAGGTTATATTCAGCCTAATTATTAATAAAACATGATACATGAAAGAAGAGCCAATTCACTCACATGAATTGGCTCTTTCTTATCGTATAAAATCTCAATAGTTACACTAGCTAGATTTTATTTCTGTAACCCATTAATAATGGTATCTGTATTCCATTTCATCATTTTCAAGTAAGTATCTCCATCCTCACCTGTTTTACCTAGTGAGTCTGTAAAAATTGTACCTGCAATCGGTACGTTTGTTTCTTTTGAAACAGTTTCCATACTACGTCGATCTACACTTGTTTCAACAAATAAAGCCGGAACTTTGTTTGTTTGAATTAAACTTACAACATCTCTAATTTGATCTGGAGTACCTTGATTTTCTGAGTTAATTTCCCAAATGTATCCCGTCTTCATATCATATGCTTTTCCAAAGTATTTAAAAGCACCTTCACTAGAGATTAAGAAACGTTTTTCTTCAGGGATTTGATGAATTCTGTTTACTGTCTCATCATGTAATTTTTGAAGTTCTGCTACATACTTATCGGCATTTTTAGTATAGAACTCTTTATTTTTAGGATCTTCTTTAATTAATGCTTTCTTCACATTTTCAGCGTATACAATACCATTTTTAATATTCATCCAAGCATGTGGGTCTGGTTCTTTTTCCAATCCTTTTGTTTCTAAATAAATAGCTTCTACACCTTCACTTACTTTATAAACAGGTGCATCTTTCTCTGATTTATTTGCCGTTTTTAATAGTTTTTTAAACCATGCTCCGCCCTCTTCAAGGTTTAAACCATTGTAAAAAACCATATCTGCATCTGTCATTTTCATAACATCTTTTGGTAGTGGATCATATTCATGCGGGTTAGCTCCAATTGGAACAAGACTATGAATCTCAACTTTATCTCCACCAATTTGCTTCACCATATCATATATAATGGAGTATGTAGTTACAACTTTTAATTTCCCACTTTTCTCTTCTTTCCCATTTGTGTTACTCGAACACGCTGTTAATGCAAATACGAACATACAAATTACCGATAATAAAATATTTTTAAATTTCATCATTATCCTCCAATCAATTATGACAACTCTGCTCTATTTTTTCTAATTTTGATAGCTCTCCAAAATAAACCTTGTGACGGTGAGAAAAAGAATGCCAATGCAAACAAGAATGTTGCAACAAGAACAATCGTTGCACCTGAAGCTAGATTATAAGAGAAACTAAAATATAGCCCTACTACAGATGAAAGCGCTCCGATACCTGCAGCTAAATAAATCATGACCCATAAACGGTTTGTTAATAAATACGCCGTAGCCGCCGGTGTAATAAGCATAGCGACAACTAAAATAATTCCTACAGTTTGAAGCGATGCTACTGTAACCATTGTAAGTAGAATCATTAAGCCATAATGAATCCATTTGTTCGGTAATCCGTAACTTTGCGCCATCGTTGGATCAAAAGTAGATACAAGTAATTCTTTGTAAAACAGCATCACAAGCCCAATAATGACCACTCCGATAATAAGTGTCATCCACATATCAGAAGAACGAACTGATAGGACATTTCCGAATAAAATATGATACAAATCAGAACTACTCTTCATAAAGGTAATTAAAATAATCCCTACAGCGAAAACAGATGTAAACATAATCCCTATCGCCATATCATGTTTAATTCGACTATTTTGACTTACAAATCCGATTCCAACTGCAGTAATAACACCTGTTAAAACCGCCCCTATAAAATAGTTCATACCAATCATATAAGAAAGGGCTACGCCTGGAAGAACAGCATGTGAAATGGCATCTCCCATTAAAGCCATACCTCGTAAAATAATAAAACATCCAATTACGCCGCAAATAACGCCTACCATAACGGAAGTTAATAACGCTTTCTGCAGAAAACCGTACTGCATTAATGCATCTATAAATTCTACAATCTTCATGATGAATGTACCTCCGCTACATTATTAAACAATATGCCGTGATTTACATACGCTTTTGACATAACAGTTGGTTCTAATACTTGCCTTACTTCTCCGTAATGAATTAAGCTCTTATTCAATAATAGTAATTTATCAAAATAGGACTCTGCTTTACTTAGGTCATGATGTACAACAACAATTGTTTTTCCTTCTTTACGTAATTCTCTAAGAATTTTAATAATTGTCTCTTCACTTGTTACATCAATTCCAACAAACGGTTCATCTAAGAAGAATATCTCCGCCTTTTGTGCTAATGCTCTCGCTAAAAAGACACGTTGTTGTTGTCCACCTGAAAGCTCACCAATTTGGCGATTTTTAAACTCTTCCATGCCGACCTTTTTTAAACATTCAAATGCCCAATCTCGATGCTCTTTCTTCGGTCTTTTCATCATCCCTAAAGATGGATACGTTCCAATTAGCACCACATCTAAAACTGTAATCGGGAAATCCCAATCGATATCACTTCTTTGTGGTACATAAGCAACATGCTTTCTAGCACTTCGAATATCCTCCCCAAGAACTTGAACATATCCCTTATCACTTGGAATTAGATCTAAAACAGCTTTCATTAAAGTAGATTTCCCCGCACCATTTGGACCAATAATTCCAACGAGCTTCCCTTTTTCAATATCGAAGGAAACATTTTGAACTACTTGATTCCCTTGATAAGATACAAACAAATCTTTAACAATTATAGCCTCATCCATTTTTTATGCATTCCCCTTTCTTTTTTTCGTATATATAATTATTTTGCGCGAAGGCAACTTTTAAACAAAAAAATATACAGCGGATGAAAATCCGCACTTAAGTTTCCTAAGGGAAACTTTTTTATATGAGTCAAATTATATAAGCTAGATGCAAATTTGTAAACTAAATTTTACTAATTTATAAATATATAATGAAAATAATTATCAATGTGGAACAAAATATATTATCTATTTTATGATTTTTAAAAAAAGATATTACTGTGAAAAATAAGCAATATAGTATAAAAGAGAAAGAACCTACTCGTATGAGTTAGCTCTTTCTCTTTTATACTATTTAATACGCTCTACAGCAAAAAATATAATTAAATCACTTCCAAATAACACCTCGCCGCTCGTATTCCATTCTATATTCAACTGCAGCTGCAATTTGGGAGCTTGCGAACCTTTCTGTAATCCAAAGTCCTAAATCAATTCCTGAAGTGACTCCTCTTGCAGTGATAATATCGCCTTGATCTACAATTCTATAATGAAGAAGTTCAGCTCCGTATTTACTGACTTCATCTTGTGCCAAATGGTGCATCGTCGCCTTTTTACCATTCAATATACCTGAGGCTGCTAGTAACATACCTCCTGTACAAACTCCCGCAACAATCGTTCCTTCATTATGCATCTCTCTAATCGTTTCTGTCAGTGTTCCAAGCTCTGCTTGCTTTCGTGCCCCATGTTCAGCTTTATGATTCCAGCCACCACCAGGTACAATTAGCAAATCTGGGCGATTATCCATTCGTAAAAAATCATGTAGTTTCACCGTAACTCCAAACGAGGTAGTAACTTTTTGTTTCGTTTCACTTGATACGAGTTCAACTGTAAACGGAGCCCCTTCTTCTATTGCCCTTTTCAGTACTTCAAAAGGTGCAAAGGAGACAAGCTCTCCAAAACCGTCAAACAATACAATTTGTATTTTCATTTTTAGAACACCTCATATGCTTTATTTTTCGTACCCAAAATTAGGAGAATAAATGTTATCTACAAATTAACAATGAAGACAAACTTCCTCCCCTTATCATATAAGCTCTCAAATGTTCTACTAATTCACTCTCGTCATCTACTAGACCTATCGTCTTTTTAACAAAGTTCCAATTTAGACTACCTGATAACCACAGCAACGAAGAAAGTCTTTTATAATCATTTGAAGTTAAAATATTATTAGCCTTATACCCTTCTAAAAACGCTCTAGCAACTTTCGAACATACTTTATGCGATTGTATTCCTTCTGTCCGGGAATACCATTTTATTAAAAAGGCTAATCCTTCAATACGATCAACATATGCAATGGATTCAAAATCTACAATTCCTTTGACAGATTGATTGGAGTTCCATATGACATTTAAAGGATTTAAATCAGTTTGTACTATATACTCTAGATCATTCGTATGTGCGCTTTCTATATGATACTTAGCGAGATCTATATACCCTCTTAATTCCTTACATGTACCACCCTTATTTTCTAATAGTCTTATAAACTCACTATATCCATCTAAATGAGATTTCTTTTGAAAAATCAAGCTTTGAAACGTACTAGAAATATCATGTATCTTTCTTGCTTCCTTTCCAACGACTTCTGCCATAATTTCTGTACAATGTGTAATATGTTCCCCTTCAATCCAAGTAGACAATACAAACCGGTACTGTTCATCATTCCAAGTGACAAATGTAAATGACTCTCCCGCCCTATTCTCCTTAATCTGCATAAATGGTATTCCATGCTGTCGTAAATAATACGTAAACCGCACTTGCTCTTTCAATTGTTCATTTGATAATGTCCCAAAAGCTGGATTAATCTTTCGATCGCTATTTATAAACCGTGCGGAATACCGATCTCCATTTACGATGATTTTATAATGCAAATCTGTATGCCAACTGTCCTTATGTAATTCTTCTTCCACTAGTAGTGAATGAATTTCTTTAAAATAATTTATTAATACGTCTTTTATTATTTGTTTCATCCTATTCTCCTTCCATGTAAAAACCTTTGATGATGGGTTTGTAACATACACTTAATTTACTCAAAAGGAAAATAATATCCTACATAATTAAACACATTTGTAAAACCTACATTTTCTACAACCGCGACAGAAGGCTTGTTCAATTCCATGCAGTCCCAATATGGAATGATATGATTCTCCAAACACTCTCTTACGAAACTATGAGCTATCGTTTGAGCTAAATTTCTCCCTTGGTGACCTTCTATCGTTTCAATATCTATACAGTGTATATTTTCAAAAACGAACCCTGAAAAACAAACACTTACGATCATGTTGTCAAAAACTATACAATAGCCTATTCCCTCGTTAAAAAATTCATCAGCTGAGGACCAAAACTCTAAAATTTTTGATTGTAAAAATTCAATATTCTTAAATACGTTCCCTTGATTTTCATAAAGAGCTTTACTCATTTTTAGCACTGTATACCCTTGTTCAATTTTAGGTTCACGATTACCCTCATAATCCTCTTCCTTTAGCGTATACACTCTTTGATTCCAACTCTTTAATTTACGATGCTGAAATATTCTTTCGATTGTTTTATTCCACTTTGAATGATTACCGATTGCTTCAAAGCAACTTAGTCCTACCTTTCTCGCCTCAGGTCGTATCACATCATCAATAAAACTTTTCATTTCATTATTAAACTTTTCATTTTCTGCACTTCCTATAAAAAAGAAGCCATCGTTATTCCCTAACCAAATAAGTCCTGAATTAGGAGAATAGATGTTATCTACAAATATACGACCAGGATTCAACCCTGCAATTACAGCTTTTATTTCTAATTGACCTTTTTCATTTACTAAACGGTTACATTTATAAAAATCAGTCTTGTTTAATTCAGAAATCATATGTTCCCCCCCCTAAAACTGCTCTATTCTAACTTTACCACCATGACAAAATATTCTCTATTCGTTTTAATAGTTGTTTTAAACTAATGAAATATATAATAAAAAAGAGCCAATCCCTATAAAATAGAAGATTGACTCTTTACTTTACTCCCCTGTTTCAGAAAATCGCTTTATACGTGCTCCAATTTCATCGCGAACACGTTGAAATTCAGACCACTCTTTTCCTGCTGGGTCATCAAATCCCCAGTGGACACGATTTACGTGCGAAGGTGTCGAAGGACAAACAGAATCCGCATGACTACAAAGCGTAACGACTAAATCAGCACTATTTAAAATGTTTGTATCAATTATATCCGATGTTTGATTCGTTATATCAATATTTACTTCTTTCATCGCTTTAATAGCATTTGGATTTACTCCGTGTGCTTCGATTCCTGCAGAATATACATTCCACTTATCTCCTACATATTGTTTGCCCCATGCTTCTGCTATTTGGCTTCGGCATGAATTTCCTGTGCATAAGAAATAAATTGTCTTTTTGTTTTCCATGTTGTTTTCCGCCTTTGTTTTTAAATTATACTGGTTGATCATTAAAATATTTACGCTTAAACCAAAAAGCGACATTTACAAGTGCAATCATGACAGGTACTTCGACTAACGGACCAATAACAGCTGCAAATGCTGCGCCTGAATGAATACCAAACACACCAACTGCTACAGCAATCGCTAACTCAAAGTTATTACTACCTGCTGTAAACGCTAACGTTGTAGTCACCGGATAGTTTGCACCAATTTTTCTTCCCATAAAGAAAGAAACAAAAAACATGACAATAAAATAAATGAGTAATGGAATCGCTATTCTTACTACATCTAGTGGTACACTAACAATCATTTCCCCTTTTAAAGAGAACATAATGATGATTGTAAATAATAATGCAACTAATGTAAGTGGACTAATCTTAGGTATAAACACCTTTTCATACCACTGTCTTCCCTTTAACTTAACGAGTACAAAACGTGTTAACATACCTGCTATAAAAGGAATTCCTAAGTAGATAAATACTGATTTCGCTACTTCTACCATTGTAATATCGACAATAGCCCCTTCAATTCCTAACCATTCTGGAATGACTGTTACAAACACGTATGCATAAACGGAGAAGAATAGCATTTGGAATACTGAGTTAAAAGCAACTAAACCTGCTGCATACTCTTTATCCCCATCTGCAAGATCGTTCCAAACAATTACCATTGCAATACAACGTGCTAAGCCGATCATAATGAGCCCGACCATGTATTCTGGCTTATCAGGAAGAAAAATAATTGCTAAAACAAACATAAGTACAGGTCCAATAACCCAGTTTTGTACTAAAGATAAAACCAATACTTTTACATCTTTAAATACTCGGCCCATTTCCTCGTAACGAACCTTTGCTAATGGTGGATACATCATGACAATTAAACCAACAGCAAGCGGGATAGACGTTGTTCCAACTTGTAATGTATTCAATCCGTCTACTACACTTGGAAACACAAACCCTAAACCAATCCCAACAGCCATCGCTAGAAAAATCCATAGTGTTAAATATCGATCTAGAAAAGATAAACGTTTCATTTTATTTTCCATCTCCTATTAACAACAAGAATTTTTTTCTACTACGTTAGAAGTCGTGCAACACGATGCCTCTTCTATTTTATGAACATCACTATGTGCTTTTGTATAAAAGAATTCCCACTCGTTCCCATCCGGATCTGTTACCCAAAACTTATCTTGAACCGCATAGCAACAAGTTGTATCCATTTCATCACGTGCAAAGAAACCTTCTTTTTCTAACCTTTCTTTATGTAACATAATTTCTTCAGCTGTATCCACTTGGAAACCGAAATGATTTACTTGATTTCCCTTCACTTCATCTCTTACGTTCAGTGTAAAATTAAGTCCTGGCGTCTCTAATAAAAATTTTGCATAATCCACTTTCACCTTAACTGGTGACACACCAAATACTTTTTCGTAGAATTCGATAGACTTCTCTAAATCCGTAACATTTATACCAACATGAACATATCTCATAGCTTATTCCTCCTCTTTATATGTTATTAATCAATTTTTTTTGATTAATATTACAAAATTTTAACAGCAACTACCTTTGCCTGTTTTTCTAAAAATGCAGCACAATTCTTCTGATAATAAATTATTTACTTCCGCATCATTTAAATCATAATAACTCCACGTACCTTTTGTTTCTTTTACAATTAAACCTGCATCTAATAAAATCTTTAAATGATAGGACAACTTAGATTGCGTCATTTCAAAAATCTCTGTTAAATCACATACACAAGTCTGGCCTCGCTGGCAAAGTTCATACATAATCTCTAAACGCTTTTGATCCGCTAATGCTTTGAATTTTTTCTCATAGAGCTGAAAATCTTGTGCCATTTTAGTTCCCTCTCCCTTCATCAACTTTTTTTGATATTTATAGTATATACGCTGATTAATTTATTATGCAACTAATTAATCAATTTTTTTTGATTTATAAAAACTCCCTCACATCATATCTTTGCTACAACTAAAAAGGGCCATAGCCTTTTCAAAAATAAAAAAACTATGGTTCTTTTTACAACTTAATAGTTACAATATTTCCGAGGAATGGAGTCTCTATAACTGTTTTAAATTTTAAGTTGACCATTATAGAGTAGTGCCCCATCACCATCAAGCTAAGAAAAACAAATACCCCCAAATGAAAAAAATTGATATAACTCTTCGGCAAATAAAGATAACTCTTGTTTTTGGTGCATATTCATAAAAAGCACGTCACCCTTTCTCATTAACATAAGAGAATAGTAATGTGCTTTTAATTTCAAAAATAGTCTAAATCCTTAAGTTGATGGTTGTGGGGCGGGACCCCAATAAGAACGGTATCTAAGGCTGTATGAGAGGTGTTAGTTCCATTCCAAAGGCCTCAGCCAACGATTAACTCAAGTACCGATTTCGGATGACCCCCATGTGATGAAGTTCGTGTCCTGCGATGCCGTACGCGAGGGCGCGCGCCGTAATGCTTAGGTTGTTGGCTGTGCCCTTGCGGGTCCACGCCTCCGCCGGTAGCCCGCGCAGCAATGTGATCGTTGATTGCCGTACGGCCCGGTAGTCTTCGGCCAATTGCGCGGTTGTCCAGCTTCCGAAAGGAGGTATGAACAATTCCTGATCGAAACCAGTCAGAGGCGTCTGATCCCCTCTTGCGAACCGGAGCAGGCGGTAGGTCATGACGCGTTCCGCGTCTGCAATGTGGCCCACGACTTCTTTCAGCGTCCATTTTCCTTCCGCATACCGATATGCGGCCTGGCTTTCGGTCAACGATGCCAGTAGCTCGATCATTTGCTTTTCCTGGGCGAACAGAATATCGATGATATTACCGTCCGGCACCAAACGGATATATTCACCGGAGCTCCCGGCGTATTCTTCTTCTGATGGTCTTTGATTCATGCGTAGTCACCTCTTTATGTACATATAGAAAATTATAGCACTCGTCTATGTCTAATAAATTCGCGAAATGATAGAACTTCCCTTCTAATAATTGAGGATAAGCAACTATTTAGTCGGTCGCCATACTATCCTGATTCGTTAGCACAATAAAAATTATCTGTTATACGATATTTCGAAGTTATTAATATATATAGATAACACTTTCTTTTTTAATTTAAAGATGAATTTTCAATTATATTTTGAAATGAACCGGAGTAAAACACACTAGTCTAACTACTTTTTCATACAAGATTTTATGCAAAAAAGAATAGCAAAGATCCCTAGAATCCCCGCTATATCAATGATGTATAAAATCTTGTATAAGAGATAGATAGACATAGAGACAAAAAATTTAGTAAAAACAAGGATTCTATGAAAAACTTGCTACCGATAATAGGAAGTTATGTTAACCTCACATGTATAGAATATACAAGAAAAACACGATACATCACTTTTTATAAATGGTATAATAAGGAAAAAGAGAGGTAAAAAACTAATGGACGACTCTATGTTTGCGTTTCGAGTTGTTTTCAATGCACTAACATCATTCTTTTCCAACGGGGTCTGGGTCGTTTTGTTCTTCTTCTTGTTAAATAAAACGTATGAAAACAAAACTTTCAAAACAGCATCGAGTATTATTACTGTTGTTGTCTTAGTATTTTATTTGTTTTATTGCATTCGGAATAGCATGTAATGCCTTTCTTTGAATAAGGTAGGGAAATCCCCCAGTATCCAAGACTAAATTTTACCCATACATCATTTTTTGGATCTAGCTCTTGAAGATAAAAACTATTTAATTTTCAAGGAACAGTTATTAACTTAAAACTTATTATACGAGGAGAGTGTATCATGAAAAAAATATGCTTTGTATTAATTGTCGACGCTGGTATAAATTATGGTTCAATATTTTCTCTACCATTTTTAAGGAATCAGGATGATTTGAAGGAATATTTTTCTAAGTATTATGATGTTTCAATTAATTATATTAGGGATAAAAACTCAGTTGACTATTTGGTAGTTCCCAAACCGTGTCCACCTTTTGATAATGAAAATAATCTTCCAATAATTGAAGTACCAGCAATCTTATTTATGGAAAAGGATTTTGAAAAAATAAAGACTTATATAGACAATTATTTTTCTAATAACCCATAAAGAAAATAAAAGTACAGTAAAAAGAAGTCCAATAAAAAACGAGTGGCGTAGAATATTTCTATTAATCATTCGTTTTTTATTATATTTACATATATTTTTTAAAAGAGGATTATAGACGTTCTGAAAAAAATTAATTATAACAAGAACAGTGTTCGTACCCCAATAAGAGGGGTTTACTTTACTTCCAATAACGAGAATTATGTAAATAAGCTGTCCATGTGGACAGCTTATTGTTTTTTTGCTTAGCGTGCAAAATTCGCGTCTTGTTGGCGGTACCCCATTGCCATCAACCTAAGCTTTTGAGATACTCCCCATAACAAAATTCCCGCATCTTTACAGTTATTTATGAGAATTCAGCTCATTTTTTCGTTTTGGGGAACAATCAATTTCTTAAGTTGATGGGTATGTGATAATGCTTCCATTTGAACAAATTTTCCTTTTCCATACCGATCACACATCTTTTGTAGAGTAATAGTATCAGCATATCCCAGTTTAAGAGGTTACTTACAAAATATTTAAATTTTTTTTGCGAGAATCCTCCGAAATGTAATACGGACTTTAAATATTTTCATTTATAATTCTCTATTTGTCTATACTTTTCATACCGCTGTTGTATAAGCTCTTCCGAGGATAATAGTATCAATTTTTTTAGAGATGATTCGATTACAGATTCAATCATTTTTGCCTGTGATTTTATATCATTTTGTGCTCCACCTTTAATTTCAGGAATGATTTCATCAATAATTCCTAAATGTTTTAAATCTTTTGCTGAAATTTTCATATGTTCAGCAGCTTCTGGAGCATACTTAGCGTCCTTCCATAGGATAGATGCTGCTCCTTCTGGCGAAATTACCGAGTACCATGAATACTCTAACATATGGATATGGTTACCGACACTAATGCCAAGAGCTCCACCACTTGATGCCTCTCCAATTACAATACAAACAATTGGCACTTTAAGTGTAGTCATTTCAAATAGATTTCGAGCTATCGCTTCAGAAATTCCACGTTCTTCAGACCCTATCCCTGGATAGGCGCCTATTGTATCAATAAATGTAATAATAGGGCGATTAAATTTATCAGCTTGTTTCATAAGTCTTAGCGCTTTTCTATAACCTTCTGGATGTGCCATTCCAAAATTTCTTTCTATACTTTCCTTTGTATTTCTACCTCTTTGATGACCAATAACCGTAACGGGCATTCCTTTAAATTTTGCAATACCACCTATCATTGCTTTATCATCACCATATAATCGATCACCATGGAGTTCGAGAAAGTTTGTAAACAATAAAGGTATATAGTCCAATGTCGTGGGTCGGTTACGTAGCCTTGCAATTTGAACTCGTTGAAAAGGTGTAATATTAGAATAAATTTTATCTTGCATTTTATTTAAACGTTTTTCTAATTCATGAATTTCTGACGATAAATCTACATTATTTTCTTTCATAATTTTCTTTAATTCATCAAATTTCTCTTTTAATTCAATAATAGGACGTTCAAAATGCAAACTCATTTTATCCTCCAAATGTTATGACTTACCTCACTCTAATCAAAAGGCTTAGAAATAGAATCAATAAATAATTCAAAACCATCCACAACTATTTTTTGTTCTGATTCTGATAAATTATTGAGAATACTTTGATAAAATGTAATGGATTGCTCTCTTAAGCAATTAACAGTTATGTGACCTTTTTCTGTGAGGTGCAGAAAAAGTTCTCTTCTATTTTTTTCATTTACTTCACGATAAATAAGCCCCTTTTTTACTAACTTATCTACCAATCTACTTACAGTTGAAGTCTCTAATCTAAGTTTATTGGATAGTTGCCAAACAGTTAATTTTTCCACCTCTAGTTCCTCTAACGCCATCATTTGAGAAGTTGGTAAAGGTTTTTCAAATGGTCCATTGGGCAAATTTTGAGATTCAAAAACCCCAGTTATTATAATCATTTTCTTAATATCTGTTCTTAGTTTTAAGGCATCTTCTCTTTTCAAAAAGGCCACCCTCCTACAACTAATGTATCATACATCAATTGCATTATACATGAATATGTTTTTTTCACAAGCTTAACGTAAGCCAATATTACAACATGGACGAGATATTTCTTCTTGTTAAAATGGTATAAGTGGATTGTTTTCTACAAATGGCAGAACATCAATTATGTATCAGGGGCCTTTATGAGGTACCGCTCATCGCAATCAAGCTAAGAAAATAAAACTACCCAAAAAGAGAAAAATAAGCTTCGATGCTATAAAAATACAAAATTTCCATTTAGGGGGTACTTTAAAATCTTAGCTTGATGGGTATGTGACTCTACCCCTATATGGTCTTTTGTGAGAGTGATGGCAATCTTACATGTCAGCACGAGCGTCGCCTTTGGTAGCAAGAAGTCCACTGGCGTTAGCCAGCTTGCCCCTTTAGAGGTAGGAGTGTCAATTCTTCTGTATATATTTGAAAAGATTGGCCTTTTTTCGCCATAAAAAATCTCCAGGTAAACAACAAAAAAAGAGTCCATCATACCAGATGGACTCTTTTTTTGTTGTTTACCTAACTGTGATACTATCAGGTCCCTCTAAGGGCGATTTCTCTTTCTATACTGTCTTTCTCAATAATTTTACATAACGTACTGTAATTAAAATCATACCTATGGTAAATGCAACTATTGATACCAATAATATAGTAATAGATAATATATCTTGATCAACTAATTCTGTAGACTTGAATGGTAAAGACCATAAATATCCAAATCCCCACTTTGCTTCTGAAAAAAGAAATAAACCGATTAAAGATAGGATTATATTAACAAATGTAAAAGTGATAGATGTTTTTATAAATAAGAATAATAGGAGTTGCACTATTATAAGAGGAAATGTCGCAACAACAGAAATTAAAAATACTTTAATCATAAATTCTAAAGGAAATGGATCTGTAAAATCAAAATACATTCCTGATACATACAAGCTCATTAAAACTATTAAGTGTATTGCAGAAAATAATAACACACTAGATACAAATTTAGATAAAACAATTTTAAAATTAGTATTTGGAGATAGATGCATTATTTTCCAATTAGTTTTGTTTTCAAACTGACACAAGAAGGCTGTTACCATCCCTGAAATGACAGGGAGAAAAAAACCAACATAGAAAAAAGATATAAACATCCATACGCCCATCCATGAATTATCCAAACCGTGATTATACTCTCCTACCACGAATTTAGTATACATAATCATTGAATATATAATCGGACAAAGTGCTAAGATGAAAAATGTAATTTGTTGTGGGTGTTTTCTTATTTTTATCCAATCAGAATAAATTAAATTTATCATTTGAGATCTCCTTTGTTAGTTTTTATTATCCATTTTAATAAATAAGATGTATCCAATTCCTAAAATAAGAATAGTAATAGGAATTCCTGCTAGCATGTACCATTTATCGTATGACCATAACGTATTAAAAACATCTAGATTATTCACATAATTGATTGGGAAATATAAGATTTGATATGAAATAGGAAACCACCAAAGCTTAGTTGAGCTTAATATATCGCCGAAAAGATACGAAGCTAGAGCTAGTGCAACGATCACTGATTGATTCGATACATTGATGGATATAATGAACGCCAAAGCGCAAAATGGGATGCTAATAAGAAATGGATATAACGTAAAAACAAACACATGCTGCATGGAAACCGCATCTAAAGAAACACCTAAACCTGGAAGTAATAACACTGTACAAATCATATGTATTACGGTTGTAATAATAAGAGCAACCATAACAACAAGGAACTTATTTATATACACACTAAATTTCTGTACTGGATACGTAAATGTTCTTTTCCACGTAGAATTTTTATATTCAACATTGTTTACACTAGCTATAATAAACACCATAAAAAAGTTTAATATGTATTTTAAAATTTGCAAGTTTATACCGAATATAGTTTCTAATTTAATAGTATGAGAATTACTATAGTAATTTAGTCCAGCAAATTCACCTAATGCAAGTATAATAGGTCCTAAGATAACCAAAAACCAAAAATGACTTTTTCTATATTTTATATACTCAGTGGCTAATACATTTCTCATACACTTACAGCACCTTGTTCAACAATATCTAAATATGCTTCCTCTAAATTTTGCTTTTTGGTTTGGAAAGATTGAATAAAAATCTGATTCGTTACTAATAGTTGTTGAATATCATTCAGTGATTTTTCATCGTTATATTCAATACTAAAGATGTTATTATTTACATTGAATGTATAATTGGATTGTTCAAGTAATTTATCAGTAAGAGTCATATTATTAACACTAATTTCAACAATATTTAATGATTGTTTATTTTGTAAAGAAGATAATAAACCTTGGTACTTTATTTCTCCATGATGAATAATCCCGATATGATCAGCCATTTGTTCCACTTCACTTAAAATATGACTTGAAAGGATTATGGTAGAATTAAACATTTTTGGAGCTTTTTTTATTAATTCTTTCACTTCATAAACTCCCTGTGGATCTAAGCCATTAGTAGGTTCATCTAATATTAATAATTCAGGGTTATTTATGAAAGCAGCAGCTAATCCTAAACGTTGTTTCATACCAAGAGAATATTTTTTAAAAGCACGATTTCGATCCTCATATAGTTTAAATAAATTCAAAAGTTCTTTTATATGTTCTTTATCATGAACATTTTTCATTTTAGAAGCAATTAACAAGTTTTCGTATCCGGATAAATGCTCGTAAAAGGTTGGAGCTTCAATTAATGAACCTGTTTTAGATAAGATTTCTATTCTATTCTTTTGTATATCCATTCCCAATACTTCTACAGTTCCCTCATCAGCCTCTATCAATCCTAAAATGATTTTAAAAAATGTAGATTTACCAGCGCCATTCGGGCCTAATAATCCAAATATTTCACCCTTTTTTATAGTTAAATCAATCCCTTTTAAAACATGTTTGTCTTTATATTTTTTATGCAAACCTTTAATGTTTAAAACTTGATTATTCATCATATCAACCACCTGACGTTAGAATTTTAAATCAATTACACGACTCTGGAGACACATCTCCGGCACCCGCTATTTTTTTCAATTCATCTTCATCGATTGCACCAATTAATTTTTTTGTATCAAATTCTTGATTACGTAATTTAGCTAATTTTTCATTTTTAGACATAGTAACCATCTTTTTAGAATGTTCAGGAAACAAATATTAGAGTACTTCAAATTTCATTAACAAAGATTGGTGACAGGTTTAGATGTTATAGAAGGTAATTTATGTTGCCTTCTATAACATCTAAACCTTTTTTATTCCTTTAATATAAAGCTGTCTGTTTAATCCATTGTAAGACGATTAAAGGCATCATTATTTTCTTGAAATCAAATGATAGCTGAATTTGCTCTTCTAACTCTCCATGTATGTGCAATTGCTTTTGTAAGGCTAACATACACTCTGTAGTTTGGTCCTGTAACTTTGGATACATAAATTCTTTTGAATGCTGAATGCTTTCGCTTTGGTTTATTATATATCCAATAGCTATAGGTCCTTTTTCTTCACCTATTCCAGCCTTAAATTCTTGAACATTGATGCCTTTTAAATGAATAAAATAATCATTATAAAAATCTATTGCATAAGCACCTGGGGTAGATATACCAGTTACAATATTCGGTTGAAAAACAAATAGAATAGGTGCCAAAGCTGTAAATATTTGATTGTGAAATGCTTCATATAGAATTTGTGCTAAAGTATTAATATGAATAAACGGTTGAGCTAGACTAATCGATTCTTTTTGGGATGCTTGTTTATTCAATTGCTGTTTGTAAACATGATATGGCAATACGTCTTGTTCATTTGAAAAGTTTTTTAAACGTTGATTATTTTTCCCACCAAGATCCAAATGATAATTTATATTGTTTATCATATCTATAGAACTTTTTGTCTCTAGCATCAGATTAACCACCTCCTTGCTGTTTGACTTTCTGTATCTAAAATATACGTGTTAATTTATGTTAATAACAATAAGTAAAATTCATTTAAAAATATTTAAAATTATTGTTGTTTTTTTCTATATTATTTTACATGTTTTGTAATTCAGGAAAGTTTCTATAGGATTTAACCTTGTACAAATAAAAATATTGCTATTGTTGAAAATAAAATTAACTACTTAGTTTCGTTTAAAGCAAAGTTAATATAATAAAAAAAACAGGTGGAACTTACTTTCCGCCTGTTTTTTATCTATGGATTATTTAATAAGGGTATGTATTTGAAGGAAATCTTGAATATGGGGGGATTAATTAATCAGCACCTGGTTGATTGAGATGTCTTCTATACTAGTTTGTGCAGCTACATTTTGTGTAGTATCTGTACTAGTTATATTTTCAAATAAAGAAATACCGGATAACATAATAGCTGTAGTAAGAATGACATAAATTTTTTTGATTTTCATAATTCCAACCTCCAGTAGTAGTTGCTTTGTTAATTTAAATACTAATGGATGTCCTTTGTTACACGGAATTAGTAAAAAATTTTGATTTATAATTCCTTTTTTTATAAAAACAAGTTACCTATTTAACCAATTTTATTTGTGATTTATCTTATGTTAAATTATATTAATCCAATACCTACTATTACTGCAGAATCACATAGAGGGGATATTGCGGATATCATTACCAAGATCCTTGATTAATCTCCCTCTATCTATGTATTTTTAGTTTGTTTTAATTCGTCGAATTTTCAATTGATATTTTTAGATATTTTGCTGACATTTTATAAGCGCGATTATCAAAAAAATAGTCTCCTAGTTCATGAGCCAGTTCACTTACTAAAGGATATTGTTTCTTTTCTAAACCAATTTCAATTGCTTTTTGCATCTGTTTTTCATATCCATAATCATCTCCTCTTAATTTAGATATCTGCCCCTTCAATCCATATAGTTGAACATTAGCGTAAGGTACATCAAAAATTGATAATAAATCAAACGCTTCATCCATAAATTTATTAACAGTTTTCCAATCTTTAAATTCTAAATGAATCTCTATTAAGCTTCGTAATGCGTATACCTTTTGATGTTTTTGTTCGAGAAACTCACTTAATTGCAAACATTCTTCATAGTACTTAATAGCATTAGTATAGTCTTTTAAACCTTGATAAATTTTCCCATAATTATACGAGATTATAGGCGAATACATAGAATCTCCTTTATCTTCCAACCTACTTTCTGCCTGCTGTAAGCATTCAAGAGCCCTGTCATATAATCCATCTAAATCATACAGTATTGCGAGCATTAACAAAGTATCTATTACTTTATTCTTTATATTAAATCTCAAAAATATTTTGTAAGCTTTCTGCGCATACAAACGACTAATGCTTTTATCTTTATACAGCGCTTTATTTACAAGACACAGATTATAATATACACTGGCGTGTTGAGTAGTTTCTTCTAGATCAAGTAAACTCTCTATCTTCACGTAGATTTCATGTGCAGCCATATAATCTTGTTTATTATAAAAATAATAACCTCGAGCCATTAAATAATATATATAATCTTCAGTATACTGGAGGTCTATTTGATTTGGAATAACTTGCACAGCCTGATTTACAATTGCTTCTACATATACTAAGTTATTATTTCGGGAATGATAGTATATTAAAACACCATAAGCCTTTAATAATAAAAGAATAGAGTCTATATCACGAACATACAGTTCTAAAGAAGATAAATCTTTTTCACTTATAATTTTATCATTTTTATACTTATTACATATTCCAAGGAGCATAGGTTCTATATCCTCATAATCTGCATCTACAAGAAAATTGTAATCAACATCTAACTTTTCAGCGACCTTTTCTAAAAAGGAAGCTGAAGGTTTGATTTGTCCATTTTCAATTCTGCTTAAATACGTTATAGAACATATCCCAGATACTAATTCTCCTTGCGTAAATTCTTTATGTATACGGATTTGTCGAATACGTTCACCAATATTCATATTTCCACTCCTTTCTTCGAATAACCTGGTTTGATTATTTTAGGGCAATATAATAAGAATAACGCCTATATTATCTATCATAGTATGTGTATAGTTTTATGTTCAGAGAGGGAAATGTTATTAATACTTATTTGGATGCCCGATTTACTAATACCGGATTTTCCACCTTCTACTTATATTACTACATTATACCAATTTACTCGTACTTACGCCTAACAAAATTTATCTTTTATACCTTCAGATCTTTAAAATAAAAGTCTTCTGTCTAAAAACGATAAAATAATTAAAGAACCTTATATGTTGCAGAAACTATCTCAAATCACGAAACATGTAAAACAATACAGAAAAAACTATAAAAAATTCACAATTTTTTAATTAAATTTTACTAATTGTTATTAACGGGGTACAGTCCCATCGCTATCAACCTAATAAAACAAAATACCCCCTAAAATTAAAAAATGAGCTGACTTCTCAAAATAAATAACTATAGAGAAAGAAAATTTTCATTTAGGGGGTACTTCAAAACCTTAGCTTGATAGTGATGGGGCGGGCCCCCACACAGTACGATTTTATTTCAAAGACACAACGATCTTACTACAAACTTTTTATTTATCTCACACTCTCATCCGATAGTATTACTATTTTTTATTACTAATGTTGCCGTTTCACTCGGATGGCTAAGAGGAAAATGATGGCCATATGGAACAAAATCAACCTTACCAAGATGCGATGGAGCAGAATAACCTCTGTCATAATCCCCCCAAATAATGTGAAGATTATACTTTGTTACTTCATTGAAATCACCTTGATCGTTTTTCAGTAGTAAACTATTAAGCTGAACCGTAGTATTTAAAATTCTAGGAGAAGTAAAACTGTTACTTATTTTTTCGATATAATGTTCAGGGATGCTCTCCATACTTTCAAACAAACCATTACTTAATAAATAACGCTCTATCAAATTAGTAGTTGCCAATTTTAATGTCCATTTGTTCATAAATTGAGGAACATTTAGCGATTTAGCATTTTTTTTAGCAACAGGTGGCTGAAGTAAAGTGATTGAATACTTCTTATCTATGTACTCTTGTACCAATGCTTCCAGAAGAATAAACGCACCGAATGAATGGCCAATTAGATGTGCACCATTAGTAGCTTTCTCCAATAACTTTTTCACTACATTCAAATAGACATCTAGAAGATTTTTCTCTCGTTTAAAAGGAGAACGTCCCAAACCTGGAAGATCCAAGATCCATACAGGTTGACCAGTTTTTTCATGAAGCTCTTGTGCTAAAGGAAATAAATCCTCTCCATCACTCAATAAACCATGTAATAAAATAAACGGTTTACCCTCTCCTTGTAATTGGTAAAGGGTATTGTTATCACATAATGTTCGTTTAAATAAATGATTATGCTGGCCATTTTGATACATCATTCGATAATCCAGATCAGCTACTACGGCAGGGAAAAATTTCATTACACTCGTCTTCTTAAACCAATCTCCTCCCATAATTTTTTTCGCTGAAACATTTGAAAATTTTCGTTTTGTAATAAAATTCAGTCCATCAGAAGGAATTTTTGTTATTTTACTTACCCCACTATTCATAATTGCTTTCATAAGTGGCATTGGGACAGAGATTTTTGGTGCCCTCATATTCATACTTTCCGACATAATACTTAATAATTCAGCAATGTTCTGATCGTGCTGTTTGTCTTCAACAAGTGTATATGTTTGAATAGTCGGTTGTTCCAATCTGAAAACCTGCACAATAAACTTCGCAAGCTCATCGTTTGAAATAAGTGGTAACCTATATCCCTTACCTCCAGGAATCACTGGCATGAGCCCTCTTCGCATACTCATCACAAGCAAACCTAATCCTGCTATCTGCTCTGTACTCCCAGTTTTACTACTACCGACTACAGTTGGCGGATTAATTACAGAAAGCGGATAACCTACTGCTGATGCCTGGTGACGGATATAAAGATCTGCTAAAAATTTTGTTCTCTCATATGGATTTTTCATTTTCAAATAATTGTTTCCTTCTTTAAACACATCAATTGTAATCTTGCTATTTTTATCATCAAAGGGACTCATATAACCTACAACATGAATAAATTGTTGCAAGCCCTTCAATTGATGAATGCTTTTAGCTAATTCACTAATATGTTTGGCGCCATTTAAAAATACGGAAGCTGCCTCTTTACTTGTCGCTTGAATATCCATAGGGCCTCCTGCGTGAATAATCACATCCGTTTTCAATACCCTCTCCTTATCTTCAGCACTTAGACCTAAATCTATTTTCGTCAAATCACCTTCAATAAAGTGCATAACTGCCTTTTTTAAGATGCCTCTTTCTTGAAAAATGCGTATTGCTTTACTTTTCGACCTCACTAAAAGAAGAATTTTAACATCCTCTTTGGCTAATTCTTTCACTAATTGCTTTCCAATAAAGCCTGTTCCACCAATTAAAAATACTGTTCTCATATAAGATCTCCTTTTAGTACTATTCAGTACTAATTTGATGTAAAAAAAATGCTTCTTTTATCGAAGCAATTTAAAAAAATGATCTGCTGTTTTCGTGATTACAGTTGCATCCTTCAATGTTTCTGAAATAAATAACGCTCCTTCAAGATTTGTAATAAAAAGGGATGCAACCTCATCAATATTAATCGTATTTCTGAATTCTCCATTCTCTACCCCTTGTTTAAGTAATAGAGAAACTTTCTTTTGTAATCCTGTAAAAAAAAGACCTATTTTTTCTTTTATTTGCGTGGCCTGTTTAGGACTTTGAATATAAAGAGTAATAAATGGACAGCTCCCCTTATACTCTCTCGACTGAACTCCTTGTGATAATTGCTTTAAAAACAGTTGGATACGATCTTCCACTAAAAATTGGTTCTGAGAAAGTACGTCATCAATTGCAGATTGATACATTTCAATCCAATAATCAACGACCCCTTCTAATAATACTTCCTTATTAGAAAAGTGATAATACACATTAGATTTTGAAACTTTGCTTACACGCACTAATTCATCCATACTTGTATAAGCAAACCCTTTTTCTAAAAATAATGTTGCAGCTACTTCAATCACACGTTTTTGATTCATTAATTTTAACTTTGTCATAACTAGAACTATATAGTACTAATTTAAATATTGCAAGTATTTATATTAATTTAGAAAAAAGTTTGATTAAAAAAGTTCCACTAACATTGATTTTACTGCAAAAAAATCTTATTTTGAATAAAGTTGAACTTAACCCCGAAATTGTTAATTCACTATCGTCTAATAGGGGTCCCATATATACCCATCAACTTAAGAAAAAGAAATGCCCCCAAAACGAAAAAATGAGCGGCTTCTCAAAATAGCTATCTGTAGAGAAAGAAAATTTTAATTTAGGGGGATATGAAAATATTAGCTTGATGGGTATGAAGTAGTGCCCCTATAAACAAAACCCACCAGAAACATCTAAAATTTGCCCCGTTACCCAGCGGCTATCAGAAGAAGCAAGGAATGCTACTACATCTGCAATATCTTCAACTTGCCCTATTCGTCCGAACACAGATGAATTCGTAGCAAAATTTCGTATTTCCGGATTATCTAGCAATTTCGCATTTATATCTGTCTTCGTATATCCAGGCATAATTGTATTCACTGTTATACCTCTTTCTCCAAGATGTTTAGCTAGAGGAAGTGTCATCGTATTTAGTGCCCCTTTACTTAAACCATATGCAATGGACCCTGCAAAACCAAGTCTTACTTCAGCTGATGAAATGTTAATAACTCGCCCCTCCGCTCGTAATAACGGTAATGTTTGCTGAATTAAGAAGAACGGTGCTTTAATATTTACAGACATAATTTCATCAAAAACTTCTTCTGTCGTATTTTCAATTGTTCCTTGTGTACCTATCCCTGCATTGTTTACTAAAATATCAATCTCTGATGTACCAACTCTTATTTGTAATTCATTCTTCAATTGTTCTACTATCTTTTTGATACCATCAATTGAATTGAAATCCGCTTCAATTAAGAATGCCTTTCCTCCATTAGATTCAATCTCACTAATTGTTTCATCTGCAGCTGCTTTATTTCGGCCATAGTGAATTGCAACTAATGCACCGTCGTTTGCCAATCTCATCGCAATCGCACGACCAATACCGCGACTCGCCCCTGTTACTAACGCTACTTTCCCATCAAGATTCTTCATTTTTTCCACCCTTTCTAAATTTCCGTTTAATAAAGTGAAACTTTAATCAGTGGGGGTTTTCTTCATCCCCCACTGATTATCAGCCCTCACCAATCGGGCTTTTACGGGCAGTTAATCTCTCACCTAACCACTTTGCTCCAGCTGAATTTTGAGGCGGGAGTTTTACTGCCCGTTAATGCGGGATAAATCCTATACTTATATTTTTAAGCAAATACTAATAATTTTAAATATAGATTTATAGGTAATTTAGTTCCTTCACTTATGATATTATAGTAATAATTTACGATTCACTTTAGAAAATAAAGAAAGGAGGCTACACAATGCAAAACACAGTAAAACTAGATGAAATCGATCATAAAATTATGAACTTGTTATATGAAAATGCGAGAATTTCTGTTTCAGAAATAGGACGTATTATATCCATGACGCAGCCTGCTGTAAAAGAACGCATTAACAAACTTGAAGATCAAGGCGTTATAGCTGCATACCGAACGAAATTTGAGCCTTCTAAAATTAATAAGAACATTCAAGCATTCATCATGTTTAAAACGAGTCAATGCTCTGATTTCATCCAATTTTGTAATGCCGCTCCCGAAGTAACTGATTTATATCGAATTAGCGGGGAGTTTAATTATATGATGAAGGTCATGAGCGATTCGATGGATTCTCTCGCTACATTTTTAGACTCCTTAATGCAATTTGGATTATCGTCTCCTTTAATTGTTTTAAAGAGTGAGTTTGAGGAGAAATTGTCGTTCTGATAAGAGGGTACTAAGATAAAGATACCGAGTGTATGTGGAAAAATTCTTATATAATATAAAAAGAACCAGCCATAGGCTGGTTCTTTTTTCATTCAATTTCCTACTAGAAAATCCAGAGATTCGTCTCCTTCTCACCTATCCCTGATTTCTCTGCGCCTCTCTAAACTCCTCCTTCACCTTCTCTAACAACCCTTCTACTGTAATTAATCGATACGCTGTATTTGCTAGTGCTTTTGCGGATGTAATTAATGCTTTATCTCCTAATTCTGAACGTGCTGCTTCTCTAAATTCATTCGTATGCGCAATTAAATCGTCTGGACCGATTTTAATGTACGGATGAATGGTCGGTACGACTTGGCTTACGTTTCCTGCGTCTGTTGAGCCGATGCCAAATCTTTCTTTCCGATTTACGTCTTCACCTTGTAATTCTAATTCTTCGGCTACGACGTCATTAAATGTTTTTGTTACGAGTAGTTCATCGATTTCATTTTGGAATTGATGAATTTTCACTTTCGTACCTGTTGCTAATGCTGCTCCTTGTGCGATATTTTTTACTTTTTCTGTTACTTCTGCACATCTTTTTCGCGTTGCTGCGCGGATGAAGAACCTTGCTGCGGCGTAGTCAGGAATAATGTTAGGTGCTTTTCCGCCTTCTGTAATAACGCCATGAATTTTCACATCTGACGGAAGTTGCTGGCGAAGTGCATTAATGCTGTTATACAGCTGAATAATCGCATCTAATGCGTTAATTCCTTCTTCCGGTGAAGCTGCGGCATGAGCTGTTTTTCCGTAAAAATGAAAATCAAGTGGATCGACTGCTAGTGAAGGGCTCGTTGGCGCTGTTTTTCCGCTCGGATGAATCATAAGTGCCGCATCAATATCTTTAAATAACCCCGCTTTTACATAACTCGCTTTCGCACTACCATTTGGTCCTCCTTCTTCAGCTGGAGTACCAAACACGACAACTTCCCCGCCAATTTCTTCAAGCGTTTCTGATAATGCAATCGCAGCCGCAACACTAATTGTGCCAATTAAATTGTGACCACATGCATGACCGAGTCCTGGTAAAGCGTCATACTCAGCTAAAAATGCGATAACTGGCCCTTGTTTTCCTGAACTTTTTCGCGCGATAAAACCTGTTTCATGTCCAGCTATATTGTGTTGTAACTGAAATCCTGCGCTTCCTAATAATAAACTCAACGTTCTTGATGCATAAAACTCTTGGTTACCAATCTCCGGATTCGCATGAATATCGTGACTTGTTTCTATGTACTTTTCCTTATTTCTTTCAATACTCTCTTCAATTGTTTTTCTTTGTGACGTTACTCCAGTCGCTCCCATTTTTCTTCCCCCTTATATTTTCACGTAAAAAAGCCTCTTTCTAAAAGATAGAAAGAGGCTTCTGTATATACAGTCAAAATGAGCTTCTTTCTTATCTTTCAAGTTACCTTGCTGGAATTGGCACAGTATTCATAAAGAATCCGCTGCCGAGGTGTCATAGGGCCAGTCCCTCAACCTCTCGTGATAAGAATTTTCATAAGATTATATTAAATTACATTCATTCTAAGTTCATTCCGATTAAAAGTCAAGGAATTCCTATCCGAATTTACCGAATATCTAAAAATCCTTTTAACACACCAATTGTTTCCGGTGCTTGTAATCTTGCACATACGTACGGAAATTCCATACTACCTTCAAACATCATTTGAGATGTGAGCGGTGCTCCTGCCCAAAAGATTTCATCATCGATTACGATAAACGGGAATGCTTTATTTTGTCTTTGTAACTTTACATTTTTTAACGGAACTGGTCCATCACTATACACTGTTATTTGCGCATTTGTGCGCATTAACGCTTGCCATACTCGTTTATCCACTTGCTTTGTACTTGGAAGCGAAATAATAATTTTTCGTTTTGCGGCTAAAATATCTTTCAATAACCCTTTCGGCTCTTCAAGATTCATTTCCATAAACCAGCGTAAACGTTTCGAAATTTTTCGTTCCCACAATTGTCTTGATGTCGTGCGATCATACACATCTCCGTGCCGTTCTATATGAGCTGTTAATTGTGATAACGCTTGTTTTCTCGAAAGGTTTTTACGCATATAATGGCAATCTGATAATTGAATGAACTTCCCTCTCGCTCTCGTTACGGCTACATTGACGAGGCGATGGTTTTTGTGATCAAAGAATAACACGCCAGGACGTTCTTGCGGATAACTATCCACTGTATCAAATATCATCATATCTCTTTCAGAACCTTGGAATTTATGAACTGTTGCCGCTAAAACTGGTATGTTTTGATATTTCGTTCTCTGCAACATTTCTCTAATACACGTTGATAAAAAGCGGGATTGTGCCCTGTAAGGTGTAACAACACCGATCGATTGAACACCATCTAACAGTCCGATTAACATCATTTGCATCGCTACTAAACCAGACATAATGTTAAATCGAGAACCAGAAGCAGCGTCTTTTAACGAAAAGGCTCCCATTAAACTCGTATCAAATAAAACACTTGCCTCATTTGCGAACGGTTGTAGCTGCGCAAGTTCTTTACGGTCTGAAACAGACGGATGATCATATACTCTATTTTTATAAATAAACGAATTTGTAAACTTCGATATATCCGCATGCATACGTCTTTGTTCCTGCAGCATAAATAGGTTCGGATGTGCTTCTGATTTATTGACAGAATCAACAATCCCAGCATGGTAAAACATATCTTCCCCAAGCCATTTTCGAACGAGTTCATGGTTCGCCATCGCAATTGGAGGTAACTGTAAAAAGTCTCCACAAACGACAATACGTTTTCCAAGTGAAGCAGCTAATGCAATTTGCGGAACATATGCCATACTCACTTCATCTACGACAACTAAATCAAATGTACGCTCATAAATAAGTGAATCAATGGCACATTTCGATAAAGTTGCGCCGATTACTTTCGCATTTTCAATGTATTCTTTTTCTACTTCTTTAATTTTCGCTTTTTGCTTTCGAAGATCACTTTCAATCTCTTGTATACGCTTCTTATCAGCAGAAGTCGCTTTATATGATAAAATCTTTTCACGAAGATCTTGTCGTGTTTCTTCTAAATAGAGTCTTTCTTCCCCCCATGATCCGTTCGTCGTTTCAACTAGCTTCGACGTAAGTAATGTTTCATGATTTCGTATATGTTCATGTTGACTATAACCGTAACGAACAATTTCGCCAGGTGTCCATTTCTTTTTCTTCTCAATTTGCTTCGTTACTTCGCTCATTAATACGTCTACTGCCGCATTACTATGAGCTAATACAAGTACCGATTTTCCTTTTTGATAATGAGCCGAAATAATACGTGATAAATTGTAAGACTTCCCTGTTCCAGGTGGTCCCCACACGTACGTTGTCGGATTGTAAAACGAACGATACGCCAATTCATTTTTCGGATTTTTCATCTTCTCAATATGTTTCGGACCGCTCGTCCCATCAACAAGACGCTTTATACGATTACGTTTTAACTTATCTTTATGTGCCTCTTTTAATCGCTCTTGTAGTTGCTCTAACAATTGCCACGGTTCACTGTATAAAACAGCTTCTCGTATTTCACCTTGTATATAATCATTTAATTTCAGTTCTATTTCTAATCCATGTACAGATAATACTTCTCCTGTCGCTTCCTCACCATCAAACTCAATTCGAATTGGTGAACCTTCAGGTAAGCTTACTTCCGAAATAAGCTGAAATACGTATACTGTACTTTCATAATCTGTATATAAAAAACGACCGTTCATAATAGAAATTTTACTACCACCTATCGTTTTCCAATGTTTAATTTCATACGCTAATGCATAATGCCACTCTTTCATCGTTGCCGATAATGAAGGAGTTTGAGTAGGTGTATTCATCGTATAATCTCCTTCCTTCTCCCCAAACATACTTTCTCACTATACCATATAACAAGCTAAAATTTGTAAGGTTTTTATCTTGCTTATTTTCTTAATTTTCAATAACATATTGTATATAATTTTCAGAAAGAAGGGATTTACATGCCAGTTAGAAGAATTGAACACGTCGGTCTTATGGTCGCAAACTTAGAAACATCTATTTCATTTTATGAAGAAGTAGTTGGCTTACAACTCATTAAACGTATGGGTCACCCGAATCCAGACTTAAAACTCGCTTTTTTAGGTGTGGAAGAATCGAAGGAAACGATACTCGAACTTATTGAAGGTTATAACTCTTCTCTTCCGGCAGAAGGAAAAGTACATCATATTTGTTTTAAAGTAGATTCATTAGAAGATGAAATTGAAAGAATACAGAAACACGGCGTAACCTTTCTATTAGGAGAAGAAATTGAAACATTACCAGATGGAACACGTTACATATTCTTCGCTGGTCCTGATGGAGAATGGATTGAGTTTTTTGAAACGGAGAGATAAAGTGAGACTTTAGTCAGCCTACAATTAGCGGGATAATAACTTTATTATCAACATAAGGAGTAGAAACTGATGAATACAGTTTTTATTATCGTTTTTTGGATACTTATACTCTTTCCAATCCTTTACGTAATCAAGATAAAGCATTGGAATTTAAAAGTAGCTGCCTTATTTGTTGGAAGAATTCTATTAAGTATTATCTTTTTCATAAATGGAATTGTGTTAGGACTGCAACGAAATTGGGCAGAGCCTCCCTATGAAACAGAATGGGATTTCTTTATAAATTCTTTATTACACGGTAAAACTGATGCACTTATACACTTATTACTTCTAATTATTATTGTCACATTCGACTTAATAATCTTATTTTATTATAGAAATAAAAAAATTAGGGTATTTCCCTATTTCTTTCATCTTGGCTCATATTAATGCGTGGGAAACAACATAATTGATTATATGCCAAAACAAAGACAAAAACGGACCTGTTATCAGGTCTTTTCTTGCTTTTTCTGTTACACTCCTTTAAAAACAACATAAGTCAAACAAAATTCGCCATACATGTTATAAAATTATATTTTCTTTCATATTTTGCAACATGTATAGACAGGTATAATAGAACTTTATCAATTTTATTGGATAAACATGGGCAGATAAATAAGCCACACTATTAAATTCGAATACGAATAATTATATTAAGTTTCAAAAAAGGAGATGAATTATTTTGAGGTCATATTTCCCAAAATGATTTTCAACCTCAAAGCAGAAAAGAGACTGCCGTAGAATTTCCCCTGCTTTTCCAGCTTAATTCCCTCCTGTTCTCCATATAATATATCTACCTTGATTCAATTTATGTTTTAAATTGTTATTTTTCATATAATCTTTCTCCACCTCGATCAAGCTAACAAAAGTACATTTCATCTTACTTTCTCATTATATAGACTATACCAATTTCTCTTCTCACTTAATGGTTTCGTTTATGTTAAAAAAATAGAGCCTCAGGGACGAAATCCTGAGACTCTATTTTTATTTTAAAAAGGACAGCATGATTTTCTCTGTTTCTTCTTTACTTAAATCACCTGCAAGAATTAAGACTTGATAAGCGCTATTCTTTCCTTTTGCAGGAACAATCATTTGCATTACTTTATAGGTTTCCTCTGTATCAAGACTTTCAACTAAGGTTATTTTTGTACCTTCTAATTCATAATTTGTTACCTTTTCATTATACTCCGCTCTTTTATTCGAGAATTCTTTTCCCTCATCAGTAACTGCAGATTGGTGCACAATATATACATTATCTTTACTTTGATTTTGATATTCATAAATAAAATCGGGATTCATTTTTCCAGTAGTCTTCGGTGTTGTAACACCTTCTCCAGTTAATTTAAACCCTTTTACCACATAACTTGGGGCATTAATTGGAAAATCAACATATTTCTGTGCTTCCTTTTTAGTTAATCTAAATTCCGAAGTAATTTTCTGTCTAAATGGTCCAATTTCTTCACTGTTTTTCTGATATTTTTTTTGTTCTTCTGAATCTAACTTTTCAGGACTTCCTACTAACTTTACTTTTTTACCCAAAGTATATGCTTCTGTTTCTAAATCAATAAATCGTTCAAATTCTTCTTTTGTAAACAGATTTCGTGCCAAACCAACTTCTTTAAGTAAAGTATTATACTCTCCCTCTGAAACAAAAAATTCTGCATCTGCCCGTTCTTTTGTACCAATCATTTTTTCTACAATTTTCTGTATAGGAATATCGGTTTGTGTTTTTAATTCTTTCATATTATTTTTCACTTCTATTTGTTGTTTCTCAGGGTTAGTCGGCTTATCAGCACGGGCATTTAGTAAGGATACAGATGATACTGCAATCACTGCCACAGCCCCTATCGCAGACCAACGATATGATTTTTTTTGGAATTTTTTAATCATTAGAATTCTCCTTTTTAACGCTCTCTTGTTTTTACTAAAATTTGCTATACTTGGTACTTGATAATAACTTGAGTAGTGTTCCAATAGACTAATAATAGTATGTCCATACGCAATTCGCTCCTCTGCATCTATACATGTAAGAGCTAATGCATCGCATGCTAGTTCTTGATCTTCCCGCATACATGAGTAGGCATACCATAGAATGGGATTAAACCAATTTAAAATTAGTAAGCCATGCATAAGCCAGTTCACACCAACATCTCTTCGCTTGATGTGAGCTAATTCATGATGAAAAATATATCGTAACTGTTGCTCATCTAATATTTTCATATGTACAGTTGACAATAGCAACTTGGGACGAATAAATCCAAACACTGTTGGACTGGAAACCTTTCCAGATACAAATAGAGGGATATTCCGTTGAATAGACATAGATTGCTTACACTTTTCAAAAAGCTGGACAATCTTCTCGTCTGTAATAACAGGTTGTTTTTTTATGTAAAGTAATAAACGCCTGTTCATTATAAAAGTAGCAACACTTAAAAAGATAACACCAGTAAGCCAAATGTATATACAAATTGTATAGAACGGAATTGGCTCACCATCTTGCTTTTCATTCATGCCTGTTTGTGTCTTATTTGTCTGAACAGTTTTTGTTGAACTTGAGGTATAAGTATCTTCTTTTGTGAGAACCTTTGTATCGTCTATACCTTTTAATTCTTGCGTACTCTCTTTTGTAAGAAACTTAGCTACAGGATTTCCCCTAGAAATGAATGCATCATCATTCTTGTAAGTAAGAACAGAATAGATACTATAGGAACTATCTGGCGACCAAGGTAATACAAGTCTTATAATTAATATGATCCATAGCATATATTGCCAACGTGGCGTTAACTTATTTCTAAACAAGACCTTGATACACAAGATTAGGCCCACTAATATACTAGCCATAATGGAAGTCTCAATCATCCAATCAAAAAAAGCAGGTAGATAGATATTTATAAATTTTTCTATCACTATAATCTATCCTTCCTCTGATTTTCCTCAGTTTTCTCATCCAGAATACGTTTAAGTTCGTTAATATCTTCTGAAGACAGCTTTTCTTCTTTTAAGAAATTTACAAGTAAAGGTTTAAATGCTGCACCATAGAAACGTTTAAGCAAAGATTTTGTTTCTACTTGTAAATAACTATCTTGCGAAACCAAAGGATAATAAGCGTACATACGCCCTTTATCTTGATGGTAAGCAACTGCTTCTTTGTGAACTAATCGATTAATTAGTGTTCGAATCGTTTTGGGTTTCCAATCCATTTTCTTCTCTAACTCTTCAATCACTTCATTTGCGGTTTGTGGAGATTTTGACCACAGTACTTTCATTACTTCTAACTCAGCTTCTGAAATTTTAGGTAATTCTTTCATTAGTTTAAATTACACCTCCATTGGATTACATTTGTAATCCGTAACTGAATATTACACTTGTAATCTTGCATTGTCAATCTTATTTTATATTTTGAAATCCTTTCCTATGCCCATCAACATAAGGACGAAAAAAATTAACATAAGTATAGAACTTCATGTCCTCCTAATGAGACAAAAAAGTAGATGCTTCATAAATATTTTTTGTTACTAATATAAAATTGAATTTTAATTTCACACTTAATTATTATATTCCATTTTTAAAAATTATCCATTTTCTTGTCTATATATCGAGACAAGAAAATGGGTACTAAATGCAATGTATCTGTGGATAATTCAGCATTTTACACTATAAAATAAGTTCCTACTTTCATGTCTTTTTACTCCCCTTTTTTGTTGTACAAGGACATGAAACTCCAAACTATTTAGACTAGAAATTCTAAAATAAGATTTTTAAATATAAAAGACCCAAAACATTAACAATTAGTTTTAGGTCTTTTTAAGTATTTCTGATCCAATTCTTAAATTATTAAGTCGAAAATATCGAACGATCTATAGTTAAAAATTATATACTTATTACTTCTCTTTCGGAAGTACAATTCTTTTATATAATTGAACTGTAATCAAGTAGTAAATCGAGTAAATCACTACAAAAATAACAATTGGTAACCAAATGCGAGAGTACGGATCGATTAAAAGAGGGCTAAACATGTTCATACCAACTAATATATGAGTAATCCCCACAATTGCTGGGAATAAGAATATGAAGAATAACTCTTTATAAATTGATTTTGTTAATAATTCTCGGCGGACACCAATTTTATGAAGCATTTGATAACGTGTTACATCTTTTGATGCTCCCGACAGAACTTTAAACATTAAACAACTTGCCATCATTGCTAAGAATGCAATTCCAACGAAGAAACCCATAAACATTATTCCGCTGGCAAAACCATGACTCATATTATATGTTTGATACTTACTATGCAATTCTTCTGCGTTCACATTTTTATATTTCGCTATCTGTAATTCATCAAGTTTTTTCCATTCTTTTATGTATGCTCCAAAATCATCTGTTTTCCCAATGAACACAGTACTTTCTTTACCCTTCATACCATCGTATATTATTTGGTCTACAATTTTTATTTCATAATCAGGATTCACATATTCTGGCTGAATCGTTCTGAAAGCCTGGATCCATTGTTTTGTGTCCGTCTCTCCTTTAACCCATTTTATTGAAAAGGCACCAATTGGTAATCCCTCTGAAACTTTCTCTTTTTTCAAACCTTGTATAAAAGGGCGATTTTTCTCTAAATCTTCTTTTAGATAATAAACATACTTATCATCCACTTTGTAATGATATTCAAGTTTTTCTTGAAATAAGATACCACCCAAAATTGTCTTTTCTTCCGCTGTTGGATTATGAATGACTGAATCGTAAATTCTTATTTGATCTGTCATTTTTAGGATGTTGTTTTTAAATGCCATACCACAAGCAATTCCACCAGCACCAAGAGCCACTAAGATTGCTACTGTTGCAAGCACATTTGTTAGACCATTAATGCGGAAATTTAATTGTGCAAAAGTAAAAGCATTGAGGCCTTTTTCACTACGTTTTTTATTACTCTTTAGCTTGTTAATCATAACTGGGAGAAGTGATCCAAATATTAGGTAAGTACCAACGGTTGCTGAGATTAATCCAACGGCCATTAACCCCAAAACAATTAGCGAATTTGCATATGACATATAAATCAGTGATGCATAACCAATACCTAATAAAAGAATACCAAGGAATGCAATTACAACGGTCATTTTTCCTTTTATGGCAACACGTTCTGTTTGTTCATCTGCATGTACAAGTTGCAGTACAGAAATACGAGATAATTTAATACTATTCATAATTGCCGATAATACAAATAGTGCAAAGAAGAAGACGCAAGTAATAGCTATAGATGGCAGATAAAGTGCTTTATAACCTTCGCCAGCAAACTCGAGTTGTTTCATTAATAGCTGACCGATACCTTCTGCAAGTCCAACACCAATTGTAATTCCAATCAAAAGAGATGTGGCACCTAATATAATTGTTTCGATAAACATAAGTAAGGTAACTTTATGCTTTTTTGCCCCTAACATCATATACATACCAAATTCTTTTTGACGAAGAGCTGATAAGAAAGAGTTTGCATATAAAATATAGAAAAATGTGATAACCGCTAACAAAAAGGAACCAATTTTAAATACAGACACAATATCCCTAATAGAAGAGTTAGATTCAAGGAACGTTTTATTGGATGCTAGCGTTTGAAACATATAAAAAGTTGAAATAGAGACAATAAGACCAACAAGTAAAACAATGTAATCTTGCAACTTACTTTTTAGGCCTGACATAGAAAGCTTAAATAACATGATTGAACTTCCTTCCTTACGCTTTTTGTGTGCCCAAGTTTGCAAGCACGTCTAAAATTTCTTTATAGAATTCTTCACGGGTACCACCGCGATGAAGTTCTTTATATAACTCACCATCTTGAATGAATAAAATACGCTGGCAGTAACTTGCGCTGTAAGGATCATGCGTAACCATCATTATGGATACACCTTGCTCTTTATTTAGGCTTGTCATGGCATCAAGTAAACTCGTTGCATTTTTGGAATCTAGAGCTCCAGTTGGCTCGTCCCCTAAAATAATAGCAGGTTCATGCACTAACGCACGTGCTGCTGCAGAACGCTGCTTTTGTCCACCAGATACTTCAGAAGGATACTTTTGAAGTATTGCTGTAATGCCTAACATATCAGCTACTTTTTCTACTTTCTTTCCAATATTACGAGATGAAACACCTTGAAGGGAAAGTGGTAGTGCAATATTTTCATATATAGATAAATTCTCTAATAAGTTAAAGTCCTGGAAAATGAATCCTAATTTTTGCGAACGGAAATCAGAAAGCTCACCTGGCTTCATTTTCGTAATATCCGTACCTGCAATTTCAACAATACCGCCCGTTGCTGTATCTAACGTTGAAATTACATTTAATAATGTTGTTTTACCAGAACCAGAAGGCCCCATAATACCAACAAACTCTCCCTCTTGAATCGAGAATGATACACCTTTTAAAGCGTGTGATTGATTATCACCTTTTTTACCGTACAATTTTTGAATGTTTTTTACATCTACAACTGGTTTTATCATATATATCCTCCTACGTTTGTTTTTTCTATTTCATTACAATAAGCTACTATTTTTATTTGCTACTAACAAAATAGTCATGTTGCCTCCACCCTTATGCTACTATGAAAACTTTCATTTTATCTTCTTCACTCACCCCATCACTTTGAATACACCCATGATAAACTATGAAAATTAGGAAACACCCCATAAAATCCTTAAGATTTCTTAAGTTTTTATAAAAAAAAGCTTATGGAATCTATAATTCCATAAGCCATTCTATTTAATTGGATGTTCAACAATAAAGGACATCCAGCCGTCTTTAAATTCTGCATGTATATTACCATGATGAAGTTCAACAATTCTTTTTGAGATAGCAAGCCCCAGACCATTTCCCTGGTCATCTTTTCTTGCCTTGTCCCCCCTGAAAAACCTTTCAAACAATTTATTTGGATCACTAACAGGCGGTTTCTCGACTTTATTTGACACTTTCAAAATTGCTTTGTTATCCATTACTTCAAGACATACGGATAATTCGGATGGTTTCATGCTGTACTTTATCGCATTCATAAACAGATTTTCATATACACGTACCATTTTTTCTACATCTATGAAGATAGGTATTGTTTCTTGTGTAATTGATTTTTGAACGATTAAGCTTTCCTTTTCAAATATAGGAATGTATTCTCCAACTATTTGCTCCAACAAACCTGATAAATCAAATTCATTAAGATTTAACTTAGCATCTATGCCTGATAAACGAGTATATTCAAACAGCTCATCAATTAAATATTTCAGTCTCTGTGACTTTGAATAAGTGGTTTCAAGGTATTCCTGTAATTGTGTTTTACTGTTGTATTGCCCTCTTTTTAATAAATCTATATAGCCAATAATAGATGTTAACGGTGTGCGTAAGTCATGAGATACATTGGTGATAAGTTCATTTTTTGTACGTTCCAATCGTCTTTCTTGTTCAAATGTATTTTCCAATTCCTTGGACATATAGTTGATATTTTGAGCAAGTTGGGTCAATTCGTCCTTCCCCTTAATCCCAATTGTCAAACCCAGTTTTCCATTTGCAATATCATTTACATTATCCGAAATGAGCTTCAAATATGCTATTTTCTTTCGAACCAATATCAAAAAAATTATTATAAAGTTAAAGATTGCGAACGCGAATAAGAACAACAATGCCAAATTGAATTCAAACATACCAAATTCTTCGTGTTTTATAAATAATGGATCTATGACGTATGCCAAAATGAGGATTGTTAAACCAAATGAAATAAAAAAACTAACTGCAACAGCACCAAGAAGTTTTATAATGATCTTATTTCTAAAACTAACATTCTTCATATTTTATATCCAATTCCCCAAACAGTTTTAATATAAATAGGATGTTTAGAGTCCTCTTCAATTTTGTCTCTTATTTTTGTAATATGCACCATGACGGTATTATCTGATTTATAAAAAACCTCTTTCCAAACTGCTTCATATATTTTTGCAACACTCAGGACAATCCCTTTGTTGCGGAAAAGTAATTCGAGAATAGCAAACTCTTTTGGAGTTAACCTTGTTTCTTTTCCTCTTACCCATACTTGACATGTATCTGTATTTACGGTTAAGTCACCAATTTCTAGAATGCTTTTATTATGTTCTATTGGCGTATTGTATTTTTTAAATCTTCTTAATTGGGATTTCACTCTAGCGATTAATTCTAATGGGTTAAACGGCTTTGATAAATAATCGTCTGCGCCAGAGGCTAGACCTTGAATTTTGTCTATATCCTCAGATTTTGCAGATAGCATAATGATAGGCATATTACGATCTTCCCTAATTTTCATACATGCTTCAATGCCATCCATATTCGGCATCATAATATCTAAAATAATTAAATCAAATTCCTTTTCTTCTAACAGTTGTAAAGCTTGTATAGCATCTTCCGCCTTTTGAGTTTTTAGGCCTTCATTTTCCAGGTATACAGAGATAAGATTTCTAATTTCTTTATCATCATCAACAATAAGAATTTTTGACTCCATTTTATTCCTCCACATTAAATGCAATAAGTATCCAATAAAGCATATATTTGTTGTTACTTAATTAATAAACTTAATAGAGATTGTTTCTATCTTTTTTCTTTACTTAAGACGATTCTTTGTAAAATACACAAAAAGACCGTCACAGTATTGTGACGGAAAAACAGGAAAATTTCAATAACTAATTACTATTATTATTTATTTTTAGCTTTTAAGGCATCTAACACTATTTTGGTTGCTTCTGCAATAAGCTTATCATCGTATTTAGCATCCTCTTTATCATGATTAGAAAGTATCGCAAGAACAATTGGCTTTTTATTTGGTGGCCAAATAATTGCGATATCATTTCTGGTTCCATAAGATCCCGAGCCAGTCTTATCAGCTACTTCCCATCCTCCTGGAACTCCAGCACGAATTAAGTTGTCCCCCGTAGTATTCCTTTTCATCCAATCTATTAATAAATCCCGTTTCTCAGTTGAAAGTACATCTCCTAGCGTAAAAGCCTGAAGACTAGTAGCTAATGCCTTTGGGGTACTAGTATCATGGGCGTCTCCTGGATGCACTTCGTTTAACTCTGGTTCAAAACGTTCAGGATTTGTAACGGTATCCCCTATTTCTCTCAGTGATTTTTTGAATTCACTAGGTCCACCTAATTGTTTAAGAATAAGATTTTGTGCAGTATTATCACTATATCGAAGGGAAGCATCTGCAAGCTCTTTCAGAGTCATACCTGTATCAACATACTTTTCTGTAATTGGATTGTAATTAACAAGATCTTCACGAGTATACAAAACTCTTTGATTTAGACCTTCTATTGATTTCTTTTGTAAAAGTACTCCCACAGCTAAAGCTTTGTGGGTAGATGCGTATGCAAACCGTTCATCTGATTGATAAGTAACGGTTTGATTCGTATCAGTGTCCAATGCATAAATACCGAGTTTAGCATCAAATTCTTTTTCAAGTTTAGCAAAAGAATCATTACCAGTAGTTTCTTGTTTGATTTGATTTGTTTGTTTCGTTTGTTTAGGTGATTCAGATTGAGTATTACTATCAGAACAGCCTATAAGCGTTGCACATGAAAGAAATACTACAGGTACTATCTTTTTGTAATGTAACATGTTAAAAAACTTGTTTAAGACTATCATACATTTTCAACCTCTTTCAAGAATATATGGTTTTTCTAGGTGTTTACATACCGATACAATTAAAGCGTGTATCGGATATCACTCTTCTTGCGTCTCACTTTTCATAAAATGAGCGAACTATCATGAACACCTGTTTTATACGTATACTTAATAGACAACCTAAGTAACAATTTTGTTCCATAAATAAGAATCTTGAAAAAGAACTGATAGAATCCTCTATTACGATTCCCTTATACTATGATACACGTCAAATTCCTTTTTCATCAGATTTAACGAATATTAAGATGAAATATTTTGGGTATGTGGATTTTTCTCAACTTTGGATAAGACCTTTAATTTAAAATTCACAAGAAACCTAATCCACTTGTAATAATTATCACCCTATTTAATTTCATAGAAGGTATACCTAATTTGATACATTCCTCCAGCGATTTGACACTATGCTAAAAACTGTTCAGCCAGTGTGCAAAAGTTTATTTTAAATTTCAAATTTCGTCAAGAAATTGGTTAACACCTTGCCCATCAAGCTAAGATTATATAGCTTTGATTTCATATGAGATTTTTTCTTTTTCTACGGTATCAGTCCCGCTTATTAAAAATAAAAAAATCCCGTATTCAATAAAAATACGGGATTTTTTTATTTTTAATTAACACTTATTCGAAAGAAGTTCATTCGTTACATATTACTTATCTAATTAAGAAAAATTCATATACCAGCCCAAACATCTTTTCCATATCGCCCTTCATCTTGCACACGATCCAGCCAATTCCTTGCTTCTTGTTCACTGACTTCATGAATTTCTTGATATGCTTGACAAAGTGTATCTTCTACATCCGGAGCCATTTTACTTCCATCGCCACATATATAAAGATGAGCTCCATTATCTAATAACGTAATTAAATTGATTCTATCTTGTTTTATTAAATGCTGTACATATGTTTTAGGATATCCTTCTAAGCGAGAAAAAGCTGTGTGTAAAGAGATTAATCCATCTCTTTCATCATTTTCTAGTTCTGTACGATAGAGATAATCCTTTTCAGGATGACGACAACCAAAATATAGATGTGCTTGTCCTAAGTTAATACCTTTTTGCTTTTGAACACGACGCGCTTGCAAGAATCCACGGAATGGTGCAATTCCAGTACCTGGTCCAACCATGATAATTGGTGTTTCTGGATTTTCAGGTAATTGAAAGTTTGATTGTGGTGTTCGAATGAAACAGATAATCTCATCTTTACTATGACGCTGAGCTAAATAATTAGAAGCGACTCCTTCATATGTCCCTACCCCACTCCATGCAGGTGCATTAACAACACCAACCGTAATGCTCAGACGATCCTGTGCAACGAGTGGAGAGCTTGAAATAGAATAGTAACGCGGTTTGAGCGCAGGAAGAAGTTCTAAAAAGCGTTCAAATCGGAGTTCACAAGCCTCATACTTTTCAAGAAGATCCAACATTGACATACGTTTCTTTAATATTTGTTCATGATAAACTCCCTCTTCCAATAATGATTCCAATTCCTTTTTATGAGGAGGGCATGCTGTGAATGTCACCATTTCTCGTATTTGTGCTCGAGTGGCTGCTTCTTGAACTTCTACACTATAACTAAGAAGGTCAAATAAACTAACAGGACTGTCTAAAGGTATGTGATTTACACTTCGTCCACTTGCACTCAGTATGACTTGATCCTTCCCATTTAATCCAAAGCGTTTTAAAATTCGGTTGACATTTTTCTCACTATTAATTGGCAGCACCCCAAGGTGGTCACCTTCTTGATACGTAGCGCCTTCTGGCAAGGATATCTCAATATGTCGCGTGCTTCTTTCACTGCTAGATGATTGAAGTTCACGATTCTCCAATATAGATGCATAAACTGCTTCATATGTTCGCGCAAGAGGCGATCCTCCAAGACGACTAACAAATTGTAAACTTAATGTACTGCGTTCTTTCTCAATGTTTTTGTTAAGTTCCAATCCAAATGCCTTCATCGCATCAGACCACATACTTTGTTTCCATTGCTCGAGCTGTTCCTCGAAATCACCACTTGCATCCGCTTCTCCACGTGTAGAAAATCTTGTTGCTCCTTTTTGAGCCATTTGCTCATCAATGTATCTTGGAATCCGCTGATAAGTACTAGCCCAATTATGATCTCCACAACCAAAAACTGCGTATTGAACACCTTTTAGCTCATCCGGTTTTAATTCCTCCAACCATTGCACAAACTGCCCTGCATTACTTGGTGGTTTTCCATTATAAGAAGAAGTTACAATAAGAACCGCCCCTTCTTTTGGCAGACTTCCAATTCGATCGTTAAGAGCTACCACTTCCGTTTGAACACCTTCTAAACTAGCTGTATCTGCTAGTTCTCTTGCAATACCTTCTGCTACCCCAGTATCCGAGCCATACAGAACAAGAAGCGAAAGATTATCGGCTCCAATAATAGAAGAAGTCTTCTGAACTTGCTGCTTGGTTTCATGGTTTTTCAGTTTCTCCTCTATAGGCGCAAGAACAGTAGTATGGCTAATAGTTTGATTTCGGGGTAGAATCCTAATTTTAAAATCACCAGGCTTTAGCGTTAATGTTTGTTTTACGTCCAGCTGATAGTCTTGATAATCAATGAATTCGAAATGTTGAAGAAGCATTCCCATTACGAGTGTGGCTTCATGAAGTGCAAACTGCATACCGATACATGCTCGTTGACCATTTCCAAATGGTTTATAAGCATGATGAGGAACCTTATCCAGCTCTTCAAATCGTTCAGGTTGGAATTCTTCCACATTGTCTCCCCACGCATCTTTATCCCTATGTAGCTGTGGAATAAGAACAGAAATACGATCTTCTCCTTTCTTAATTGAATATTTCCCACCAATCACTGTATCTTCTTTTGCATAGAGACTGAACGCTGGAGCGGTAGGCCATAGACGTAGCGATTCATTTAAAATCATCCGGATATACTTAAGTTTCATAACTTGTTGGTATGTTGGAGTAGGATCTGTTAAAACCCGATCTACTTCTTCATAGGCTTTTTTCAATTTATCTGGATTCTTTAATAAAAAATAGATTGCAAAAGATAATAATCCACTTGTTGTTTCATGCCCTGCTATTAAAAAAGTGATAATTTGGAAACGAATATTTTCATCATCTAATTTTTCACCAGTTTCCGGATCCTGCACATTTAACATACGGGAAAGTAAATCATTTTCTTCCTGATTTCCACTACTTTTACGTTCAGCAATAATATTATCTACTAAAGAAAACATAGATTGAATATCATGCTGAAATTGACGTTTCGTTCTCCACATGAGTTTATCTTCTATATCCAGCCGCTGTAATTGGTGCATCGCCTCATCTAGAGCACGGCTCATGCTAGTAATAAAAGGATGAGAGCTCTCACGATAAAAGCTATTAAATCGATAATTAAAACCACATAGACCAATTGTATCCAATGTAAGGCGAGTCATATCCTCAGGAACATCCACATTTTCATTCGGATTAAGTCGTGCCCATTTTTGAACGAGTTGTACGGCAATATCGACCATCATGGCATGGTAATCTTTCATTGCCCGTTGGCTGAATGTAGGCATTAAAATATTATGAGCTTTTTTCCAGTTAGGCTCTTGAGTCTCGCTTGTAAATAATCCATCTCCAGCAAAGGCACGAACTTTTGCTAAAGCACCCTCTATACTTTTATCGAACCGTGTTTCGTCACAGACTTCTGCTACCAGTTCATGTCCAGAAACGACAATGATAGCATCACTTAAAGTTTGAATTCGAAAAATGGGACCATACTCTTCCGCCAGCTTGATAAACGATAAGGTCGGTTTATCTTTATCGATTAATGGGAGATTACCCAGCGGTCCATATGTTTTCGGTTGAGGAATGGCAGATATTTTTTTTTCCATTAAAAACACCCTTTCAAAAAAACATGAAATAAAACATCCCATTCAATAAAAAGAAGATAGCAATGAATCGCCTGGGATAAAGATATGTAATTGATTACCTTATTTTATCTTTTCCCTAACTATTCACGATTATGATATTGCTTATAAAGTTGGTAATCTAAATTGTTTGTTGCTATTACATTTATAGCTTGCAGAAAAAATACTAAATAAAAATGAAGCGTATTATTATAATGTTTATCAGAAATTAAGAGCTAAAGGTTGTAGTATTGGGAAAACCAGTAGTTTCTAATGTCAATTCAAACAAATACGATAAGTAAGTATACTGTGTTGCTAATGAAAAAGGATCTGATATGAATATCAGATCCCTTTTACTATATATAATTATTTCACTGATTCTTTTCCAGATTTAAATACCAGCGCCTTAGCAGCAGAAATTTGCATTTCTTCATAGTCTAACTAAACAGTAAAAACTTATAGGAATCATGATCTAAAGTTTTATTTTACTCTACCGATTTAACCTCTCGACAGCTTCCGCGCTTGTATCTACACGTTTAACGAAAAAAACTAATAGTAGTGCAACAATATTCATGCCAAGCGCTACATAAAATGAATATTGAATTCCAGATAATAAAGCCTTCTGAGTTAACATTGCCTTCGTAGCTTCTGTGAAGGTTGTTGGATCTACATCAGCCATTAGACTTTCAGCTTTTGTTTTTGTTACCGAATTCATAATCGTAACAAGGATAGCAGTACCGATTGAACCGGATACTTGTTGAGCTGTATTATTAACAGCTGTACCGTGCGGATTTAAGCGCGTTGGCAATTGATTAAGACCATTTGTCATAAGTGGCATCATCACCATCGCCATCCCAAACATCCGCAGTGTGTAAATAAGAATAATATGCGTGTGACTAGAGTCGAGTTGCAGATTTGCTAGCATATAAGTTGAAACGGCTGTAATGGAAAGTCCTACTATACCAAGAATACGAGGGCCATATTTATCAAATAGTTTACCTGTAATTGGTGACATAATCCCCATTATTACCGCACCTGGAAGCATCATCAGCCCAGAGCTCAGCGGTGAAATACCGCGGACGTTTTGTACATAAGCTGGGGTTAAAATCATACCCGAGAACATGGCCACTGCGTTAACAATCGCAATTACAGACGCAAGTGCAAACATTGGGTACTTATAAACACGTAAATCCAATAATGGTTCATTCATTTTTAATTGACGTATAATGAAAGCAATTAGGGCAATAGCGCCTATGATTAAGGCTGTTAAGACCACTTTATTCGTCCAACCATCGGAACTTGCAGAACTGAATCCATATAACAAACCGCCAAAACCGACAGAAGATAATAGTAATGAGAGATAATCAAGTTTTGCATTTTTGTTTTGTTTCATGACATTCTCCGACTTCCAAATCCCTAACAGTAAGCTAATGATTGCTAACGGTAAAATCATTTCAAAAAGCAAACGCCAGTCATAATACTCTACAATATAACCTGATAGTGTCGGTCCAATTGCTGGAGCTGTAATCATAACTAATCCAAAAATCCCCATCGCTGTTCCCCTTTTTTCTCTTGGAAAGCTTACTAGCATAATATTCATTAACAAAGGCCCCATGACTGAAGAACCCGCTGCTTGAACCATCCGACCAGTAAGTAATAAACTAAAATTCGGTGCTAAAGCCGCTAAGGCCGTACCAAGTATAAAAATCAACATAGATATAATAAATAAGCTCCTATTGGAGAAGCGGGTTATTAAAAATGCTGATGCCGGAATTAATATACCACTTACAAGCATATATCCTGTAGAAAGCCACTGAATCGTTGAATAATCTTTAATGTCTAAATCCTTCATTATTGATGGCAAGGCAACATTTAAAAGCGAGTTATTTAGAAATGAAACAAATGCTCCAATAAAAAGGATCACAAGCATTAAATATGGTGGCTTTCTTTTATGTAATGTTTCACTCATATATTCATTTGCCCCTTCATTATAAATTCCATTAATTAGTTCAAATCTTTTGCATATCTGCTCAAGAATACATTATCCTTTCAGTATTTTGCCAAACTCTTCGAATGGATATTCTCTTTTTATTAATTCTACTTGCTCGACATAACATGTTAAAAATTTTTTACTGATTAAACCTTTATAAACACGTTTGTTAACCGAAATTAAATTAGGCTGAATTAAACAAAAGGAGCAACTGAAAATCCCCTTCTAAAATAAAGTGACACTTTAATCAGTCGGACTTTTACAGACAGCCGCTTTCACTGAATTTTGAGGGGGTGGTGTCTTATGGCCCACAAATAGCGGGATAAATATGATCACACACCCATTCCTTTCAATACAGGCTTGTAAATCTAGTTATGTAACCATCCATAAAAAGGAATATTACATAGGCTAAGTCTAACATTACATTTTTAAAGTGAGGGGAATAAACTTATGTACCAATATTGGTATTTGAATTCAGAGGGAAACGGAGAGCAATATAATAACCAAATTGCAATGTCATCATTATATTTACAGCCCCAAATAGCTAAAGCTGAGGGAATGAATGATTTGAAGATCCCTGAGAATTGGAGTTGTCGAGGCTATCCATTTGGTTGGGATTCACCAGCCAATTATACGGGTTTCAATCCTCAAACTCCTCCCTTCTCTTTAGGTCAGCCAATCCATTATGCAGGGATGATGCCACAAGGACATCCCGCTAACTGGACTCCATTACAAGGCTATGTAGGTAATTTTCAAAAACCTCCCTTCCCCTGGGCTCAACCATTCAATCATACAGGGATGTTCGCACAAGGTCATCTTGCCGCTTTACTATCGCCACCAGCTAAAGCTTTTAATTTTAATACCAATAATAACTGGGGTATTTTAGGAAACCCTCCAGGATGGGGAGGACAGGTAAGTCCTATGGGATGGGGGAATAACGGGCAGCCAGGAATGCTTGGAAACTTACTAACAGTAGGAAAAGGCACCATGAATGGAATCGGAATGCTTAGTAGTCTAATCGGTATGGGGAAGTTCTTCTTTTAGTTAATTAGAACGGGAGGATAGGTCCATAGCTCAAACATGCCCCCTCAATGTATTTATTGTACGCTTCCCATACTCCCTCCGAGTTCATTTCCTCTCCTTTCAAATTATAAATACATCTATTACCTTGTATGTGATAACTTGATAGAGGTGTGGTGACATCAACAAAACGCAAATTTCGTCCGCTAACCAAAACGCTACAAAAAACCGGCTCCTTTACGAAAGAACCGGTTTTTTGTAGCGTTTATTTATTTGAAAAGTAGTCAAACCTTTTTTCACTAGTTAACACTTTGAACACGGCCAATTTGTCCATCTTGTAATCGAACTTTAATGCCGTATGTATGTGTTTCACTATGTGTTAAAATGTCTTTCACAACACCACTTACAGTTTTGCTATAGTCATTATCTAATTGAATAACTACATGTGAACCAACTGAAATTTGTGATCTTGTTGGTTTCCCACCTGTTGCTTGTGTTGTTTTTTCTTGTTTTTGTGTTCTCTCTTGTTGTATAGACTGTTGTTGCTGAGTCTTCTGCTCTTGTTGTTTACGCTTCTCTTCTTCTACTCTTTGCTGTTCTTCTTGTTTACGTTTTTCTTCCTCTACTCTTTGTTGCTCTTCTTGCTTACGCTTCTCTTCCTCTGCTCTTTGTTGCTCTTCTTGTTTACGCTTCTCTTCTTCTACTCTTTGTTGCTCTTCTTGCTTACGTTTTTCTTCCTCCACTACTTTTTTATCTTCATCTATTTTTTGCTCATCCTCTGCTACTTTTAATTTTTCTTCATCACCTTTACAAGCACTTAAAGCCATTACACACAAGCTCATAAGTACACATAATAACAATTTCTTTAACATTAAAAAATCCTCCTATATATACATCACAAATTAATAACTTTCATAGCATAACAAAAATATATGTATTTCCTCGTCAAAATTTGTCGTAAATATTTAATTTCTACTAAAAGACTGACACTACAATAAAAGCGGAAATTATTATATCGATTCGTGCACAGGAATTACGTTCGTTTGCTAATCATGTGAACTTAATTAATGAAATACAAGGATAAACCTTCATCTTATGTATGAAAGGATCTTTCAATTAAAGATCCTTTTATATCGCTCATTTAACTAAATAGATTGGTTAATTACATAACGCTTTTCTAACTTTCCTTGCGAAGCTTAGCGGATCATCAACGTCTTGGATATTAACGTAAATTAAATTCGGCTCATCACATAACCACTCATTGTGTATAGACGAAACGATTATTCCTTGTTTAATAATTGTAGCAACAAACCCATTGACTTCTCTTTGCAATAGCGCCACCCGGCCTAAACATAATGCTCGTCCAGTTTTATTATCTCGTGATTCGAATGAGAAGGAAGTTGTTACTCTAAAACGTTTTCCTAAGATAGTTGCTTGTATTTCATCCCGATTTATTGTAGCCACGCATTTTCCACCGGCGAACCCTTCTTGGCCACCTATAATTCTCGCAAACTGTTGACAAATTAATTCATCATTACACGCCATACCTTGAATCATCCCCCCTTTTACTGTTAGGTTATGAATAAATACTTAGGTCTGAAACGGTAATAAATCTATTCTATTACAAAAAATATTATCGAAATCTAACGAAGTCTATTATATGGTAAGGCATTTTTAGAGAGCACAAAAAAACACCCTAAGGTGCCATCCTCCGACTTGAGAATCATATCTATGTATGGAGAAATTTAGAAAAGAGAAGGTTCTAACTATAATTTACAAAGCTATTATGCCATGAATTACATACATATTTCCTTATTTACTGGGAGCAGAATCCCGTTATATTACTTTCTGATCAGTCTCGTTAAAGCCATCCCAATAAACCCAGCCCCCATCCCTATTAGCCATCCAGCATGCGTATCGCCTAATATAGATCCCACTCCTCCGCCAAGAAACATGCAGCCAACAAATACTAATCCTCCAATTCCCCAATTCGGCCGTTCCATAGTCAATCATATCCCTTCAATAAAACATATGCTTTTAGCTACCTCAACTTTCTTGCATAGGATGGTTAATTTTTTTGCTTAAGTTTAGCACTATCAGGGAATTCAAACGATGTGGAGATTGGCCAATTTGAATGAATTGCAGAAGGAGAATTTCATTTTTTCATATTATAATAACTTAAGAGTTGTGGAACAAATTTTTCTTCAACTAACGAGTTAATAGAAGTATGGAATTTCCCCGCAATTCAGGACTCATCCCATCGCTATCAAGTTAAGAAAAGCAAATCCCCCAAAAACGAAAATTATATGCATCATTGACTACTGTTAATAGGACGTTATGTCATACAATGGAGTTAATATTAGAAAACTGTGAGGATGGTTACGTTGATAAAATTTGTAATTAGTTATGCTGCAAGTCTGTTTGCTTTTATTTTTGGATGGTTCTTGATTTCATATATTTTTCATCCTAGCTTTATTCACCCGAACGTTGTATTAGGGTTCATTAAAACGATCCTCACTTATGGAAGTATACCCGTTCTTATAGCCTGTCTAATTGGGGATGTGTTATACAGGAAAATCAAACGATGTAGAGAATTTCAATTTGGAATTCCTGTATTTATAGGACTAGCAGTTATCTATACACTTATACCATTTCTTTTACTTTTTCCTTTTAATTTTTCGCACTTCTTTGATTTCGTTGCACCTGTTATTATGGGGGCCTTATCTTTTTATTTAATACGTAGAAAAATATAATTAACTTCCGTTAACGAGAATGATGTAAATGAGCTGCCCATATAGGCAGTTTATTATATTTTTTGCTTAGCGTAATTTTTTTCCGAAATGCTGACGGGAGTACCCTTATATAGGGCTTTTTCTTTTTTCTCAATAAACCATATAACTTAACATGGTAAAATAATATTTGGATGGGAGTCCAATACATATGATGGTTCAAGTCGGAGGAAGGCACCTTAAGGTGTCTTTTCTTTATAGAGGGCCCGTCCACATTTTAACGAAAACATACGCTAAGCAAATTTCGAACGTGCAGAGCAACTAAGCCAGCTACACGATAAAAGGAAATGTAAAGCTTACTGATTACTTCATGAAGTTATAAAATTAGGACCTTACATATTAGACATATCTAAAATGTAAGGTCCTTTTGTTTACTAGTTCACTTACCTAACCTAAAGATAAGTATGTGGTCCTTTTACAATTTGAATTTCTTTTTAAGCTTCTTATATTTTCTATACGAACGTCTAACAATGTTTAACATAAAATACGGTACTTTAACAGGGAAAGGAAATTTATAAATGAAAGGCAAATAAAATGTAAAATATGCCTTTTCTATGTCTCTCCACTTACTATCTTCTTTTGTTTTTAAGAAATCAGATACATCGACTACATATCCCCTTCCCTTTTCCATCATCACGTTTTTTCCGTGAACATCACAAGGAGTTAATCCTTGATCCCTTGCATACTCTAAAGCTTCATTGATATCAAGGATCACCTGCTTAGGAATTTTAATCCCTTTATGAATAGCATCGTATAAGGTAATTTCTTTTAAACGTTTCAATACTATGAAATTTTCTCCTTTATATATAAGCTTCGAATAAGAAGGATGGTTTCCGATTCTTCGGTATACTTCTGACTCTTTTTCAATTCCTTCTCCTTCTCGCGCGTAAACTTTCACTACCCAATCTTTGTATTCTTTATGCATAAATACTGCGGCATAATTACCCATCCCTAAACACTTCCAAAGTCTAGGAATATCTTTAACTACTACAGGCTCGAATTCATCCTCACTTCTAATGCTTACCTCTTTTAATAATTCGTCCTTTATCAATCCCACAAAACTGTTTATACTCATCATTTCCACTCCGGTTTTGCTAAAAGGGGTACCACCCACATTTTAACGAAAATATACACTAAGTGAATTTTAGCATAAAACGAGTCATCTTTTTTCTTAAAATAAAAAGATGACTCGTTTTATTTGAACTGTTGAATACTTAATATTTATTCCACTATTCATAACTAAAAACCTTACAAAATACAAATTTTTTTCAACCATTTACGTATTTTCATTTTTTCAAAGGCAACCGTATAAGAGCTTTTATTAGTGCAAGTTCTCTTCGTTCATTGGCCATGCCAAATCTATGTTTGTTCATCGTATAAGTATAACTAAACTTTTCATCTGGATCGACAAAACAGAATGATCCTCCTGCGCCTCGGTGCTGTACAAAACACAAAATTATCGTTCTGGGGGTGGTATGAGCCTTTAACTTGATGGGTATGGGCTATATACCCTATCTATACAAGTATTGTCTACATAACGCATTATTAGTAGTAGTAAAAAAACTAAGAAAATGTAAAGAGATTTCTTTTTACATTATTACTTCAGCTTAATTACTAACATGTGATTAGCGTTCTTCTGAAACTCATAAGATACTTTTACTTCTTCAATCGAACGAACATGTTCTTTTAAGTCGTTCATCAATTGAGATAATTGATCATATTTCTTTCCATATAAATCTGTTAAAGGAAAAATACGAATTTCATCTTTTGTTACACGTATCAACTCTTTTAAACTATTTAAGTGGAATTGATAATCTAAACGATCAGAATACATGAACAGCAAATGTGCACAAACTGTCATATCAAATTGTTTATTTTCAAATGGTAAAACAGGCAAAGTAACAGCCTGATAATGTTGAGGATTTTCTCTCATATCCTGAACACAATCTTTTAAAGCACGGCTTCTTTCTTCTTTTAATGCATCAATAGACGAAAAATACTCCCATACATAGTTTCCTGATGCTTTTTCCATATGTTCTATAGTATGTTCAATGTCTTCTAATCCTTTTTGTTCCAAGTCAATTACCTCATGATAATAAGCAATATCACAAGACGTAGAATCAATACCTAATTTATTGGCATGTGCAGTAAAAGAACATGCTCCGCCTGCACAATCTAAAACTTTCATATTCTCTAAATTTTCAGGAGATAAATCAAACATTTTAATGTATTCCTCAAATGTTCTCTCAATAAATACAATACGATTAATATCTAACTTTAAATTTTTTTCAATTATATTCATCGTATCTCGCCTCTTTTTTATCCAAACATTTCAAACACCCTTCCATTTTATCTTTTTCATATAAATTTCGCGATATAAATCTAGTGCCTTCAGTTAACATAACCATCTTATTAGTATTCAACAATGGATAAAATTTTCATTCTGAGGGTAGTTATATTTTCTTAGCTTGGTAGCGATGTGGTACTCCCCTTTTATGGGCTAATCTTGAGAAAATATTAATTCGATTGAAAAATAACATTTTTTCAAATTCCTGTAATTATAATTAAAGGTATTCTGTTAGCCTTATACAGATGTATCCGTCGATTGATTCCATGTATGAATCTAGTTTGGCTATCAATAAAATATTCCACATACCATTGAAAAAGGGGTAGCAGTCACAACAAAAGAAGCTAGTTTAATTCCGCAAACAAACTGGACACTAAAATATGTAGATAGCTATAATTGGTACAATTTAGGTACGTATGCCTTTGATGGAAACAAAGACACATTTTGGCATACAAACTGGAGCCCCGTAGCTCCAATGCCGCACGAGATTCAAATTGATTTAGGTGCAACCTATAACCTCTCCAAATTTAGCTATCTGCCAAGGCAAGATGGCCAAATCAACGGAACGATTAAGGACTATGAGCTTTACGTCAGTAGTGATGGAGCGAATTGGGGAACAGCTGTATCTATAGGTGCTTTTGCCAATAATACTAATTTGAAAGAAGTCAGCTTTGCAAACAAGACAGGTCGTTATATTAGACTACGTGCATTAAGCGAGGTAAACAATAATCCATGGACAAGTGCGGCTGAAATCAATGTATTTGGAGTGGCTCAATAATATATTTGTGAGGATATCTATTTAAATCATTGACACGCTATTTCAGAAGGTTATCATCCGCTGAAAGTTTCGTTCAGCCTTTGATAACCTCCTTATTTTTCCAATATGTAAAAACACACAGATTGATAAAATTGAATTACTTAGATTAGTCTAAATTTGAAACTTGTTAGGGTTTATTTCTTATGCAAATATTTCACTCACCTATACTTGTCTTTTAGAAAAAAGAAACAATCTCGCCTAAAATTGAATTTGCATGAGCTTAGCTTGAAAGCAATGGGGTAACACAAATAAAACGCAAATTTCGTACGCTAAGGGGGAATCGGCTTTTTACTGTTAACTCGTTTGTAGTAATCGAAGGAAGATTACATTTATAAGTATGGGTTGAATTCATACATTTGTTACTGTCTGTATTGAACTAATTGATAATATGAGATACCAAAAACATCCTGCATGTTTGAACCATGCAGGATGTTTTTTTAGTCTTTGTTTTTCATAATGTAAGAAACCAGTCGAAGGATCTCCAGGTATAGCCATACTAATGTCATCATAAGCCCTACTGCGCTGTACCATTCCATATACTTCGGTGCTCCACTATGAGTACCATGTTCAATTGAATCAAAATCTAGTAACAAATCTAATGCAGCAACAATAATTACAATTGTACTTATTATGATACTAATTGTCCCACCTTGGTGAAAATATGGAACAGTCACCCCTAAGATGCCCAGTAAGAAAACAATAAAATACATAATAAGAATTCCAAGTGTTGCAACCGTTACAACCGCACGAAACTTTTTAGTTACTTTTACTATTCGAGTTGCGTATAACACTAACATGGCAAATAAAATCGAAATTGTTAGTAATACGGCAGTTAAAGCGATAGAATCACCAAAACGCAGTGTATAATATGCTGAAATACTTCCTAATAAAATCCCTTGTAATACTGCGTAAATCGGTGCGCAAATTGGGGATATGCGCGGAATGAATATAACTACAAATGCGACAATTAGAGTAACTATTATAATTCCAATCAACACGGGTATTTTCATTTTTCCTTGTATCATCTGTACGTATGAATAAACAGATGATGTAAGAAGTAAGATAAGCAAAACGAATGTTTTTCCTATCGTTCCGCCAATAGTCATTGTAGCAGCATTTGTCTTCTCTTTATGAAATTTGTCTTTTTTTAATATTGGATTAGTTGTTCTCATTTCTTCCTCCTAAATAAATTCTACCTTTAAAGTGGAACTTTATATTTCTAATTTTTTATCAATGATACGTCCTGTAATAGCTGTTAGGGCAATTATGAATAAGCAAGTAAAACATACATCTAAAATAGTGAATCCTTCACTAGGATACAGTGATGTGTCAATAAAACCATTTTTATCTATGAATCCCGTACTCTTTATGGTGATTACATATTTCTCTAATTTACTTAAAACATCCAGTACTAATGTTTGGATTGTTAAAAATAAAGCGAAGAAAATAATCGATATAACCATCTTACTCATTGATGACTTTATAGGAATCAGCTTTGTAATTACCATGATGAAATAGCAGGAGATTAATATACTCATGAAATCGATTCCCCATAATAAAACAGAAAGTATGTGATGAAGAAATCCATATGCATATAACTCATGAAATTCTTGTTGGTATCCCCCGACTACTTTTCCACCGTAGGTACTTTGGGAGAAATAGTATAGAAAAATTAAGCCTATTACTAGTAAAAGAATAAACATTAACGTGAAAAAGAATAAATTTGCATATATATATTTTTTTCCTGAGATGGCTGTATAACGTATCATAGTATTTTTTAGCATTTTATTGAAAGATGGCAAGGCTATTAAAATCAGTAAAAATGCAGTGCTACCTATTATTGAAATAAATATACCTAATGTTATATCCTTTGTAAGCTGATTTGTAACCTTCGATAGTCCCATCATATTAAATAAAAGAAGTAACGAAATAGTAATAAATCCAAAATAAAAGACGGCTATCTTTTTTCTATTACAATTAAATAAATAACGAAAAAGTGGATTCATTTCTCAAAAACCTCCTTAAATAACTCATGTACTGCTTTTCCATGGTGAAAACGAATTTCTTCTACATTTTCATGCAATACAATACTCCCGTCTTTTAAAAAGATTACCTCATCAAATATATTTTCAATTTCCTCTATTAAATGAGTCGAAATAAGAATGGTACTATCTTCACGATAAAAGTTAAGAATTAAATCTAATACATGCTTTCTAGAAACAAGATCAATTCCACCTAATGGCTCGTCTAATACATATACCTTTACTTTCCTTGAAAAGGTTAATATTAGCTGTAATATCCCTGTTTTCCCTTTTGATAAGATGCTTATATTCTCCTCTAGCGGGATTTTAAAGTTAGCTATTAATTCTATTGCTTGTTGTAGATCAAAATCAACATACATATCTCGATAGAACAGCACAGCATCTTTTACAGTCATCCATTTTTCAAAAACAGGACTATCGGGCATAAATGAAACGATTTTTTTCGTTTCTAATCCCACCTTTTTATCTTTAATTGTAATACTTCCTTTAGAAGGAAACCTTAAACCAGAAATCATTTTTAAAAATGTCGTTTTTCCACTACCATTTTCACCAACAAGACCGATAATCTTCCCTTCTGATATTGTTAAGCTTACATCTTGAATCACTGTTTTTAAATCATATCTTTTCGATAGTTTTTCAATTTTCAATAATTCTTTCATTCATTTCCCTCCTTTTTCTTTTCCAAAGAAGAACGGAGTATTGAGAGAACCTCTTCTTCCATAAATCCTAAGTTATTCATTCCATTTATAAAATTATCAAGCAACTCTTTTGCCATTTCTTTGCGTATCTCTGTAATTTTTTCTTCATCCATTGTTACAAATCTTCCTGTTCCTCTACGTGTCTCAGAAATACCTTCCAGTTCTAGCTCTTGGAACGTACGTTGAATTGTATTTGGATTCACTTGTAATTCACCCGCTAATTCACGTACAGCAGGAATTTTATCACCTGGCGCCAAACGTCCTGTTACAATTTCTTTTTTGATGTATTCGATTACCTGAACATAAATGGGGATATTAGGAGAAAACTCAGTTTCCATTTCTTTCCTCCTCTGTATTAGTGTACTAGACAAATAGTACACTAATACAAATTATATGTAAATAGTTATTTTGAAAACTATAATAAATAGTAGGAATGTATAAAAAAATAAATAGAGTCATAGAAAAGGAGAAAGGCGGATTCCTTATGAGAGTAGGGATCTGCCTTTTTCTTGCTACCAATAACGGTAATTATGTAAATGAGCTGTCCATATGGACAGCTCATTGTATTTTTGCTTAGCGTGGTTTTTTTGATGCATGTTGATCGTTTTTATCGTTTTGGGGTAACTCGTCCTTGTTAGCTTGATGGATATGTGGTGTTACCCCATCGCTATCAAGCTAAGCTTATGCAAAGTCAATTTTAGGCGAGATTGTTTCTTTTTCTAAAGGGCAAGTGTAG